>CAYODQ010000001.1:0-91358 GCA_964402785.1 uncultured Planctomycetia bacterium
TAAGACCCACTGCTACCAAAACCTATGGTTTAACTTGCTCGGGGGTAGGGGGAAGTGTCACCAAACAAGTGACGGTGACAGTAACAAGTACCGCTTAGCGTTGACGCTGACTGGGGCGAGTGTTAGACTTGGAGCTCACGCATGCGACTCAACAAAATTCAGCTCAAACTCGGTCAAATTCTTGTTGAAAAAAAGCTGATCACGCAGGATCAGCTCGAGTCTGCGCTGGCTGAGCAAAAAAAACACAAACACCTTCTCCTCGGCGAGATTCTTTCCAAAAAAGGTTTTTTAACGGACGAAGTTTTGTATCGTGTTTTGTCCGAACAGTCCGCCATCGAGTACATTAAATTAAGCGGCCGCAATATTTCGCCTGATGTGATTGCTCAGATCTCGGCAAAACTCGCCACCCATTATCAAATGATCCCGCTTGAGGCTTATGTCGATCGTTTGGTGGTGGCGACGAGCAGTCCGATGGATATCCACACATTGGACGACCTCAAGATCATTTTAAATAAATCCGTGCGATTTGTCTTGGCGGCGCGCCACGAATTGTCCGAAGCGATCAAATATTATTATGGAGTGGGGGCGGACACGATGGAAAAAATGTCCGATCAGGCATCGGCCCCTTCGCGTAGCGTCCAAGCGCAAGAGACGCAGGCTATTGACGAGACCTCACACGATGCGGCGTCCATCGTTCAGTTCGTGAACCAGATTGTTTTGGAAGCGTATCGAGCGCGTGCGTCGGATATTCATATCGAGCCTTTTGAGAATAATGTCTCGGTGCGTTATCGTGTGGATGGCATACTCACGGAGACAAGGGTGCCGGCTTCGCTCAAACGTTTTCATGGAGCGGTTTTGTCCCGTGTCAAAGTGATGGCCAATTTGGATATATCGGAGACTCGTCAACCGCAGGATGGCCGCATCCGTGTCAATATCGAGGGTAATGAAATTGACCTGCGTATTTCGATACTGCCCACACCGTATGGCGAAAGTATCGCAATCCGTCTTCTGTCGACCAACGTGATGCTGGGTATGGAAAATCTGGGAATGCAAAAGGATGATCTGGCCAGGCTCCAAGCGATCACTTCGTGTGCCAACGGTGTTTTATTTGTGACAGGGCCAACCGGCAGCGGCAAAACAACCACCCTTTACAGCTGCCTTAGCCGCATCAATACTCCGGATAAAAAAATACTCACGATTGAAGACCCGATTGAATATCGTCTCAAAGGAATCACGCAGGTCCAAGTGCACCCGCGTATCAATTTAACATTTTCTCAAGCCCTTCGTTCCATGCTGCGGCATGACCCGGATGTGATCATGGTGGGAGAGGTGCGTGATGCCGAAACAGCCGATACCACGATCCGTGTGGCGCTCACGGGGCATTTGGTTTTTTCAACACTTCACACCAATGATGCCGCCACCGGGGTGACTCGGCTCATGCAAATGGGCATAGATCCTTTTTTGATCGCATCGTCCGTACAGGCTTTTATGGCGCAGCGTCTTGTCCGAAAGGTGTGTGAAAAATGCCGGCAGTCGGTGTCCTTGACCAAGAAGATCTCAAGTGAATTTATGCAAGAGGGCGTCGCGGCGAATTTTGATCAATACGCTCAGGGGTTCGGATGCGATGCTTGCCGCCAAACCGGCTATCAAGGTCGTACGGGTATTTACGAAATTCTTCTCGTGAATTCCGCCATTAAAGAGCTGATCTTAAAGCGTGCTTCTGCGGATGAGATCCGGTTGTGTGCTGTGAAGCAAAATCATATGAGAACGCTGCGACAAGATGGTTGGGATAAGATCCGATTGGGCTGGACCACTCCTCAGGAAGTGTTGCGCGTGACACGCGAAGACGATATCCTCGTATAAAATGCCTCGCTACCGCTACGAAGCCAGAAAAACACCACAACAAAAAACAACCGGTGTGATGGTAGCGTCCAATACTCAGCAAGCGCTTAAACAGATCGCAAACCTTGGTCTTTTTGTGATATCCCTGGAAGAAGACAATGAAAAGGTTTCTCAGACTGCGTACCGAGATCCTAAATCAAAGGTTTCTTCTAAAGAACTCGCTCTTTTTACGCGGCAGATGGCGGACCTTGTCGAGTCCGGCATCCCGCTTGTCCGAGCGCTTGAGATCCGTGAGAAACAAGCCAAATCCGAAACACTCAGAAAAGCGATCTCCGAGATACGTCTCTCCTGCACATCGGGGGATAGTTTTTCGGATGCTCTCAAGGCTCAGCCAAGGATTTTCCCCAGGCTTTATTCCATCGTGATCAAAGCGGGTGAGATATCGGGCGCTTTGGATCACTCGCTCAGACGTTTGTCGGTTTATTGGGACCGGCATGTTCGCGTGCAAGGTCAGATGCAAACGGCGCTTGCTTATCCGGCTTTTATGTTGATGGCCGGCTTGGCGACTTTTTGCGTGATGATGGTTTTTGTGGTGCCCAAACTTGTGGGTATCTTTGAAGATCTGGGCCAGGCGCTTCCGTGGCCGACGCGGGTGGTCATTTTTTTAAGTCAAGCCTTCACCGATCATCTGGTTTGGACGATTTTGTTGCTGGGAGTGGGCGCTGTTCTAGGGAATCGCTGGTATCAAACCCCTTCGGGGAAACGCCAAACGGAGCTATTCAAATGGAATATTCCGCTGATAGGCCGTTTATTTCAAAAAAACGAGATTGCGAGATTTGTGTACACATTGGCGACTTTGATTCAAAGCGGTGTAACCATTTTGGATGCTTTGGCTGCCGCTTCGGAGACAGTGTCGCATCCGACGCTCAAAGAGGATCTCGCACGGAGCATTGAAAAAGTAAGAAACGGCTCTCAAGTTTCTGCGGCCCTTTCAGATTGCCGCGTGATACCGGAAGATGTGATACAGATGATCGCTGTCGGAGAGGAAGCCGGACGCTTGGATAAATCGCTGATCAAAATATCCGAGACTTATGACCGCGATGCCGACGAAACCACAAAAATTCTTCTCTCTATCATGGAGCCGGTTCTGATACTATCATTGGGATTGGTCTTTGGATTTTTGGTGATAGCTATTTTATTGCCTATTTTTGAAATGAGTTCATTGACGCGTTGAGGCGGACCGGAAAATGCAAAAATTAAAATGTAATCAACAAGGTTTTACGCTGATAGAGATGATGCTTGTGGTTGTGGTCATCAGTGTTCTGGCTGCCATGGTGGTGCCGCGTCTTTTGGGCCGTGGCGAGCAGGCGAGAGAGGCGGCTGCACGCGCGGATATTGAAGCCAATTTGGCTTCGGCCCTGGATCTGTACGAAGTGGATACAGGGACTTTGCCCAAGACCGATGAAGGGCTTGAAGCTCTTTTGACCAGTCCGTCCAACGCCAAAGTGGCCAGACGCTGGAAGGGCCCCTATTTAAAAAAGAAACCCCTGGATCCGTGGGGCAATGAATATGTGTATCGTTTTCCCGGAAAGCGCGGGGGCAAAGCCTATGATTTATTGTCCTATGGGCCGGATGGTGAAGAAGGCGGGGAAGACGATATTGCCAACTGGGAAATCTCCTAAGTCCGGTTTTTCGCTCATCGAACTGACACTTGTCATCCTTATATTCTCTTTGCTTGTGGCATGGGCCCTTCCGCAGCTTCACCGCACCTATCGTTATCTGGTTTTGCAAGATGCGGCCCGTCAAGTATACAAAATAGCTCAAACGGTTCGCGAAAAAGCGGTGATGAGCCAAAACCCTGTTTCGATCCGCTTTGACTATTCCAAAGGCACTTACGGCATCCACAATATGAAGGAACATAAAAGCGGCGCTACCGAACGAGCTTGGGAGCCTTCCGACGGTTTGGAGGGCAAAATTCATCGGATCCCCGAGGAGCATCAATTGTCGGGAGAGCCCGCTCATTGGATTTGTTTGCCGGACGGTAATTGCGACAAAGCAAAGTGGCGCGTCAGAGGCGAGGAAGGTGTATTCGAAATATCCGTAGCCCCCGGCGGATCGAACATCACGATCCGGGAAGTCAGTAAATGATGATCCGCAACCTCAAAGGTTTTTTGATCTTAGAAGCCGTGATGACAGTAGCGCTGATAGCGGGTGGTTTGGTCCTGACCTTTTCTGCGTTTTCGCAAACGCGAAGCCGATCGGCGGAATCTTGGGAGCTGTTTCGAGCGGCTTTGCAAATTCAAACTGAGCTTTTCAATTACGAGCGTGGCGGGACCGCTCCCTCATCCGTCCATAAAGAGGTGCGCCCCAATGAGGATGTTCTTCTTCGCGTCAGCACCGAAAAAAGTACGCCCGATATGGCCAAGCTGCGAATACAGGCCACAGATCCATCAGGACAAAAAAAGCGGACTGCGATCCATACGTTTTATTTGTCATCAGATGCCTCATGAAAAAAAGAGCCGGGTTCACCTTAATGGAAGCTTTGATTGCCGTGACTATTTTTTCTATCACGGCGTTGGTGCTCCAAGGGATGCTTCGAGCGGGTTTTGAATCATGGGCGCGCGGTGAGCGATTATCCGAAGAACATCAGAAGCAAAGGACTTTTTTTAATTGGATGGGACGCGATCTTAGAAATGCTGTGGATCTCTCACCGGTGGTTTCCTTTAAGGGCGATGCCGCGTCTTTGACGTTGACCTGTGTGGCCGTATCCGGAGGTTTGGATGGGCAGCCGCTGCCTCTACTTCAAAAAATTCAGTACCAATACAATAAAAAAACAAAAATACTTTCGCGCAAGGCATTTTCTTTGCCCGAACAAATAGACGAAGAGGTGGTGGATTGGGAATTAAGTCCGGTCGATTTTTTTGAGTTCAAGTATGCCGCTCAAGACGAGGACGCAGAAGAGCGAGGACGCTGGATTTCCAAATGTTGTGACGATAGCTCGCTTCCGGCCGGTGTGCAAGTGCGTCTCGATGATCTGGAAACTACTTTTTGGGTGCCATTGGGCGGGAATACGGACACCACATGATAAGCCCGGCTCTAAAACGCCGTTCATCGGGCGTCATGTTGGTTTATGGTGCATGGGTGCTTTTGACGCTATCCTTATTGGCGATGGGATTGGGGTATCGACTTTCGCTTGAGAGCCGCATGAACCGATTTTTTACGCAGGACATGGAGCTTCGACTCGCGGCTCAAGGGGGCATTTACCGGGCCATTGCGATCCTGTCACGCGATAAAAATGATACGGACACGCTGATGCAATGTGGTCTTGATCTATCTGACCCACTTTATCCGGAGGGTTTTCCGCAGGAGCAAGTATTGGGAGATATTCGCATTGAGACCCGCTATGCATTCAAGGATGACAAAACATTACCGGGTATTTCTGATGAACAGAGAAAATTAAATCTCAACACGGCGACCCAATCGATGCTGGCCCTGTTATTTCAAAGGCTGGGCGAAGTTGAAGATGACCGGCATTGTCAAGAGCTGGCCGCAGCGGTGGTGGATTGGCGTGATGAGGATCATGCGGGTTCTATATCTGGCGGGTTTGAGGATGCCACTTATGCTTCGCTGGATAAGCCCTACGAATGTGCGGACAGGCCGCTTCGGTCTTTAGAAGAGCTTCTGTTGATACACGGATTTTCTCGTGAACTTTATCAAAAAATAGAGCCTTATGTGACGGTGTATGGGGAGACACCCATTTCACGGTTAAATTTAAATACCGTGTCATCTGATCTTCTGGCGGTGATCCACGAAGCATTTGGGATGAATCGCGAAAGCGCCGTCAAATTTTCAAAAGAGATCGAGAAGTACCGAAGCGGTCCGGATGGAGTCGCGGCAACGGCGGATGACCGCGTGATGACGGCTGCCGACATCACGTCGCTGGAAGTTGTGTGGCCCAATTTGCAGTGGTTTCTGCCGCGCGGTATGATTGCGGAATACAAAAATTTCTTTCAATCGTTTTCCACCCATTATAGAATTGAGGTTATTGCTAAATTGGAAGGCCGCCCGACCATGAAAAAATTGACAGCATTTGTAAAAAAAGGCACCCAAGCCCCTCATTTTCTTGCTTATCGTGAAGAATGAAACCGGCCCCATTTCGTAGATCGGTGATTCGCCCCGCAGTGATCGAAATAACGGATCGTAAAGTCCGTGCTGCCGTGCTTCTTGCGGGCCGCGGAAAGCCTTTTGATCCCGAGTGGGTTGCCACGCCTATCAAAGATCCCGGTGAGACGGCTGTTCGCTTGGCCCTGGACCAATTGCTGGCTCAAATAACCCCTCGTCCGCATCGAGTTATCCTGAGTTTATCTCGGCAGCACGTGATTCTGAAGTTTGTCAAAATGCCTTCCCAGGATGAGTCTGAAATACGTCAAATGGCTCAACATGAAATGCTTAAACAACTGCCTTATTCGCCGGAGGAGATCGTTTGCGGCTTCAAAATTGAGCGATTGTTGCCCGACGGACATGCGCATGTGATGATCGCGGCTGTGCATCGGAACATCCTTTTAAAACAGCTGAGCTTGTTGAAACAGGCCGGATGCGTGGTCGATAAGATCGTGCTGGGGCTGGAGGGGCTGGTGTTGGCGCTGGTTGCGCTGGATTCTTCACTCCCACAAAAAAATGTTTTTTCGGTGGTGGTGGGTTCGCACTGTGCTGATATTTTAGCGCTGGAGAAGGGATCTTTATCTTTTGCGCGCAATGTGGTGTGGGACGCTGTCCAGCCTCCCGAAACCTTGGCGGACGAAGTGCGTGTCTCCAGCCGATCGTTTCAATCCGCTGAAGAAACTCAAGCCTGGGAGATATTGGTGATTGGATCCGGGCGTGAAGCCGAACTCTTCAAAGCGCTGTCTCAAGAGATGAAATGGCCCATGCGCGTGTTGAATCCGATGGCTCAAATGCCCTTTTCCAAAAATTCTACCAGTGCGGACGACAATTCATTTCTATCCTTATTCGGGACACTGGCCGCTCCAAACGATTGTAAAGTAGATTTAATGCCCGGCGAGCTTCGTTTGGAAATCGATAAAGGGGAATACAAAAAGCAAGTGAATATCTTTCTTCTGTTATTGGCACTGGTATTCATGTTGACAAGCGGCTCACCTATTTTTTCATCATGGATCCATCGTCGCACTCTGTTGTCACTCGAGAAGAATATAGGCGTGTTGGCTCCCAAAGTAGCCGAGACTGAAAAAATGATCCACCACCTGTCGCTTTTGGAGGAAGCTTATCAGGGTCCTTTGGCGGTCGAGGTTTTTGCCGATGTTCATCGCTTAACGTCTTCCGGCATCAAAATAGACTCCTATGCCTATGAAAAGAAGGATGCGCTTGTCATGCGCGGCGCAGCTTCCGGCCTGAGGGAGGTTTTTGATTATGCCAAACAATTGGAGGAGTCTCAGTTTTTGAGTGAGTCACAAGTTCGTTACGCCACCAAAAAAAGCATGTCAGGCACCGAGCAAATTGATTTTGAGATCAGCGTGAAGGTGGCCGATGCCATTTAATTTATCATCGCGTAAAAAATGGGGGATAGCCCTTCTTGTCCTTGTGATGGCCTTTAGCGTCTTAAACTCTTTTTCGGTCAGAACTCCAAAAAAAGGCATGACCAAAATGGAAAAAAAAGTTTCCGCCAAAAAATTAGCCTATGATCGCGGCCTTGCGCGCGCCGCACAGCATGATGTTATCTTAGCGCAATATCAGAATTTGAAAACGCGGATGCCTTTGCTTTTTTCGAGCAAGGATTGGCCAACGCTTCTCAATCGCTTTGAACTTTTGGCCGGACAGCATCAACTTCAAATAGAGAGCTTGAGGCCCGGCACGGTTGATGATTTGGAGCAAAGCGCGTCGCTGTTGTCTTTTGACGTATCTTTCCAAGCCGAGCCTAAAGCGGTTTCGTCTTTTTTAGCGGCTCTCGAGCGGCCTGAAGAGGGATTTGAAGTCTACCGGCTTAATTGCGAAGCCTCGGCAGAAACCGGCTCAAAGATCCGATGTTCGGCCCACATTTCCTCGCTTAATCTTAGTTAACATTTGTAAGTTTTTATTGGCATAGCTTACAAAATGTACTAATCTATAGACATGGAACCGTTACAGGACAAATGGGTGTACCGCCTGCAAGCGGCTATTGATGCAAAATCTCTCAAGGCGGTCAATTGTGCCATGGCAGGGGCTGTTTTTATTTTGTTCCTTTTTTGGGCGTTTCGCTTGTTTGGATGGGAATGGAGGCCCTCTTTTTTTAATCATTCAAATGTCCATAACTCTAATTTTCACAAAGGGATAGAGTTTTCTGACCTAAAGCTGCGTGACCTTACATGGGTGGAGGAAGCCATTGGCGCTAAATATATTTTTAAATCCGGCTCGTTTTCTTCTCAAAATTCTGCAATGACCTCATCCGCGATTATGCCCATCGCTTCGGAACCATGGACTTTGGTCGGTATTATTCCGGGGCCTTCGCCCAAAGCGATTTTCGAAGATAAAGATACAAAAAAAACACATTATTTATCAAAAGGGGATCGAATGGGATTGTGGCAAGTTGAGGCCATCGCCAATGGTTCTGTGAAGCTGGATCGTTCGGGCGAAAAAAAGGAGCTGACGACTTGATGCGGCCGCTTATTTCGTTAGGGGTGGTGTTATTTTTTGGGCTGCTTCATTCCGCGCCGTTTTCTTTTTCGGAGAATATCACCGGCTCAGCGCAGGTGTCTCAGAGCCTATCGGGTGTCACGTCGGTGGGAGCCGGCAAAGTAACGCTGGATCTTAAGGGGATCGATATCATCGAGGCGCTCAAAATCCTGGCGACGCAAGGCAGTCTCGATATGATTATCGGCGGCAACATTCAAGGTCGTGTGACACTTTACTTAAACGATGTCGAAATAGAAGATGCGATTGAAATCATACTTCTCTCGAATGGCCTCGCGTATGACAGGCGAGGCGGCATTTTTTATGTGATGACCCAGCGTGATTATGAGCAAATCTATGGCGAGTCTTTCGGCGGAAAAAAAGATGCCCAGATTATCAAGCTGGTTCATGCTAAAGCCAATGCCATCGCAAAAAGTCTGGAGCAAACCAAGACTCGTCAAGGCAAGATCATCGTAGATGATGCCACCAATTCTCTTGTTTTGATTGATCATCCGGATGCCGTGGCTCGCATGAAGACGATTGCCGATCATTTGGACCGGCCGATGGATCGCCGTATTTTTGAGCTCAAATACGCCAAAGCGGAAGACATGAAGGCCAAGATCACCGAGATGCTGACCAAGGATGTGGGTGTGATCGAGATGGATGAGAGAACCAATAAAATTTCAGTGCGTGATGTGGAATCAAATCTGGATCAAATTCAAAATGTTGTGAATGCCTTTGATGAAAAGCCCAAACAAGTATTGATAGAAGCCAAGATCGTACAAGTGACGTTGACCGATGCTTATAAACTCGGCGTCGATTGGAACAGTGTTTTTACAAAGATGCAGAAGGATTATAGTTTTCGCAATAAATTCAGTCTTGCTTCTGTCGGGACTTTTCCGTCCGGGTTTTCGGAGGGTGCTGAGGTGACGATCGGCACCATCGGTGTCGATGACAACGCTTTTCTTATTCAAGCTCTCAAAACAGTGGGAGATGCCAATTTATTATCCAGTCCTCGCATCACGGCTCTGAATAATCAGGAGGCCAAAATTTTAGTGGGAGAGAGTCGTCCGTATGCAACCAACACCGTCGTGACCCCCGCCGCAGGTGCTACGACGACCGCTTCGACGCTGTCGTTTCTGGATATCGGTATCAAGCTGTATGTCACACCCTCCATATCGTCGGATGGATTTATTACGATGAAAATAAAACCGGAAGTCAGTTCCGCAACTGACACGTATACTTATGGTGATCCCGTCACCGAAGTTCCTATCGTGTCGACCACGCAGGCAGAGACAAGCGTCACCGTGAAAGATGGTCGCACCATTATCATCGCAGGCTTAGTCAAAGATGAGCGTTCTAGCGATGTGGACAAGGTGCCTCTGATCGGCGATATTCCGCTATTGAGTTATTTATTCCGAAAAACAGAAAAATCCATCGAGAAGCAAGAGCTCGTTATTTTTATCACGCCTCACATTGTAAATGGAGAGTCCGACTATCTCGATGTTGCGACCACACCTCCTTTTCACAACCAGAAATTTTCCGTACCAGAGAAGCATGTCTTTGAGCGTCGCAACCGCTATCCCATGGATCCTAATTATCAAAGTTCTTTGACAGCTGAGAATACGACCGATCCCGAAACGTATATGGTGGGTTCGGGTGGTTATGAGCGGATGAGCACCTCGTCGACGCCTGAGCAGTATTATTATTCTATCAAAGATCGTATACTGGATTTTATTCAATTTGATCAGGCGGTACCGGCTGGATCGCGCGTGTTGGTCACCTTTCGACTTGCGTCCAACGGACAGCTTATTTCAGAGCCTTTAGTGGTAGAGGGCTTTGTCGGCAATTTACCTGCCCGGGTTTCGGAGGCGGTCAAGCGCGCTTCACCCTTCGAACCTTTCCCTCAGGGTATTACTGTTCCAGAGAAGGATTTTACGATGGAGTTTATATTTCAGTAATGAATACGTCTGCACAAATTATAAAATATCTATTTTTTGGGCTGCTTTTTTCCGTTTCCATAGCGACGTCTGTTATTTTTTACAATGACCGGGAAGAGGAGAGGCGCGAGAAAGCGCGCGTTAGTCAGGAGCTTAAAGCCGCTGTGGAAGCGCAGAATAAATTAGAATTGGATCTAAAGGGCGTTCAGCTTTCGGCTGCAGGACTCGATGAACAGGTCAAGTCACAGGATATGCAAATACAGGATTTGATGATGCGTTTGAACCAGCAGGAATCATTGCGGCGGTCCGCCGAACAAGAGATCACCAAGAAATTAGCCGAAATAGAAGAGCTGAAACAGCTTATCCAAAAGATAGAATCTGAAAAGAAAGACATTGAATTGCGTCTCGAGCAGCAATATGCGCAGTATTATGAAATGCGTGCCCATCTTGAAGCGGTGATCAAAAGTAAAGAAGAGCTGGAGATTCGCGCAAAGGAGCTGGCAGAAAACGGCCCGGTTTCTCTGGGCGCTGTTATTATTCGTCAATCCAAAAACTAGAGGAGTATTCGCGTGACTGTATTCAAATCAAAAACGTTCGTTGTTGTTTGTGTTTTACCGGTTTTATTATTTTTTTCAGGGTGTTTATCAGCAACGCATCCACTTGCTCATCGCGAGCGGATCAAAAAGGATTCGCCCCTCATTGGCTATTGGCATGGCGTTATTTCCAATTCATCTCAAAATGGTCAATTGCAAATATGGAGCGTTTTTCATTTCGGGGGCAATCATCTCTCAGTTGTGATGTCGAATAAAAAGGCTTATCCCAAAGACGATTTTGATCTCGTGAGAACCGATGAGGACAACAGCCTTTTTGATGCTTATATCTCCAAGATCGGCGATGACACCTATTTATCTTTGAGGGCGATACGAGGCACGGATATCAGGGATTATATCATTGTAAAATACGAGATCGATGGCGATAAGCTCAGCGTTTTCAATATCAATGACGCTGCGATCAAACGTGCTGTTGAGTCCAATCAGCTTCGCGCCAGACGAGACGGGGGATCTTACACCATCACGTCCCGATCCAGCGATATGAACAAATGGATCGAAACACTCACACCCTTTGATTTTGAGCCATACGGGACTTTCGAATACTCCGAACTCGACCCCCGCGAACTCACGCACCACCTGCTCTCAACTATTCCCACACAAAACTAGCCTCACCTAGATTCAGGCTTAAGGGGCAGCAAGTTACTTCCTCCGGGTACACAAAATTTCCCCTGCGAGGAAATTTTGTTCGGAAATCTCCTCGCTCGTCGATTTAACGCCCCTCTGGAAGTAACTTGCTGCCCCTTAAGCCTTAAGCAAGGCTCGTCTTAGGCGGCGAGTAGGATGAATTACTTTCATATACTTGGGAAAACGAGCCACGTATCCAGTCTTAGAGCGCCCTGCTTAAAAATAAACCGGCAAGAGATGTTCTCCGTGCGGCCGTTGAGACCGCCGAGATGCACGGAACGACTTTATTTTCCTAATCGAGGCGGCTCATAGAGCGAGTCCGCTCGCAGGGCGGACGGAGCGGGCCGGTAGGAGAATATCTCTTGCCGGTTTATTTCATGCGCGAATTTGGGGTGGATTCTTGGGGAGTTTAGTATTTGATGGAGACGCCCGTCACGGCCGTCCAGAGATCGTAATTGTAGAGGTAAAACGCTTCGAAATCTTGGTTTGAATCTCCGATGGTGTAGCTGCCAAAAGAAACCCATGCGATATGGGGAGTCACCGGCACATTCACTTTGCCGGTGAACGTGTGCACATAATCCTGCTGATCCTCACTTTGATAACGGCCGGCGGTATTTTGGGTCTTGCGGCCTGTGTAATGAAGCGCATTGAGCGAATAATCCGCTGTGGCTGAGAAACGCTTGTCCTCACCCCAATTTTGATAATAGGTTAGTGAGGGTTTAACGATAAAAGAAAAATTATCAAAATAATCTTTTACAAAATCATCATCCGCAAAACCCGCCGTGTTGTGCGTGTCATAAAAATCAAGATTACTTTGTGTCGCTTGGAACTGCCCATCCACTCGGAGCAGCCAGTTGGTATGGATCGAGCGAGAGATGTAGGTGTTGACGCCTTCCACAAAATCTTCGCGAGTATCCGAGGTGCGAATACCGTTCGTATTGATTGTTTTCTTATCCGTATAATCTTTATAGAAGAAGATCCCTTCTAACCCCCATGACCAATCCGATTTCGACTTAGAGTCATGAGATAAATTGATCTTGTATCCGTCCAGATCTTTTTCGTTCGTTTCAACGGAGCCGTTGGGATTGAATAGAGAGAGGAGAGACTGATAATTGGGGTACTCGCGTCTTAAATAACGGAAGCCCAGCCGCAAATTATCTTCACGAGTGTCGCTTTTGTAAGTTTCCCAGGCTGATTCAAGCCCTCCGCCGATCTGATCGTAATCATAAAGGCCATCCCCAAAGCTTTCATCCTTGGTCTCATTGATCAAGACCCAGTCGGCAAAGAAAAGAGGGCGTAGAGACCATTTGTCATGGATGAATTTTTTGAACGATGTGGCAATGCTGTGCGTCTGCGTTTCTTGTGTCTGACGGTTGCCATCATCTTGAGCGACCACCTGAGCGGATTTGTTGTAACTGCCGTTGTATACGTTGATCCAATAAAGGTCGTCGCTTATCTTCCAATTAGGAGACAGCAGCCACGAATCAATGGAGCTAAATTCTCCGTTGTGGCCTTCGACCTGGGAGTAGCCTCCCAGCAATTCGGCTTCAGCCGTGTAAAAAAAAGGACTTTTTTGTTCGGGTTGAGCGATCGCAGAAGATAGAAGTGTAAAAATAAAAAGAAAAGTTACAATTGCGGGGCGTCGTAAATTGAACATGGTGGCATTATATCGTTGTTTTTGACACGAAACAACCTTTTTGACAAGCCTGGGCGATAGGCGTATAATTCGGCCTGCATGAGACCTTTCCAAAAACAAACACTTTCGTGGTTATTAATGACATGGCTGGGGTTTTGTCCCCAGCTGTTGCTGGCCAACACCAATACTGTTGCCGCCCCGGCTCTTCCGGTGCAGCAAGCAAGCGAGCCTTTAAGTGTCGACTCTCAGGAGCATTTGCTTCTGGTCGTACAGTTATCTGAAATAAAAGGCGATGTGTCTGTGCAAAAGCAGGGCACTCAAAATTTTCAAGCGATCTCCGCGGATACTAAGCTTAGCATGGGCGACACCATCAAGACGGGTGATGGTTCTTGTCGTGTTTCGATAGACGGCAAATCTCAACTTGCTTTACAAGCCAATTCAACCCTTCGTATCACTGAAGCGCTTCGTAACCGCAAGAACCAGGATGACAGCACCAAGCTTCTTTTGCAAAACGGCAAGTTGATGGTGAAGCTTCCTAAATTAAAACAGGGTTCTTCGTTTGAAGTGAACACGCCGACGGCGGTAGCCGTCGTGAGAGGCACCACTTTTTATTTGAATGTGGGTATTTATCAGGGCAAAGACAATACTCAGATGTATGTCGATGAGTCCAAGGGCGGCGTTCTTTTCAAAAATATTTTAAACGGCAAAGAACTTTTGGTTCCGGCTTTTTCGTTATCCAATGCATTTAACGACGGCCGCCTGGACGAACCAAGACAGCTGACGGCTGAGCAAAAAGAGGCGTTTATTCAAAATTTCGAGACCAATTCGGGTAGCGGTGCGAATCAGCAGTTCGGTATCGAAGAGTTGCCGACTCCAAACGCTTTGCCACCGGCGCCTCCCATCCAAGATGTGCTCAAAGATATTTTGCCGGATACGACAAATGAGGGTCAAATCTCGGATGCGGTTTTGGATAAGCTTGCTGAGCAGAATATTTCTGAGTTGAACGGTTTCACACCGCCTCCATCCTTATCCAATCCAGGATTTGTTCCGCCGACCGACGATAATACCAATCCACCCAAAGATGACACCAATCCTCCGAAGGATGATACCGGCGGCAACGGCAACACGGGCGGCAATGGCGGCACAGATGTGCCGGTTGTGACGGATGAGGATAAAGGGATCATCTTGGAAGAAGTTGGTAATATTTTAGATGATCAGAATTTTGATTTCTTAGACGCCAATCAAGCTGTTGCGCAAGACGCGCAGACGGGTAAAGTTTTTACTGATGTACACGGAAATCGTGTTCGCACCGATCAGTATATCTTTCATCAGAATACGGATGTTGCTGAGGCTGGATCGCTTTCCAGTGTGGTGCTGCTTTCTATTACACAGAGAGCAGGAGAGTATCAAAACGGAGTTTCGGCATTCTGGTTCCAGACGATCTTTAATCGCGCGCTGACTGACGCCGATGGACCTATCCGTGATCTGCCGTGGAATGATTGGATGAATGTTGTTACCAAAGATGAGCTTACAAATGTTTCGCTTCCCGATGGGTTGCCCGCAGAGTTCGATCAATACATTGTTCACGAACATTTTAGTGGTGGAGCTAATGGGCCTGATCTTTACCCAGCGGCGATCATCGGTGTTTTCACTTCTGGCGAGCAGCCCAACGCTGCCAATCCGATAAGAGGTTCGGTGCTTTTTGGAGAGTTTTATACGGATCCTCTGTTAGCCTCCTCCGATCAAGGTAATTTTTGGGTTCAGGGTCTGTTTGGAGACATTACAGCCATAACGACTAGCAATGGAGAAAACATTCTTTCGCTGAATCTTGGCGGTGAAGGTTTTGCATCGTTGAACGGTGAAACAATTTCGTATCTAGATCGAAGTGGTTTCCAAACCACCGGGTTTTCGTCGCATACCAGATTAGGCGAGCTCGATACCGAAGATGGCATCAATTATTTCAAGGGCAATTCCATTCACCCTGCATTTTTCGAGCAGCAATATGGTGAGAATCGTTTCTTGTATGGCTCATTCTTACCGATCAACGATCAGGGCCAAGTCATTGACGCGCCCGGGTTCAATGTTCATGGTTTGAGGGATCTGGTTCATCCTAATCGTCTTGTGAATGGTGGAAATTATAATCTCGAAGTTCTATGGGTTTATGGCATTGGCGACGCGGATTCTTTCCAAGAGCAATTCCGTATCGATACGATCATCACACCTGAGATCTTTGGTGACTTTGGTCTCAAAGGCCCCTCCGGCATCGTGGATCGCAGCACGATCTTCCCAGCGTCTCTCGACGACGACTCTCAAAACTTCTAACCCATGTTTTCTGATCGAGATGGCGGCTCAGCGCCGCAGACAATAGCGGCGGTCGAAGACTATCCCAGTGTTCGTATCGTGCGTCTCAGAGGGTCTCTGGATCAAAAGACCGTTACCGAGCTTGAGAAATTCCGCAAATGGGTGGCCAAACATTCTAGCTTTAAACATAAACACATCATCCTAGATTTTAGGAATGTAACCTATACGGATACTTCAGCAGTGGCTGAGATCATTCAAACGGTTTCTGAGTTAAAGAGCGCAAATTTCAGGCTGGGTGCCATTAATTTACCTAACAATTTATTGAGCATGATCCAAGTTTTGAAGGTGGAGAAGCTCATCACACCCTTTGCCAACGAGTCGGAAGCGTTAGAAGATCTGACCAGAAAAAGTTAAAACCTTGAGCCAGAATAAATCCAATAATCTAGTTTCATCGTTGCTCAAAGTCGCCTGGATCTCTATTTTGCTTGGCCTGGCGATGGAAGCTCTATTTGTGATCGTTTCTACTTTTTATGGAAAATCGTTGGCTGTGCAGGCTATCATGGCGGATGTGGTTCAAAAGATATCTTGGTCTACATTTGTGTGTGTCGGCTTAGCGGTGGGTTCGGCTGCATCCAAGATGAGATCGCGGATGATGGGTTTGGCGGGTCTTGTGGCTGCTCCTATTTCGTTTTATCTGGCTCGTATTTTTCACAAGAGTGCTGTCCAGGCTTTGGCGGTTGCCGGACCCGCGGCTTCGATGCCATCAGCTGCTGTTCTGGCGGGGATCAAAGCGGCGCAGTACGCTGTTTTAGGTTTGGTCATTGGTAAGCTGGATCACAGTGATGAGGCTGGGTTTGGTTCATATGCGCTTACCGGGCTTTTTTGCGGACTCGTATTCGGCGGTCTTATTATTTATTTATCCGTAACACAGTCACCCGCGACCGTTCCTATCGTCTCGATCATCACCAGGTCTGTGAATGAATTGGTATTTCCTGTGGGATGCTCTTTAGTTCTTTATAGCGCCCGCCGCCTCAGCGCCGAATAAGGTTTGGCTTAGTCCCATATCCCGGAAACCACTCTCTCGCGCATACCATTCATATTCCACAGGGCGTAGATATCCCAATGTATAATGAAGTCTCTTTTGGTTGTAGAATACCTCGATATATTCGAATATCTTGAACCTTCCTTCATCTATGGTCTTAAATCTGTGTTCTTTTACAAGTTCTGCCTTTAGAGTTTTAAGAAGCTCTCAACTGCCGCATTGTCATAACAGTTACCCTTGCTGCTCATGCTGGGGAGGATGTGATGGGTCTTTAGGATACCCCTAAACTCATCCCCTGCATACTGAGTACCCTGATCGGAGTGGTGAATAAAACCAGACTCTGGCCTGCGGTTTAGAAGAGTCATCCTAAGGGCTTCGATCACAAGGCTTCTCTTCATGTCTGCCTTGATAGACCATCCTATGATCTTCCTGGAGTAGAGATCCATGGCAATAGCCAGATGAAGCCATCCTGAACCTGTCCAGAAGAAGGGGTAACGTCAGAGCAGCCTCCAACTTAAATTCCCTGCTGTATTGCCTACGTTCTTTATTCGCCATGGAACACCTCTCTGAGTATGATCAGTATATACCCTTTTTGATGCGTCCACTTTATTGGGGGAAGTCCAGGGTGGGCAAAAGAGGAGTTGGATTCGGGCTTAGCGTTTATGACAAAGCGAGAGAATATTGCTATAATCTCAGGCTATGCAAACGATTGATATACATCAGGTGGCGAAGTTGGCGAGGCTTCATTTGAGTGGGGATGAGGCAAAGGCGCTGTCGGGGCAGTTGTCTCAGATCCTTTCATTCGTTGAGACGCTAAATGAGGTCAAGGGACTTGAGTCGACGCAGCCGACCAGTCACCCATTTTCACTCACGGATGTTTATCGTTCGGATGAGGTCAAGCCTTCGGTATCTATCGAGTCCTTTTTAAAACATTCTCCCGCATCCAAGGGCCGGTTCTTTTTGGTGCCCAAAGTGATCGAAGACAAATCATGAGCCGTGACCTTTCTAGGCTGACTGCGTCCGCACTGGCGGGGCTTTATCAGAAAAACGAAATTACCCAAAAAGAAGCGCTGGACTCTCTTTCGCATGCCGTATTTCACAAAGACCGCGATGAGCGCCAGATCCGTGCATTCGTAAATTACGAAAATTTGAAACCTGTTCACCGCAAGGCAGACAAAAAGTCTCCGCTTTGGGGTGTGCCGATCGCGATCAAAGACAATATTTGTATCGAAGGGGAAGAAGTTACCTGCGCCTCCAAAATTTTAAAAGGCCATGTAGCGCCTTACAATGCCACAGTTATTGAAAAGCTTCTGGATGCGGGTGCGGTGATGTATGGACGCACCAACATGGATGAGTTTGCTTTTGGTTCCAGCTGTGAGACGTCTTGTTATGGGCCTACGCGCAATCCGCGCGATCCGGAGAGAGTTCCGGGCGGATCCAGCGGCGGATCAGCGGCTTGTGTGGCGGATCATACGGCGATCGCGGCTTTGGGTTCAGACACGGGTGGGTCTATCCGTCAGCCGGCGGCGTTTTGCGGCGTGGTGGGTATTAAGCCGACTTATGGCCGCGTGTCACGTTATGGTTTGATCGCGTTTGCTTCGAGTTTGGATCAAATTGGCCCTATCACCAAAGATGTGCGCGATGCGGCGATGATCTTATCCGTGATCGCTGGGCATGATCCGAAAGATTCGACGTCTGCGGATGTGCCGGTGCCGGATTATACGACTTTTTTGGGCAAAGATATCAAAGGGATGAAGATCGGTATTCCCAAAGAATACGTGGCAGAAGGCTTGAGTCCGGAGCTTCAAAAAGTTTTCAAAGCCGCCTGTGAGATTTTCAAAAAATTGGGCGCCGAGCTGGTGGATGTGTCGCTTCCACACACCAAATATTCGGTGAATGTGTATTACATTGTGGCGCCGTCAGAGGCCAGTTCAAATCTTGCGCGTTTTGATGGTGTGCGTTTTGGGCATCGCACAAAAGAAGCCAAAAATTTGACCGAGATGTATGAGATGTCGAGAGGTGAGGGGTTTGGTGCCGAAGCCAAGCGTCGCATCATCCTCGGAACGTACAGCCTTTCCAGTGGATATTACGATGCGTATTATCTCAAGGCGATGAAGGTGCGCACCAAGATCAAACAGGATTTTGATGAGGCGTATAAAAAAGTGGACGCTATTTTGACGCCCACGGCGCCGAGCGGAGCGTTTAAATTGGGTGAAAAATCATCCAATCCGATCGAGATGTATTTGTCGGATATTTTTACGATCGCCGCCAATCTTGCTGGTGTGCCGGCCATCTCATTTCCATGCGGCGTGACAGAGAAGGATTCGCTTCCGCTTAGCATGCAGCTCATGGGTAAACCTTTTGACGAAGGCAATCTATTCCGGCTGGCGCATGCTTTCGAGCAATCCACGGATTATCATAAAAAATTGGGAAATGTGTGATGGCTGAAAAGATTCTTGTTACCATCGGTCTTGAAGTGCATGTTCAGTTGGGGACGAAGACCAAGATATTTTGCAGCTGTGCAGTGGAATTTGGCTCAGCGCCAAACAAAAACGTATGTCCTGTATGTCTTGGCCTTCCAGGGGCGCTTCCGGTGCTGAATCGCGAGGTTTTTGAGCTTGGTTTGAAAGGTGTCCTGGCTTTGGGCGGCACTCCTTCGAATTTAGTGAAATTCGACCGTAAGAATTATTTTTATCCGGATCTTCCCAAGGGCTATCAAATATCTCAGTACGATCATCCGATCGGCCGCGGCGGATTCATTGAAGTCACGTCGCAGGACACTACCAAAAAGGTACGTATCAACCGTCTTCATTTGGAAGAAGACGCGGGGAAGCTTTTGCATGACCAAGTGCCGGATGCCAGTGTGGTGGATCTGAACCGTGCCGGCACGCCCCTGGCTGAGATCGTCAGCGAGCCGGATTTGGAGAGCGCGGAAGAAGCTTATGAGTATTTGAATTCATTAAAGGCCATCATGCGCGCCGCAGGCGTTTCGGATTGTGACATGGAAAAAGGCCAGCTGAGATGCGATGCCAATGTGTCGATACGCCGAAATCAATCGGATCCCTTGGGTCGCCGCGTTGAAGTGAAAAATTTAAATTCTTTTAAGGCTGTACGCTCGGCCATTTTATATGAGATCACTCGTCAGTCCGAAGTGATGGAGAGGGGTGAAGTATTGGCGCAGGAGACAAGGCTTTGGGATGACGCGAGGCAGAAAACGTTTTCTATGCGCTCCAAAGAAGAGGCGCATGATTATCGGTATTTTCCTGAGCCGGATTTGGTGCCGTTTTATATTAGCGCCGATAAAATAGAGCTTATCCGCAAAAATCTACCTGAGTTGCCAAAGGCGAGAGAAGAGCGCTTCGCGGCAGCCTACGGTCTGAGTGCATATGATGTCAAAATATTGAATTTAGACCCTGATGTTGCTGCGTTTTTTGAGTCTTGTGTCAAAAAAGGCGCCAAGGCCAAGACGGTGTCCAATTGGCTGACGGGCCCCATAGCTGCTTTCTTAAATGCTCAAGGCTTGATATTTTCGGAGTGCAAACTCACGGAAGCACATCTCTTGGATATGATCGCCTTGGTGGACGGGCAGAAGATCAGTTTCCAAGCCGCCAAAGAAAAGCTTCTGCCCGAAGTCCTCACACACCAAAAAGACCCTCAGGCCGTGATGAAAGAAAAAGGCCTCGAACAAGTTTCGGACTCCGGGCAAATTGACGGCTGGATATTGGAAGCCATACAAGCCAATCCCAAAGTCGTGGCAGATTTTAAATCCGGCAAAGACACGGCCGCCATGTTTTTGGTGGGGCAGGTGATGAAAAAAAGCCAAGGCAAAGCCAATCCCATCAAAGTCAAAGAGCTGATGGTTGAAAAATTAAACCAAGCATAGCGTTTCTTCTTGTGAAAAATAAAACATCCTATATTTTGATCGGCATTTCTCTTCTTTTCTTTCCCGTCATCTTGTTTTTGAGCCCATCTTTTGCCGGTTGGCAAAATGGTTTTGGATCCAAGACGGAAGCGGATCAGATCGGAACCGTGATCGCGATGGTCAAAGAAGGTTATGTTGAGCCGGTTGATAGTTCAAAATTGGTGGCGGGGGCGTTGACCGGCATGCTCAAGACATTGGATCCGTATAGCCTTTATTTGGATCCGGCCACCTACGAGGAATTTAAGCGTGACGCGGGCGGCGAGTTTGGCGGAATAGGCCTTGAGGTTAGTATCAAAGGCGGCCCTCTTCATGTATTGTCGCCATTGGATGGCTCTCCCGCAGCTCTGGCGGGCCTTAAGCCGGGTGACATGATCTTGAAGATCGACGGCGTCGCCACCAAAGATATGTCGATGTTGGAGGCTGTCAAAAAAATGCGCGGCAAGCCCGGCAGCCATGTCAAACTCACGGTGATGCGAGAGGGTGAAAGTAAGCTTTTAGAGTTCGATATCGAGCGCCAAAAAGTGATTGTGGAGGGCGTGCGTGAAGCCAAAGTGTTGGAAGGCCAGGTCGGTTATATTCGTATCGCGGAGTTTCAGCGCTCGACCTCGGCTGATTTCAAAAAAGCACTTCACGCGCTTTTGTCTCAAAATATCAAAGCTCTGATCATTGATGTGCGTAATAATCCCGGTGGTTTATTGCACAGCTCATTGCAAGTTTTGGAAAATTTTCTTCCTGAGAAACATTTGATGCTGGTGACCAAAGGCCGAGATCCCAAAAAGAATCGCAGCTATTATTCACCGCGTAAAAAAGCGGGTGCTATCGAATGGGGATCCAAGCCCATCGTTGTCCTGATCAATCGCGGCAGCGCCAGTGGTTCGGAGATCTTGGGAGGTGCTTTGCAGGATACGGGTTTGGCCAAGCTTGTGGGCAGTAGGAGTTATGGAAAAGGCTGTATTCAGACATTGACGGCCTTGGATAAGGGCGGGGCTGTGCGTATCACCACGAGCCGGTATTATACGCCCAATGGCCGTCTCATTCATGAAGTGGGGCTGGAGCCGGATGTATCCGTGCCTGATAATAAAGACAATGAGGATGCTCCGCTCAAAGAAGCGCTCAGGATATTAAACGCATGAAGCGCACCTTAAGATCCGTATTATCCGTGCTGTTCGTCGTGTTGGTTGCTTATGCTGTGGCACGCGGTTGTATCCAGAAAAAGCCCTTATTCGATCACCGCTCATATGAGGCACCGGCAAAAGCGATAAAGATCAAAAAAACATCTCCAAAAAGCGCGCCAAAGCCTGCGCCCATCGTAGCGAAGGCCGTCCCTAAGCCGGCGCCTGCCCGCAGCGCCTCGGCCAAAATGGCGATCATCCTGGATGATTGGGGTATGAGCACTTCTCTCATGAAACAAGCCATAGACCTAAAAAGGCCGATCACCCTTGCGATCATTCCTCATCTTGCGCACAGCGCCGACATTGCCAAATCCGCCAAGGCCAATGGCTTGGGAGTTATGCTTCATATGCCCATGCAGCCCAAAAATCTAAGACAGCCCAAAGAGCCTTATACGATCACGACCCAAACCTCCGAAGAAGAAATAAATAAGCTTTTGGGAGATGCTTTGGCAACGATCCCTCATGTGGAGGGCGTCAACAACCATCAAGGTTCTGCCGCGACCAGCGATTTGCGCGTCATGAAAGCTGTTGTGGCTTATCTTAAAAAAAGAAAATTGTTTTTTGTCGACAGCAATGTCATCGCGACCACGGTTGGGTGGAAGGTGGCGCGCGATGCGGGATTGCCGTATGCCAAACGTGATGTATTCATAGACAACGAAGCCAATGTCGAGTCGATCCGCGCACAGCTTAAAAAAGCAGAAGATAAAGCTTTGGCCAATGGCTCCGTTGTGGTGATCGGTCATGATAAAAGGGCGACGCTTGAGGCGATCCGAGATGCGATCCCGGAGATCGAAAGCCGCGGGATCGAGTTGGTGTTGGCTAAGGAACTTTTGCAATGATCACGCTTGGGATCGAAACGTCGTGTGATGAGACATCCGTCGCCCTCGTCAAAGACGGGCATAAGATCCTTTCCAACGTGATCTATTCGAGTCTCAAAGAGCATAAACCCTATGGCGGTGTGGTGCCGGAGATCGCGTCTCGCTCGCATGTGGAGACGATCTTGCCTTGCCTGGAAGCGGCTCTTAAAAAATCTAAGACATCTCTTCAACAAGTTGATCTGGTCGCGGTGACTTGCGGGCCGGGACTGATGGGTTCGCTGTTGGTGGGATTTTCGGCGGCCAAAGCATTGGCGTATGCATTGGACAAGCCATTTGTTGGGGTCGATCATGTGATCGCTCATGTGTATGCCGGTTTCTTGGCGGATCCAAAGCTGAAATTCCCATGCCTTGGTTTGGTGGTTTCCGGCGGACACACGCTATTGCTTAAAATGAACTCTCCACTAAAGGTGGAAGTTTTGGGCCGCTCGATCGACGATGCGGCTGGAGAGGCATTCGATAAAGTTGCCAAAATCTTGGGCTTGGGGTATCCTGGTGGTCCAGAGATAGATCGTTTAAGCCGGGGCATTGATCCAAAAAAAGTAGTTTTTAGCCGGCCCTTTCTTTCTAAGCAATCACTTGATTTTAGTTTTAGCGGGATCAAAACAGCTGTTTATTATCATGTGCTGAGATCCAAAAAAAAGCCTGCCCTGAAAGCCAAAAAAGAGATCTGTTCAGGGTTTCAGGAAGCTGTGTGTGAGGTTTTGGTCAAGAAAGCATTGATGGCGGCGGGCGCAGAAGGGCTCAAGACCATTATTGTGGGCGGCGGTGTCAGTGCTAACAGTCGTTTGCGGCAGATGATGCAGCAAGCGGCCAAAAAAGAAGCGATACAGGTCATATTTCCTGATCTCATCCTTTGCCAGGACAATGCGGCCATGATCGCAGCGCTTGGTTCGGCCATATTCAAGGCCGGGCACAAGGACAGTTTATCGCTGGGTGCTTATGCCCAGTTTAGCGAAAGATCACAACATGCAAATTAAAAAAGAAGAAATGAACGAGTTTTTGACAGAAGACCTGATCAGTCTCAAAGAGGCAGCCGGCCTTCTGGAAGTAACCGAGGCAGAAGTCAAAGAGCTGATCGAAAAACATCGTGTTCCGTCGCATCAAGTGGCGGGAGCCTTTTTGCGTTTCAAGCGCAAAGAGATCGAAGGCCTCAAGAATAAATGGCGTATCGAACGCGAACTTTTCCCCAAAAAATCGGATCATTTTGTGCATGAGGCATCGCTGGCAAAGGCTAGTTTTTTTGACCGCATTGCGGATTTTTGGCATTTCAACGATTTTTATATCCTTTGTTCGATCTTGATCATGCTGCTTTTGTATGTTGTTCTGTCCTACCAATAAAAAGGCCATAAAATAAAAAGTCACAAAGTCACACGTTACAAGGTCATAATAAAAAATAATCGATGAAATATATTTTGTTGGATGGTAATTCGTTCTGTTACCGCGCCTTTTACGCGATCCGCGATCTTCGCACATCCAAAGGTGAGCCCACCAACGCCATCTATGGCGTGATCGTGATGCTGGAGAAGATCGTTAAACATATCAAGCCGGATGGCGTAGCGGTCACTTTCGACTTAAAGGGCCCCACCCATCGCCATGAAAAATTCGATCAATATAAGATCCACCGGGCACCCATGCCGGGTGACCTGGTGAGCCAGATGCCCAAGATCAAGGAAGTGATCGAGGCGATGAATATCCCCATTTTTGAAAAAGAGGGCTACGAGGCCGATGACATCATCGCAACGCTCGCAACCCATCTTGAAAAAAAAGGCCACGAGGTTTTTATCGTCACGGGCGACAAAGATATGATGCAGCTTGTGACCAAGAAAGTAAAAGTGGTCAACCCGCAAAAAGATAATCTGGTTTACGATGCGGCAGAGGTCACCAAAAAATTTGGCGTGGGGCCCGATAAGGTAGTCGAAATATTGGCGCTCATGGGGGATGCCTCCGATAATATTCCCGGCGTGCCGGGGATAGGGGAGAAAACAGCGACCACCCTCGTGACGGAGTTTGGCTCCGTTGAGAATCTTCTTAAGAATTTAAATAAGTTCGACGCTCTTTCCAAGCGCTATCCCAGGGTTTTTACGGATAAGCTGAAAGAGAATTTACAGAAACACAAAGAAGACGCGGTTCTTTCCAAAGATCTTGCCACCGTGATGCGCGATGTACCGATAGACTTTGATGTGGAAGGTATGCGTATTCAGGAACCCAATCAAAAGAAGCTCACGGATCTATATCAACAATATGAATTTCGCACGCTGCTTAGGCACGTGCCATCAACCGAGCCCAAGAATGCCGATGACAAAGAGCTGTCGTACCATCTCATCACCAGTAAAGATGGTTTTGAGGCGCTCAAGAAAAAGCTTTCTTCGCATAAAAAATGGGCTTTTGATTTTGAAACCACGGATGTTAACCCCATGATCGCAAAGCCTGTGGGAGTCTCATTTTCTTTTAAAGCCAGAGAGGCATTTTTTGTTTCTTTTGCAGGAGAACTCAAAGCCAAAGATTGCCTGCATTCTCTTAAGAGTCTTTTTGAGGACAAACATTTCTTAAAAGTCGGCCAAAATATCAAATACGAGATCATGATCTTGAAGAATTTTGACATCGATCTACAGGGAGTAGATTTTGACACTATGGTGGCTTCTTATTGCCTCAATCCCGCTAAACCCAATCACAATTTGGATGATATTGCCATGGAGCATCTGGGTGTGAGGATCACCGATATCGTGGAGCTGATCGGCACAGGAAAAAGTCAGATCACCATGGATCAAGTCGATCTCGACAAGCTTTATCGATATGGCTGCCAGGACAGCGATGTGACGCTGAGGCTTTCAGATGTGCTCTCCCAAAAACTCGAAGAAAAAGACCTGATGACACTTTTTAGGGAGATCGAGATGCCTCTTGTGAAAGTGCTGGCCGATATCGAGTTTGCGGGTGTGGCTATCGATACTCAGATGCTAAACGATCTATCTCGGGAGATGGAGAAGAGTTTGGCCGAGCTGACCAAGACCATCCACAAAGAAGCGGGGGGTGAGTTCAATATCAATTCGCCCAAACAGCTGGCAGAGATTTTGTTTGAAAAGCTGGGCCTTCCTATGGTAAAAAAGACTAAGACAGGCGCATCCACGGACGTGGGGGTTCTTCAAGAGCTTTCCGAAATTCATTCTCTTCCCAAGGAAATACTTAAATTCAGAGAACTTTCGAAGCTAAAATCGACCTACGTAGATGCCTTGCCGGAGCTGGTCAATCCCCATACAAAAAGGGTGCATACCTCCTTCAACCAAACCGTGACGGCTACGGGCCGGTTATCCTCGACGGATCCGAATCTTCAGAATATACCCGTTCGTACGGCTGAAGGACGAAAGATCAGGCGTGCATTTGTGGCGGGATCGCCGGGTGCCGTGTTGCTTTCGGCGGATTATTCTCAGATCGAGCTGAGGGTATTGGCGCATTTGTCGGGCGATGAGAAATTGATAGAAGCTTTTAAAAAAGGCGCGGATATTCACCGGTTCACAGCGGCGCTCATTTACAATGTCGATATCAAGGATGTGACCGACACTATGCGGTCTTCGGCCAAAACGGTTAATTTTGGCGTGCTGTATGGGATGGGCGCTTTTAGCTTGGCCAAAAGCCTGGGTATCAAGAATGATGCCGCCAAAGATTTTATCAAAGCTTATTTTGACCGCTATCCGAGCGTGAAAGCGTATTTGGATAGCTCGATCGAAAAAGCGAAAAAAGACGGGTTTGTTTCAACGGCGTTCAAAAGACGCCGCTATATTCCTGAGATCCACTCGAGCGACCCTAGGGTCAGGAGTTTTGCGGAACGCACCGCGATCAATGCTCCGCTTCAGGGTACGGCAAGTGACGTGATCAAGATCGCCATGATCCGTATCGCAGGACTATTCGAGAAAAAGGGGATCAAGACCAAGATGATCTCTCAGGTGCATGACGAGCTTTTGTTTGAAGGCCCGCAAGCTGAGATCAAGCAGATCGCGGATCTTGTCCGAAGGGAGATGTCGGGTGCTGCGGATTTTGTGGTGCCGCTTGATGTGTCAGTGAAGATCGGGCCCAATTGGCTGGATATGAAAGAGATTGATAATAAATGAAGAGTTCGGGGTCCTGCCGCTGCGCCAGCTCGTTTTTCAGCAAGTGCTTCGCCTTGCCGAAAAACAAGCACTCTGGCTCCGCGTCACCCCTCACTGCTGCTATTGGCTATTTGACATCTTTATAATATGAAGAAAAAAATCAATACCAAGGTAAAGAGTAAGATAAAAGTGTTGTTTGTCGCTTCTGAAGTGGCGCCGTTTGAAAAAACGGGAGGACTTGCGGATGTAACGGGGTCTTTGCCCAAGGCGCTCGCCAAGCAAGGTGTCGATTTTTTGGTGGTGATGCCCAAATATCGTGGCATTCCATGGCCTTGGAAGCGGATAGCACCAGGCATCCAGATCTATTTCTCTGAACACGAGGAGTATTTTAACCGAGCCGGTCTTTACGGCAATGATCGCGGCGAATATCCGGACAACTTGGCTCGTTTTTCGTATTTTTGCCATGACGCGCTTGCAGCTTGTAAGCGGATGGGGTTCAAGCCGGATATTGTGCACGCGCATGATTGGCAGGCGGCTTTATTGCCGGTTTTGCTTAAGACGCAATACGCCAAAGATCCTTTTTTTGAGAATACTCGATCTATTTTGACCGTGCACAACCTGGCCTACCAAGGACAATTTGCGCATCGTCAATATGGCCATTTGGGTTTGGATCCATCTTTATTTTCGATCGATGGATTTGAGTTTTACGGCAAGATCAATTTACTCAAGGCAGGGCTTTTGTTTGCGGATCGTATCTCGACGGTGAGCCCCACGTATGCTGAGGAGATGAAGACGTCCGAATTTGGGTACGGATTGGACGGAGTGGTCAGAAAACGAGAGGCAGATTTGACGGGTATCTTGAACGGGATCGATCTGGTGATGTGGAATCCACAAAAAGACAAAAAGATCCCTGTTAATTTTTCAGCGGTTAATCGTGCGGGTAAAGCAAAGTGCAAAGAAGCGCTGCAGAAAATGTGTGGTTTTGAAGTACATCCTGATGTGCCGGTGTTTGCGATCGTCAGCCGCCTAGCGGAGCAAAAGGGTTTGGATCTGTTATCTGAGATCCTGGATACACTTTTGCTGAGGCGCGTGCAGTTTGTGATTTTAGGGGACGGCGAAGAAGCTTATAAAACTACTTTTCGTAACGTCGCCAAACGCCACCCCAAAAACGCAGCGGCGTTCATGGGTTTCCATGCCAAAGAAGCACATTCGATCTATGCGGGGGCTGATTTTTTTCTGATGCCGTCTTATTTTGAGCCATGCGGACTGGGGCAAATGATCAGTATGCGATATGGCACTGTTCCTATTGTCCGCAAAACAGGTGGTTTGGCGGATACCGTGGTCGATGTGGACGCGGATACAGTTTCGGGCAACGGTTTAGTATTTAAGGAAAAATCACCGGAAAAGCTGTTGCATGCGTGCGAGCGTGCCATACGGCTATTTCAAAATAAAGAGCGCTATGCTTGGGCGCAAAAAAATGCTATGAGCGCAGATTTTTCTTGGGAGAAAAGCTCAGTGGCGTATAAAAATCTATATCAAGAACTTTTGAGGGCGGCGTGATGCAGGTGATCGGGGTGACGGGGAGTCTGGCTTGTGGCAAGTCAGCTGTTTCAAGTTTCTTTAAAAAATGGGGCGCTCAGGTGATCGATGCGGATCGCTTGGCGGCCGATTTGACCCGCAAGGGGACGCCGATCTATAAGGCGATCGTCAAGATATTTGGGAGCGAATTTGTCCAAAAAAACGGGCAGTTGGATCGGCGGCGCTTGGCGGAGCGTGTTTTTAGCCATCCCAAGGATCTCAAAAAACTCAATGTCTTGATACACCCGAGCGTGATCTTGGAAACGTACAAAATAATCGAGAAATTCAAAAACAAAGATGGCCTTATCGTATTGGATGTTCCTCTTTTGTTTGAATCTAAAATGGAGAAGCTTGTAGAAAAGGTCATCCTGGTGAGCTCAAATCAGCCCATGATCTTGCGGCGCGCCGCAGCTCGTGGGATCCCTCCAGCACTGGCTAAAAAAATATTATCATCACAATGGTCTTTGGCTCGCAAGGCCAAGATGTCTGATTTTGTGATCCACAATAATGGAACCTTGGAAGAACTCGAAGCCAAGGCAAAAAAAATTTTCGAGAATATTAAGTAAATCATAGTTTAACGGAGGAAGATCGAAGATGGATATAGATTTAGCGAAACTTAAGAAAATGAAAATGTCGGAGCTGAACGACATCGCCCATAAGATGAAAGTGAATGGTGTCAGCGGACTCAAGAAACAGGATCTGATCTTTAAGATCCTGCAGGCGCAGCCCGAACAGGATGGCGTCATGACGGGGGAGGGTGTACTGGAGATCCTGCAGGACGGCTTCGGATTTTTACGCTCACCCAATTACAATTATTTGCCTTGCCCGGATGATATTTATGTATCTCCGTCTCAGATTCGCAAATTCAATTTGCGCACGGGTGATACTGTAGCCGGTCAGATCCGCCCGCCCAAAGAGGGTGAGCGTTATTTCGCCATGCTGATGGTGAACAAAGTGAACAATGAGTCGCCTGGTGATGTGCGCGAAAAGGTGCTGTTCGATGACCTGACGCCCATTTATCCAAACCATAAATGGCAGATGGAGACGGGCGGTTCCGACGTATCGACACGCATTTTAGATCTATTGGCTCCTATTGGTATGGGTCAGCGTGGTCTTATTGTGGCGCCGCCCTACAGCGGTAAAACCGTGCTGATGCAGAAGATCGCCAATAGCATCACCACCAATCACCCGGATGCGGTGATGATCGTGCTTCTCATCGATGAGCGCCCGGAAGAAGTCACGGATATGCAACGCCTGGTGAAGGGTGAGGTCATAAGCTCCACCTTTGATGAGCCGGCTGAGCGTCATGTGCAGGTGGCTGAGATGGTGTTGGAGAAGGCTAAGCGTTTGGTTGAATGCAAAAAGGATGTTGTGATCCTTTTGGACTCGATCACTCGTCTCGCACGTGCCTATAACACAACTGTCCCACATTCAGGTAAGATACTGTCAGGCGGTGTGGACTCGAATGCGCTTCACAAGCCCAAGCGGTTCTTTGGTGCTGCGCGCAGCATCGAAGAGGGCGGCAGTTTGACCATCATCGCGACGGCTCTGGTGGACACGGGCAGCCGCATGGACGAAGTGATCTTTGAAGAATTTAAGGGTACCGGTAATATGGAAGTTCAGTTGGATCGCAATTTGTTCCAACGCCGTATTTATCCGTCTATCGATATCAAGCGCTCCAACACAAGGCGCGAAGAGTTGTTGGTGGAAAAAGATGACTTGGCCAAGATATGGATCTTGCGCAAAGTGTTGAATGAACTGAGTAGCGCGGAAGCGATGGAGCTTTTGATCGATAAGGTCTCAAAGACCAAAACGAACCGCGAATTTTTGAAAAATATGAACAAGGTGTCATAAAGGAGAAAGTCATGAAAGAGAAGATACATCCCAAATACAACGAGACGACGATCACATGCAATTGTGGCAATGTGATCCACACGCGCTCGACCAAGCCGAATATCCGCGTGGAGATCTGCGCCAACTGTCATCCGTTTTTCACGGGACAACATAAGCTTATCGACAGCGCCGGACGCGTCGAGAAGTTCCAAAAGAGATACAATAAGAAGGCAAACTAAAAATCTGCTGAAAAAGCCTCATCTGCGTTGTTGTGCCACTCGTTCGCTTGTGCCTGCCTGCCGACAGGCAGGCGACGCTATTCCCATAGCGCCTCCGCGCTCACTCGTGCACGCCTAGCATATGAGGCTTTTTGAGCAGATTTTTAGTTTTCTCTATATATAAATTTTTATAATCGATTGATCTGATGAGATTTATCAAAAAAGTAGAAGAGAAGGTCAGGCGCTACGAAGAAGTTCGTAAGCTCCTAGAAGATCCCACGGTGACGAGTGATCAAACCAAGTTGCGCGATCTGGGTAAGGAGTTCCGTGCCCTTGAGCCCATCACGTCTCTCTTTAAGAATTATCTCAAAGCCCAGGAAGAGACCGAGGAAGTTCAAAAAATTTTAAATGACAAATCCCAGCCTGCCGACATGCTTGAGATGGCGAAGGCCGAAGCGGCTTCTTTGGAAACGCAGCTGAAGCAGATCACCAAAGACATTGAGGGTTGTTTGATTCAAGAAGACCCCATGCTTCAGAAAAACGTGATCCTGGAAATTCGGGCAGGAACGGGAGGTCTTGAAGCGGGTCTTTTTGCAGCTGAGCTGTTTCGTATGTACACCCGATTTGCTCAAAAGCTGGGTTTTAAAGTAGAGGTGTTGTCTAGCTCGCCCAACGAAGCGGGTGGCCTCAAAGAACTCATCGCCAATATTTCCGGCTCCGGCGCTTATGGTAAGTTTAAGTTTGAGAGCGGCACGCATCGTGTGCAGCGCGTACCCGCGACCGAAGCTTCTGGCCGTATTCACACATCCGCTGTCACGGTCGCTATTATGCCGGAAGCAGAGGAAGTCGAGATCGAGATAAAAAATGAAGATCTTCGCATCGATGTTTTTCGCTCCGGCGGCCCTGGCGGTCAGAGCGTCAACACCACCGATTCAGCTGTCCGTATCACTCATATTCCTTCGGGTTTGACCGTCAGTTGCCAGGACGAGAAATCACAACTGAAGAACAAACAAAAAGGACTCAAGATCCTTCGTGCACGTTTGTATGACAAGATCACTTCCGAGCGCAATGCTGAGCTGGCCAAACAGCGCAAAGAGCAGGTGGGTTCGGGTGATCGCAGCGAAAAAATTCGCACCTACAATTTTCCTGACAGGCGCGTCACCGATCATCGTATCGGGCTGACTCTGTATAATCTTGAAGCCGTGATGGAGGGGGAGATCGGCGAATTCGTCGAAGCCCTCTTTCAGGCAGAGCTGGAGAAAATGTGAGAGAGCTCTTGAAGCATATGGAAGAGCAGTTGGGTCGAGCCGGCGCTTTGTCTCCTCGCGTCGAGGCAGAGCGTATTCTGGAGCATTGCTCTGGTAAGGATCGCCTTAGTTTTTATTTGGACAGTAAGACGCTTGCGCCCATGACACTCAAAAAAGTCAGCCGCATTTTACGGGCTCGCGAGGAGGGTATTCCGTTGGCGCATGTGATGGGTGAAGCTCCGTTTTATGGCCGCCTTTTTGCTGTATCGCCCGACACGCTGATCCCCAGGCCCGAGACCGAGGTGTTGGTGGAGGAAGTTTTGGCGCTTATGCGAGGACGTTTTAAAGACAAGGCGCCCAAAATATTGGATTTGGGAGCCGGTACTGGTTGTATTGCCATAAGTTTGACAATAGACGGCCCCCCCTGTAGAATGACGGCTCTGGATGCTTCCCCAAAGGCACTTAAAATTTGTCGTAAGAATCTGAAACGCTTTGGGTTAGGTGAAAAGATAAAAGTTGTCGAAGGCTTTACTTTTTTGCCTTTCAAGAAGACAAAAGCAGTTTGGGACATTATTGTGTCCAATCCGCCGTATATACCCGACGAAGATTGGGCGGGTCTTTCCGGGGAAGTTCAGCGCGAGCCTCGGTTGGCACTTTTAGGCGGGTCGTTGGGACTGGATGTGATCAGGGAGATCTTATCCGAAGCTCCTTCGCGATTAAATTCGGACGGAGTACTGCTCATGGAGATAGGTCAGGGGCAATCCAAGATTTTGCAACAGGATCTAAAAATAAATAAACATTACAAAAATATCCGATTCATTCAAGATCTGAACGGCATCGATAGAATTTTAATAGCGGAAAAAAATGGATAAACTGGTCATTGAAGGCGGCCGAAGGCTGCAAGGCACGGTCGAAGTAAGCGGCGCCAAAAATTCTGCGCTGCCGATATTGGCCGCCGCATTTTTATCGCGCGAAAAATCAGTTATTAAAAATGTTCCGCAAGTTGCGGACGTCTTCACGATGGTGAAGATCATGCGGCAGCTGGGCGCCAAAGTGAATCATGCCGCGGATACGGTCGAGATCGATTCGGCGGCTGTGAAGAACCCCGTTCTTTCTTATAAGCTTGTCAGCACCATGCGTGGCTCTATTTGTTTTCTAGGCCCACTTTTGGCACGATTTGGACATGCGCAGGTGTCGTTTCCGGGCGGATGCGTGATCGGCCCGAGGCCTATTGATTTGCATATCAAAGGCATGAAGGCATTGGGCGCGGATGTGACATTGGAGCACGGATATGTATTGGCCAAAGCCAAGCAGCTCAAAGGTCGCCGTATATTTCTGGGCGGCGCGTTCGGATCCAGTGTTTTAGGAACCGGCAATGTGATGATGGCCGCGTGTTTGGCTAAAGGCCGCACCGTGATCGATAACGCTGCTTGTGAGCCTGAGGTCGTAGACCTTGGAAATTTTCTGAAGAAAATGGGCGCTAAGATCGAGGGGCTCGGTTCTCCGTCGATCGAAATCGAGGGTGTCAAAAAATTACACGGAGCCACGTATACCGTGATCCCGGATCGCATTGAAGCCGGGACGTACGTGATGGCCTCTGCGATGACCAAGGGCGACGTGACGCTTAAGAACATGAATGCCAACATGCTCGGCGCCATGGTGGATAAATTAAGGGACGCGGGCGTTCATATCCTTGAGAAGAACGGGGATGTGCGTGTGCGTCGTGAAAGAGTTTTGCGGCCGGTGTCGGTGACGACACTTCCTTATCCAGGTTTTCCGACGGATTTGCAAGCGCAAATGATGGCACTTATGTGCATCGTGCCCGGCATCAGCGTGATCACTGAGAAGATTTATCCGGATCGTTTTATGCACGTGGCCGAGCTCAATCGTATGGGCGCCAATGTGATGTTGGAGGGCAATAGTGCGATCGTCAGCGGAAAGAAGAAATTGTCTGGAGCGCCTGTGATGGCATCCGATTTGCGCGCAAGCGCTGCCTTGGTATTGGCGGGGTTAGTCGCCGAGGGAACTACGGAAGTTTCTCGTGTGTACCATCTCGACCGTGGGTATGAGAATTTGGTGGCCAAGCTTCAAAGCTTGGGAGCAAAAATAAGAAGAGAAAAAGATTTAAGATAAAGGAGAAGTGATATGGCAGTTGTTATTCGTTTAAAAAATACCGGAACCAAGAAAAAGATCAAGCACCGCTTGGTCGTGACGGATTCGAAGTTTCCGCGTGATGGACGTTTTATCGAAGAAGTGGGTTATTGGAATCCAGCAACCACTCCTGCGGACATGAAGGTCAACACCGAGCGCGTTACATTTTGGATGAGCAAGGGCGCAAAGCCATCTGAGACCGTACGTTCTATCCTCAAAAAAGCGGGGATGAAGCTCAGCTGAAGATCCATGTTTTGACGCTTTTCCCGGGGATGTTCGATTCGTTTTTATCGCATTCCATGGTGAAGCGGGCTCTTGAGAAGAAGGCTGTTTCGATCCAGATCCACAATTTAAGGGACTGGACGCATGACAAACACAAGACTTGTGATGACAAGCCTTTTGGTGGCGGCCCCGGCATGCTGATGAAGCCGGAGCCTATTTTCGAGGCCTATGATAGTTTGTTTGGCGGATCCACAAAGAAGCGCGGTTTGCGTTTTGTTTATCTGACACCGTCCGGAAAGCCATTTAATCAGGCTATGGCCACCGAGTTTTCGAAGGAAAAAGAGATCGCTTTCCTTTGTGGGCATTATGAGGGTGTGGACGAGCGGGTTATTGAGGGATTGGTAACCGATGAGGTCTCTATCGGGGACTACGTGATGACGCAGGGCGAGACACCTGCCATGGTGGTGATGGATACGGTGATCCGGCTCTTGCCGGGAGTGCTGGGATGTGCAGATTCGAAGGAATTTGAAAGTTTCACCCTAAATCTGCTAGAATACCCCCAATACACTCGACCTGCCGTATACCGGGGTTTAAAAGTCCCTGACGTCTTGTTGTCGGGGGATCATAAAAAAATAGCCGATTGGCAGCAGAAACAGGCTCTTTTGAGGACGAAGAAAAGGCGGCCGGATCTGTTGAAAAAAGAGGCCAGGGTAAAAAGTAAAAAAAGTAAGACTTAAGGCAGTCAGGAGTTTAAAAATGCATCCGCTAGTCAAGGCTATTGAGGCCGAACAAACAAAAAAAGATGTGCCAGCATTCTCGATCGGAGATACGGTTCGGGTGTCGGTCCGCGTGGAAGAAGGCGACAAGATCCGTACACAGGTTTACGAAGGAACCGTGATGCGTAAAAAGGGCTCAGGGATCCGCGCCACTTTCACAGTGCGCAGAGTTTCTTTTGGTGAAGGTGTGGAGCGCCATTTTCCGGTTCATTCACCCACAGTTCAGAAGATAGAGGTGGTTCGTAAGGGCAAGGTGCGTCGCGCCAAGCTTTACTATCTTAGAAAATCTACCGGAAAGAGAAATCGTATTGAGGAAGAAAAGCGAGAAGAGGCTCCAGCAGCTTCTTCTGCATGATCTAAAGTTTCTCGATCAGGGGTTTAAGTCCCTGGCGGGCGTGGATGAAGCGGGTCGTGGCCCATGGGCGGGTCCAGTCGTCGCTTCAGCCGTGATCGTCAGGGACTTTTCATTTTTATCGGATATTGATGATTCGAAGAAAATGACAGCTCGTACCCGTGAAGAGGCATACACGGAGATCCTTGCTAAGTGTGATGTGGGGGTCGGTATCGTGGATGCGGTATCCATTGATCGTTGGAATATTCTCCAAGCGACATTTCGTGCGATGGAGCTGGCGGTCTCTAAACTGCCCGCTCAGCCGGAATGTGTTTTGATCGATGGGGATAAAGTTCCGAAGTTGGAGGCGCGTCAATTTCCTGTTATCGGGGGAGACCGGATATCGTTGGCGATCGCCTGCGCTTCCATCGTTGCTAAAGTGACGCGTGATCGTTTGATGGATACGTATCACAACCAGTACCCGGAGTATGGATTTGCTGATCATAAAGGTTATGGCACGGCACAGCACTCTGAAGCGTTGAAAGTTCACGGGCCCTGTGAGATCCATCGAAAAAGTTTTGCACCAATAAAGGTTTTATTGAATCCCAATTAATTCGAATCAACTCTAAAAGGATTTTTATATGGAAACTCTTTTAATCATTGATTTTGGTTCTCAGTATAATCAACTTATTGCCCGCCGCGTCCGAGAAGCTAAAGTTTTTTGTGAAATTGTCCCTCCAACCATCTCCATCGACAAAATTTTATCCAAAAACGTAAAAGGGATCATTCTTTCCGGAGGGCCGGCGAGTATCTATCAAAAGAATTCACCCAAGCTTAACCCTGAGTTTTTGCAGCTGAAGGTGCCGGTGCTGGGTATTTGTTATGGTATGCAGGCTATTTCTCATCTACTGGGCGGTGAGGTTCGCAAGGCGCGGCATCGTGAATACGGCCGCGCGGATGTATACACGGTTTCGGGTGGAGGTTCTCTTTTTAGGGGCACGCCTCGCCGATGGACATCTTGGATGAGTCATGGCGATTACGTCTCACGTGTGCCCAAAGGCTTTGTCCGCACCGCTTATACCAAAAATACGCATATGGCTGCTTTTGAGAATCGGGAGCAGAAGATATATGGTGTGCAATTCCATCCCGAAGTGATGCACAGTCAGTTCGGAACGAATGTCATCCAAAATTTCTTGTTCGGTGTCTGCCAATTCAAGAAAACATGGACCATGGATAATTTTATCCGTGAGACTGTGCTTAAGATCCGTGATCAAGTTAAGAATGACCGCGTGATCTTGGGTCTCTCCGGTGGAGTCGATTCTTCGGTGGCCGCCGCATTGCTTTCAAGGGCGATCGGAAAAAAGTTAACATGTATCTTTGTCAACAATGGCCTTCTTCGCAAAGACGAAGTGGATCAGGTGAGACAAGCTTTCAAAGGTAAATTCAATCTGAATATGCAGATCGTGCACGCTGAAAAACATTTTTTGAGAAAACTCAAAGGTGTCACGGATCCCGAGAGAAAAAGGAAGATCATCGGCCACGAGTTTATCTATGCGTTTGACCGCGAGGCCAAGAAGATCAAAAAAGTGAAATATTTGGCGCAGGGGACACTTTATCCGGACGTGATCGAGTCGCAGTCGGCGTTTGGCGGGCCAACCGCCGTGATCAAGTCACATCACAACGTGGGTGGCTTGCCGGAAAAAATGAATCTCAAGCTCATCGAGCCGCTCAGGGAGCTTTTCAAGGATGAGGTTCGTGCGCTGGGCCTAAAGCTGGGCTTGCCTTCTTATTTGATTGGTAGGCACCCATTTCCGGGCCCCGGCTTAGCAGTGCGTGTGCTGGGAGATATCACCGAGGAGCGGCTCAGGATCCTTCGCGAGGCCGATGTGCGCTTCATAGATGAGATCCGCAAAGCGGGATTGTATGACAAGATTTGGCAGGCATTTGCTGTGATCCTTCCTGTCAAAACGGTGGGCGTTATGGGTGACGAAAGAACTTATGACAATGTGATAGCGCTTCGTGCTGTGACATCGGTGGACGGGATGACAGCCGACTGGTTTGAATTTCCTCGGGATGTGATGGCCAGAATTTCCAACCGAATTATCAATGAAGTCAAAGGTGTCAACCGCGTGGTTTATGATGTCAGCTCCAAACCACCCGCCACCATCGAATGGGAGTAAGCGCCTGAGCTTTCGTATGCCCTGGAGGCTTAGGATCCTCTTAGCTGTGCTTCGGGGTTTCCTGAGAAACCCCCTTGTCGCGTTTGAGCGCGTTAGTCAAGTGACAATCGAAATGAAATCCCTTTATAATTTCAAGCTCCATATTCATGGCGCTGATTTTTTACGCGATCTTGTTGATGCATCTTCACAGCTTGGTATGAAGCCCTTTTTAATGTGGGGCACGCTTCTGGGTCAGGTGAGAGAGGGGCGGTTTTTGGAGCATGACTATGACATTGACCTGGGGATGCTGGACGATGATTACGCCAAAAAGGACGAACTTATTCGTGCAATGAAAAAAAGAGGTTATAAGGTTAGGCATGACGTGCCCTACTCATTATCTTTTGTAACGGCCGATGGATTGCTATATTTGGATATCGATCGTATTTACAAGCACAAGGGTAAAATGATTCAGTCCGCGCGATCGGAGCTCTCGGGCGAGATCACGGCATATCATTATCCAGACCATGTGTTCAATGAGTTCGTATCAAAGATTTTTGTCGCTGGGATCCGTGTGTGGGTACCGACGCGTGCGGAGGATTTACTGGAGTCGATCTATGGCGATTGGCGAACCCCGGCCAAGGACTATAATTATATGACCGGCCCTCGAAACGCCATCACCGATCAGGATTTTTTGAAAACATTAAGATAGGGCAACAATGCCAGCTAGTGTGATATTATTAACAACAAATGGAGGGTTCGTATGAAAAAGTTTATCACCGGTTTAATGATTCTAATGGTTTGCGCGGCTTCGTCGGGTGTCGCTTTGGCTCATTGCGGCAAGTGTGGTATGGATGGTGAGCATGGCGATAAAAAAGAATGCACTATGTCTGCCGACAAGAAGCAATGTTCGATGAAAAAAGACAAAAAGTCTTGCGAAACGCATTGCAGCAAGCCTTGTTGCAATAAAGCCAAGACGAATTTTGGCCCGAGAAAGAGATAGTTTAAATAAATGGGGATGGCGGCATATGCTGCCATCCCTCTTTTTTTACTGGGAATCCCTCCGTGTCCGACGATCGCTTTAGGCTTCTGTTTGAACATTCCTCCGATGCGCATTTCATCATTATTGATGACGTTATTACTGATTGTAATCAAGCCACGGTTTCACTGCTGAACGCTAAAAGCAAAGAAGATGTTTTAAAGATCCATCCCGGACTGCTCTCTCCTGAGTTTCAGCCGGATGGAAGGTTATCGCGCGATAAACTGATCGAAATGGATTGGGTCGCAAGAGAAAAAGGGTTCCACCGATTCGAATGGGTCCATCGTAAGCTCACAGGCGAAGATTTTCCGGTTCAGGTAACGCTCAACACGCTGGAGATCGGCGGGCGGCCCGGCATGATCGCAGTCTGGCATGACCTGACGGAGCTCAAAGAAAAGGAATCCGAGCTCAGGCAAGCGCATGACAAGATGAGGGCGGATCTTGAAGCAGCAGCTGTGATCCAGCGGTCGCTTCTTCCGGTATCCTCGCCGCGCGTGAAGGGCCTTCGTTCGGGTTGGGCTTTCAAGCCTTCGGATGAATTGGGAGGGGATATTCTTAATATTTTCCCTTTAGATGAAAAGCATGTCGGGATGTACGTGTTGGATGTGACCGGCCACGGAGTCGGTGCGTCGCTTTTGTCAGTGGCCGCCAGCCATTTTCTTTCGCCATTTTCAGAAGCTTCATTTATCCGCAGCAAACTAGGCAGTCAATCAGGCTTGGCGCGGCCTGCCGAAGTAGCTGAAAAATTGAACCGTCATTTTACCGCCAATCCGGATCTACTTCACTTGTTTACGATGCTGTATGGCGTGCTCAATGTTCAAACGCTGGAGTTTTGTTATGTATGTGCAGGCCATCCTCTCCCAATCGTAGTCTCCAAAGAAGGAAAAGCTCAAGCGGCCGCCGGTTCCGGGATGCCGATAGGTGTGGATCAAAATTTTGAGTATTCGGAGCTTTGTATGAAACTTAAACCGGGGGATCGGTTTTATTTGTATTCAGATGGCCTGACCGAAGCAAGGGGTCGCCGGCGTGAACAGTTCGGAGAAGAGCGTCTAATGGCTCATCTGTCCCAGATGCGGCGATCGTCGTTATTTGAAAGCGCCCAAAGTGTCATTCGCGAAGTTGAAAATTGGTGCTCACCATCAAAACCGGATGACGATATGACTCTTTTAGCTTGCGAACTGGTGGAAGGATGTGATGGCAAGACTCTTGAGGAGTGTTTATGAAAAAATCCGAATTTCTAACCTATATCCTCGAAGATGCCATGCGTGAGGTGAGGGGGATCACGGCGAAAGCCATGTTTGGAGGATATGGCCTCTATAAAAATGGGGTTATATTCAGCATCCTGGTCGAAGATGAGCTTTATTTCAAAGTCGATGATAAAAATCGAGCTCAATTTGAAAAGCGAAAGTCATCACCATTTTCATATGAAACCAAAAAAGGCAAAAGAGTGGCCATGTCCTACTGGAAACTCCCCGCCGATATCCTCGAAGACCCCTCCCAGCTAAGCATTTGGATAGACGCCTCCGTCCAGGCCACCAAACGTTCCACAGCCAAAAAGAAAACATAGCTCTTTTTATATTTCTCTCTCACGCCTATCATGTAGTCGGTAACAGGTTTCGCTTTTGCCCACCCTTGCCCTTTTCCTCGCATAGCTTTGTCATAAATGGCATGGACCCCTGCCTGCCGGCAGGCAGGCTCGCCAAAAGTCCGTTGGCCTCGAAGGTACACTCGTGCGGTATGCCTAAAAGAGCCATGACGCACTCGCGCTATATTAAAGGCTCGGCCAATGGGACTTTCAAGTGGCGTCTCCATTGCCATTTATGACAAAGCTATAAGCGCTCGGAAAAGGCCGGGATTGGTCAAAAACGAAACCTGTTACCGACTAGATGCTAGACGGGCACTCGGCTATTAATTGATCTATCAGGGCGAGTGCCAGTTTAGAGCCTAAGCCGTTGCTCGATCTTTGTTTTCTTTGTTCCCGGCCCTTTTGGAGCGCTTATGGTTTTGTTGTAAGTCGTTTGGAGACGGCACGAGCCCTGAGTTTAGAGTCTAGCGAGCTGGAAATCCACCGGACGCTTCGCCCTGTTGATATAGGACTACTACCGAAGCGTCTTGGATTTTGTCCGAGGATCCAAATGACTTACAACAAAACCATGCGAGAAAAGGGGTAAGGGCAAAGAAAATAAAGATCGAGCGACGGCTTGCATCTATGACTTAGAGAGATAATTGAAAGGTTCTTCTTGGATAAACGATATTTGCGTTATAATGAGGTACTGTATGGATCTCTTCGAGTCGCGCTCTCAGGGTAGTTCTGGACATGAACCTCTTGCTGTTCGTATGCGGCCGTCTTTGTTGGCGGAATATACGGGGCAGGAGCATATATTGGCGCCGGGGAAATTGCTGCATCGCGCCATTATTTCGGATCGAATTTCATCGATCATTCTTTATGGACCGCCGGGTACAGGCAAGACCACCCTCGCGACGGTTATCTCCAATGAAACCAAGTCACATTTTGAGGCGTTGAATGCGGTTTCCAGCAGCGTTGCTGAGATCCGCAAAGTCATAGAGGGCGCCAAGCAGCGTATCGCTGTTAAAAAGCAAAAGACGATCTTGTTCATCGACGAGATCCATCGGTTCTCAAAGTCGCAGCAAGATGTTCTTATGCCGGATGTGGAGAGGGGGAATCCGATCCTTATTGGTGCGACGACACAAAATCCATTTTTTTCGATCGTACCGGCGCTTTTGTCTCGATCGCTCGTGTTTGAGCTGAAGTCTCTCTCGGAAGCGCATATACAAAAAATCATTCTCAATGCTTTGCAAAATAAAGAGAAGGGGTTGGGAGCGTTCCCGGTCCAGTTGGATACAGATGCTCTGGAGCTGCTGTCGATCAAGTGTGATGGCGATGCGCGCCGGGCTTTAAATGCGTTGGAGATCGGGGTATTGACGACGCCCAGGAATGAGTCGGGGCAGATCGTTTTCACAAGAGATGTTGCGGAAGAGTCTATCCAAAAAAAAGCCGTTGTTTATGATGCGGATGGGGATGGGCATTATGATACGATATCTGCATTCATTAAGTCGATGCGCGGCTCGGATCCGGATGCGTCGCTTTATTATCTGGCCAAGATGCTGTATGCCGGCGAGGATCCAAGATTTGTCGCACGTCGTATCGTGATCTGTGCTTCCGAAGATGTGGGCAACGCTGATCCTAGGGCGCTCATGATCGCCAATGCTGCATTTCAGGCAGCGGAGTACCTGGGGATGCCGGAGGCTAGGATACCGCTGGCTCAAGCTGTGGTTTATATTGCATGCGCACCCAAATCGAATGCCAGCTATCTAGCCATCGATAAAGCTTTGAAGGATATAGCCGAAAATAAAACACTGGAAGTGCCCAAGCATCTAAAAGATGCCAGTTATAAAGGGGCGCAGGTGTTGGGTCATGGTGAGGGATATAAATATGCCCACGATTATGAGGGGCATGTCGTGGCGCAAGACTATCTTGAAAAGCGAATTCAATATTACTTTCCAACAGATCAAGGATATGAAAAAACTATGAAACAGAATTTGAGGAAGTCGTGAGAGATTTTAGATCCCAAAGGCAAGGCGGCAACAATCATTGGCGCTCTCAGACGGCGCATGGCCGCAGACCGATGCATCAGCCTGCCGTTCGGCAAGCAGATGAGTTTGAGAAAAAATTTTATGCAGGCACCGCTGTAGATCCATCGCCGCGGATCCGGCTCGAGTCGGGCAGCTCGGAGCTGACGATGCGCGCTATGGATCTGATCTGTCCGATAGGGATGGGGCAAAGGGGTTTGATCGTAGCACCGCCCGGTTCCGGAAAGACCACTTTTTTGAAGCATATTTGTCAGTCGGTCGCAAAAGGTTATCCGGATATCAAATTGTACTGCCTCTTGATCAATGAGAGGCCGGAGGAAGTTACGGATTTTAAACGCAGTGTGGCTGCGACGGTTAAAGCATCATCATCCGACGAAAGTTACGAGCAGCATATTCGCGCTGCGGATGAATTATTGAGAGAGGCGTTTCGCGAGGTCTCGGAGGGAAAGAATGTTATGATCGTGATCGATTCTCTGACGCGCCTTGCTCGCGTGCACAATGCCGAGCGCCATTCGAGTGGTCGCACGTTGTCAGGCGGTGTGGATGCGAGAGCTTTGGAGGCGCCCAGGAGGATATTTGGCGCCGCCAGAAAGATCGAGAACGGGGGATCGCTCACGATGTTGGCGACGATCCTGGTACAGACAGGTAGCCGTATGGACGATGTGATCTTTGAGGAATTTAAAGGCACGGGCAATATGGAGATCGTCTTGTCCAGAGAGATATCTGGCCGGCGTATTTTTCCGGCGATTGACATTCCCAAGAGCGGTACCCGAAGAGAGGAGTTGTTGTTAGGCTCCGAAGAACTTCTGAAGGTGCGCAAGTTGCGCCGTACTCTGGCGGAATTGGGCGCAGTCGATGCGGCAAGGACATTGGTCGAACATCTAGAAAAACATCGGAATAATCAGGAATTATTGGACGCAATTCGATGAGCGATGGGGGATATACCATGAAAAAAAGGGCATGGCCCATATTGCGCAGCTTTTATAAAGCCAGTATTTTGTATTATCTTTGGTTGCTTGTTTTGATTGGTAAGAAGTTTTGGCCCCAGATTGTGTTTTGGTATGAAAGTGGATTTTTGGTAGCGTATTTCTTTCTTCCCTGCGCTCAGCTTTTTCTTCTTTGGCTTCATTTGGCAATATTGCGAGGGATTGCCAAGGATCAGCCGTGGGCGCTCATGGGCAGTTTATTGGTGGCCGGCACTCACACAATGTGTGCGATAGCTTTGCCGGGGCTAGATATTTACACAAGGTACTTTTTGATCGCATCCGCAGCTGTATTCCTTTCAACTCTCACTCAGTTTTTCCTCCGTCTGGCCGAACTGCGTTCATAATCCATGAAGAAATGCGTTTATTTTGCTTTTCACGGTGGTTTGAACGAATATTTCGAAAAAGGGCTTGAAGTAGCCGTTCGTAGTGTGCGCTTTACCAACCCGCATTTGCCGGTTTTTGTTCTCCATGATGGGTTTTCGGATGAGCAAAAAAGAAAGCTGAATGGATGCGAATTCATAAAAATAGATCCTTCGTATCTCACCAATGATCATCGCGGGGATCTTACCGTGGGTGCTTATTTTAAGTTATTCGTTGAAAAACTGACCGATTTTGACCGGGTTCTTTATTTGGACAGCGATCTAGTCGTTTTGGATGATCTTGAGCCGATCTTCTCGTATCGAGGGCCCGTCGCTGCTAGGCGAGAGATGTATACCCTTGCACACGAATTTTCAGACCCTGAGTCCGTCAAGCGCCGCGAAGGTTTGACAGATCAAAGTTTTTTTCTGAATAGTGGTGTGATGCTGCTGGATCCCCGTTATTGGGCGGCCGAAAAGATACTGGATCAATGTTTTGAGATCGCCCGATCTTATGGGTGGGAGTTTTTTAAAAATGCCGATCAAGGGATCTTGAATATTTTGTTTCATCGTTATGGTCGTTTTACCGAACTTCCGAGAGAATACAATTATTGTCTTTGGCCGGATATGGCGTGTAGTCTTTACTCACATACCATTAAAAACAAAAGGAATTTGCGGGCTCCCGTTATTTTGACGCGAACCCAGCAGCGATTGGCGGCGATGGGCCTGCCGGGGCCCTGGAAGAGAGGGGTTTCGGCTCGTGTGGTTCATTGGAATGGTCGCGAGAAGCCTTGGAAGAATGAATCGTTAGAAGACAAAAAAGTTAAATATTATAGATCGGTGTACGAGCAGTTTTTATAAAGACCTCGACTTGACTAATCAAATCCCGTCATCCATACTCTGCTACCTATGACCACCCGCGTGGAATTCAACCAAAATGGCTATATCGCGCTAAGGAACTTTTTCACCCAAGACGAGGTAAAAGAACTCCACGAAGAGATTAAAGTCACCTCACATTATTATGATAAGCCAGCCGACGAAGATACAAATCGGATGCATTTTTTTCACAATCTATACCGCCGTAGTAAAAATCTTCAAAATTTCTGCAGCCAGCCAAAACTCATCCGTCTTTTGAGACAATTTGCCGGTTCGTCTTTTTGGATAAGATGGGATCATGCGGTGCTTAAAAATTCTGGCGGAGAAGAATACCCATGGCATCAGGACAATGGATACAGCAAGGTCAAGGACGCATCCTTTCAATTATGGGTGGCTTTGACGGATGCCGATGAGAAAACGGGTGGGTTGCAATTTCAAAAGGGCAGCCATCTCAGGGGACATCAACTTCATAAGCCGCACAAGGGACGACATATCATTTGTGACGCCAAGGTGGGTGAAGAGGTATTGGTTCACGCCAAGGCGGGGGATGTGGTCATTTTTTCATCGATGATCTTGCATCGTAGCGAGTCCAATAAGTCTGACGGGGAAAGATGGGTTTATATTGTGGAGTATATGAAGTCAAAACACTATGATCCTACCATCAAGCCGCCGTATTTCATGGTGGCAAAAAATGGTGAGCCCAAACCAAGATTTGTATCTACGTTTCGGGGTAAATTAAGCCCACTCAACCAACTTAAATATTATCGCTACATTCCAGCCGTTCAAAAGGCTCGTCATTTTGGGCGGCAAACGTTGAATGCGCTGACCGGCCATTCTAAGGGATGAGTCGCCCTCACATTTTATTTGTTTCCCTCAATAAACGGTTCTTGGATTATGCGAACTGTTTTCTTAAGTCTCTGGATAAGGCGTATCCTGATCACCCGGAGCTCATTATTTATCACACGGATCTGAGTGAAGAAGAGTGTGCCGGGTTAAGGAGATTTGCCCGTGTCACAACCGTCCAAGTAGGTTTTGAAGAATTTAAAACCGGTCCTGCGATGGCCAGCCATCATCCCAAATTTGCCGACCCACGGATCAGCTATTCACGATTTTTGATATGGACACGGCGTTTTGACGCTTATGAAACCGTGGTGCATTTGGACACCGATATTATCGTGCGGGGCTCGCTTGAGCCTCTTTTAAACACGGATAAATTTTTGATCTATCCTGAAACATACACAGGGGATGATGCTATTTTTTATAACAGGAAGGATCCAAAGCTGATCAAGCTTTTGAGCGAAGATGGCATCGCGATGCCCACGCGTGCCGCCAATGCGGGTATTTTTGCGATCCCCAGATCGCTCCGAACGCAGGAGAATTATGAACTATTGAATCATCTGATCGATCGGTACGATGAACATATCAAATGGTCAGATCAGTCCATCCTTAATCTTTGGATGGCCAAAAAAGGCATCCCGCTCACCGAGGACTTCACGTTCAATTTTCAGAACAGATTGTTATACAAGGATAAGGCTAGAGAAGTTCAGCATGCAAAAATATTCCATCTGAATGGTGTTGATCTGGCTTATCGTCTATTTCTCATGCAAACTCTCTCGCAAATCCACCGCTGGCCCGGTGGATGGATCCTTTACCGCTCTCTAGAAAAGATCTGCCAACGCCTCATCAAAATCTGGCGCTCACGCCCACGCCTCACCTAAATTAAGCAAGATCCAATTGCCGGAAATTCCCAAGGGCGCTTCTGGATTTTTGTGGCGTGGTATTGATAAGTAGAATTGTATGATGTATAATATTGATAAGATATAGTAATTATTGATAATTGTGGAGACGGGTTATGAGGAAGAGAATTCTCGTGGTGGATGACGAGAAAAATATCACAATTTTTTTAAGAAGCTATTTAGAGGATACCGGTCATTACACGGTCATGACTGAAAATGTTGGTTTGAATGCGATCGAAACAGCCAGGAAGTTTAAGCCGGATCTGATTTTGCTGGATATTATGATGAAGGACGTGAGTGGTGATAGCCTGGCCGACGAGATCAAGAACGACCCGGATCTTCATAATGTCCCTATAGTTTTTTTGACAGGTATCGTCACCAAGGAAGAGGTAGAGGCCAACGGTGGTATTATTGGTGGTTACACCTACATCGCAAAGCCCATATTGGCCATGCATGAACTTATCGATTGCATAGAAGCCAACCTTATCAAGTGAGCCATTTTCTGTGAATTCTCCCGTAAAGGTCCTGCTGTTGGAAGACATGCAATCCGATGCGGATCTTATTTTCAATGAGCTGAAGGCATCCGGAATCTCATTTGATTTTAAGCATGTTGAATCGAAGTCGGATTTTGTAAAAGCTCTTATATATTTCAATCCACAACTTGTTCTCTCAGATTATATGGTGCAAGGCTACAGCGGTTTGGATGCTTTGCATGAGGTTCAAAAAAACTGTCCACTTTGCCCATTTATTTTTATTTCTTGGGAAATACATCAAGACTCTGTAGTGGAAGCACTCAAGGCAGGTGCCACAGATCACGTTTTTAAAGAAAGGATCGGGCGGCTAACATTTTCTGTACATCGCGCCCTTCGCGAAGCCAAGGAGAGGCAAGCTCTTGAGGCGGCGCACCGTGCGCTTCAGATCAGCGAGGAGTATTTCCGTTCTCTCATCGAAAATTCAAGCGATATCATCACCGTTATTGATCAAGCCGGGAAAATTTATTATGCCAGCCCATCCGTCGAGAAGGTTTTGGGCTACGATACCGCGGAATTTATCGGCCATCATTTATATGAATTCATACACCACGAAGACCACGAAAATGCAAAATTCATCCTAAACGAGGAAGGCCAGAAGAAAGACGTGTCTCTGGAATTCCGTTTCCAGCATCATGATGGATCTTGGCGTGGTTTGGAGGCGATTGGAAAGCGCGTAACGGTGGAGGGTGAGTCGCGAGTGATCTTGAACGCTCGGGATGTCACGGATCGTCTTTTGGAGCAAGAGGCGTTGCGTGAAAGTATTATCCGACATCTCAAAACACAGACTGAGCTTCAGAAAACACAGCAGAGGATCATCCAGCAAGAGCGCTTGGCGGCGATTGGACAGATGGCCAGTGGTATTGCCCATGACTTTTCTAATGCTCTAATGCCTGTTCTGGGTTTTAGCGAGATCTTAATGAATCAACCAGAAGCGCTAAAAGACCTGACGAAAGTAAAAAAATACCTAGAGATGATCAATACTTCCGCCAGAGACGCTATGCATATCGTAGGTGGTTTGAGAGATTTTTATCGCACCAAGGAAAAGAATGAACATTTGGTAGCGACCAATGTGAATAAAGTGGTTGAGCAAGCTGTGATGTTGACGCAACCCAAATGGAAAGAGGAGAGCCGTGCCAAAGGGATAGAGATTGAAACGAAGATGGAGCTCAAAAATGTTCCGGATATGATCGCGAATGAATCTTCTCTTCGCGAGGCTTTGACCAATCTTATTTTTAATGCCGTAGATGCAATGCCGGAGGGCGGGAAGATCATTTTTAGGAGCCGAGAGGAGGATGGATACGTTCTTCTGGATGTCTCAGATACAGGGCAGGGTATGCCGGAGGATGTAAGAGAGCGCTGCTTTGAGCCTTTTTACTCGACCAAAGGAAAAGGTGGAACAGGTTTGGGATTGGCGATGGTGTACGGTGTTGTTCGTCGGCATGACGGGGCTATCGATGTCAAAAGTATTCAGGGGGTTGGAACCACGTTCATGATTCGTCTGCCTGTCAAACAAGTCAAAGGCAAGGACGTTGGTGTACCCGCTCCGGCGACCTTAGAAATGAGCCGAAAACTTTGGGTGCTTGTGGTGGATGATGAGCCCATGGTTCGCGAAGTCATGACCGAATATCTAAAAGGGGACGGCCATTCGGTGGACACGGCCTGCAATGGTGTCGAAGCGCTCAAAATATTCAAGGAAAAAAAATTCGACCTTATGATCACCGATCGCGCGATGCCTGAGATGAGTGGTGATCAGTTGACTCAGGAGATCAAAAAAATTTCTCCGCATATTCCGGTTATTATGTTGACAGGATTTGGCGAATTGATGAAAGCTAAAGGCGAACAACCCCAGGGAGTGAATTGTCTTTTAAGTAAACCGCTTACTTTTGAAGCCTATCGAAATGCGCTTTTGCGTGTTTTCCCACATGTTAAAAATGCTTAAATACGTTTGTTGACACTCGCTTCCAGCGGGAGTATACTCCATTTCAGTTTGAAATTTCGCTCACAAATTGACCCCGAAAAAAGGAAGGAAATGCGATGAAGCATTGGAAAGTTGGATCAGTTGCGTTGCTAGTCATTATTTTTGCAGCCAGTGGTTGTGCCAAGAAGTCAACAGAGCAGGCAAGTATCGCGGGAACGGGTTTTGACTCGCTTTCCTCCACAGAAGAGTTGGCACAGTTGCCATCGACTTCTACTGCCAGCCAACAGGGCGCCGTTGAGGTGCTTCCGATCGAAACATCGCCCATTACTCAGGGTGTTCCTCCGATCGCGGGACCCACATCCTCTCAAGCCACTTTGTCAGCTGGGACCGTGACAGAAGCGGTATCCGCTGTTGCTGGTTCACTGACTCGTGATCAGCAAATTCAAACCGCACTTAAGAACGCTGGTTTGTACGCCGGAAATATTGACGGAAAGATCGGCCCTGCATCCAAGCGTGCTATCCAAGAGTTTCAACGTCAAAATAATTTAAAAGCAGACGGAAAAGTCGGCCCCAAGACTTGGGCTGCCATGGAACACTACTTGCAGGGTGCTCCCGAAACACAGACTCAGCAAAGCGTCGATCAGTAACAATACTTGGTTCGAATCTCCGCCCTTTCTTGGCTCCGCGCGAGCTTGGAAAGGGCGGTTTTTATTTGTTTAAATCCTCAGTCCTCTATATAATAAACTTTCGTAATTTTAATGTTCGTAACGGATCGGAGTATCTGTGATCAGAAGAGTTTTGATCGTAACTTTTTTGTTTTTGGCGTATCTTGTTTCGCCGGCATTTGCAGAGAAGGGTGTGGCTCGTATTCGTGCAACACAGGAAGGTAAGAGTTACACGGGCAATGTTTTGTTTGAGGACACGGATAACGGTCTTAAAGTATCGGCTGAGCTGCAAGGATTTGTTCCAGGCGACCATGGATTTCATATCCACCAGTTTGGCGACTGTTCCGACACCGGCAAAGCAGCCGGAGGCCACTACAATCCAGATGGAGCACCGCACGGACTCATCACCAAAGATGGTGTTCAGCACGCCCATGCCGGCGATATGGGCAATGTGACCATCGGGCCGGATGGAACAGGTAAGGCAGTGGTGGTGATCCCAGCTCTCAGCCTGCTGTCGGGACCATACGCTGTTGCGGGCCGCAGTGTGATCGTACACGAGAATAAAGACGACTTTAGCCAACCCCTCGGAAATGCGGGCTCCCGTGTTGGTTGCGGAGAGATCGTTATTTCATCATGAATTTGATATTTCCGTTTTTGTTATCTCAAACGGAATCCACTTCGGTTGTTTCCCCGACAGCCGTGATCGTTATTCTGTCCTCCATTTTCGTTGCTATTGTGACCGCGTTTGCGCTAAATCGCGCAGCTCATTCTAAAAAAGAAATTCGTATTGAAAGCGGATCTATTCCCAAAAAAGAATTTGTGGCTGAAAACCCGGCCACAACAACCGCCCTCAAAGAAAAATTAGCCAGGCTTCCTGTTCGAATACCCGACCGTGACAATACGATCCAGGAAATATCCAAGATAATCGAAGAGGAGACCGAAACGCGCCTGAAAGAAGTGAAACAAGAATATTCCGTCAAATACCAGGTCATGGTCCAGGAAAAAAATAAAGAAGTGGAAGGTGTCCGGCGTGAATTCAATAAGACGGTCGAAAAATACGACGAGGTGAAGCGTCTTTATAAACGCACCGAGATCGAAAAAAAGAATACAGAAGCAGTTGTGAAGAGTATTGCGGATGGGCTAGTGGTGGTCAATGACAAAGGTGAGGTTTTGTTGATGAATCCAGCCGCCGAGAAGATACTTGGCACGCAAAGCCAAAAAAAAGTTGGAAAAAATGTGATGGAGGGGCTGGGTTCTGAGCATCTTGTATCCATGAGCCGCCAGTTGGACGAGAGCGGGGAGAAGGTGGTGGAATACACCTCCAAAGATGAGAATGTCAAAAAAGTGATACGCTCTTCAAGTGCCGTGATCCAGAACGAGGACGGACAAACGATAGGTATGGTCAATGTGTTGACGGATGTGACCAAACAAAAAGAGTTGGATGAGATCAAAACACGTTTTGTTTCCAATGTCACCCATGAGCTTCGTACACCGATCGTGGCCATGCAAAAGGCGATCGAGATCCTGATGGACAAAAAAGGCCCTCCGCTTAGTGATATGCAGCAAAACTTTTTGGGGATTGTGCAGCGCAATATGGCAATGCTTTCACGTTTGGTGGAAGATCTGCTGGATATGGCTAAGATCGAGTCCGGTAAGATGCGCCTTAAGTTTTTGCCGGTCAGGATCGATAAAGTGGTGAGCGATGCCTGCGAAGCGCTGGTGACTTGGGCCAACTCCAAAGAAATCCAGCTCGAGAAGGACATTGATAAAAGTTTACCCGAATTGACCGTGGATTCTGTTAAAATAACTCAGGTATTGAATAACTTGATAGGAAATGCTATCAAGTTTACGCCCAAGACGGGCAAAATATTCGTCAGTTGTGGCTGGCATGATGCTCAAAATGTTAAAATAGCGGTTCGCGATACGGGTGTTGGTATCGCAAAAGAGAATATCGCTAAGTTGTTCGGGCGCTTTGAGCAGTTTGGTGATTTACAAGGGATCAGTGGTACGGGGCTCGGTTTATGCATCTCCAAGGAGATCGTGGAGAGGCATGGCGGCAAGATTTGGGTGGAAAGTGAAGAAAAAAAAGGGGCGACGTTTACGTTTACGCTCCCCATTAAGCAGCAAGCAGTGATAGGAGGCGTTTGATGGCGAAGGAAATTTGTATTTTATTTGTCGATGATCAGCCGGATTTTTTGGAGACGATGACGTATTGGATGCGTAATCGTGGCTATCAAGTGATCACTGCTGGTGGCGGCCCCGAGGGTATAGATCTTCTCAAGAAAAATGAACAAGTAGATATCGTTTTCGCCGATTTTAAAATGGAAGGCATGAACGGTATCGAAATGATCACCAAGATCCGAGAGTTCAATAAAACGATCCCGATCGTGATGGTCACGGCGCATGCAGACGATGCCATGATCCATAAGACCAAAGACCTCAATATCTCAGGTTTCTTCTCAAAAATGGGTGGTTTTGAGGATCTGGAACAGGTGATCGAAGTGGTGCTTCGCAGCATCAAGCGATCGAAGGGCAACGCCTGAGGTTTTTTACATGAATCTCAAAGCAGCTATTTTTTTTCTACTCTGCTTTACTATTACTACATCTCTCCTGGCCGAAGACAATGATGTTGTTTTGGGTTTGGTAGCGCCGCTTACGGGTGACCAGTCGTTCATTGGCATTGGTATGAGGCAGGGCGCCGAGCTCGCTATCGAAGACGCCAATATCAAGGGCCCTATTTTTGGGGCATCCAAGATCAAGCTTCAAGCCGAAGACGACCAGCACAACCCAACCCAAGCTGTTCTAGCCGCCAATAAACTCATCGCCAATCCGGATGTGATGGCAGTTGTCGGACATTTTAATTCCAGCTGCACGAAAGCCGCCTCCACGATCTATCATGAAGCGCGGCTGACTCAAGCAACACCCGCCTCCACCAACCCCGAGATCTCGCAGCAAGGATTTGATACTTTTTTTCGTATGTGTGCGACCGATGATGTGCAAGCGCCCGCTGCAGCTGAGTTCGTCAAAAATGATCTGCATGTATCGGAGATCGTGGTCATCGATGATCAAACCACTTATGGCCGAGGGCTGGCGAACGAGTTCGAAAAAAAATTCAAATCAATGGGCGGTGTTGTGCTTCATCGGGATGGTATTACTCAGGGAGATAAGGATTTTATGTCTCTTTTGACCAAGGTCAAATCCAAAAAACCGCAGGCTGTCTTTTTTGGTGGCATCTATCCTGAGATGGCTTTGCTGTTGAAACAATCCAAAAAGGTGGGCCTCAAAGCTCCTTGGATAGGGGGCGATGGGATCTATGATGCGACACTTATTCAGCTGGCCTCACCCGAACTTGCTGAGGGCACCTACGCCACGATGTTGGGGGTAGATCCTAAAAGTTTGCCTGCCGCACAGGATTTTGTGACGCGTTACGAAGCGAGGTTTGGGGCGTTGGGGTCGTATTCCGCTTACGGTTATGATACGGCAGCGATCCTGATCGAAGCTATTCGCCGCGCGGGTAAAAAGGATCGTGAGGCTGTATTATCCGAGATGAAAAAAATGAAAGATTTCCCCGGGATCCTGGGTGCCGTCAATTTTGACGCCAAGGGTGATGCGATCGGGCGAAGTGTGGGTGTGTTCAAGGTCGAAAACGGCAAGTTCATTTTTATCAAAGAAATGAAATCCAATTAGTTGCAGCTTTTTTTTCAGCAATTATCCAACGGCCTTACGGTAGGCCTTATATACGCGCTGATCGCTCTGGGTTACACCATGGTGTACGGCGTTCTTCAGCTTATCAATTTTGCGCATGGTGAAGTGTTCATGGTGGGTGGTTATTTAGCGCTCACTGCGATAGCCTTGACCACATTTCTTTGGCCCAACCTACCATTCTGGCTGGCTATTCCATTGGTTGTGATCTTTACTGTCCTTGGAACCTCTTTTTTGGGAGCTCTGATTGAAAAGACGGCTTACCGGCCTTTGCGCGGTTCTCCCAAGTTGACCGCATTGATCAGCTCTATCGGAATATCATTTTTTCTTCAGAACATCGTAATGCTGATCTATGGTTCTAAGGAACAGGTGGTGCCTGAAATTCTTCCTTCATGGCAGGTCGACGTGGGTGACGTCACGATCACGCTAGTACAGGTGATCATTTTGATCATATCGGTCAGCCTCATGGTTTTTTTAAATTGGTTCATACGTTCCACACGAACCGGCCGGGCGATGCGGGCTGTGTCTGAGGACACAGAAGCGGCTTATCTTATGGGAATATCAGTGAATCGCGTTATCCAAGCTACATTTGTATTGGGCTCAGCGTTGGCGGCTGTGGGAGGCACTCTTTTTGCTATGAATTACGGAAGTCTCAATTTTCACGATGGCTATATGGCAGGGCTCAAGGCGTTTACGGCGGCTGTTTTTGGCGGCATCGGATCCATCTCAGGCGCTATGCTGGGCGGCGTATTATTGGGAGTTTTTGAGGTTTTTGGAGCGGGTTATATTTCATCCGAATGGAAAGATGTTTTTGCATTTGTTCTCTTAGTGGTCATGCTGCTTTTTAAGCCATCCGGTATTTTGGGTGAGCCTACTTCGGAAAAAGTTTAAGTGAAATTTTTTAAACATCCCATTCTAAGATATCTACTTCCTTTTGCGCTTATCCCGCTCGTCGATCACAACCGTTATCACCTCGACGTGCTGACCGGCGTGGGTTTGTATGCGTTATTGGCAGTGGGACTGAATGTTGTTGTCGGGATGGCGGGATTGCTTAATTTAGGATATGCCGCATTTTTTGCCATCGGAGCCTATACGTGTGCTTTGGCCAATTTGCATTGGCATTGGAATTTTTGGCTTAGCCTGCCGCTTGCCGGACTTGTTTCTATGTTGTTTGGGTTTCTGATCGGGCTTCCATCTATTCGCGTGCGTGGAGATTATCTTGCGATCACGACGCTGGGTTTTGGGGAGATCGTCAGGATCTCTTTCAATAATCTAGACACCTGGACCGGCGGCCCCAATGGTTTGCTGGGAATATCCCGCCCGACCGTTTTTGGTTACACTTTTTCTGTGAATCCCGAGCCATATTATTATCTGATCTTATTTTTGTTGGCCAGCACGATCTATTTTCTATTGCGATTAAGTGACTCCAAAATGGGGCGGGCTTTGGTGGCGATCCGCGAGGATGAGCTGGCAGCTTCCTGTATGGGTATTCCCGTTGTACAGGTGAAGCTGGTGGCATTTGGGATCAGTTCTTTTATTGCCGGGATGGCGGGCGCTTTTTTTGCATCCAAACAAACGATGATCACGCCTGATAGTTTTGATTTTGTGTTCTCTGTTTTGATCTTGGCGATGGTGGTGTTGGGCGGTATGGGCAATATTTGGGGCGCGGTTCTGGGGGCGCTGGTTCTAGGTTTATTGCCTGAGCTTTTGCGTAGTTTTGCAGCGTATCGCATGCTCATTTTTGGGGTGCTCATGATCGTGATGATGATCTTCCGGCCTCAAGGGATATTGGGAAATCACATTATTAGCCGGGAGCTTAGATCCAGAAAATCCGAGGTTGAAGATGCCTCTTCTTGAAGTGGAGTCCGTTTCCAAACGGTTTGGCGGTGTCCAGGCGCTCAAGAATGTCAGCCTGACGATCTCCGAGGGGGAGATCGTGGGTTTGATCGGACCCAACGGTGCCGGAAAAACCTCATTTTTTAATTGCATCACCGGGCTTATGCCGATCGATGAGGGGCAGGTTTTACTCATGGAGAGGAGTATTTCTCTCAAGTCTCTGGCACCTCATCGGATTCTTGAAAGTGGCGTGGCGCGCACTTTTCAAAATTTAAGGATATTTAAGAATATGACTGCGCTGGAGAACGTGGCAGTTGGTTTTCATTCACGTATTCGGTATGGGATCTGGGAATCCACGATTCGTTCCAAAAGGTTCGCAGAAGAGGAGAAGATGATCTTTCAGAGAAGCCATGATCTTTTGAAGTTGATCGGGCTGGAGAATAAGGGTAATGAGATCGCTGGCAATCTATCCTATGGCGGCCAAAAGCGCCTTGAGATAGCGCGCGCATTGGCGTCCGAGCCCAAACTGCTGCTTTTGGATGAGCCGGTGGCGGGTATGAACCCAACCGAGAAAGAAGAGCTTTCGGATCTGATCCGTAAGATCCGGTCGCGCAATGTTGCTATTCTACTCATCGAGCATGATATGAAGGTCGTAATGCCTTTGTCGCAGAGGATCGTGGTCTTGGATGAAGGACAAAAGATCGCCGAAGGCACCGCCGATAAGGTCAAGAACGATCCTCGTGTTATCAAGGCTTATCTGGGAGAGTCGCTCTGATGCTAGAGATGAGGCATGTTTATACACGGTATGGCCAGGTGGAGTGCCTGAAAGGCATTAACTTTAAGGTTCAAGAAAATGAGATCGTTGCACTCCTCGGAGCCAATGGTGCCGGAAAGACCACGGTTCTCAAAACTCTTTCTGGTTTAGTACGTCCCACGGCCGGCGAAGTTCTATTTCAGGGTAAAAAAATATCTTCATTATCACCGGAGACGATCGTGCGGGTTGGCATCTCACATGTACCTGAAGGCCGCAAAATTTTTCAAAAATTGACCGTGTTGGAAAATCTGGCTTTGGGGGCTTACACAAGGCGCGATGCCGCACAGATCAAAAAGGACATGGAGAGCAACTTTGAACTTTTTCCCATTTTAGAAAATCGCAGACATCAGAAAGCCGGGACATTGTCTGGGGGTGAGCAGCAAATGCTGGCGCTGGCCAGGGCGCTGATGGCACGCCCATCTGTGCTTTTGTTGGACGAACCGTCGCTGGGGTTGGCTCCCATATTTGTTTCCACGATCTTTAAAATGATCGAAACTATCCACCGCCAAGGCAAAACGATCTTGATCGTGGAGCAAAATGCGAGCATGGCGCTAAAGATCGCCAGTCGCGCGTATGTTCTGGAGATAGGGCAGATTGTTTTGGAGGGAGATGCAAAAACGGTGAAGAGCAGTGCTGCGGTTCAAGAAGCTTACCTGGGTGGCTCTTAGAGTATTTTTAGATCGCCTTTTTCTTCAAGACAAAACAAAGGTTCTTCTTTTCATCCATGGTGATATCCAGCGTGCGATCCTGAAGCGCTTTTTTATGCTGCCTGCAGAGTAGGACAGGGAACATGTCATCCGGCTGCGGCATCACATTGGTCACCGTTTCAATGTCCACGTGTTCTTCGGTACCGCACACTGAGCATATTTTTTCGAGCTTGGGCATCTATAACCTCTTAAGGAGAGCTATCTTAACACAAAACACTGATTTTCATCCACCACTTAAAGATGCTTAATCTTGATGAACGTTTATGCTAGAATACCGCCATGACAACGCACAGATCTCTCAATAAATTAGAATTCAAGGCTCATATGAGCATTCACGATATGGTGGATGTGAAAGAGGGCGAGACCCATGAAACCAATTACACGCGTGATCGGTTTGGGAGGACTCATCGTTTAGCCAATGAAGATGGGTCTAAGCGAATACAGATCTTGCGCCACATGGTATTGGCGGGATTTTTCGTGTCATCACTATTGGCGGGTTCATTTGCGACGGCAAGCCCCAACACTAAGGTTTCGAGTGACGATATGTCGAGTTTTTGGGGAATCGGTTTCAATGAAGAAAAAGAAGAGCCGTTCAATTTTTTAAAAAACGGGGACACCGCCTTGGGCTTCAATGAAGATGGTGACCCTAGTTTGAGCACTCGGTTTTAGAGAGGCATGATAAAAAAGAAGTCTCGGTTTCGGATCCTTCCGATTTTTGCAGTATTGGTGTCTCTTATATTTGCCCATCCGTGCGCTGAAGCTAGAACGCGCTCTAAATCAAGATCCAAATCAGTCAAACCTTATTTAACAGCCAAGTCTTATGCGGTTGTGGATGTTGATGATGGGCGGATATTGCATTCCAGGCTTCCGCATTTGAAGCTGCCTCCAGCATCGACCACCAAAGTAATGACAGCGCTTCTTGTGTTGGAGTATTTGCCGCTAGAGATGCCGGTTGTGGTGAGTAAGCGCGCTGCCAATGCTGCTCCCAGCAAAGCTGGGCTCAAAGCAGGTGTCAAATATACGGTCAAGGATCTACTCAGAGCGACCGTTGTATCTTCTTCAAATGACGCAGCGGTCGCTCTCGCTGAGACGGTGGCCGGATCTGAGAGCGAGTTTGTCAACCTGATGAACAAAAAAGCACGCCAGCTCGGTATGATGGAGACGAAATTTGTGAATGCTACAGGGCTGCCCATAAAAAATCAAAAACAATACACCACAGCCTATGACCTGACGCGGCTTATGAGAGTCGCTATTAAAGATAAGCGCGTGGATGAGATGATGGCTATTGTGAATACCAGCATCACGGGGAGTGACGGCGTGGTGCTGCCGCTCAAAGCGCATAATAAAATGCTCTGGAAAAAGCCCAAATGGGTCAAAGGCAAAACAGGTTGGACGCAGGCTTCGCGACACACATTTGTGGGCACCAATTACGAAAGAAACAAATCGATCGCGTTTGCCATGTTGTCTTCTCAAAAACCTTGGACGGATATCGAGCGGTTGGCTTCTTTCGGAATTATCCTTGAGCGCAGACGGTAATTCGCGTATAGCCGTCGTTGGTGCAGGAGCGGCTGGTTTGATGGCGGCCATTTCAGCAGGCATGGAGAGAGAGGGTCGGTATCAGGGTAATTTAAATCCCACCATTTTTTTACTGGATAGCCGAAAAAAGATCGGCGCCAAGATCCTTGTCTCAGGCGGTACCCGCTGCAATGTCACCAACACCAAAGTTTCTGAGTTGGATTATCAGACAAGCTCGCGCCGCTTTGTGAAGCAGGTGCTGCAGTCGTTCACATCCGAGCGAACGATCTCATTTTTTGAGTCCATAGGTGTTGATCTGGTGCTTGAGCCCACTGGCAAATACTTTCCAACGACACATTCGGGGCGCACCGTATTGGATGCGCTTGTGAATGAGACGGAACGCCTCAAAATCCATCGCCGCTATGGGTGCAAGGTGATCGCTATTCAAAAAAAAGCCAAACATTTTGAGCTGAAATTAAGTACAGATGCGGGTGAAGAAGTCTTGTTGGTTGACAGAGTGATCCTGGCGACAGGGGGCTTATCTTATCCAGAGACCGGGAGTGATGGCACAGGTTTAAAGATAGCAGCCGCGTTGGGACACAAGATCCTGCCCACGAGCCCTGCTTTGACTCCTTTTACGACGATGGACAAGGATTGGCCATCTTTGAGTGGAGTGGCTTTTCCGGTCAAATTAACTTGCTTTTGGGATGGACGATCGGCAGCTGAGTTCAAAGGCGCCATGCTTTTTACTCACACAGGTTTTAGCGGGCCAGTGGCTTTGGATATCAGCCGATTTTTTACAAATCCCCCAAAAGGTATCAAGCCAACCATTCGGGCTAGTTTTCTGCCGGATGAGAATGATGATTCGCTAAGACAAGCATTCATGGAAACGCCTCAAAAAAATCTTACACTCCTTAAATTTATCAGCAAACGATGGGATTTGCCTGAACGATGGGTGACGGTATTTCTTAAAAAAACAAAGATCCGGCCCGATGTATCGTTGGGCCAATTGACGATCAAAATGCGCACGGAACTTATACAGAAATTGTTGCATTATCCTCTTGAGGTGTCCGGTGTCATTGGTTATAAAAAAGCCGAGGTGACGGCGGGAGGGGTGGATCTAAACGAGATAGATCCTAAGACCATGCAATCCAAAAAAGTGCCTGGTCTTTATATGTGCGGAGAGGTTTTGGATGTGGATGGACGTATCGGGGGTTTTAATTTTCAATGGGGCTGGTCCAGCGGGCGCTTGGCGGGCATGTCTGCGGTGAGGTCTTTATGATCTTGTATCTTGCATCCACATCTCCTCGCAGGATTTTTTTGCTCAAACAAGCGGGATTTAAGGTTCAAAAAATAAAACCCGTCTACACCGAGGTGGATCACAAACATTTATCCACACAAGAGCTGATCAAAAAGCACGCACTGGGCAAAGCGTTGTCGGCTGCTCATCAGGTCAAAGAGGGTATCCTGGTTTCTGCGGATACGCTGGTGGTTTTTCAGGCTCGCCGCATTGGGAAACCCAAAAATATAAAAGATGCTTATCGCATCCTATCCATGCTTCAGGGCCGCACGCATGTTGTGTGGACGGGTGTAGCGGTGCTGAAGATCTTGGGAGGCAATATCCAGGCGCAAAAATATTTTGTGGTAAAAACTAAAGTTAGTTTAAAGCCCGTCGGAAGAAGTCAGATGAAAGCCTATTTTAAACGTATCAACCCGCTCGATAAGGCGGGCGCCTACGCGATCCAGGCCCAAAAAAATAGTATCGTTTCTAAGGTGATTGGCTCATACACCAATGCGGTGGGTTTGCCGATGGAGAAATTGAAAAAAGTGCTGGATATGCTAGAATGAGTTTTTGCTAGAGGAGATTATGTCCGACGAAAGAATTCCGATGTCCCATGAGGGGCATGCCAAGATGTTAAAAGAGCTCGAGTATCTCAAGACGGTCAAGCGTCGCGAGATAGCCGAGGATATCGCACGTGCCCGCGCGTTTGGCGATCTCAAAGAAAATGCCGAATACGACGCCGCCAAGAACAATCAGGCATTCAACGAAAAGCGTATCTCCGAATACGAAGATAAGCTTTCCCGTATCCAGCTTTTTGATGAGTCCAAACTCCCCAAAGACCAGGTTGTGGTGGGGGCGCACGTTCTTCTGAAGGATCTAAAAACCCAAGATGAGTTCACCTATATCATGGTCACTCATGATGAGGCCAATTTTGATGAAGGTAAGATCTCGATCTCTTCGCCGATTGCCAAAGGTTTGCTGGGTAAGAAGGTGGGGGAGTTTGCTGAGATCAAGATCCCTGCAGGGATCCTAAAATACAAGATCCTTAAAATTTCACGCTGAAGGCCGGTAAGCTCCGAAGTCCTCTATAATTTTTCGCATCTCGTCCGCTTTTTTGCACACATTGATCTTGCCGCGAAATTCGTTGGCGCCGGGTACGTTCTTAAAATACCAGCAGGCGATGCGCCGCATGTGCAGTACAGCGGTATACTCGTCGCGATAGGCCAGCTCCAAATCGAAATGCCTGAGAAGTACTTTCTTTTTTTCTTCGATGGAAGGCGCTTCGTATTGCGATCCTCCCTTTAAAGCGCTGGCCACTTCTTTGAAGATCCATGGATTGCCTAATCCACCTCGGCCAACCATAACGCCGTCCACACCGGCAATTTCTTTCATGCGAAGCGCATCTTGTGCGGAGTTGATATCGCCGTTGCCAAACACGGGGATCTTCACGGCATTTTTCACTCGGCGGATAGAATCATAATTGGCTTGCCCGGAATAACCTTGCTCACGCGTGCGGCCATGCACGGTGACGGCATCAAGACCGCAGTCTTCTGCGATCTTAGCGATCTGCGCGGCTTCTTCACCGGAGTTATCTTTGATGCCGAGGCGCATTTTCACGGTCACCGGGATCGTTTTAACCGCATTTCGAATGGCTGTAAAGATCTCTCGTGATTGTTGTGGCCGGCTCAGCATGGCAGAGCCCGCACCGAGACCAAATATTTTGGGGACGGGGCATCCAAAATTGATATCAATGAGATCATATCCCATATCCTCGATCATGCGAGCCGCTTCACCCATCGCTTCCGGGCGGCAGCCGACGATCTGCGCACCTAGCGGCTTATCCTTGACCGTGGTTTTCATGATCTCATGCGTATTGTCATTGCCGCGCACCAAAGCCTCCGCCGAGACCATCTCAAGGAAACAAAACTCCATCCCATACTCTCTCGAGAGCAGCCGATAAGCCAGATCCGTACACCCCGCCATCGGAGACTGGATAACAGCATCGTTGAGCACCAAAGACTTAAGCTTTACCATGGCCGTATTGTAACACGGTAATGGTTCAAATGCCGGAAACCACCCTCTCCAGGACCGTCTGATTTCTCCCACCGAGAGAAATCAGACTCGGAAATCTCCTCGCTCGTCTTTCTGTATAAATAGCTAAAAAAGAATGCAAAACCTAGAGGTGACACCTGGCCGCTCGTCGATTTAACGTCCCTCCGAGGGCGCTTTCCGGCATTTGAGCCATCCAGAAAAAATATTCCAAGTTCCTGCCAAATACTGGAGTTCCGATTTGGCTAGTTTGCAGAAGAAGAGTAAAATAGAACGATGCTCATTAGCTATCCTGATAAGGTTATGTACTATAGCGGACACCCATTGATGCCGAGACTGGAGGAGGGGAGGTTGCGCCCTATCGGAGCCGAGCTAGTTTTTTTTAGTAAGGATATGAAGCAAAAGTTTTTTACGATACCGCTTAGCCAAATACAAAGTGTGGTTGTCGAGCAGCAGAAACTGAGCGCATCTCAAAAAAGAGGCGGTTTTTTTGGCAGCTACGCAGCACCGTCTCTTGCTTTCTTTGCGGAAGATAATATTTATGTGAGTTATTTAGATAGTTCTGATCTGCTGCACAAAATACATTTTGCAACAAAATATGATGACGGAGCCTCGCTAAAATTAGAGATAGAGGATCGAATATCAAGATCCAGCGGTTTAAACTCATCACCTTTAGATATTGCACGAGGAAATCTTATATATGTTTTGTTGCAAAGCGCTGTAAATAGCAAGCTTCGCCCTTTGAATTCATACTATCGGTTCAATATGCCATGGGGAGCTAAAATTCTTTTAGCGCTCTCTATTGCTATTATTTTAGGCATATATTTTGTGTACGCACTTCCCAAGTAGGCTCGCATCGCGCCAAAACCACACATGGTTATCACGTAAATCAAATCTTAGCCTCTATTTCTGTGGAAACAAGTCACGCATCTAGCCTCCATAAATAAGCACCTAAGCCGGCAAGGGGTGGCCTTCGTACGACCTCCGCGACCCCCGAGCCGCACGGAACATAGCTCTATTTTAAACATGGGCGAGGGGGCAAGAAGAGCGAGGTGCCTCGCAGGGGCACCGGAGCGTGTCGGTAGAAGGCTGCCCCTTGCCGGCTTTTACGTAAAATCATTTAGGCTAGATTCTTGGGGAGTATATGGTATACTTCTCGGCTCTATGAAAAACATACGTAATGTCGCTATTATCGCTCACGTTGACCATGGCAAGACGACCCTTGTGGACGCCTTGCTCAAGCAGTCCAACGTCCATCGCAATATCAATGAGATGGGCGAGTGCATCATGGACTCCATGGATCTTGAAAAGGAACGTGGTATCACGATCCGCGCCAAGAACGCCAGCGTGGAGTACAAAGGCCACAAGATAAACATTATTGATACCCCGGGCCACGCAGACTTTGGTGGCGAGGTGGAGCGCACGCTTCGTATGGCGGATGCTGCTCTTCTGGTGGTGGATGCCAAAGACGGTCCTATGCCTCAAACCCGCTTTGTGCTTCGCAAGGCTCTCGAGCAAGGACTCAAGATCATCGTTGTGGTCAATAAGGTCGATCGCAATGACTCTCAGATCGATGATGTCATGAATCGCACATTTGACCTTTTTTGTGAATTAAACGCCACCAGCGATCAGCTGGATTTTCCGACGGTGTTTGCGTCTGCGCTCAAAGGCACGGCGACCTTGGATATGAAACACCCCAATGACAATATTTTCCCGCTTTTAGACCTTATCATTGAAAAAGTGCCCGAGCCGCAGGGTGACGAAAAGGCACCGCTTCAGATACTGGTGCTTTCGCTGTCTCAAGACTCTTATAAAGGAAAGATGGGTATCGGAAAGCTTTCCAATGGCACGATCGAAAAGAATCAAAATGTGGCATTGATCCGCCGAGACGGCACACAAGTGAATTCAAAAGTGATCGGTCTTTTGACCTATCGCGGTCTTGAAAGGGTCGAAGTTGAGAAGGCGGTCGCAGGCGATATTGTGTCCGTGGCCGGTTTTCAGGAGATCGGTATTGGTGAGACCATCACGGATGCCTCCAATCCCATGCCGCTTCCGACGCTTAAAATTGACGAGCCCACCGTTCAGATGACATTTGGTGTCAATACCAGTCCTTTTGCCGGGCGTGAGGGTAAATTCGTGACGTCACGCATGATCCGCGACCGTCTATTTAAAGAGTTGGAGACCAATGTTTCTCTTCGCGTGGACGAGACCGACAGTCCCGATACTTTTTTGGTATCAGGCCGCGGCGAGTTGCACCTTTCTATTTTAATTGAAACAATGCGCCGCGAGGGTTTTGAGTTGCAGGTGTCGCAGCCTGTTGTTATATTTCACGAAGAAAACGGCGTAAAAATGGAACCATTCGAGCTTTTGATCATAGACGTGCCGGCCGAATATCAAGGCACGGTGCTCGAAGAGATAGGCCGCCGGCGCGGTGTCATGAAGAATATGTCCCAAACGCCGACAGGTGAATTGCATTTGGAATATCAAATCGCCACGCGGGGCGTGATCGGTCTCAAAGGTTTGTTCATGACCAAAACGCGCGGCACGGCGATTGTCCATCATGTATTTGATGAATATAAACCGGCTATCGATGCGTCCTGGAATACTTTTCCTCATGGCTCGCTCGTGGCTTGTGAAACGGGCACGGCGACATCGTATTCGCTTTGCAGCTGCCAAGAGCGCGGTGATCTATTTATCAAGCCGGGCATCGAAGTGTACGACGGCATGATCATTGGCGAGAATTCTCGTGGCGAAGATCTTGAGATTAGTCCTTGCAAAACCAAAAAAATGTCCAATATGCGTTCGGTGAGCGCGGATGATGCGTTGGTTTTGACGCCTCCACGCGAGCTGACGCTTGAGCTCTCCATTGAATTCATCGGCCCTGATGAGCTCGTCGAAGTGACTCCCAAAAATATCCGGTTGAGAAAAAGGCTTCTCGACCCACTCCAAAGAAAACGCGTCAAACGCCAAACCGCCTAAGCTGTGGAGAGGCTGCAGGTTTTCCTAGCCCGGCACGGGATCGCCAGTCGTCGCGGAGTCGTCCAAAGCATCGAGTCCGGTGATGTCAAAGTAAACGGCCAGGTTGTCCGCGAAAAAGGTTTCCGTGTAGATCCTCTGAAGGACAAGGTCGAATATCAAGGCAAGCTTCTCTCTGCCAAAAAACCCGATTTTGTGTATTACCTTTTTTACAAACCCCTGGGCGTCACCACAACTTTATCCGATCCTCATGCCAAAAATATGGTCTCCGATTATTTTAAGGATGTGCCGGAGCGTGTCTATCCTGTGGGCCGTCTCGATCGAGAGACGACAGGTGTGCTTCTTATGACCAACGATGGCGAGCTTTCGTTTCGGCTGGCGCATCCCAGCTACGGTATCGATAAAACATATTTTGCGCGTGTCATGGGGATCATCACGGATGATAAAAGAGATTTTTTGCAAGAAGGTGTTCAATTGGAAGAGGGGATCACAGCACCTTGCAAAGTGGAGATCCAGCAGATCTTGAAGAATGAGACCGAGATCGTCATGACACTTCACGAGGGGAAAAAACGTCAGATCAGACGGATGTTGGATTTGATCGGCAATCCTGTTATAAAGTTAGAGAGGATACAGTACGCCAATTTGACTCTCGGGAGCCTCATGCCAGGCCAGAGGCGGGAGTTGACGGCAGATGAAGTGCGGACGCTAAAACGAATGGTTCAATTGGAGAAGACTTGATGGACCCCGGTGTAGTTATCTACACAACCAATTATTGCCCCTATTGCCACGCCGCCAAGGAATTCCTCAAGTCCAAAAAAGTTCCCTTTAAAGAAGTCGATGTCTCCACGGATGAAGTCATGCGTCAAAAATTAGTTGAGTTATCCGGGCAGGAGACGGTGCCTCAGATCTTCAGTGGTGGCCGCTCCATAGGAGGGTATCAGGATCTGGTGCGATATTATCAAGAGGGGCATCGGCTATGACGGGAGACTCTTGGGCCGAGAAAAGACGCCACAAGCGTTTCCCTAAAACTCTGATCGTTAAATGGCAACCCGAAGGCTCGGGTGCTTCCAATGCTTGGAAAACAGCTTTTTTGAAAGATATTAGCCGTGGTGGATTGGCTATGCAATGTGGCGAAGCAGTGACCATGGGTGATAAACTAAGATTTCAGGTGACGGTGGATCTTGAGACGCCTCCATTTACTTGTGTGGGCCAGGTGGTGCGTGTTCGCCGGATCGCGTCGCCTGCCGGATACGATGTTGGTATATTTTTTACGGCCATCGATCCGCGGGATGCAGATTGTATTGATATGCTTGCTGAGGGCCACGACAGAAATATTTAAGCAGGAGGCTTATGGGTTATTTTGGTCAGGAACGAAGAAAAAATAAAAGGCTGCCTGAGCTTTTTTTTGTCAAATGGCAGCAGGATTCAAAAGAGTCTCCGAAAAATTGGACAACAGCTTATCTTAAGAATATTAGTCGCTCAGGCCTAGCTATGCAGTGTAGCCAAAAGCTTGTGGTCGGCGACAAGCTGAATCTTTTGGTCACTGTTCATGTCGAAACGGCTCCGTGCATGTGTGCGGGTCAAGTTATTTGGATACAAAAAACACCTGACAAGCTTGGCTATGAGGTTGGGGTGGCTTTTACCAGTATTGATAACAAAGATGCGGATTGGATCGATGTATTGGCGGAGGAATTTGAGCGCAGAGCTGAGCGAGAGAGAGGGGAGACTGCTACTTGAGCTATACGGGACCGGAGCGCCGCAAGTCGGATCGCATTCGTAAACAATTTACTATTCGCCTAAGAAGGATCTCAAACAGCTTTGCGGGTGATTGGGATATCGTCTTGTTGAAAGATATATCTAGGAGTAGTTTATCATTCCAGCATGATCGTCCTTTTGGTGAAGGGGATTTGCTAGATTTAAAGATCAGCATTGGTTCGGATGCCACGCCTATTAGTTGCCGCGGCGAGGTCGTTCGTGTCGAAGAAGCGGGCATTTCAAGAGCACATGAAATTGCCGTAGTTTTTGTCGATATTCAGCCGAATGATATGGAGCGCATCCAGAAGACCATTGACGAGCTCAGGAAGACGCTGTGAGTCAGGCCAACAAGGCTCGTTTTGCTCTCATTACCGGGGCTTCTAGCGGTATCGGGTATGAGCTTGCACATGTTTTTGCAAAAAACGGATGGAACCTAGTGCTTGTCGCCAGGCGCTTGGATAGGCTTTTAGCGTTGTCGCAGCAACTTTCCAAATCATTTGGTGTGTCCGTTTTTGTGATCGAAAAAGATCTGACGAAGCCCCAAGCTTCCGAAGAGTTATTCCGAGAAACCAGCTCCAAGAATTTAGTGATCGATGCTTTGGTGAATAATGCCGGAGTGGCTACCTACGGGATGTTTAGCCGAACGGAACTGAAAGCCGAAACGGATCTGCTTGAGATCAATATAGGAGCGCTTACAAAATTGAGTAAGTTTTATTTACGTCCAATGCTGGAGCGAAAAAAGGGATGGATCTTGAATGTCGCATCCACCGCCGCTTTTCAACCGGGCCCGCTCATGGCTGTGTATTACGCATCAAAAGCGTATGTGCTTTCCTTTTCCGAGGCGCTAGCCAATGAGCTTGAGGGAACCGGTGTTTCTGTCACTGCTTTGTGTCCAGGCGCTACCAAAACAGAATTTAAAGATGCGGCCAAGATGGGGGACTCCAAATTATTCCAAAAACAGGTGATGTCCGCCGAACGGGTTGCCCAGGAAGGGTATCGAGGTATGATGCGGCGAAAAACCATTGTTATTCCGGGTGTCAAAAACACGATCATGGCTTCGTCGGTGAGATGGGCTCCCAGATGGCTCGTTCCCAGGGTCGTGAGAAGATTGCAAGAAACCCGATCTTAAAAGGTCGAGCGAAGCAGCGCCCAAGGGTTATAGGTTGCTTTGATGCTGTCTTTGACCTTTCCTGTTTTATCGATCACCAGACCACCCTCCAAGTGCAGCATGTCTGATTCACAATCCAGGATATTCAGCCGGGTGAATTCGCGATTTTGAACGACATTCAGCCGGATATCTTTTATTGCTATCGGCTTATGCATAAGATATCCCCATTTCTTGAGCGCGGGCTGATCTTTATAGTATTCCTTGGTGAAAAAAACATTTTTTAAGTTGATCTCCGTCTCGAAGACGGCTTGTTTTTTGAGCTCCATTTTCCTTAATTTAAAACTACCTTTTGAGCCATAAATAAGTTCACGGCCTGCTTTGGATCGGATGCGGATCGATGCAAAATGAATCTCTGACCAATTTTTAAAGACGACGCGAGAGACGCGTACGGGGCAGTCATAGCGTTCGGACAAAATATCGGAAAAAGCCACATCCACCCAATTTCCTCGTATTTGCTGCAGCGCCACATCGGAGAGATTTTTGGACCAGCATGGAAGGGAGGCAGCGATCCATGTGATAAAAAAAAGAAGAATCAGTTTTTCGGGTAGCGTATACAGCGCCCCCAATATCTGAAATTCATTTCTACTAACAACGGCCTTTTTGTCCATACTAAAAATATACATTACACTTAATAAGTATTCAATTTTAACTAAAATATATATAATATTAATTAATAATTAGTACTTGAGGGGAAAAACGGCTGTGGTAAACTAACTAGTCATGAAGAAGCAGCTATTGTGGGTTGTCCTGATCATCTTTTTTTGCCCAAATTTTTCTGGCGCATCCGAAACAGCCACGTTCACACACAAGCATTTTCTGTACACCATGGATTACCCAGCTGCTTGGCACGTGAGAGAATTGAACAAAATAGCGTCATTTTACTCGCCTTTGGACTCCCCGCAGGATAAGTTCGCTGAAAATGTGAGCGTGGTGGTCGAAGATCTGAGCCATGTGGAAGAGGATGTGCAGCTTATCGATTATCATCGCAAAGGGATGGCTTCTGCAAAAAATAGCCTTCGAGATTTTAGAGTGCTGGAAGAAGCCAAGACAGATTTTAAGGGGCGCGAGGCTATTGTGGTCTTATACACCATGACTGACCGGGGCGTTGCCTTCAAGATCCGTTCGCTCACTTTTTTTGTGGATAAAGAAGTGTATGTGTTGACATATAGCGCAACGCAAGCGGACTACGATAAATATTTCAAAGCAGCTGAAAATTGTATTCGATCCATACGGGTCAGCCCTTGACTCGGTCCGAAAAAAATCTGGGAGTATTATTTGTATTTTTTACGGCCTGCTGTGTTATGGCCAGGCTCCTGTCTCAATGGAGTTACAAAACAGCCGCGATTCTTTGTTTGTTCGTTTGGATCTATTTTTTTTATGAGACCATCCTAAGAAAAAGATCGGCCATCTACGGCCCGCGAGATGAAAGGCTTTTTTTGTTGTTGCTGGTGTTGTCGGGCACATTGGTGCGTTTGATGGTGTCGATCGAAGGATACGGCAACTACGATAGCGTTTCCTGGGAACAGGTGGGGGATATCCTAGCTCGGGGTGAGAATGTTTTTAATAACACGACCCGGTACAACACGAGCCCTGTTTGGTTCTGGATCTTGGGCACACTCAAAAAAATATCCGCCATCTTTACTTGTATTTCATATCGATCCTGGATACGCGTATTTTTAAGCGTTGTGGATCTTGTGACGTTGGGGGTGCTTTGGCGGAAGGCCGGGCATTTTTTAATGCCGCGGACCACACTGGTGGTCTTATTTTATTTGAACCCCGTTTCTATTCTTTTGTCTAGCTATCATGCGCAGTTCGAGAACCTAGCTATTCTTTTTTTGCTGATAGGAATCGCTGTTTTTTTGAGTGGCCCGACGGATTCTCGCCGTCATCAATGGGCATCGTGGGCGTGGGTTACTCTGGGGCTGGTCACCAAGCACAACATTTGTTACGAGATCCCTATATTTCTAAGATTTGTTTATGGTAAGTTTCAGAAATGGGTCTTGTGGTTTGCGCTTTCTTGTCTAGTTTTCTTTATTTTCTTTTTGCCATACTGGAAAGAGTCGCATGAAGCGATCATCAAAAATGTATGGCTGTATGGTTCCTACCCAATGAAATACGGTATTAGCACGTTCGGTGGTTGGCAGCACGCCAAGTATATTTTTTTGGCAGCTCTTTTTTTGTATGCTTTTATCCAAAGATCGCGCGATCTAGTGATCCGATGTTTGCAGGGAGTGTTGTTCTTTTTGACGTTTACGCCGGGTTTTGGGCATCAATACTTGGCGCTTCCCGTGGCGCTAGGCGCTTTGAGGCCTTCACGCGCTTATTTCGCCTTTACGATGATCGCTTCGCTGGCCATCATGGGAAGCGATCGCAACATTTACATCAAAGCACTTTCATGGATCCCTCTCAATGCGGTGTGGTTGGCGATATTCATCTGGTTCATCTTAATCCATGCCCAAGCGACCCAGGCGGCCGGATCTCTGGGAGGAGCGGTACATGGTTCCAAAAAAGATCCCAGCTCCGATAAAATAAACTAAATTAAGCGCCAGTCCCGTCCAAAAGAATTGGGCCGGCATTTGCTTTTCGGAGACGACAAGGCGGATCCCCTCAAAAACATAGGTGCTCGGAAGGCACCAAGAGATCGTTTGCAGCCATTTGGGCAGGATCTGAACTGGGTAATAGATAGCCGAGATGGGTTGCAGTAGATAAGGGATGCCCCACACCAACGCTTCGGCGGCGTGCCCCCATCGAATGATAAGTCCGGATGTAAATATACCAACAGCCCAACCAAAAAGTAGTAAATTAAGTGCTAGTGGTATCAAATAAAATCCAAGACTGCTGATCAAGCTGTATTGATAGAGTCCAAAAGCGATCAAGGACAAAATAAGCACAATGACAGAAATTTTGAGAAGGCCATAAAGGCATGTGGCTAAGAGCCATTCCCATATCTTGAGGGGCGACACAAGAATATTCACGATATTTTGCGTCCAAATATCCTCTACGATGGCGATGCTCACTGCTTGCTGGCTGCGATACAGTACATCCCAAAAGATCATAGCGCTCACGAGAGCATAGACGATATGGGACAATGTTCCCGGTGATAGGCTCTGAATGTACAGCGATACGAATCCCCACACTAGAAGCTCCATGACGGGCCAGAACACGATCTCCAGGGCGCGGGGTAAGCTTCTCTTGTGCAGAAAAAGATAGCGCAAGATCATAGCCTGGATGCGGCCTAGACTATTCTGCACGACGCCTCACTAGGTCCCCGGAGCGGACGATCTTGATGAAGACTTGATCCAATGATGAGCTGTTGAAGTGGGCGAGTATTTCTTTGGGGGAGCCTTGCGCGATCATCTTACCGTCATTGATAAAATAGATGCGATCACAAATTTCTTCCACCTCAGGCATATTGTGAGAGGTGTAAAGTATGCCGATATTCCTTTCCCGCCGGATCTTTTTTAGTACTTGTCGAACCGTATCAGCCATCTCGGGATCCAGACTTGCCGTGGGTTCATCCAAAAGCAAGAGTTCGGGATCATTGAGTAGGCATTTCACCAGATTGAGCCGTGTTTTTTCTCCGGCAGATAAGGCGCCGCATTTACGGTTGTAAAGTTTCGCGATATCGAATAAAGATAAAAGCTCTCTGATCTTATCGGAAACTTTTTTAACGCCATAAAGCTTTGAAAAAATAAAAAGATTTTCTGATACGGTCAAATTTGACGGAAGCTGAACATACGCTGAACAAAAATTGATCCGCTGAGAAATGGCGTGGCGATGGTGAAGAGGATCCAGTCCCAACACGCGGGCTTTGCCGCTGGTGGGGGAAAGAAGGCCCAGAAAAATATGGATAGCCGTTGTTTTTCCAGCGCCATTAGGACCCAAGAGGCCCACGATTTCTCCTGCGCGCGCTTGAAGCGACAGATCATTCAGAGCTGTCGTATCATCATAGACTTTACAAAGCGCTTGCGCATCCAAAAGTGTATTGATCATGAAGTTATTATACGACACTTTAGAGAGATTTTTTCATTGCATCATGAGAATCCGAGGGTATAATCATCTCAAAGTCCACGTGAACCGAAATTATTTATGGAGGAAAAAGCTGCAATATGAAGCAAGCACTCATCCGATTTAGTCTACTTCCGATCCTAACTATTTTTGTCGTCTCAGGTTGTGCTACGACGCGTCCCAAGAGAGTGGATGCACAAGATCCCAACGCACAGATCTCCGCCTTACAAAATGAATTGATGGCGAAAGATCAACAGATACAGGATCTTCAGTATCAGCTGAACAATGCACAAGCTCCCGTGCCCAGCACCAACTTCACATCCGGTTCATCCAGTGACTCCTCCGATAAATACAATCTTTTGCGCGTTTCTGGGGTGAGCGGTACGGATGTTCAAAAGGCTTTGAGACGTGCCGGATTTGACCCCGGGCCTATCGATGGGCGCCTTGGCAAAAAAACCAGATCTGCGATCAAGGCATTTCAAAAAAGAGAAGGCCTTACCGCTGATGGGATCATCGGGGAGAAAACCTGGTCTGCCTTGCGGTCCGCTTGATCTAAGGTCGTTTGTGTTTATACATCAAGTACTTTTTAAGATCAAAAAAAAAGACGTAAAGATTTACAAGGCCGATTGCAAGATCTGGCGCCAAGAAGCGAAAAAGCATGCCGGTTTTTTGGATTGCCGTACATTGACACGCACCAACGCCAAAGATCAGTACGCATCGTTTTATGTATGGAAAAACGAAGGGTATCACAAACGGTTTATGGATAAGCACCATGACAGATTGGTGGGTTTGTCTAAATGCCCTGTGGAGGTTCTCGGTTACTATAACTTCAGTGTCATCTAAAGTGAGTTCAAGTGATCCCGCCTTATGAATGAGCAGCCCCAATCGATAGCTCTTTTTTTTCCCGAAATAAGAGAGCTCTTAAATGAAAAAAATTTCGCTCTTCTAAAGCAAGTCCTGAAAGCTTGCAGCCCGCTTGATTTTGCGGATGTTTGGCGCAAATTCACCGAGGAAGAGCGTATTCAGATCTTCAAGCTCTTACCTTCTAATTCCGCTTTGAAATTATTTGAAATTTTAGATCTTGAGGATCAACGCTTTCTGCTGGGCAAGCTCAATGAAGAGAATGTGACGCCTATTTTGGAAAATATGGACTCCCCGGATCTGGCAAAGTTATTTCACAAGATGTCACCGCGATCCGTGAAAAAAATGACCAGTTTGATCAAGCGCCAGGAAGCTTTGGCCCATATTGATATTGTGATGAAATACCCAGAGAACACGGCGGGTAGTCTTATGCATCCTGAGTTTGTGAAGCTAACGCCGCGTATGACGGCCAAGCAGGCGCTTTTGAGGCTGCAAGCGATCACTCGTCCTGGGCAAAAAGAACATTTATACGCTCTTTATGTCACCGAGGATAGTGGAAAGGTGCTGGGAACTTTGACGCTTCAAGATCTGGTCAGCGCTCCTCCGGATGAGCAGCTTTATGAAATGATGAATTCGGTTGAGATGATCAAGATGAAGCCCGAAACAGATCAAGAAGAAGTATCAAAGCTTTTTGCCAAATACCAGATCAATACGGCGCCTGTCGTCGATGAATCCAATCGGTTGATAGGTGTGCTGACGGTAGGGGATATCATAAGTGTCGTTCGCCAAGAGGCTACCGAAGACATTGCCAAGATGGCCGGTACGCGTGCATCGGATATTGCTGAGCATTCCGTATTTCGTATCGTTCGCTACCGCATGCCTTGGTTGGTGATCACCTTGTTGGGTGGTCTTGTGATCTCTCAGATCATTCGTTCTTTCGAGCCCTTGATCCAACGCATTGTTGCTCTAGCTTCTTTTTCGCCTTTGATCGCCGGCATGGGCGGAAATGTAGGCTCTCAGTCCGCCACGATCATTGTTCGTGGTTTGGCGCTTGGTCAAATATCGCCCACTCAGCAGTTTAAGGCGGTTTTTCGTGAGGCGCGCGTAGGGATGTTACTAGGACTTTTGTACGGAACATTGTTGGGATGTTTGGCATTTGTTATTTATGGTGATAAATATGGGGCAGCGTTTGCGATATGCGTATCTGTGGGCATGATGACCTCTATGACGATCGCGGCCACAATGGGTGCTATTGGACCGCTTTTATTGAATCGGTTCGGTGTGGATCCTGCGACCGCGACAGGCCCGCTTATCACGACGACAACCGACATCATCAGCAATTTCACCTATTTTATTCTAGCAACAATCCTTTTGGCCTCATTCTAAATGCCGCATATCCATAAGTTGTATGATTTTGTGGTCTCGATCTTTATATGTCACAAGGATCGAGTACTTCTTATTTATCACAAAAAATACAATGAATGGCTGCCGATCGGTGGACACATAGACTTGAACGAAGATCCTGAAATAGCCCTTCTTAAAGAGATCGACGAGGAAAGCGGCCTTACGGTCAAGATCCTGGCCGACAAGCCCAAGATCGCACATCCCGGCGTTAAACCCATATGGACACCGTCGTATGTGGATGTGCATCGTATAACGGATGTCCATAAACATATTGCTTTCATTTATTTTGGTATAAGCCGGTCAGACAAGGTCCGGCTGTGCGAAAGAGAACATCGGGAGTTTCGTTGGCTGACCGAAAAGGAGATCGATAGCCCCAAATACGCACTCACGCGTTCCATCCGGTTCTATTGCTGCAAAGCGCTCCAGGCAGCCGCGCGCGCCAAACGATGAGAACAAGATCTTTTTTTATATTAGCCCTGTTTCCTTTGCTTTTTTATTCTTCCTCCGCTTCCGCCGAGATCGATTTTATTAAAGTAGTTGAAATACAAGGCCGAGCGGATGTATATGACCCAAAATCATCGCAATGGATCCTTCAAACCGCCACGCCCGTTCGTTTGAAAGCGGGTTCGCGGCTACGTACTTATCCCGACAGTTCGGCTGAGATTGTGATGAGCAATCATTGGGACAGGCTTGTTTATTTGGCGGAAAACTCCAGGATCAGCGTTTTGGACGACGGCTTGAGCCGCTTTGCGCTGGACGAGGGCCATGTGTATGTTTTATGCGAAGACGACAGTTGCTTGGCAAAGCCACTTAAATTTCTAACCAAAGACGCTCTCGTGGAGTTGAGCGTGGCGGGAGCCGGTATTCGATCCGATGCCACAGGCACTCACGTGCAGGTGTTTGCCGATTTTGTTACCGTTTTTCCCAAAAAAAGTGGAAAATATGGGCTTTCGGGTGCATCTCTACAAGAAGGATTTCAGGCGGCGTATGTGTCTGACGCTGAAACAAATACGCCGACCCGGATGACGTTTGATGACTATTGGAAATGGCAGGCATGGCTTAAGGCTCGGTATGCTAAAAAAGATAAACTCCTCTCAAAACGCGCCAACCGATAACAAGACCTTTTTTTGGTTTTGCTTAGTACTGGTTTTTAGTCTGACGCTTTTCTTTTTCCGCCTGGGCGAGCGGCCTTTGCGTAATCCTGATGAGGGACGTTATGCGGCCATTGCAAAAGAAATGGTCGTGAGTGGTGATTGGGGTGTGCCGACCTTATTTGGTTTGGCTTATCTCAAAAAACCGATTTTGTTTTATTGGCTAACCGCCGGCTCTTTTCGGTTTTTGGGTTTTAGTGAGTGGGCTGCGCGTGCAGTACCGGCGCTTTTTGGTGTGCTGGGTGTACTTCTTGTCTTTTTATTCTGTCTAAAGCACTTCGGAAGAAAAACAGCGGTCACCGGCTGTCTTTTATTGGCTTCCAATTTTTGGTATTTGCAGACCGGGCGTTATCTTGTGATCGATATGGTGTTTAGTTTTTTTCTCGTCGCTGCTGCGTTTTCGTTTTACGTGGCCCATGCTTCGACCTCTAAAGGCGCAAAGCGCGTATATTGGCTATTTTTTGCGCTTTTAGGATGCGCTGTCCTGACCAAGGGGCCTGTGGCAATCGCGGTGTCCGGTAGCTCCATTTTGGCATATTTGGTTTTGACCAGGCAATTGGGCCGCGCATTGTCGGAGATCAATTGGGTCGTCGGGTTTTTGCTATTTGGACTCATAACGCTGCCATGGTTCATGTGGATCAGCCAAAAGGAGCCGTTTTTTTTAAAACTTTTTTTTGGGCACGAGAACTGGAATCGTGTTTTTTCATCCGGTTTTGAGCATCAGGAGGGTTGGTATTATTATTTCATGCTGATGATTCCAATGTTGATGCCGTGGATCTTGTTTGCGAGGCCTTTCAAATTTTCTTGGCAGGCCGTGGCTCGCGAAAATCGGACGGGTGGGCCACTTTTTTTTCTTACCGTGTGCGGTGTTGTGACGATCTTATTTTTTTCTTTGGCGAAAGCCAAGCTTGCAACCTACATCTTGCCTAGTGTTGTTTTTCTGTTGATCCCACTGGCTCGTGGTTGGGAGCTTTGGCTTGAAGACATGGACGCAAAAGGATCATGGCTCGATTTTTTTCCGATCGTTCTTTTGATGTTGGCGGGGATCGGCTTGATCGTTGTGTCACCATGGTATGTGCTGGAGCGATCCGCCGGTAAATATCCCGCACAGATTGCAAGTGATTTTCAGTTTATGGGAGGGGTGTTGCTTGCGGGCGGAGTGTTTGGCATCAAATCCTTGCGGCAAAAGCGCCGAGCAAAGTTGATGTATTCGTTGATAGCTGTATGGGCACTGATCTCGATGATCTTTCCCGGCGTCATGGAAGCCATGAATCCCAATTATTCCACAAAAGCCTTTGCCAAGGAATTATCTCCCAAGATCAGGCTATCGGAGGACATATATGTGTATGATCAGCCCGGAGCGTTTTATGATTTTGGATTTTATCTGGATCATCCTGTTAAATTAGTAGGCTTGGAAGGGGAGATGGAGTTTTCCCGCATGGATAAAAAAGCATCCAGCGTCTCCGTGACTCGTGATCGGTTCCAAGAGATGCTTGCGGGCAACGAGAAATTCTATTGTTTGATCCGGAAATCAGATTTTATTGATCTACCGCCTGACATTCAGTCCAGGTTGCGAATCTTGAGAGAAGATAAGCGTAAGGTACTGTTTCAATCGGGAGTACACGAAGGAGCGATGCAATGATCGGCACGATTACTTTGAACCCATCCATCGACCAACACATCCTTGTTCCTGATTTTGTCAAAGATGATGCCAATCGAGCGACCAAGATCATTGAGACGCCGGGCGGCAAGGGGATCAATGTTTCAAAGGTGATCCGTGAGTTGGGCGGACAAACGCATGCGTTTGCGCTTTTGGGTGGTTTGACGGGTCAGCGCATACGCGAATTGGTCAAGAAATTGGATTTTCCTTTGACGTCGGTCGCCATCAAGGGTAATACGAGGGTTAATACTGTTATTTCTGACCTCAAAGATAAAACCCAGTCACGCATCAGCGCGCCTGGGCCCGAGATGCAAACGCGCGATATTTTGAGATTGGAGCGTGTGTTGTGCCGGTTTCGTCCCAAGCCACGTTTTTGGGCTTTTGGAGGCAGCTTAGCACCCGGTATGCCTGTCTCAACCTATCGAGATCTGATCCGTTGTCTTCAGAAAAGAGGCGTTCCTTGCATCTTGGATGCGGATAATGAGGGTTTGAAAATCGGATTGTCGGCAAACCCCTTTATGATCAAGCCCAATGAATTTGAGCTCGAGCGGCTGGTGGGCCGCAAAATGCATTCTATGAAAGATTTTCTGTCGGCCGCCAGGCATTTGGTGGATCTATATCGCATTCACTTGGTCAGTGTGTCTCTTGGGGCAAAAGGTGCGTTATTTGTTACCTCTGAAGAGGCATTTCACGCTTCTGCGCCCGTGGTCAAAGTACGCAGCAAAGTCGGTGCGGGAGACTCGTTGATCGGGGGGGTGCTTTGGGGGTTGGCGAAACGCAAGACACTCAAAGAAGCCGCCAAGATCGGCATTGCCGCTTCCACGTCGGCGGTCAACCGTGAAGCGCCCCGGTTGTGCCACAAGGCTGATATTTCAGGTCTAGCCCGAAGGGTTGTTATTCGCGACCTAAAGGTGTAAAATACGCTTTCTAAAATTTTCCCTAAGGAGGAATCTTAACCATGTCAGCAGTCGAAACAAAGAACGGAAATTCGCTTCAAGTAGGTCAGTCTGTGCCTAATTTTGCCGCACAAGCTTTGATGGGTGATGGAAGCTTCAAAGAAGTGAAGTTGTCGGATTATAAAGGAAAATGGGTTGTCCTTTTCTTCTATCCGCTGGACTTTACCTTTGTTTGCCCCACTGAGATCCAGGGTTTCAACAAGAACTATCAAGAATTCAAAAAGATGAACACCGAGATCCTTGGCGCATCCACGGACAGTGTTTATTCTCACAAAGCATGGACCGAGCAGGCGCTTGGGAAGGTCCAGTTCCCGATCTTGGGAGACACTAGCCACTCTGTCGCGCGCTGTTTCAATGTTCTCTTGGAAGACAAGGGAATTGCGCTTCGCGGGACATTTGTGATCGATCCCAACGGTATTTTAAAGTCAGCCGTTGTCAATGACCTGCCCGTGGGTCGCAGCATCGAAGAGACTCTGCGCACGGTTCAAGCTTTGCAAACCGGCAAGCTTACGGGTTGTGGTTGGAAGCCCGGCGAAAAAACCCTAAACTAGTTTTTGGGTTTGTATTGACCGGATAATAATTGTGTAGGGGCACGGCATATGTCGTGCCCCTACTTCGTTTAGAAAATGTCTGATAAAAAACTCATCGCACTCACGATTTTAAACCGCCTGCGCTCCCAAGGCTACGAAGCCTATTTTGTAGGCGGCTGTGTGCGGGATCTTCTGCTTAAAAAAACTCCCAAAGATTTTGATATCGCTACCAATGCCACTCCAGACGTGGTGCAAAAATTATTTACCAGGACAGTGCCTGTGGGCGTGCAATTTGGTGTGGTCTTGGTGATGGAGGAGGGCTTGTCTTTTGAGGTCGCTACTTTTCGATCCGACAAAGGCTATCAGGATGGGCGTCATCCCAGCAAGATCGAATTCACCAATGCAAAAGAGGATGCGGTCCGTCGCGATTTTACGGTCAACGGCTTATTTTATGATCCGATCGGGAAAAAAGTTTTGGATTGGGTGGGCGGCGAGAAAGATCTGAAAAAGAGACTCATTCGTGCGATCGGGGATCCGAAGAAGCGATTTTCTGAGGACAAGCTTAGGATGTTGCGTGCTGTGCGTTTTGCCAGCGTCCTGGGATTTAAGATCGATCCAAAAACCATGGCATCCGTGCGCGCTTTAGCGCCACAGATCAAAGTGGTTAGCCAGGAACGTATTCGGGAAGAGCTTGTCAAAATGTTCACAGGCCCTGATCCTGGCGGAGCACTTCGTCTCTTGGATAAGTCGGGTCTTTTAAAAGAGGTGCTTCCGGAAGTTGAGAAAATGAAAGGCGTGCAGCAGCCGAGGCAATTTCACCCCGAAGGTGATGTGTTTAAGCATACTTTGATGTTGATGGATCAGCTTAAGAGCCCAAGCGTTGTTTTGGCGTTTGGCTGTCTATTACACGATGTGGGAAAGCCTGCCACTTTCAAGCGTCTAGACCGGATACGATTCAATGGCCATGATCGCGTGGGCGCTCGCATGACGGAGACGATCCTGACCCGTCTGCGTTTTTCAAATGATCTCAAAGAGCAGATCGTGGCTTGTGTCGACGGGCATATGCGATTCAAGGATGTAAAGCAGATGAAGCAAAGCACACTCAAGAAGTTCATGCAGCGGCCTACCTTTGATACCGAGCTCACTCAGCACAAGATAGATTGTCTTGCTAGTCATGGCGATATCTCGAACTGGCGTTTTTTAAAGAAGAAGCTCAGCGAATTCAGCGCAGAGCAGATCAGGCCTATTCCGCTCTTGAACGGTAAGGACCTGATCCAGTTGGGCTACAAAGAAGGGCCTCAGATCGGACAGATCTTAAAAGCGGTCGAAGAAAGACAATTGGAAGGACAGTTGGACAAAAAAGAAGATGCGACTGCGTGGGTTCAGAAACAATATAAAAGAGTTAAACCAAGCGGGGGATGATGATGCCAAGGATTATTTTGCAGGGCGGATGGGTGATGATCCCTATTATTTTGGGGTCGGTCGTGGCGTTGGGTTTTGTGCTGGAAAGAGCCTGGTATTTCTCTTCGATCCGGTTGAATCTTCAGAGATTTACAGATGAAATTTTTTCATCTGTAAAACAGGGGCGATTGGATGATGCGGTAGAACTTTGCCGGAAGACAAGGCATCCATTGGGCCGCGTATTCGAGCAAGGCCTAGCGTACGCTGATGAAGATCGGGATGAGATCGAACGGATCATGGAGCGCGAAGGAAACCGCCAGATCTTGCTGGTCGAAAAAAACCTGACTTCCCTTGTGGTGGTGATCGGCGTTGAGCCCCTGCTGGGGTTTTTGGGCACTATCCTGGGTTTGATCCAGGCTTTCATGGTTTGGGAGAAATTCTCAACCTCGGTCACCGTGAGTACACTCGCTGCCGGTATCTATCAGGCCATGATCACAACAGCGGCCGGACTCATCGTGGCGATCCCGTATTACGTGATCTACAATATTTTTCTCTCCAAGGTGAATTCTACGGCTCGCGATATCAATCATTATGGTGATGAGCTGATCAGTGTTCTTGTGAAACTTAAAAAGGTATCAAAATGAAGGTTCAGGTATCCAAAAAATCGTTTCTATCCCTCGAATCGGTTGCCATGACGGATATCGTGATGAATTTATTCATATTCTTTTTTATCAGCTTTAGCTTGCTTTACACATTCAATCCCAACAAAGAATCCAAGATCGAGGTCAAGCTTCCCGAGGGCGTCACTCAAAAGGAAGGGAAATCGGAAGAGCCTCTTGTGATATCGATCACCGCAGGAAACGAGATCTTTGTGGGGTCTACCCGCGTATTGCCCGACGCCATCAAAAAAGAAATAGAAAAAAGAAGTCCTTCCGAAAAAAAATCAGGGGTCCTGGTCAAATCCGATAAATCCGCCTCGGTGGATTATCTGGTCAAAGCTCTGGACGCCGCCAAACAAGCCGGAATTCAGAAGCTAGGCGTCGCCATCCAACAGCAAGGGTAACAGATAATAATCAGCTTAAAAGCCTCAGATGCGAGGCGCGAGAGAGCGAGCGAGGAGGCGCTATGGTAATAGCGTCGCACAAGCGAACGAGCTGTGTAACGACGCAGATGAGGCTTTTTGAGCTGATTATTAAGATTTGTTAAAAATTAGTGTAAATCTGTTAAAAGATATGGTAGAATTCTGAAGATATAGGAAGCCAGCTTGGTCACGGCAAACTTTTAGGAGAAAAGAGGAACCATATGCCAGAAGACAGAGAGAGTAAGGATAAGAAACCACAGCGTACCCAGATCATGACGCTCAAGGAAGTGGCGAAATATTTGGGCGTTCATTCGATGACGGTGTATCGCCTTTTAAAAGAAAAGAAGTTGCCTGGATTCAAAGTGGGCGGCCAATGGCGCACCAAGAAAGAAGTGCTGGATAATTACCTGCTTCGGGAAATCGAAAAAAACCCGCAAGAATTCAAAAAAAAGTAATATAGCTCTTCTATGGAAGTTCGCATGAAGTCACCTCTGACTTCAGCGGAGAGGATCCGTCGAGTCAAGGTCATCCTATGGGTGACTCTGATCCTCAACTGGGGCACCGCTCTCCTGAAGATCACTTATGGGTGGGCGACTCATACCATGGTCATCACGGCTGACGGATTTCATTCCTTGTCGGATGGCACTTCGAATATCATCGGGCTTATTGCGATCGCGATATCCGGCCACCCAGCTGACGAAAATCATCCCTATGGCCATGAAAAGTACGAGACCATGGCGTCTATTGTTATTGCGATGCTGCTTCTGGTGGTTTCTTATGGCATTTTTTATCAGGCGTTTTTGGGTCTTCAAAATCCTCGTCAACCGGAAGTAACCCCGCTTAGCTTTATCCTGATGGGCGGTACTTTATTGGTGAATATCTTGATCGTTTGTATGGAGAGATGGGGAGCCAAGGAATTCCAGAGCGAGATCTTGCACAGCGATTCATGGCATACCCTGACAGATATTTTTATTACGATGGGTATTTTTGTAGCGCTGGCAGCTATACGTTTCAATATACCCATCCTTGACCCGCTTTTCTCAATGTTGATAGCTGGGATCATTGCGTATGTCGCTTTTCGTATTTTAAAGCAAAGCTCCGATGTGTTGTGCGATAAGGCTGTGTTTTCGACGGACGACATCGAGACAATAGTTCGGAAAGTGCCAGGTGTTTCGGATTGCCACGAGATACGGACTCGAGGGAAAAATCACGCCGGTTATGTGGATCTGCATGTTTTGGTCGACCCCCACATGTCGGTGCAAGAATCTCATCGCTTGGCAAATATCATCGAGCGTGATATTAAAGAGGGACTGCCGGGCGTGCTGGATGTGGTGGTGCATATAGAACCCACCACGCACGACCATGATGAGCTATAATAAGTAACATTCTAAATATTAGGGAACTTATGACAGAAAAAAAGCTTTTAGTGATCGATGATGAGCCCAATTTTGCCGAGATGATATCGGAGTATTTCAAGTCAAAGGGTTATGATGCGCGCATGGCACTCAATCTGGAAGATGCGATCAATGTATTTCGCACTCTGAAGCCCAAGGTTGTGCTGCTGGATTTCAATATGCCCATGGTGACGGGTGACAAATTTTTACCCATTCTTCAGACCATGAACCCGCTTGTGAAGATCATCGTCGTGACGGGCATGATCCAAGAAGAGGTAGAGGAGAAATTCAAAGGCCTGGGGTATTATGGTTTTTTTGAAAAAGGAACCACGCCCTTGGAAAAAATGCTCCAGAAGGTCAACGAGGCTTTGGAGGCCTAGTCTATGAAGAGGCTTGGGATCATTCTATTTGTTGTTATCGTGGTTTTTTTTACTTTCCTGGTTGGCAAAAATCTGCTTGCCAAGTCTTTACTGGCAGGCGGCCTCTCACAAGCGGCTCATGTGCCGGTTAGCATCGGAAGCACTCGTGTTGAGCTTAAAAACGCAAAAATTAGCCTAAAAGATCTTCGTGTTAAGAATCCTCGCGGCTTCCATGAGGATTTGATGCTGGATGCGCCCGAGATAGCCATTGATTTTGATCTGAAAGCGTTTTGGCAGGGGAAAACCCATTTTCAAGAAGTCCGGCTGGACTTGTCGGAGCTTGTGGTGATCCGTAACCGTGATGGGCAGCTCAATGTGGATGCATTGAGGCCTAAAGATACATCTCGCAAAGAGTCAGGGCAACAGGCCTCTTCCGCTAAGACCGCAACGCCCAAATTCCTTATCGATAAGCTCATTTTGACGGTCGGCAAGGTGACCTATAAAGATTATTCGGTGGGTCCCGAGCCGGCTATTCAAGAGTTCAATGTGGGTATCCGGGGTCGTGAATACAGCCATATCGATAATCCTCAGAGCCTTGTTAGTCTTATCATGTTTGAAGCGCTCACCCGAACGACCTTGGTCAATTTAGCCAATTTGGATCTAAGCGCCTTCCAAAACGATGCCTCGGGCATCTTATCCAGCGGGCTTAATTTTTTAGGATCCAATAAAGACAAGGTTCAAAAAGTAGCTCAAGAACTGCTCAGTATCTTTAAGTAAGTCCCTCCAAAGTACACATAACTCATTTAATTTCAATAGGTTATACAACTAACGTATTTACTTACTATTATTGATAAATATTAGTTAAGTAAGTTGACAAATAGTGATTATTACTATATAATTGTAACAGATGTTAGCTATGTGTAAGATTTAATAGGAGCAACAATGAATAACAACGGATCAGAACCAAAGTTCAAGGACGTTCAGGTGCCTGGCAGGCCAGAGCGCACTCAGATCATGACAACCAAGGAGATTGCCAAGTACTTGGGGGTGCATGAGATGACGGTGTATCGTTGGCTGAAGAAAGGCATATTGCCCGGATTTAAGATTGGTGGGCGGTGGCGTTCTAAAAAAGATCTATTGGACGCTTATCTCGTAGACAAGATGGAAAAGTAAGGCACTTTTCCCTACAATAGCGTTATGGCTGAGCAATATTTGGTAGATGGCTATAACCTGTTGTACGCTCTGCGGACAATAAGTCCTCAAAAGCATCCCTCAAGCCGGGAAGATCTGTGCACCAGACTTTCCGGTTTCGCTTCCCTAAAGCATGTCCAGATGACCGTGGTGATCGATGGTGCGGGAGATGATCACGAAATGGAAACCTACAAAACCCCATATTTTCGTGTCATCTTGTCTCAAAAAAAGACAGCAGATGCATTTATCGAAAAAACCTTATATGATCTTAGATCGATCCATACTTTTGTGGTGGTGACGGCGGATCGGGCTATCACCCAAATAGCGCGCGGGTCAGGGGCTATGGTTTTAAGCCCATCTCAATTTTGGGAGGTTGTTTGTTTGGCTGAGGAGACCGGCAATGATATTGTGTGGCGTGAGAAGAAAAAATCCCATGGATTCAATCGGCCATTTGAGGATAAGCTAAGCGATTATGAATAAACAAATTGTATTAAAAAAGCCGCCTCAAGGCTCGCTTCGACCCGGACATCCATGGGTTTACAAGAACCAGGTCAAGGAGACGCTTGGACTTCCTGAGCCGGGAGATATCGTGGATGTGGTTACAGATAGCGGCCGCTTTTTGGCTCGCGGGTACTGGAATCCCAAGTCAGAGATCATTGTCCGGGCTTTTGCGCGTCAACCTATCGACATCGACAGTCAATTTTTTAGATCTCGGATCGTTGCAGCGCGCGAGTTTCGGAAAAAAGTGATCAAGGACACAAATGCTTTCCGGCTTATTTCAAGTGAGGCGGATGGTTTGCCGGGTCTTATCGTGGATCAATACGGCGAAGTGTTGGTGCTTCAGATCCTGACCTTGGGCATAGAGAAATTCAAAGAGCTGATCGTTGGTGTTCTCAATGAAGAAATACCCAATCGTGGGATATACGAAAAAAGCGACGTGGCAGTGCGGCAAAAAGAGGGGCTTGAGCTGCGAAGCGGATGGATCGAGCAAAAATGTTCCGACGAAGTGGTTGTGTATGAAAGAGATGTCGAGTTTGGGATGCGTTTTGGAGAGGGGCATAAAACCGGGCTTTATCTTGACCAGAGAGAGAATCGGCTGCTTTTGAGGGATTGGGTGAAGCCGGGCGACACAGCATTGGATGTATTTTGCAATGAAGGGGCTTTTGGGCTCCACTTAGCACGTGCTGGCTGCCAAGTCACTGGCATAGAGATACAGATAGATGCGGTCAAAAAGGCTGAGGAACACCGGACGCGCAATCGGATAGCGCCTGAGTCTTACGAAATTTTAAATGAAAACGCGTTCGACGCGCTCAAGCACCTCGAGAGATCAAAAAAGTTATATGACCTTATTATTTTGGACCCCCCTTCTTTTGCGAAGCAAAAAAATGCTTTAGGCGGAGCCATGACCGGGTACAAAGAGTCGCTGCTGCGCGCGTTTCGATTGGCCAAGGAAACGGGGCTGGTCGCTGTCTTTTCTTGTGCATATTATATGGATGAAAACTTACTGATGCAGGTTTCGCTTCAGGCGGCATTGGACGCAAAAAAAACACTAAAAGTGCTGCGATTTTTGAAGCAATCGCAAGATCATCCGATCAACCCATTCATCCCAGAAACCTATTATCTTAAAGGGTTCTTGTTCCAAGTCTCTTCTGCTGTTTGACCTGCGTGTTATACTCGAGCTATATGATGACACGTGTGATCACAACCATTCTTTTTGGGGTCTGCTTTTCTTCAGCGTCGTTCGCCTTCACCTTATCCGATTTTGATTCTCCTGATAGTTTCATTGCGGATCCTCAAACCGGTTCTTATTATGTATCCAACATGGCGGGTGATGCGCTTGCCAAAGATGGCAATGGTTATATTTCCAAGATCACGCCGAATGGCAACATATTGATCCAAAAATATATAGGTGGGAAGCCTTCGCAATCGGTGTTGGATGCACCGAAAGGTATTTTATTATCCGGAAAGCGTATCTTTGTGGTGGATATTGATAAAGTAAAAGTATTTGATAAAGATTCCGGACGCCTGATCCAACTGATCGATCTTTCGGCACATGGCGCTGCGAACTTAACGGATATAGCTATGGATAGCGCTGAAAATGTATATGTCAGCGACGTGTCGACGAACCGAATATATAAAATGATCCCAAAGAATAATTATGAGGCGAGTGTTTTTTTTGATGAGGGAAGTTTGTCCGAGCCTAGCGGTTTGGCTGTGAACCCACGCACAAAGAGCTTGATGGTTGTGACGCAAAAGGCAGGAAAAATAATTGAGATTGATGCGGCCGGCCGCTCACACACGCTTAAAAGAGGGCTTCCGGGGTTGACAGGTCTTGATCTGGATGTAGAGGGCAATGTATACACAGCCAGCCGTGAGACGGGAGAGGTTTACAGGATCCCGTATTATGGAAGAGGTTCGCTGTCGACCTATCTGAGCGGGCTGGCTGGCCCAACGGACGTTGCATTTGACCGAAAGAAGTTGGAACTACTCGTGCCATCCTCGAAGAATCATACAGTCACGACCTACCCAAAGACCAAGATGGTGAAGACCGCGCCAAAGATAGCCCCCAATTTACGTGTGCCGCCGGCGACAGCTGTTTCTCAGCGCCCGAAATAGATCCAGCCGATAGCCGCTAAAACCGGCAGCAGGATAGGAAAACTGTATTGCAGGATATAAGCAAAGAACGAGGGCGTTTTTATCTTCGAATGATCCGCAATGGCTTTGACAAGAAAATTGGGGCCATTTCCGATATAAGTCATGGCACCAAAAAAGACCGAGCCGCAACTGATGGCTTGAATATGCAGGGAATGATCCATAAGAAGTTTGGTTATCTGAGCTTCATGTGTGGTGGCTTCGGATGCAAAGAGCCCCTGAGCGGCGCTCAAGAAATTAAGATAGGTGGGGGCATTGTCCAATACACTGGATAAAATACCGCTTCCCCAGTAGAACTGGACGGCGCTTTGAATACCTAATTCCGCGGCATGGTGCTCAAGCCAGCTGAGAGCCGGTATCATAGTGGCAAATATTCCTAAAAAAAGAATAGCAACTTCTTGGATGGGCCCAAAACTAAAAGCGTTCATTTCATGGATCGTCTTGGAAGTCGATTTATAGGAAAAAATGCAACAAATGACCATGATGGCTTCCCGTAGAAAGGGCGGCTTCTGTATAAAAACCGATCCCAAGATGGCTAGAAGGAAGAAAATGTTGTGAAGGCCGTCGAATTTCCAAGTCTCATTGGATGTTTCTTTTTGACGGATGTTTTTCGGAGCTTTTTTGAAGTTTTGAGTGTCCATCACGAAAAAGATCGCGACAAGAGCTATCACGGCCGTCAACCATTTGAGCCACAGATGTTCCAGCGTCCAAAAGAAGGGTATGCCCTTAAGATAGCCCAAAAAAAGCGGCGGATCGCCGATCGGCGTCAGGCAGCCGCCGACATTACTCACGATGAAAATAAAGAAAATGATATGAAACGCAGTGATGCGGTATTTGTTCATGCGTATCCATGGCCGGATCAGGATCATGGAGGCGCCTGTGGTGCCCAAGAAATTGGCTAAAAATGCTCCGATCAACAAAAAAACACAATTGACAACAGGTGTGGACTCGCCTTTAACGACAATATGGATCCCGCCCGATACGATATATAAGGATCCGATCAAGCAGATGAAGCTCACGTATTCATGAGCTGTGTGCAGAAGGGTCTCAGAGTTTTTGAGTCCAAAAATATAATATCCAACAACCAAAGCGCCGAGACCAAGAGAAACAAACGAGTAGTTTTTTTCCCACCAATGTTTACAGAAAAGAGGGCATGTCGCAATAGCACCCAATAAAATGACAAAGGGAGCGACCCATAACAACTCGCTGGTTATCACGTATTGAGCGCAGACCGTATGGCTATTTGTGAGAAAGTGAGAAGCTTATCAGGGAAAATTCCAAGCGCTATGATGGTACCCAGCAAAACAAAACAGAGTAGTTTTACTGAAAGATCAAGTTTGATGGGATCCTGATTAGAATTTTTTTCAACGTAAGCATGGCGCACCAGTGTCAGATAATAAAACAGAGATACGACGCTATTCAAAACGGCCCAGAGAACTAAAAACCAATGCCCCTTTTGCATGGCAGAGGAAAAAAGAACCCATTTACCGGTGAAGCCCGCGAGAGGCGGTATGCCAGCCAAAGACAATAAGCCGATAAGAAGCAGAAGTGCCAGCAAAGGAGATCGTTCAGACAGTCCGTCGAAATGAGATAGTTGCGGGTTATCGTGACGGATATCTTTGGCGACGAGCGTCACCACCAAAAGAACAGCGCTATTCATCAGAACATAGGCTGCTACATAGAACATGGCGGTTGAAAATCCGCCCAAGCTTCCCGAGAGCAGGCCTAGCAGAATATAGCCAGCCTGAGCCACGCTGGAGTACGCCAGAAGTCGCTTTACGTCTTTCTGAACCAGAGCCACCGTGTTGCCGAGTGTCATGGATAAGAACGCCAATAAACCGAGCAAGTTCGCGAAAGGTGTCGCGACACCAGATACCATAAAGACTCGGATCAGGATCGCCACGGCTGCGGCTTTGGAGGCTGTGGCTACGAAATTGGTGACAGGGGTAGAAGCGCTTTCGTAGACATCGGGCGCCCAGAAATGAAGCGGAAATGCCGAGAGTTTGAATAAAAACGAAAAGCAAATCAGGATCAGGCTCAAAAATAAAGCAGGCTGAATAATGGGTTCGGTGAACATCACCGAAATGCCAGCGAAGGAGGTGGTGCCTGATAAAGCCATCATTATCCCGGCACCCCAAAGAAAGACGCCGCTGGCGACGGCACCAAAAAGCAGGTATTTGATGCTGGACTCGGCATTTCGCCGGTCTTGTCTCAATGCCGTCAGAAGATATAAAGAATACGACGATAGTTCCATGGCGACGTACAAGCTGATGAGGTCGGCACAACTGGTCATCATCATCATGCCCAGTGCCGATGTGGATAAAAAGAACAGGTATTCTGCGCCTCTTTTGGCGGAGATCGATAGGTATTCTCTTGAAAGCATCAAGGTGACAAGGTATCCGATCGCTATCAGGATCTTAAATCCTTGAGAGAATTGATCAACACGGTAAGAAGCGCCAAATAGAAAACCACCCTGATCCACCGTCCGTGCGGTGCTGACGATAAGCACCAAGCTGCCCAATACCAAGAAATGGATAAGATTCCGAAGGTTCACTTCTTTTTTGAAGACCATCACGCAGAGAATGACAAATGAAAGTGCGCTAATAATGATCTCAGGAATGAAAAGGTTTAGAGTCATCATGATCAGGCCCCCAGCAAATGTTGTACGGACACGGTGACCAACCCTATAAATGTTTGCGGAGACAATCCAAAATACACCAAACAGCTGACCAGGATAGCCCGTGGTATGAACTGAAAAAAGCCGATATCATGGCAGTGTGATGATTTTTCGCTAACGGGCCCGAAGAACGTTTTTTGTATAGCCGATAATACGTAATAGGCTGTCACCAAAAGAGCCACGATCGAGATGACGCCGATCACGGGGAACGTGTGGATCGCCGCGATGGTCACCAAAAGCTCGGCTACAAATGCACCCATACCCGGCAAGCCCAACCCGCAAAGTCCAGCGATGATGAAAAAAGCGGAGATGATAGGCGCTTGTTTAGAAAGGCCGCCCATCTCATCGAGTTGTCTTGTGTGGATCTGATCATAGATATGTCCCACACAAGCGAAGAAAAGCGCTGTCATGATACCGTGTGCGAACATCTGAAAGAGAGCGCCATTGATGCCAGTTTCGGATAAAGTGGCGATTCCCAAAAGAACGATGCCCATATGGCTTACACTCGAATATCCGATCATGAACTTGATGTCTTTTTGCTGTGTGGCAACTAAAGATCCGTATACAATGTTGCAAACTGCAAGGACAGCCATGAGCGGTGCCCAAAATTTAGCACCGTCTGGAAATAGGTAAACAGCGACTCGCAGAATTCCAAATGTACCCAATTTCATAAGAACTCCAGCATGCAGCATGGATGCTGCTGGAGGTGCCGCCATATGGCCTTCAGGTGACCATACGTGAAACGGAAAACAAGCTGCCAAGACACCGAAGCCGATAAAAAGCCCCAAAAATAAAACCTGTTGTTCCAACAACGAGAAAACGACATGTTGTTTGATGGCGATCAGATCAAATGTCCCCGAATTGGGCATGCTGTACATATACAAGAAACCAGCGAACATAAAGGCGCTGCCCAGAAGAAGGTAAAGGGTGAGTTTCATAGCGGCGTATTGTTTGTTGGTGGAGCCCCAGATAACAATGAGAAGATACATCGGGATCACCGCGACCTCGTAAAAAAGAAAGAAGAAGAACAGATTGGTGGTCATGAACACACCGAATACACCCGCTACTAGGAATAAAAGATTGGCAAAAAAATCTTTAACGCGGAATTTGACCACCCACGAGACCAATGTACCGCAGAAAATGACGATGGAAGTGAGCAGGATCATGGCGACATTGAGACCATCAACTGCGTTGGAGTAATGGATCCCGTAACTTTTCACCCACTCAATATGCTCTACGAACTGAAACGAAGGGTCTGCCGCATTGAAGATCCGGCAAAGATAAATCGATAAGCCCAGGGTGGTGGCTGAAGCCGCAAGGGCGATCAACTTGATCAAAGTCTCGTACTTACCAGGCGTCAGCAAGATCAAAAAAAGACCGACGACCGGAGCCATCAAGATCGTAGAAAGAATCGGAAGATCCATATTCAATTAACCTCTCATCCCTAGACGCACAACCCAAAACATCACCAGAACGCCTGTCAGAAGGATCCATGATAAATAATCCTGTAATAAACCGCTTTGCAGGCGGGAGGCGATCTTGCCCAGATCCAAAATGCGGTACGATGTGCCATTGACCAAAACGTTGTTGATGAAGGTGCGGTCAAACCAATTGAGAAATGCGGCAAAGCGCAGGCCTACCTGCTTCACAAGAAACTCGTAAAGATCATCCATGTAGAATTTGCGATCCAGTAAATTTTGCAAAAAGACCTTGCCGCTTTCAAGCTGAATTTTGGCGGCTTTGGGATCTTTGAACTGTGTGAACGAAAGAAAGCCGGCAGCTAGGATGACACCGATAGTGGTGAATAATATTTCGAGGTTTAAGTGTGTGTCGTGTCCGCCCAACCAATGAAGTAATTTAAAATGAAATAGTGCGCTGCCCTTTAAGCCAGCCAGCACGGACAAAGTTGCGAGTGCTATGAGCGGCAAAGCGCCGCATATTTTTAGAAGCCCAGACTCGTGATGTGCTTCGTGGTGACCATGGTGATGGATGGGCATCTTGAACAGGATGAGCAGCAGTCGAACAGAATAATACACCGTCAAAAAGCTCACCAAGAGAGCGACGCCATAAAAGGGTATGCTGTGTTCACGTAAGGCTTCCAAGATGAGGTCTTTGCTGAAGAATCCGGCAAACGGAAAGATGCCCGACAGCGAGAGGAGGCCAAGGCAGAGCATGAACATGGGCAGCTTTTCATTCTTGCCGCCTTGCTCGGCGATTTCCCAGATGTCATTGCTGTGGAAGCGGTGAATAAAAGCACCCGATGTCAAAAAAAGCAGGGACTTAAAGTAAGCGTGTGTTGTGAGGTGGAACATGCCCGCAACAGCATGGCCGGCGCCGATGGCCATGACCATAAGACCAAGCTGACTCACGGTCGAATACGCCATGATCTTTTTGATATCGCGCTGCACGGTGGCGAGCATCGCGCCAACAAAAGCCGTCAATGAGCCAATGATCAAAACCATTTGCAAGGTCGTCTCAGACGCCGAAAAAAGGCCAAATGCACGAGCCAGCAGAAAAACGCCCGCAGCGACCATGGTTGCCGAGTGGATCAAAGCGCTCACCGGTGTGGGGCCTTCCATGGCATCTGGCAGCCAGACATGGAAAGGAAATTGAGCGGATTTACCCATCACACCCAAGAAAACCAGGATACCGATCCAAGTCAAAAGCTCTGGAGATAGGACTGCTTTTAAGGTGTCGGTTTGAAGATCCATGAAGTTGACCGTACCCGTGATCATAAACAAAAGAATGATGCCGAGATAAAAGCCTAGATCCGCCAAACGATTGATGACAAATGCTTTACGGGCGGCAGTGGCAGCGCTTTTTTTCTCATACCAGAAGCCGATGAGAAGATAAGAGGTGAGGCCTACCAGCTCCCAGAATAAAAATGTTTGAAAGAGATTATGCGAGAGCACAAGCCCGGTCATTGAAAAAGAAAAGAAGCTCAAAAAACCGAAGTAGCGGTGACGAGAAGCATCTTTCTGCATGTAGTAGTAAGAGAACATTTGAACAAAAAGCGTGATGCTGGTGACGATCAGGATCATATGCAGATTGAGCTGATCCACCAAGAACCCAACATACAAAGTGTAATCCTGCAAATTCGAGCTGGGCCACAGAGACGACGCGGACACGTGAAGCCAACGGTAAACGTATTGCTGCGGAAGCGCAGAGCCGTCAGCGTGCTGGGAGATCAGGCGCAGGCTAGCCCCCAGAGCCAAAAGCGCACACAGAATGCTGATAGCAGGAGCACTTTTTTTAAGGCCCTTGGGCATGAGCTGGATCAGGATCA
>CAYODQ010000001.1:91458-133573 GCA_964402785.1 uncultured Planctomycetia bacterium
GATCAGACTTAAACCAACACACACCTCGGCGGCTGCAAGCGCTATCACAAAAATAACAAAGATCTGACCCAGGGCTTTGTCCGCCAGGCAAAATTTATTAAAAGCGAGGAAATTGATATTGGCGGAGTTTAAGATCAGCTCCAAAGAGATCAACATCGCGACCAAATTTCTCCGAAGGAGGATCCCAAAAACACCCATCGAAAATAGAATGGAGGATAGTATCAGGTAGCTTTGTAAAGACTGGCAGATAGCCATTATGAACCGCTCTCCCTTGAGCCTGAAATAACTAATGTCCCAATGATCGCCACCAAAAGAACCAACGATACGACTTCAAACGGCAACGCCTGCGACGTCAATAGTGCTTTACCGATAAGGCGTACAGAGTAATCACCCTCAGACGAAACGCTTGGCCAATTGGTCACAGCTACGATCTGGTACAAGCTCAGAAAAAGAAGAATCGCCGTCAACAAAGCGCGTGTCACTTTGAGCTTGCCTCGTTTTAATTTTTGACCAAACCAGGGCTGAGACAACATGATCGCAAAGATGATCGCAACACTGATGGCGCCTATGTAGATGATGATCTCGATGATCGCCAAAAACTCACAATTGAGAAAAATGAAGAGTGCAGCGACACCGAGCAGGCTCAAAATAAGCCCCAGGGCATTGTGAAAAACATTGTGCGGCCATACCGCGATAAAAGCTCCGAGCACGGTGATAGCGGCAAAGGCAAGAAAAACGATATCAGGGAGCGACGCGATCACGAGGCGGCTACTCCTGGTTTTGGTGCATCCTCGACCACAGGGATCTGAGTCAGCGGTGTGTTCTCATCTCGGAAAGGCTTTAGTAAATCCATCACCAGGTCCCTTTGTCCCAATGAAACCATGTCGTATCTTGGGTCATCGTGCTTGAGGGCATCCGTCGGACAAACATCGATGCATAGACTGCACAGTGAGCAGAGCATGTAATTGACCTTAAAATCAGTGAGAACACGTTTCCCGTCAGCGGCGCTTTTTTTGGCGACCAATGACATGCAGCGGGAAGGGCAAGTTTTGATACAGGCATTGCAAGCAATGCACAGATGGTCATTGGTTTTATCGCTCTTGACGAAGCTGATGGGGCCTTTGAAGCGTTTCATAGCGATGCGTTCTTTGGGATAGATCACGGTCACGGGTTTCTTGAGGAAATACTTAAAAGTGATCCCCATACCTGTGAGCAGGCTTACCATTCCGTTGAAGATATCTTTGAAATAGCGGATCATTTGAAATGATTCTGCAATTGCATCAAGGTTGCTGTCACGATGAGGTTGAGAATACCAATCGGGATCAAAACTTTCCATGCAAAATTCATAAGCTGATCCGATCTCAGGCGCGGGAAAGTCCAGCGCACCCACATCACCACAAAAACGATCGCGTATATCTTGATCATGAGCCACACAGGCCCGGGAAGAAGAGGTCCTTGCCAGCCGCCCAAGAACAGCGAAGCCGCTATGGCGCCCGATACGAAGACGGCGGTGTACTCACCCAAAAAGAAAAGTGCAAAGCGGATGCCGGAGTACTCTGTGTGAAATCCTGCCACAAGCTCGGACTCGGCTTCGGGAATATCAAAAGGTGCGCGATTGGCTTCAGCTAGGCTTGCGCAGAAAAAGATCACGAACGCGACCGGCTGTAGGAATAAAAACCAGCCCTGAGACTGAAGGGTCACGATGTCGGACAGTTTTAGCGAGCCCGTAAGCATCACAACGCCCATAGTCGCGATCATGAGCGGTATTTCGTAAGAGATGTTTTGAGCGACCGCGCGCATGGAGCCCAATAATGCGTATTTATTATTGGAAGACCATCCGGCTATGAAGATACCGATGAAGCTGATATTGGTTAGAGAGAAAATAAACAAAAATCCTACATTTAAATCGCGGATGATGGTGTGATCCGCCAGCGGCACCACAAGAAAAGATGCGAGAATAGGCGCAAAAACCAATACCGGCGCCAAAAGGTATAGGAATTTATTAGCATGGCTCGGTACGATCAGCTCTTTACTCAAAAGCTTGATAGCATCGGCAACGGTTTGCAATAAACCCATAGGGCCCACATGAAGAGGGCCGGGACGCAGCTGAATACGTGCGGCCACTTTACGCTCCATCCACACCAGGAAAAGAGTATTGACCGAGATGAAAAGGATAACAGCGAGGCAATAGAGAACAATGCGTATGATCTCAAGAAGTATGGGGCTCATCGGTCTATCTCCGGGAGCACGATATCGATGGAGCCCAAGATAGCCACGACGTCTGATACAAATGTCCCTGGGATCATATCCATAAATGAATTCAAATTGGAGAATGAGGGTGTGCGCAATTTCATACGATAAGGATTGAGGCCGCCATCACTGACCAGGTACACACCGAAAGTTCCGCGAGCGGACTCAACTGCCGAGTAATATTCGCCTTTGGCCACATTTTTGGGTAATTTACCAGCCGTGATGGGACCCTCCGGGATGCGGTCCACCAGCTGCTCAATAATGCGAATACTTTGCTCCATCTCCTTCATACGCACGACATATCTTGAGAACACATCACCATCTTTGTGGGTGGGGATGTCAAAATCCAGCTGTGAATATAAGGAATAAGGCTCGTGTTTCCTCAGATCATACTCCACGCCGATCGAGCGCAGGCAAGAGCCGGTCACACCGTACTGAAGCGCTGCTTCTTTGGTGAGAATACCCATCCCTTTGACGCGTCTCTGGAAAATAATATTGCCGCCGATGAGCTTCTCATAGTCCCGCAAATGCGCTTTAAAAACAGGGAGGAATTTTTTGATCGCAGGCGCAAATTCTTGCGGCACATCATGATCCAGCCCGCCAAATCTAAAATAATCATATGTCAGGCGCTCGCCGGTGGCCATCTCGAGTATATCCAAGATCTGTTCGCGATCATCAAAACAATAAAAAAATGGAGTAAAGGCTCCTAGATCCATGAGAAAAGTACCTAGCCACAAAAGATGGCTGGTGAGGCGATTGAGTTCGGTCGCAATGACGCGAATATGTTCGACGCGAGGAGAGGGTGTCACACCCATTGCTTTTTCGATCAAAAGCGCATAAGCCATGTTGTAGCTCATCGCTCCAATATAATCCATACGGCCGAAATTGGGCCAGCAAGCGAGGTAATTTTGGATTTCCATCATCTTTTCTTGGTGGCGATGCGAGTAGCCTAAAATCGGCTCGCCATCCAACACGCGCTCGCCCCGCAAATGTAAAAGCACGCGCAGAACACCGTGTGTGCTGGGATGCTGCGGGCCGAGGTTCAAATAATAATCATTGCCTTGTTTGGTGAGAGATTTGGGAGCGGACGCCTCAAAATCCACCTTGTCTTCGGCGATCAATTTCAGGCTTTGTTCCAAATCCGAGCCTTTGGGCTCACCTTTGAAGCTTTTTAGAAGCGGAAATATAGTCGAGCTATCCGGCAAAAGGATGCGCGTGAGTTTGGGATGGCCATCAAAGATGATCCCGAACATGTCGTACACTTCACGCTCAAACCAGTTGGCGGATTTGTAAATTAAAGAAAGGCTGGGAGCATGGTTCAATTCTTTGGGTACAAGAATTTTTACGACCGAGCGCTCGCCGGGCGCCCAAGCGTTGAAATGATAGACGATCTCAAAACACTCAGCAAAATCCACGGCGGTGAGAGACTCTAGAAAATAGCCGCGCTTGAGATACTCTTTAGCAACTTCGCGGATCTTGTTGGAAGCGACAAGTGCTTCAAATTGAACGCCCAATTTAGCAAAATCTTTTTCGGCAAACTCATCTGTTTTGACGGTTTGCAAAAGCCATTCTTTGAGGGAAGTGAGTGTTGTGGTCATCTTTTAACTTTGAGCCGGAGCAGTGGCTGTCGCTGCAGGCGGAGGAGTGGGTGGCGCTGGTGGTTTACGAAAATCCGCTCGAGAAATCGCGTTTTTGTATTCCGCGGGACGAGCATCTTGCGAATCTTGCACAACGGCCGGAGACATGACGCCTTGCGTCTTACCCGCCTTGATCAGCTCTTGTAATTGCATGATGCCAGCGATCAAAGCTTCGGGGCGGGGAGGACAGCCGGGCACATATACATTGACCGGGATAATTTTATCGATTCCCTCGAGAATTCCGTATTGGCCGGGATATTTAAAGGGCCCGCCGGCGGTGGCACAGCCGCCAAATGCGATCACGTATTTGGGGGATGGCATTTGGTCATAAAGTGTCTTAATGCAAGGCACCATTTTGCGGGAAATCGTACCCGCGACGATCATAAGATCCGCCTGGCGGGGAGAGGGACGCGCAACTCCAAAGCCAAAACGATCGAGATCAAAACGCGCCGCACCTGCGGCCATGAACTCGATGGCGCAGCAAGCCAATCCAAAGGTCAGAGGCCATGGAGAATTGGCGCGAGCGAGGTTTAAAACGTCCTCGATCTTGAAAAAATTGGCGATGCCCGACGCATCAGACTGGGTCTTGAGATACGCCGGATCTTTATCTATTTCCACTCAAAAAGTCCTTTGTTCCAAGCATAAAAAATAGCAAAAGTTAGGAGAACAAGAAACAAAACCAGCTCAAAAAGAACGGTAAAACTCATCGCTTCTTTAAATACGACCAAAACAGGAAAAAGAAAGGCGATTTCGACGTCAAAAGCCAAGAAAATGAGAGCAAAAAGGTAGTAGCTGATATCAAATTGGATCCAAGCGCCGCCGATGGGAACTTCGCCGGACTCATAGGTGGATTTGGTCTGGGCGCCGAGACTTTTATGGCCGATGATCTGCGGAATTAGATAGTTTACAAGAACGAAGGCGACGCCGATCAGGAGAAAAATGAGAACGTAAGAATAATCGTGTAATAAAGAAAACATCAAGGCTCCGAACGTTTATGCGCGTCAGTATAGATTAAATGATTCGGCATGTCAAACGAGGGAAAATAGGTTCGCCTAGGTTTGGCTTGAACGCCAGAAAGTCACTTCCTCCGGGTACACAAAATTTCCCCTGCGAGGAAATTTTGTTCGGAAATCTCCTCGCTCGTCTTTCTATAATTAAGCCAAAAAAACATCCTTAAATAGCGGAGACTCCGTGCCCGCTTGTCGATTTAACGCCCCTCCCGGAAGCAACTTTCCGGCATTCAAGCCTAAGCAGAGCCAGCAGCCAACACATGTGTAAAAATGTCTCGAAGCTATCACCAATTTCTCTTGATGGGCGTACTTTTTATCTATTGCGCAAGCGAATGAGCGATCGCGGAAAATAAGGCGGGCGCGGGACGATTTTTATTGTGCCCATTCCCGGCCCTTTTGGAGCGCTTATGTCTTTATTGTAAGTGGTAGAGGGAGACGCCAATCCGAGCCGATAGGCGAGGGCTAGAAGTCCCATTTGCCGCCGCACGAGTAGATACAGGAGTTCCTTCGGCGGCAAACGGACTTTTGGCGAGGGTATCCCCACCACTTACAATAAAGACATGCGAGAAAAGGGGTAAGGGTGGGCACAATAAAAATCGTCCCGCGCCCGACGATTTATCTAAGAGAGAGATTGAGAAAACACACATTCAAAATAGTTGTAACATTAGTATTATAAATGACTTATGATTTACTTGAAATTTGCATATGTATATAAAGGAAGGTATAATTGGGGGAGATCGGGCTAAGTCTAATTAAATGAAGTAGTTAAACTAAATTTATGTTGAGACATCACAAAACAACGATAAAGTTTTGCGCTTTCATTTTATCTTTTAAAATGATTTTAGCCGATATTGTGTACGCGGCACCCGTAGATCAGATGAATTTAAGTGTGTCGCCACAGCAAGTCATTTTGCAAGACCCTGCGCGCCTTGAAGCCCCGCTCGATTTTTCCACTCTCAGAGAAATTCACAAAGGTGACAAGAAGAAGCTGATTATTCATATCCAGGATGCGCATGCCAATTTTTCGGGCCAGCAAAATCTGGCAAGTGTTCTCGATGAGCTCATGAAAAAGTACAAGATCGATCTGGTGCTGGTGGAGGGCGGCAGCAAAGATGACACGCTGACTGTTTTGAAGGCGATCGCGTCTGCGGATGTCTGGAAGCGTGTCGCCAAGAAATTCCTCATGGAAGCCAAGATCGCCGGCGAAGAATATCTCAATCTCACCTCCGATCATCCGATGAAAATCATGGGCATAGAAAATCGGGATTTGTACATGAAGAGCTTGCATGCGTATTCGGAGCTGGCGGGGAAGCGGGAAGATATTCTTTTGAATCTCAAGCGGGTGAGAATTGGGGTTGAGAAGATTAAGAATAGGGTTTATCCGGAAGGATTGAAAGAGTATGAGAGGGAGACTATAGACCATAGACAGCAGACTACAGACAAAAACTTCGAAAACGGCTTCAAAAAGTTGCTGTCATTGCGAGACCCGGAGGGGCGAAGTAATCTAGAAAACTTCCCAAACGTCCAAAAATTAGCTGAGATTCAAGAAAATGAAAAGAATATCGATTTCAACGCCGCCAATCTAGAGCAAGCGGCTTTGGTCGATGAGATATCCAAACGAGGCGGCAAAGAAAATCTCAAGTCAGCCCTTACCAAGATCAATAAAGCCAAAAATTCCAAACTCTCGCAACTTAATTTTGTAGAAACCCTATTTCGCACCGCCAAAGAAAAAAATGTTGTTTTCGATAAATATCCCAATCTAGTCGCCTACGAAAAATATTTAAAAAAATTTAGCGGTATCGATTTCGAAAATTTTTTCAACGAATATGAAAGACTCGAAGACGAAGTGTATCGATCCATCCTTACCGCTGAACGCTTACCGCTTAACGCTGATGCTTTGCTGATTCGTTCCATCGACCGTTACTTGGGCTTGCTCGAATCTGCCTATCGCATCCAAATGACCACCAAAGAATTTGAGATGTTTAAATTGAATGAGCCAGACTTTGCCACGACTGCGTATTTGGCATTTATCAATCGTAAACTTGCTGACTTGGAATATTTCGACGACATGATCGCGTATGAGTCGATATTTGAAGACGCCAAGAGCTCGCTTGAGAATTTTTATCAGTCCGTGAGTGAGCGCGATGATGCGTTCATCCGAAACACCGAGAAAGTTTTGGCGGAAGATAAAGAAGAGGTGGCAGTGCTCATTGCAGGCGGCTATCACACCAAGCATCTTCAAAAGCTTTTTAAGGAAAAAGGATATTCGTACGCTGTGCTTACGCCGCATGTGACGTCGGAGACGAATCAGAAGAAGTACGAGAAGGTATTGCTAGAACCAATCGACGCGGCACACCAGAGCACCAGAGCGCCGGAGCGCCAAAAAGATTCGCTGGTGCCAGGCGCTCAGGTGACTGGTGCGCGCGATGGGATTCGCGCCATGCCTCTCATGGAAAGTGGAGCGAGATTGTCGGCGATTGCGGAGTTTGTGCAGCCGGATGCAGGTAAAAGAGCTTATCAAGCGCTAAAGGCGGTGACGGATGGAAGGGCGGAGGACAGAGGTCGGAGGACAGAGGTTAGACAACAGACTATAGACAATAGACTAGAGATAAAAAGAGAAAAGCCTTGGTTCGAAGAAACTTCTCAGCGGATAACGGAATACAGAGAGCAGATAACAAAGCAGATCGTGGATGTTGGATTGCGGATCATGGACAGTGCGCGGATGGACAGTGGAGTAAAAAACAGTCATCCAATATTCAGCATCCATGATTCGCTTTCCTCGGGTGCGCGGTTGGCGAATGAGCAAGTAGAGAGTCAGGCTATCCAAAAAACGTTTGAAGCTTTTCGTTATTACCGTCCGCGGTGGGTACGCTTGTACGAAAGGGTAGATTCTCTGAGTGTTTTTGAAAAAGAGCAGTTGAAGCAGGAAATTTATGATTTGGACTATTCTTTTCTAGCTTTATGGGGTATGGGATACGCTTTACGCCAGAACGCAGGGCGTGCACAGCTTTTGCAGCAGGTTTTTCCAAAATTGGATCTAAACCCTCTAGGATTTGGCTTAAAATGGGAGACCGAAGAGGAGGGGCTGCGTTCGCTGGAATTCGTGATGCGCCGCGAAATGCCTGGCCTTATGTCTAGATATGACGCATTAGACGAGCGCAATGATATGGCTGTACGCGCGTTAAGCAAAGAGGTTTATCGAATTGGAGTCAAAGAAATAAAGAGCTGGGGAATCTCAAAACCTATGGCCGCGTTTTATTTCGGGGGCAGCCATGGCCGGGCTCTTCAAAAATTACTCCCCAAGCTTCATTTAAATCTTATCGGCTTTGCTTCCGACTGGTCCAGCGAAGAACGAGCCATCGAAACGATGCGATTTTGGATCGGTTTTCATGATCCTGAGTTGATGAGGCAATTTGAAAAAATCGGCAGTTTGACATCAACCGAGATTATTTCACTTAAACGTCGGATTTATTCCATCACGTCTGCTGAAATGCGTTTATGGGGTCTGTCGGCCGCCTTTCAAAGAGAACGCGCTCCATATTTTGGCGGAAAATTGAGCCATGCGATCGAAAGCGCGTTCCAACACCCACTTCTTTCATTCAGCGAAGAGGAACGGCGGAGTTTGAAGACCCGACGTACGAGGCGTTATTTTTGGGCGACGCCCGAGGATGGTATTGCAAACGTTAAGAACGCGGTCCGTGAGCATCGTCGGCATCTTTATGAAAAATATGAGCAAGTAGACCCGTCTGACGAGCCCGCTCTTGAAGTCCTTAGGCAGGAATTTTACGAAATTTCCCAAGCGCATTTTGGTGTATGGGGTATAGGCAGTGCGATGACGTCAAGTGCCCCTTATTTTAAACATAGTTTTGTTCTTGCACTCCTCCTTTCGTTTCCCAAACTCAATTTAAATCCTCTTGGGTTCGAAATGGATTGGAGCAGTGAAGAAAAGGCCCTTGAGTCCGTACGCTATGTACTTTCACGCAGAATGCCGGATCTCATGGCCAAGTACGAACGTCTCGGAGATACTGAAAGCGACGAAGCTTTTTTTATTCGCGAGAAGATCTACAAGATCTCGAGCACAGACTTTTTTTCTATGGGTTTGGGGGAGGCGTTGGGACTTCCATATTTCGAACACAAACGTGAGAAGGTGCTTCAAAAGGTTTTTCAGAAAATTGCTTTGGATCCCCTGGGTTTCCGGCTCGATTGGAGTACGCCAGAAAGAGCGGTCGAATCGGTTCGTTTTGTCATCCGAAGAGAGATGTCGCCGCTGGTCGAACGATATGAAAAGCTTTCTGATTCAGACCTGCTCGAAGCGGAAGCTCTGCGCGAGATTGTTTACGGCATCAATTCTTTCCATTTTAAGTTGTGGGGACTATCTAGTGTCACGGACCGTGATAAAACGCCCCAATTCGAAGGCAGTTATATCCACGCACTTCAACAGGTGTTTCCAAAACTGAATTTGGATAGCAATAAATTTTCTCAAATTCAGCCGAAGCGGCTGGCGACGACCGATACCTTCGGCGCGAGGCTTTCTTCCATTGAACCCATCAGAAGAGCGTATCCGACGTTTGGGGACAAAAGACGGAAGCCAGATGACAGGGGGCAGAATCCGGAAGGAAGAAGGGCTCCGGCCTCTGCGATGCCGTCTCCTCAAGATACGGTGACGATTTCGGAGGAGGCAAAAACACGAGCCGCAAATTCCGGCGCGCGGTTGGCGGATGTTTATCAAGAAAATTTGCTAAAGACGATAAGTCATGTGCTAGATGAATACAGTTGGTTTTTTTCTGTTTCTGCGGCAGAAAAAAATAAAATCCTTTCCCAGGTAAAAATACGGCCTTCTCGGGATTCAGTTTCATCAATAAGGTTGTTTATCCAACAAGATTTACCACTTATCATTTCTTCACGTTATGACGTTTACGCTGCGGTCGGCGTTCTCAGTGTTTTTTGGTTGGCGATTCGTTCAAAATCTTTATCAAGACTAGATTTTATTCGATGGTCTGGCGCTTCGGTGTCCATGTTTGTCTTGGCTTATGCTTCGTGGTTGGCGCATCGTTATTTGAGTCTAAACCCATACTTTTTCTTTGTTCCTGCACATGTGGCGGGAGGGGTTGATCCCGATGGAAATTTCTTCTTATCGAGTCGGGTCGTTTATTCACCCGACGATTCCGAAGAGCTTGTAGACACGGCTATTCACGAAGTAGCTCATAGGATCAAAGTTCCCAACCATACATTATTGGCCAACGCGTATGTTCCGGTGATCAAAAGTCGGATGGGTGTCCTCTCTGCAGATTCGCGTATGGATGAAGCTTGGATCGCATCTCAAATTCTTGATAGTCAGATGCCGGATGCTGATGTGGATGCGCTTATTCGAAAGATGAGCCTGCGTTTTCAAGCTTATGAGCTAGAAAAAAAATGGGGCATGCTCAAAGGGGATCAATCCAAAAGAGAGCGTATGGTGCAGTATGTGCTTGAGCAAAAGAATAATTTGGAGGATGCGGATTATATTGTCCCTCAATATGACATAGAGGCCAACCGCCTATGGATTTACGATTATGCGTTAACACTTGGTTTTTATTTACTAAAAAAATACGAAGATCCTAAAAAAGTAGTCGACATTTTAAAAGCTCTTGGTCAGGCAAAGGATTCCAGGGATGCTCTTGGATCTGGAGCGAGGCTGACATACAGTTCGGAGCCGGGAGCCCGCCCCCGCCTGCCGGACGGGCAGGTGCCGGACAGGCAGGTTCGGAGTTCGGAGAATAAAACGGGGAACGAAGTAAATAGCTCCAAACGCCGAGCTCAATACTCCGAACTAACCGGCGCGAGGCTATCTTCTCCGATACGCGTCGGAGCGGGTGTCGACGCCATCGATGATAATGCTGGTACTTTCCAAGTAAAACAAGACGCGATATTTACCGACGCGAAAACGATGGGTAGCGGGCGGCAGGTCAATCAGGGGTTTGGCGAAGGCCATGGGCGTGCCGGAGCTTATCAAATAACTAAGTTTGTCGCTGATTCTCTTTCGAGTGTCTTTGGGGATTCTTTCAAATTCCTTCGCACCCTGCGGAGTAAATTTGATTTCTTGGAGCATGAGCTAAATCAGGCTAGGCCTAATTTTAGCTTGATCTTTTCGAAGGGGACAAACCCGGACTTTTTGGCATCTTCGATGCCTTTTTTGAGCCTGGCGACCATCTTGGGGTTGAGCGGCATCTTGGACTCGATAGCGTCGATAAGCCAACCGACAGGATTTTGGGTGATGTATTCCTTGGGGGTGGCTTTTTCTTCGTATTTTTCATCCATGGCACAGAGCAGATCCCAGAGAGATGTGGCATCGAATACAAAATATTTGGGAACACCATCCTTGCCGGATAAGGCAGCGACTTTAAAATCTTTGGGAGATGCAAGTCCGAGAGACTTTAAATCTTTCGGAGGTATGATTCCCTCTAGCTTGACCAATTCTTTAGCGGAAAGTTTAACGACGTTTTTCATAGGCAAAGTATCCCATGGGACTGCCGAGCTGTCAAGCGCTGGGGCGAGGCTGACAAAAAACCAGGAAAGAGGGGAGAGGGGAGAGGGAAGAGGAAGATCCGTCAATAAAGCAACCTCTCACCTCTCACCTCCAGCCTCTACCCTCGATATCGGTGCGCGGTTGGCGTGGAATATACCAACCGCTGAACATCTTTTAGAAATAGCTAGAGCCGAAAAGTCGCACGTTGTATTGGATCCTTCCAGAGAATTTTTGGCTCGTGTTTCCGCTTTTCTAGGCGATTTGGATCTGCCTTCTTTTTGGGATCGAGCGGATGATAGAGGGGAGTATATTTCATTTTATGCTTTAGCGGCAAACAGAAAAACTACGGTTGAAGATATCAGTGCTGCGCTGGAGTTGCCGGCGGGCACTCGATCCTTAATCCTTGCGAAAGGTCAGGATAGGGTTCTAACGGAAGAGGTTTTTCATTTATTGGAAAACACACCAACCAATTATCCAAAACAAGTTGTCGAAGTGGTCGACGATTTTATTCAGCTGATGTTTTACGCCGAGAAGTTTCAAAGTAACTATACGCCGCATTGGGATTCGGACATCAAGCTTGCGTTATTGGATCGATATCGCGGTAAATCAGTTACCCCAGGCGACGTCAAACATGTGCTAAATTTGCTGTTCGAAGACGTAAAAGCGCGTAAAGATATTTTCACTTCTAAGGGGCCCATTGCAATTGTTTCCATTCTGCTCGGCGAACAAGACAGCGCTGATATTTTAAATCCTGATATCTTAAAAGAGATTAGAGGGATTGAATGGTCTTTGTTAGAGGATTATGTTCGTATTCTGATCAGGAATGAAAAGTTTAGCAAGTATCAATCTCTTCTAGCTGGCGCGCGGCTAGCAGGGCAAGAGAGCTCGCAGCTTGCAGTCAGCAGCCCGCAGCAAAAGCCGGATGGCGCGCGGTTGTCCGAAGAAATAGGAGATAGGAGCCAGGAGTTAGGAGATAGGTTTATGAATTCAAGCGTTCTTAATCTCACTAAAGAACCGCTCCGTCACCCACATGCGGATCATCGTCAAATATCCGATCCCTTTTTTGGCGGCAATACGCTTGAGTCCGATAATCTCCGGCTCGGGGAGTCTCATCGAGATCAGTTTCTTTCTAGGTTTGGGAAACTGGAGCTTGGCCGGCTTAAGCTCGCTCAGAAAAGCGGTCGTATCATGTTTGTCCCAATAAGCAGCCTCTTCTTTAGCGGATTTGAACTTGGGCAATTTACTTTTGGATTGCTTTTTCATACATCACCTTCTTTCTCGGCAGAGTCTTCTTTCCGCATCCGTCATGTCTCTAGCCGTGATCACTCGGATGATTCCTTGTCCTTTGTATCGGGCAACGACCAAAATATACCTTCCGTCTTCCGTCTGGCTATAAATCAAATAAGAGCCGTGACGTCCTTTCAGAACATAAGGTTTGCTGTAACAAGCTTCCTCGACTTCTTCGGGATTGACACCATGCCGGGCAATGTGCTCGATATTGTCCTCATCCCATTCAAAGTCTACGATTCTCAAATGTTTTCTCCAATGCGTCAATTATATATGTATATACAAGAGATGTCAACCTATCCGGTGACTCGTGCTCTGGTGCCTGGTGACGGCAGCGAAGCTGCTCCGGGGGCGAGGCTGACAAAAAACCAGGAAAGAGGGGAAGGGGGAGAGGGAAGAGGAAGATCCGTCAATAAAGCAACCTCTCGCCTCTCACCTCCAGCCTCTACCCTTGACATCGGTGCGCGGTTGGCGCAGGAAAATCAGCCCAAAGCCCGAAACTTGGAAGTTAAATTGGACAGAACAAAATTGCCAACTTTTTTGATTTCATCATTATTTTATGGCTTAACCATCGACGCTCATAAAATCATGAAGGGCTTGGAGGAACACGTAATTCCCTTGCCTGAAAATATGACCACATTGAAGTTTTTATCATCAGATGCATTGATTTCATACGCAAAATATTATTTTGCTTATGTTCCACGTTTAATCAATCATCATTCAGCCAGTTTTTTTGCAATGGTTTCACTCATCTATTTAATATTTTTATTTCTTCCACAAAGCCAATCGGCTCCTTCAAATAAATTTAAACATCTCTTGAACGAGGCTTCTATCTCTTTGCTTGTAATCAACATAGTTTTTGAACTGATCCAAGCGTTTCAAGATTTACGGCAACCAGATCTGGGAGATTTGGGATTTGCTGCGGCGGGCGTTTTTGTGGCGCGGTATTTCATTCAGCGAGGATTCGTTTCAGGTGGAGCTCGGCTATCTGCAATTTCAAATGATGAAAAGGCGATTCAAGATTCAGCAGGCATCTCATCGACGTTGACCCAAGCACTTCCAACCGATGTGAACTTAGTGCGTAGAGGCACAAGTGCTTTCATTGCCTGGATAAGACAATTGAACGAAGCTGATCTGACAGAGCTCCAAAAATTCGATCCTGATTATCCGTGGATTCGGCTCGTGACCGTATTTATGGGCATCCGTCCTGAAGCCATACTTCAAATGACAAATTTTTCCGGAGACGCTATCACTGCCATTGAACAAGTTCCTGGTATTCGCTTGAACGATAATCGGATGATAAATATAGAGGCCACCACAAGAGTTATCAAAAATAATCCTGATGATTTCCCAGGTGAAGCGCAGATGGAGCCGCTCCGTTGGATAGAGGGCTATTTAATTGGGAGCACAGATCTTAGTACTGTCCAATATGGGCTGCTGAGCGGGTACCCAAGAAGCGCTGCGAAGGGTTTTGCACGGGTGGCAGAAGCGAAAGCGGCGCTAAAAAAGGCGGAGACGCAACCCGGATTTTTCTCAAAAGTGACATTTCTACAAAAAATATCGCGGCTGTTCTTGCTGGGACTGCTTTATTTCGAGGCCAGGAAATTAAGAGATTTACCTGATCTAATAGATATGCAAGCCCGACCCAGCATTAAGAAGAATCTGTTTATTTTAAGCCTTCAGCATTCGGGATTGCTAAGAGACGATCAGATCCAGCTCCTATTGTCCGCAGGCAGACACGGAGGTTCAGGTCCAGGAGGAAATTATGTCGGATTCTCCAAGGAAGATACGGAGTGGAGCGAGCAGCAGCATCGGCTGTTTGCAGATATGCTTAGGGAATTTCAAAACGAATTACGGCCTTTCCAATTAAGAGATTTTGAATCATGGCTCAAGGAGCCCGAGGTTGATAAGGCCGGCGCGAGGCTTTCTGTGAGGGAGTCTGTGCGGGAGTTTCTTGAGAATAAGCCGGTTTCAGGCTCCAGGCGGAAGGAAAAAATACCGTATCGGGTACATTTACCGCTTTATCATTTTGTTTCGTTAATGTATGACCCCCGCCAATGGATAAGAAGAGCCTTCTTTGATTATCAAATAAAGAAAGAATGGAGTCGACAAGTAAGTCAAATTTCTCAAAGAGCTAATTTATCTCCCCAGCAAATAAAAGTCATCCAAGCGTATCTTTCTCAAATGGAACAGGCGATGGGTTCTCTTAGCCACGGCGCCTATGATGGCACGGAGATTTGGAAATTTATCCTTCGCAATGACAAAGGATATATATTTATTGCGAGCTTTGTATCTACTCTGTTTTGGAACCTTTTCAACCGAGATAAAAAATATAAACCCGAAGTAAGCTTTAGGCTTACGTTTGAAAATGATGAGCTTAAGCTTGTCGTAAGCGACAATGGGTCGGGGATGAGTCACGATGAGCTGGAAAAACTTGGCAAGTGGAAAGAGTCCTTTGAAGAGAGAGATGCTGGTACGCATCCGCTTAAGAGGAGATTTCCTACGCGATTTTTTGGCGGACGTGGCGGCAAAATGCTGGGCACGGTCGGCATGATTATTTTTCATCATGTAAGAGATGGTAAGCATGTAAGCGATGCTAATTATTTGGAAAATGGGCAGCTTGGGGGTTCTCTAAAAATTGTCACTCGTAATGAAAGCGGCCAAGCCTATGAGACGGAACGTAAGTATTTATATAATAAAGCGTTTATAGCAAAGCGAAAAGACGGGGCGCCTGTAGAACAAATACAATCACCTGTATCAAATTCATCTAGAGCCTCGCGCGGCACGGATATTATTTTCAGCCTTAAAATCCCGATCAGCGTTCAAGGAAGCGTTGTGTTAGCCCAAGGCAAGTGGGTGGATGGTACGGTTGTTTCCGGCGAAAGAAGTAAGTCCCCTCATGAATCACGCATAAAAGAAAAGTTGTTTAGCAATGCGGAAACAATCGCCGAGGATGAAAGGTTGGGGAGAGTATATCATATGGATACCGTGAGAAATTTGCTGAGCCGACCTGAGATGGGTTATTTAATAAGTCAAATTAAATTACTCGAAGCCAGCTCTTTTGTCCGCGAAGAGGACCGACCATCAGCCACGCCTAATTATCTGCTCATAGGTAAGGATGGAAAGATCAAAGCGACCTTGCATGTGTCTGTGATGGAAGCGTTCAACACGAATGAAAGAGTTGCTTATTTAAAGCATGTCGCCAGCAATAGGGAATACCATGCGGGAGTTTTTTTGTTTCTTAGGGTCCTTAAAAGGTTAAAAGAAAGTGGAGTTGCTCGAGCGCATCTGACCAATATAAATGATATACCTGGATTTACTCATCGAGTTCTTTCGCCCTATGTAGATTATGAGCAGAGGAGCTATCGCGATTTTGTCATCTATCTTGATACATTTGATGAGCTTGCAGATGATGAAAGACAACAGCAGCATCTGTATCTCAAAAAAATTAAAGAGCGCGAAAAATTGGTCTCAAAAACTTTTAATGATATTTCGCCAGAGTCAAATTATCGAGTTTTATCCACTCATAATGAATCAGGACATTATTCTTTCCAAGGTGGCAGCTGGTATTTAATAAACAAAGAAAACAAAAAAGAAGAAGTTGTGCCGAGCGAGTTTGTTCGTGGACGGCTTGCTTATGATCCCGCGTGGAGAATGGTGAATGCTGACCATGAAATCATTGTTGGGGAAGAAGAGTTTGGGCTCAAGAAAAGAGTTCGATTTGGCGCCCGATTGGCGTTGGCACGTCAGAAGTCAGTGGCTGTGCACAAGCCATTTGCAAGTAGTGAACTTTATTCTGCAGATACTTTAGAGGCATTGCGAAAATTTAAGGAATGGGCTAGGCAGAATCGAAGAAATGGCGCAAAAAAAAGAGAGCTTGTAAGAATGTCGTTTCCTTCCGAAATGGTAGATGACTATCTGACCCCGGATAGATGGAAAGATTTGCCAGTGAATCACCCGGAGCGGTTATGGGTTGAATTGTTAGAGCTTATGCATCGCGATTATCAAGTGCACTTGACTAGGTTCCATAATTTTAGAAGCGACGGTGATTGGAGGAAGGCCCAGGCAGTTCTGAGGCGAATCGCGTCGCTTACTCAACAAGGAGCGCGGTTGGCTAAGACATCCAGTGAAGAAAGCTCGGCTATCCCTAGCGCTGATGATTTGGTCAAACGTTTTCGAGACCTGGGGGGCGACGAAGCGGCGGCTCAGAAAATTGCCATGGCTTACGCAAAAGCATGGGATATGTACGTAAATGGTCGCAAGAGAAGAAATTTGGTGTCACGTATGGGGGAAGCTGTTAACAATGCTTTGACCTTGATAGAGTGGCGCGCGGATCCCCAAGTGATCGTGGCGGCATTCTTTTATCAGATGATCGAGGGTGACAGCAATACTCCGGGAAAATTTATTAATCTTGAAGACAATCCGGATTTCAAGACCAATTTCCCAGGCGCATATCCCATTATTTTAAACGTCGCGAAAGTTTCACGCATTCCCTTTGAAGGTGCGGTTGCCAATGAAAGGACGGTTCCCAACAGGATGAACCGTGAGTTTCAAACCTTGTCGCACGGTGAATTTCTCCTATATTTATCGTCCAAATACAACCGCGTTCTGAGAAAGCTCAAAAAAAATGTGGATAGAGATGTGGCTGAAAAGTGGGTCACCGAGCTCAAGATGTTGGTGGCGCAGATAAGGCGCAATCAGGATCGTTCGGTGTTTATCGCCGAGGAAATTGAAGATGCGCTTGCCAAGCTCAGTGATCCAGATCGCTATGAGAAAGTCACTCAGGAGTTGAAGCAGTCTACCCGCCATGTGGGTCTTCCTGATTTGGCAAGTCTTGCTGAGAGCATTGAAAAGGTGTTGCGGGAGAGGGGATTGCAAGCGCAAGTTTATTATCGCATCAAAAAGCCTGCCTCTATCTTGGAAAAGTCACGGGAAGCCAATGACATTTATGCGCTAAGAGTTGTGAGTGATGATCCTTTTACCGCTGAAGAGACTGTCACGGCTTGGCTAAAAGAAGCCCGATCGGAGGCATCTCCCGATAAGCCCGTGATGAACATTGTAGTAAATGACGGGGAAGTTATGAGGGATTACAAACCACATCTTCATGGCTGGTGGGTCGATATGTTGGGCACATTGAGCTCGAGTTCAGGCCAAACATTTTCTCTCGAGATACAGTATACGGACGAAGAGTTTCATGAGCTGAATACGCGAGGCAGCGGCACGCTCGCTCACTGGGCTTATCGACTTTTTCTATACACATTGCAACAGATCTGGTGGACGAGTACGCCGCCCAATTTTCGCAAGCAGCCGGCTCTACCTTCTGATGATCCCGAGACAAACTGGACGGCTCATCAGCAGATCATTAGAGATCGGATATATGTCCCTGTGTATAGACTGGATGCAAAGAAATCCATCGTTTGGCAAGATACACTTGAGCTTCCAAGGGACGCTCATCCTCTAGATGCTGCCGTGGCGCTCGAGAGGGATAATCCGACCACAACGCGGTTTATAAAATTGGATATTACGGCCGGGCATTTTCCGGCTGCTGTCTTTGATCATCCGGACCAATCTCTCAGTTTAGTGCAACCGCAAGAGATACTTAGCAGCGGGACTATATTGTTGGAGGTTGACAAGCTTCCCGACGTGCCGGCATTGCGTCCACAGATTAAGATTTGGAACAAAAATTCTTACCTGGCGTCCACAAACCAGTCTATTGCCGCTTCTTTGTACCTGGCAAAAGCGGAAAAACCTAAACAAGATCATAAGTCATGGAGAGAAGCCGGTGTGGCAACTGTGTCTGGAAGGCTAGGCATGGATATTCTGGCGTGGCAATCGAGTGAGCGACGCTCCGATTTGGAAGAGTTTGCGGATGTTATTGGGCTTAGGGGTGGAGTGGAGGATTTATTTACAGCTATTGGGCTGGGATTGTACAACCCAGAGCGGTGGAAGGCGGATTTTGATCGGTATGTGAAGGATAGGTCTTATTTGCCGAGTATGTCGGTTGAGGTATTGTCATCACCTTTGTCCACTACGCTTTACGACAACGTGCAGCATATCTACCGTGATTTTGATATTGAGCACAAGAGTGGTCAATCGGCCCTCACTGCGCACACGAAGACAGTTTATTTTGAGCGTCGTCCGGAAAAAGGCGCGATGATGACAATAGAGGAGGCCAGTGAGAGAAATTGGCAAGCGCCCACTTTTGAGGATGTTTTTTTGGAGATGCATCGGAAAGTATCGGGAGTGTCGTCATCTGTTTCTCCGACCACCCAAAAAAGTCTTTTTACCGAGGATGACAGACGCATGTTTCATGCTTTTGCAACCCTACAATTTGTCGGACATCAGTATTTTCCCAATAAGCCTGAGGCTGCCACTCGCAAACAAGGTGATGCGGTTCCGTACGCGACGCATCCGACGGATGTGATGATGATTCTTTTTCATCGGTTTCGAGCTCAGCTTAAGGAAGGCGAAAGTGTTGTCGGAGCTATCGCTTTGGCAGCATCCCTCATCCATGATCTTTTTGAAGATACGCAGCTCAGTCAGCTCACCGATGATCAAATATTAAAAATGACCGGACTCCAGAAAAATAGCAGGGCCAGAGAGGCTATCAAGATGGCTAGAGTTGCGACTCGCCACAAGGATATCGGAGAAACGGATCAGAAGTATGACGAGAGGCTTATTGCATCGATACGCCATGAATATAAGGGCAATCGAAGATTTTACTATGCGATGCTGGTCATGAAGTTGGCTGATAAATTGGCCAGTGTTTATTATGACCTGGATGCAGTGAAGGATGAGGATTTGGACGAAAAAGTAGCGACGGATATTTTGGAGTTTTTGGAGGGTCGAAGAGCGTTTGTCAAATATTTTGCCAATATGCTCTTGCGCACGGAAAACCCGGAGCTAAAGAAAATTGTCCACTATTGGAATCGAGAATATTTGGCTGTTTACGAGAAGCAAATCGAGCGTATTGAAAAAAACCCTGCGTTGGGCGAGAAGTTCGTATTGGAATTTATGAATCAAAAAAAACTTTACCCGACCTCTATAAATTATGATCCGGCAAACGATATATGGGATGCCAAAGGTGTGTTCCATGTGAGGCAGGAAAAAAGCCGCTTCCAAGTGAAGAAGGTATCCGAGTTGAGCGATGAGGAGTTTGAAACATTTTGGGGTGTGATACGCACGGCCTATCCGCCGGGCTGGGAGGGCACTTGGCTTCAAGACCCGGCAGACAGAAAACGAATTTTGCGTTCGGAGGAGTCCGATGTAGAAGCGAGAGCCATCTTTATGCTGCAAGAAGATGGTCAGCGCGGAGGAGTTGTGGGAGGGTATATTTTTACACCCAAATACAACACCCTGGATGCGATAGCCGTGAAAGAAGATATCCGGGGTCAGGGTGCGACGCATGCGCTGATAGCACAGTTTCGTCATGAATTTTTGCAGCCGGATTCGGAGATTAAAGTCCTATCTTTACCTATTCATTTGGAAACACCCGTTGACGAATCGGGGTATTCGCTGATCCCAAACACCCACTTAGAAGATATTTTGGGCATAGGGGACTCTGCTTATCCTGAGGATAGCGGTGTGTGGTTGCAGAGTCCTGGGTCTGGAGAGGGTGCGGCGGTGAGGGATGGGGCGAGGATGGCTCGAGATAAATTTGATTTACACTTGGAGCAAAACGGTTTTAATAAATATCCGCTTCTATCTAGGCAGTTTTCTGAACCCTTGAAAGTGACATTGATGAGCGACCCCGCACTTAGACCAGTATTTCTTCAAGTATTAGACGGAGATGCGATTGGTCCTTTGGTTGTTGTGGATCGGGATGGAGTTAACAAGTTAGGCGGAGAGGATTTTTTTGATAATTATTCTTCATTTTCTGTCGGCACCGCTGAGTCAGCCGAGCGTGTTTTAGCAGCTGGAGGGAAGATTGTTATTGGGGTAGCTGACAAAGCAAGCCAAAAAACATTGATGCCTCTACATCAGGTTGCAAATGGTAGGCAAGTTTACTTTCCATTGAAAGACGGCTCATGGTTAGGCGTAAAAGGCTCGGGACAGTATCTGGATTCAAATAAACCAACCTATTATCCTATATATGTCAAAAGTAGCGCGCCGAGAAGGTATATGGGAATAGCTCATCTTTACGAGGTGGAAGGATCTATACTCCACCATCATTCGTTAAAAAATAAAGCAAATCATCGTCTCCCGTTTGTTCAATTTTTGGGATATCGCAGGCTTTTGAAAGCTCCCGATGAACAAGGGGGAGTGTCGCCGATGCTTGGTCAGAGGCATGGCGATGACAAGCCCTTTGAGCCTGTATTGATATTCAACCGCACATTCTCACCGCATCGTTTTTTAAAAATTCGTCAACTAATAGAAATTGATCCATCGCTGTCCGTTTTGAGGCAATCAGTTTCAAGGACGCTTCAAAGAGATGGCCAATTACATAACGGACGGATGTTGACCCCAGCTGAGCTTTTAACATATATCGCTCGGCAGGTGGGCTATGCAATGGCTCTACGCCAAAATGCAGGTTTATATGTATCAACACAGCATTCGCAGGATATTACTTTGGCTGGCGAACTGTCAGATTTAGAGGAAACATATAATCTTGAAGGATATTTATCGGAGCTTAATCGTATCGAGGATCATTTAGAAAGCGAGACTATTGCCCAGGATGGATTGTCAATACGACACTTATATTCGATGACAACTGCATTTTCTCATTTTTTGGATATGCTTGAGCCCGAACAAAGAACTATGTATTCGCCGCCGGGGAGTGATTTAATTTTGGCATTAGCTAATTCTTATTTTTCACATTTGAGCAATCAATATTTAGATGTTTGGGTTAGTAAGAATCAGGATGGCGACCCTCGGCTGAGTCCCAAACAAAAAGAAATTTACAATTTATTTTTAGAATTAGCCAAAAAGGAAAAAGATCAAAGAGTTCGTCACGAGCTCGAGTCTCCCGCGGCGCAGAGAGCCATGACGGCAAAATTATTGGAGCATCATCTGTTCAATCGTTTGAATGGCAACAATCCGGAGATACTTAGTCATGCGACCGACTCAGATTTATCAGAAGACACGGATCTCATACGTTCTCGTAGGCAAGGTTTGTATGTTTGGTCGCAAGAGATTCTTCAATTTTTAGCTTTTCTTTCTCCAGGCACGCCCGATAGCCAGCGAGATTTATTTGTGCTGGCCGATGATAGTTATCCCCCGATGTTTGTGACACCTCTAACTCAAGCTTACGGAGATCGGTATGAGAGCCTGCCAAAGCTGTCTCTGGGCGCTATCCGGCGTTTGGATGAGACAGTGGGATTTACTGATCTTTACAACAAGATACAGCCCTCCTTTCAAGCGATTGGCGCTTTTGCTCAAGCGGATGAAAATGTTTCGCTATCGGATGACGAGTTCTTAAAGGAATGGAAAGTTTTGCACAAAAAGGCTTTGAATGCCATACGACATGCATCGCTGAGTCTCACGGCTCGCGATAGTTATAAAGATGCTTTAAGAAAATCTTACAGCATGAGCTCGGGTGACAATGATTCAATTGCAGGGATCGTTCTTGATCAGGCGCGTAACCGCTTGCTTGGCTGGTTATCGTATGAGGGCAAGAGCGTCGAAGACATGCGTCGCATGATAGCAGAGGATGTTCAGGAGGTCTTTCCGGACAATCAAAAGGTGATGAAATCAGAGCTGGCCCATATAGAGGAGGTTGATGGTGCTCGGTTGGCAGTCTCTGAACAGCCGAGTCTGCAGGAAGGGAAAGTCGGGGAGATGGATCCAGTCTCGCAGCTCGCAGTTCGCGGCTCGCAGCAAAAATCGCTGCCGAGTTTTTCTTATGCCAAAGGACTTGTTGTCGAGGAATTACTTAAGATTTTAGAGTTGGAAAAGGCCCAGGTTATGGACTCCTTTGAATTTGCGGAGGCTTCGTTGACTGTTTATCAAATAAAAGTTCCAAAAGCGGCTAACCTGATCGATGCAACCGGTCCAAGCCTTTTGCAAGTCATGGCTTCTGAAAAAGATGAGTTTTATCTTTTGTTTAACAAGAAACAGGAGCTTGTTGCAATAGTGCCTGTATATCCACAGGGTTTTAACGGATATAGTGACTATTGGCTATTCCCTATTTACAACGTGCCCTCTCACTTGCTGGTAGATATGTCCACGCTCGAGGCAAGACGTGCGATGCACGATGCTGCCCTAAGTAATAATGCCGCACAAGCCATGGCATTGAAATTTATGAATAGCAGAGGATTCTTTTTAAATAAACTTCCTGGCGCATCATACGTGTTTGCAAAGATCAATACTCAATCGGGTGAGATGTCTTCGCGATTGATCGAGGGGTCTAAATTTATTGCATTACAAGAAGATGATGGGATATGGGGTAAGAGGGATGCTGAGATTATTTTTGAACTACAAGAAAATCAAGCTGGGTTTTTAATTCCTATATTTCCAACAGTTTATGCACCCATCTATCTTGAAGCTGACGGTAAATTTTATAAAGAGGTATTTCAACAGTTTGCGCGAGCAGATTTCTCAGAAGGTAAGAATGTCTTGGATGCCGCCACAGGCTCAGGGATTGCATTAGTTATTCAATGGCTTCAAGCCAAACATATGGGCGTGTCACAAAATTTGACTTTCCACGCATATGATAAAAATCCACTTGCTGTAGCGTCTGCCAGGACTCTACTTAAAGGAATGTTAGGCTTAAAAAATGTTGATATTCGAGTGGGCGATTCCCCGGTAGTTTTTGGTGATAAGCTTTTTGTCTATTTTTCCGCCAATAGCCCTGCTTATCCTAAAAACCCTGATGACCGCGACAAGTTGCCGCCAAATTTTTATCATATGCATGATGGTTATTCAACGGGTGTCCAATTTTCGGAAAGTTTGTCGAGCTATATGGCTCATAGGTTGACTCCAAGAGCACGCGGAGTTGTTTGGAATATGGATACTGATAATAGGGTTGTAAAAAAACTGTTCGAAGACGCAGGGTTATCAGTTGTGCGCTTGACAAACCATCTCAAAGATCGGGATGTGTATTTAGTTCAGAGAAAACCTGCACTTTCTTCAGTCTCTAGCCTCTCATCTCTAGTCTCTAGTCCCGCACGGGGCGCGCGGTTGACCGAAAATGACGGATCACAACGTCACCAGGTCACCAGGTCACCAGGCACCAGTCACCAGTTGTTAAATAACGTCCCAGATGTCGGAGGTCAGAAGACAGAGGGTGGAGATCAGTTAAATATAGGTGGTCAGAAAAAACAATTAACAGAGGAAGATTTTGCGAGGGAGATTTCCGCTAAAGCTTTAGGGATTATTCGTCAATTAGGTTCACTCGATGATGTTAAAACGTTGTTGGAGTCTGCGCGGTTTGTTTTGGTAAATTTAGGACGTCCGACATCATTAGAAATGCTTGTGGCTTTAGAGGAAATCGCATTACTTTTTGGGTTTGAGCATAAACCAGATAAAGATATCTTAGATAGCTATGCAACGATTTTTAAGAATTTGCAAGTAACCCCTGATGAATTAAGTCAACTTTTTGACCGATACTACGATAATGATAATTATAAAGATGGGATGAATGTGGAAGATGCATTGCTAAAAACTGAGACGGCTTTATCAAAAGTACAGATTTTTTCGCGAACTCCTTACGAGTTATTTTCTCGAATAAAAGAGCCAAAAAGTTTGTTGAATAAAGTTAGGAGAGGAGACGACTTGGAAGATATGATCGGGTTCAATTTCATTATTGATGATACGCAATTAAACGTGGAGGAGAGAAGCGAGGTCTTAACGCATTATTCAGAACAACTAACGACAGTATTATCTAGATATATTCCAAATACCCGTATTGAAGTTCAGAGAAAAGAAAGCCGTGTTTCGGGGTACGAAGCAGTCAATATTTTTATTCATGGTCTATTGGAGCACAAAGAGTTAGGGTCGCTGCCTGTCAAAATTCAAGTAAGGTTTAAAACAGCTTTTTATCGAGAATTTATCATGTATTTTACGTATAAGCGACTCGGATATTTTCAGATGCCTCCGTGGGCAAATGACATCGATTTTAATAGCGTCACAAGTTTTTACGATGCTCAGCGTTTAGTCTTTACTAAATTTAAAGAATGGAGCTCTAAACTCGAAGGCGCTCCTGAGAGCGTTAACCTCGATGAAGAAATAATTATGCCTGATGGTTGGCCATTTACTTTTACAGAGTACGCAAATCTTGCTACCCATGCAGGAGGCGCAAGATTGTCAGCCGCAAAATCGCAAGTCTCAGGTCTAGATAATAGTAATCGGGCAACCGCTGAATCGTTCCCTGTTACCCGTTCCCTGTTACCTGGTGAAGACCATAGTCTATCGTCTATGGTCTATAGTCTAGATGAGCCCCTGCCTCTCGCGCATTTTCATGGCGCTCGATTGGTGTCGACGCTGGCTATGTCACTGCCTGCTGGAAGGGGATTGTCGTATCCAATTTTAGCGCTTGCGCCTCAACCGGGAATTGAGTTTATCGGGCCCGGTGAAAAAGCACGCATGAAACGTGAAGCAAGAGAGCAAAAATCGCCTGATGAAATTGTGGTGGATGAATGCGCGCGCGTCATGGCGGTGATGGGTCGTGCGGCCGCAAAGATGAGGGCATTACCAACTGGTTTTTATGATACTCGCATACCGGTTCAATTTAGGGTGATGGCACCGGGAGATATTTCAGCCGATCAGATCGCAAAAATCCGAGATTTAGCGCAGCAGTTTACCGGTGGGCAGGTGAGCATTTATACAGGCGCTACTCTGGATGCATTTAAGGACGTACCTGTGAGGAAAGGCGAGAGAGTCGTTTATGTGGGCATGAATGAGAAGCCGCTGCTACAAGCAGCTGCACGATTGTCCGCGGCAGTGATGGTGGTGCCGGATGATTTTTCAACCGAAAGCCTGCATGCCTTGATAGATAAAATTGTTCCTTACACCTTTTTGATGCGTGTCGATAACCCTGACGCATTGGATTATGAATGGAAACAAATGTGGGACAATATACGAGCCAATCCCATGGTTGAGTGGTCCCGCGATGTTTATACGCGTATTACCAAAGTATTGCCGGATGCCACACCCGAACAGTATGAGGATTTGGTGGTGCGTTATATGAAAGTTCCGTGGAAAGCGGCGCTTGAAGCGGCGACGAAAGCATTACGTTTTGTTTCGACAGCGGCGTGATGCCCAACAAAACACCCAACCCCTCCCGCAAATCCATCCGTTTACAAGATTATGATTATTCTCAACCTGGGGTGTATTTTGTGACGGTATGCACAAAAGATCGTAAATGTTTGTTTGGCACGATTCAAAACGGCGAAATGAAATTAAACAATATGGGCGACACCATCATGGATGCATGGATAAATTTACCCCGACGATTTTCCAATATCGAAATGGATTATTTTGTCATTATGCCCAACCACATCCATGGCATCATCCGTATTGTAGGGGCGGGGTTACCCCGCCCTGCACAACCCAATGCATCGTCGGGCGCGGAGACCGCGCCCTTACCATACGCAACGTTAGGGCAAATGATCGCATTTTTTAAATATGCATCCACCAAACAAATCAATGCATTACGCCAAATGCCTGGTAGATCTATGTGGCAACGCAATTATTATGAACACATTATCCGATCGGAATCAAAATTGAACCAGATTCGGCAATACATTTTGGGTAACCCAACCCAATGGGATCAGGATGAGAATAACCTTTTCCACCGACCTGTTGTTGACACATCTGTTCGGATGCCTATATAATGCCATTATTGATAGAATTCCCGCCTACGCGGGAATGACATGTTTTCTCTGTAATATGTTCTACTAAAGGGAGTTATGGAAAAAACGTCTGAGTATTTGGGGCTATTGGTCACCTTTTTGATCGCCTTTGGTTTGGCGGGTGCTATCCTTATATTAAATGCGCTCTTGGGCCCCAAGAACAAAATGAGCGCTGTCAAAGGCGAGCCTTTTGAGTGCGGTAAAGACGTTATCACAGCTCCCGGCGGGCAATTCTCGGTCAAATTTTACCTCATCGCGATGCTATTCATCCTTTTTGATGTCGAGATTGTTTGGTTCTTTCCTTGGGCGACCATCCTTCGCGAATTAGGCTGGGTAGGTATTATTGAGATGTTCACATTCGTAGCTGTGCTTTTGATCGGATTTGGATACGTGTGGAAAAAAGGAGCCTTGTCATGGGAGAAGTAATGGCCGCCGCACCCGCGTCCGTCGAAAAATTTAATTTCATGACCTCCAAGCTCAACGATGCCATCGGCTGGGCTCGCAAATATTCGATTTTTCAATATCCTTTCGTCACCGCTTGTTGCGGTATGGAATACATGGCGACGGCTTGTTCACATTATGATGTGGATCGTTTTGGTGCCGGATTCCCCAGATTTTCTCCCCGCCAGTCGGACGTTCTTTTTGTGGTGGGCACGATCAGCCACAAAATGGCGCCTGTTCTCAAGAGAATTTATGACCAGATGTGCGAGCCCAAGTGGGTGGTGGCATTTGGTGTGTGCACGTGCACGGGTGGTTTTTATGACAATTATTCGACGGTGATGGGGATCGATACGATCATCCCTGTGGATGTGTATATCCCCGGCTGCCCTCCGCGCCCAGAAAATGTGCTCGATGGTTTGATGAAGCTTCAAGATAAGATCCAAAAACAGGTGCAGGAAATTTAATGACGCTTTCAGCTAGCATCCAGTCTAAATTTCCTCAAGACATCATTTCTCTCGCCGACCAGGCAGGGGATGAGGCGGTTTATTTGAAGCGCGATTCTGTTGAAAAAGTTTTAAGTGTTTTAAAAGATGACGCCGAGTTTCAATTCGATATGCTGGCGGATCTCTTCGCTGTGGATTATCTTTTTTGGGAAGAAAAAGAAAACAGATTCGAGCTTGTTTACAATCTTTATTCGATGAAAAAAAATCACCGTATCTTTATCAAGGTGCCGGTGCCCGAAAAAGATGCGAGAGTTGAGTCTGTTGCGGGCGTGTGGCCTGCGGCCAATTGGTTTGAGAGGGAGATCTGGGATATGTTCGGTGTGAAGTTTGACGGCCACCCGAATTTAAAGAGGATTTTAATGTACGAGGAGTTCCAGGGTCACGCCTTGCGGAAGGATTATCCGTACAATAAACGTCAGCCGCTTATAGGACCACTCAATTGAGAAAAAATAATTTAGTCCATAGTCCATGGTCGATAGTCCACAGCAATCAAAAGCGTATTTTTATTGTTTTGTTTTTATTTTGTTTGCTGTGGACGGTGGACGGTGGACTGTCGACTGTTTTCGCCGCTGACAAATCCGCCGCTACCAATGCCGCAGCCTCTGAATGGCAAACTCATTTCACCCAAGGTATCACCTCCGGCCGAGAAGGCAATTGGGACAAGGCGATCGAGTTTCTCGAGAAGGCCGCATCGCTCAAGCCCGGCAAAAGTGAGATTTACACGGATCTGTCCCTAGCTTACTCTGAAAAGAAAAATTTTGACCAAGCAGTTTCGTATGGACAGAAAGCGATTGAAGCCGATGCAAATTTATCAACAGCCTATTTGGCTTTGGGTTTGGCTTATGAGGGAAAATCCGATCTAGATCAGGCGGTAAAAGCTTACAAAAAAGCCGCCTCTCTTGAATCCAATAATTCCGATATCCATCTGACTTTGGGGAATTTATACGGCAAGCAGGCCAAGTATGACGATGCGCTGGCTGCCTATGAACAGGCGATCAAAGTGGATCCCACAAACCTTTTTGCATACTCCAATGCCGCTTACATCTATGAAGAGAAAAAGGATACCGCTAAGGCTTTGGAGTACATGACTAAGGCGGCTAAGATCGATCCGGACGATTCTATAGCCTGGTATGACCTGGGTTATGCCTATCAAAATAAAGGGGATCTTGAAAAAGCGATTGAGTATTTTGAGAGAAGTTTTAGGTTGGATCCCAAATTTTATAAGGCCTGCATGAGCTTGGCCTTGGCGTACGAAGATAGTGGCAATTTGGAAAAAGCTTCCGAATACTACGTGAAGTCCATGGAATTGACGGACGATCCGAAGTTGAAAGACGCGATCCTCCGCCAGCTCTCTCGTCCGGAAATGAAAAAATAGAAAATTCTTAGAAAGTTTTTAAGTGGGAAAGCCAGTTTCAAAAGATCGGAAAGCATCGGAAACACGTTCGATGCTTCTCAACGTAGGCCCAGCACATCCGGCGATGCACGGTATCGTGCGTATCGTCACCGAGCTCGACGGGGAGATCGTTGTGGGTGCGGATGTAGAGATCGGTTATCTGCATCGCGCCTTTGAGAAGATGTGCGAGCAGGGCCCTTACAACAACGCCATTCCTTATACAGACCGCCTCAATTACGTTTCTCCGCTTATCAATAATATTGGTTACTGCATGTCCGTCGAGAAGCTGATCGGTATCACCACGACCGAGCGCTGCCAGTATATCCGCGTCATCATGAGTGAGATCTCACGCATCACGGATCATCTGACCTGTGTCGGCGCCTCCGCCATGGAGCTTGGGGCATTCACGGTATTTTTGTACATGATCAAAGCGCGCGAGATGCTTTATGAGCTGATCGAAAACGTGACAGGCGCCAGGCTTACCATCTCATATGCCCGCGTGGGTGGATTAAAATCAGATCTTCCCGAGGGGTTTGAAGCCAAAACACTTAAATTTTTGAAAGAAATACGGCCTATACTCAAAGAGTGTGAAGGGCTACTGAATAAGAACAGGATCTTTATCGATCGCATGAAGGATACGGGCATCATCTCCAAAGACGATGCTGTGTCTTATAGCATCACAGGCCCTTTTTTGCGCTCAACCGGCTGTGATTATGATGTACGCAAAGCCAAGCCATACCTAGTGTATGACAGGATCAATTTCGATGTCCCGGTGGGCGAGCACGGTGACAACCTCGACCGATATTATGTGCGCATGGAAGAGATGGAGCAAAGTATGCGTATCATTGAGCAGGCGATAGCCCAGATGCCCAAGGGCCCGGTGCTCGTGGATAATAAGGGAGCCGTGATCCCAGCGTCGATGATGGTGGATGAAGCCAAGATGGGGCGCACGGAAGGTTTTAAATCGAAGGTCGTAGAGGCTGATCCTACCCTCGAGGGCTCGTCCGGAGCTTCGCATGATGTGGTTTATTCTCAAAATAAGCGCGTGGCGCTTCCTGCCAAAGAAGATACTTACGGCAACATCGAAGGTTTGATGAATCATTTTAAGATGGTGATGTATGGTCATGGACTTAAGCCGCCCAAGGGTGAGGCGTATGTGCCGGTCGAGGGTGCTAATGGTGAGTTGGGTTTTCACGTCGTGAGCGATGGATCAGACAGGCCTTATCGCGTGCGGGTGCGTCCACCATGTTTCACGATTGTAGCTGCTCTTCCAAAACTCTTGATTGGCGAGCAAGTCGCCGATATCATACCCACTTTCGGATCGGTCAATATGATCGGTGGAGAACTGGATAGATGACAATTTCACGCATAGGTCTCGGGGTCCTGCCGCTGCGCCAGCTCGTTTTTCAGCAAGTGCTTCGCCTTGCAGAAAAACAAGCGCTCTGGCTCCGCGTCACCCCTCGCTTCATCCGAGGTGAACATGAATAGTCTCAATTTGTCATCTTTAGATGAACAGGCAGGCAAAATTGTTGCGAAGTACGATACCAAGCGCGCATCGATGCTGACGCTTTTGCATTTGGCTCAGGATAAAGTAGGTTATGTGACACCCCAAGTTGAAGAGTGGGTGGCCAAGTGGACCGAGGTGCCCGCGATTCAAGTGCATGAAGTGGTTACGTTTTATTCGATGTATCACAAAAAGCCAGCCGGTCGTAATCATATCCGTTTTTGCACGACGACAAGCTGTGTCTTGAATGGCGCTGAGAAACTTCTGTGCCACGTGAAGCAAAAACTGGGCATAGAGAATCATGGTGTGACAGCCGATGGTAAATTTTCATTGGAAGAGGCTGAGTGCCTTTGTGCCTGTGAAACAGCCCCGATGATGCAGGTAGGGGATGAGTATCATGGTGATCTCACAGAAAAAAAGATCGATGAGATCTTGGACAAGCTAAAATGACCGAACCTATCCTTTCTCGCAACTTTACTATTCCTGACGCTTGGAAGTTGAGTGTGGCTGAGAGCCGCGGCGCCTACGAAACCGCCAAAAAAGTATTGAGCACTCTGAAGCCCGAAGATGTGACCAATACGGTTCTGGCGGCCAATTTGCGCGGTCTTGGCGGAGCCGGTTTTCCCACCGGAAAGAAATGGCAGTTCTTACCCAAAGGCAATCCCAATCCTGTTTATTTGGTGATCAATGCCGATGAAGGAGAGCCTGGCACTTGCAAAGATCGATATATTCTCGAGCGCGATCCTCATCAATTGATCGAGGGGATGATCATGGCAGCTTTTGCCATCAACTCTCATAAAGCTTACATCTATATTAGGGGTGAGTACGTCCGTTCTTTCAAGCATGTGCAAAATGCCGTTGATGAGGCTTATGCTAAAGGATATCTTGGCAAAGGCTGTTTTGGTACGTCGTTTGCGCTGGATATCGTGGTTCATCGAGGCGCTGGTGCCTATATTTGCGGTGAAGAAACGGCACTTATCAATTCCCTTGAGGGCCGCAAAGGTTATCCGAGACTCAAGCCGCCATTTCCGGCCATCGTTGGTTTATTCAGCTGCCCTACGATCGTGAACAATGTCGAGACCATCGCCTGTGTGCCTCATATCATGAAAAACGGCGCCGAGTGGTTTTCAAAACTTGGCTCTGCTGGTAACGGCGGCACGCACCTTTTTAGTTTGTCCGGTCATGTGAATAAGCCGGGAGTTTATGAGTTGCCGATGGGTTATCCGCTTCGTGACATTATTTACAAAATAGGCGGTGGTATTCGCGCTGGGCGCGAGCTCAAAGCCGTCATTCCCGGTGGTATTTCTGCCAAAATTTTCACGGCCAAGGAAATCGATGTGAATATGGACTATGATTCTCTACGCGCAGCCGGCACCATGCTGGGATCCGCCGGGATCATGGTCATGGATGACACGACGTGTATGGTCAAAATGCTTTATTATGCGACCAAGTTCTTCTCACACGAGTCTTGCGGCCAATGTTCACCTTGCCGCGAGGGTACAGGCTGGGCTCATAAGATCGTCACGCGTATTTACGAAGGCCATGGCAAATTAAAAGATCTCGATTCGCTTCTTTCGATCGCGCGCAATATGGAAGGCCGCACGATCTGCGTGTTTGCCGACGCAGCGGCATGGCCCATTCAAAGCTACATCACAAAATTCAGGACGGAATTTGAAGAATATATTACGAAGTCCACGGTCCATAGTCCACGGACCACAGAGGGATCTCATGCATAAAATTTACACCAAAGCTTGCTGTCGACTGTCGACTGTGGACTGTGGACTCAGGAGATTTTTCCGTGGCTAATATCACCATCGACGGCAAGCCGTACACTGTTAAAGACGGTATCACCATCATCGAAGCCATCGATCAGGCAAAGATAGCGCTTCCGCGGTATTGTTATCACCCGGGACTTTCGATAGCCGGTAATTGCCGCATATGTCAGGTAGAGATCGGCAAGATCCCTCGCACCGTGATCGCCTGCAACACACGCGTTGCCGAGGGGATGGAGATCATGACCCAGTCCGCCAAGGCCAAAGAGTCTCAGCAAGTCGTGTTGGAGTTCTTGCTCGCCAACCATCCTCTGGATTGCCCGGTTTGCGACCAAGCGGGCGAGTGTAAACTCCAGGATTATTATATGGAATACGGTTTGTATGATTCCAAGCTCGATGACGAGAAGGTCAAGAAGACCAAGAAGGCCACTCCGGTAGGCCCCACCGTGGCGCTGGATCAAGACCGCTGTATTTTGTGTACACGTTGTGTGCGTTTTGGAAATGAGATCACCAAGACCAATGATTTTGGTGTCTTTAATCGCGGCAATCACTCAGAGCTAGATCTGTATCCCGGCAAAGAATTGAACAATAAATATTCTGGCAACGTCGTAGATATTTGTCCTGTGGGCGCTTTGACGGACCGAGATTTCCGATTCAAAATGCGCGTTTGGTATCTCGGGTCTCAAGACTCCGTTTGTACGGGCTGTTCGCGCGGTTGCAATATACAAGTTCATTTTGAGAAGTCTCGTCCTTACAAGTCCGACGAAGGCCGTGTGATGCGTCTTAAGCCTCGTGAGAACGCCGATGTGAATAAATGGTGGATCTGCGATGAGGGCCGCTACGGCTATAAGTTCGTGGATCAAGACAGGCTTCTGGAGATCCATCATGACGGCCAAGCACAAGATTGGAAGTCGGCCATCTCCGATGTGTCTTATATTTTCAAAAAAGCCAACCCCGAAAAATGGGGGCTCCTGGCTTCCGCGCAATACACCAACGAGGAATTGTATTTGATCCAGAAATTATTCATCGGCCAGCTCAAGTGGAAGCATGTTGCTTTTTATGCTCCTCAGAGCGAGGGGTTTGAGGACGATTTCTTGATGAAGAAGGATAAGAATCCTAACTCGGCGGGCGCTGCCAAGTTGCTGGGCTTGTCCGACGCACAGAAGAATATCTCAGCGATCGTTGAGAAGGCCAAAAAAGGTGAGTTGGACGGACTGCTGGTATTTCATCATGATCTGGGTAAATTATTGGGCGAAGAGACGCTGAAGCTGATCCGTCAAAAGACAAAGACCATTATTTATGAGGGATGGAATTTTAACACGACATCCGCAATGGCGGATTGGGTGCTTCCGACCGCAACCTTTGCCGAGAAGGACGGTACATTCACAAATTTTGAGGGACGTGTGCAGCGTATCCGCAAAGCGATTGAGCCCGCAGGCTCATCCATCCCAAGTTGGCAGCTTTGGAGAGATCTTGGCAATGCGATGGGCGCCAAGTTGTCTTATGATCGTGCCGAGTTTATCTTCGATGATATAGCCAAAGAAGTACCGGCGTTCAAAGATATGACGTATAAAAAGCTGGGTGGCTCGGGGCTTGTCTGGAGTCACTCATGATGATGGATATCGTGATCAAGGCCGTGTTGGCTGCGATTTTTTTGGGGATGGTGTTGAACTTAGCAGGCCTTTTGACCTGGGTTGAGCGTAAACAAAGTGCCGTGATGCAAGATCGTATCGGCGCCAATCGCGCGTGGATCGTGTTTCCTAAGTGGCTTTTTCCTCTTAATTGGCTGGTGGCTCCTCTGAATCATCTGGGGTTATTCCATTCTTTGGCGGATGCGGTGAAGATGTTTCTCAAAGAAGACTTTATGCCCACAAACGCCAACAAATTTCTCCATACCTTGGCACCGGCGATTTCAGTGATATTTGCTTTGATGGCGTTTGCATGTGTGCCGTTCGGCGATACGCTTCATGCATGGGGCAGGAGTATCGATCTTCAGATCGCTGGGGTCAATTCGGGTGTTTTGTTTGTTTTTGCCATGCTTTCGCTGGGTGTTTACGGTGTGATCTTGGCGGGATTTTCGTCATCGAATAATTACGCTTACCTCGGCGGTATGCGCGCTGCTTCTCAGATGCTGTCTTATGAGATCACCATGGGTTTGGCGATCATGGGTATTGTGATCTCTTATGGGTCGCTCAACCTGCAGGATATTGTGAGGGCGCAGGGAGGTACTTTTTTTGGATGGTTGCCGGCTTGGGGTATTTTTATCCAACCCTTAGCTTTCTTTTTATTTATGACGGCGGCCTTGGCTGAGACCAAGCGCGTGCCATTCGATCTACCGGAAGGTGAGTCTGAGATCATCGGTTATTTCGTAGAATACAGCGGTATGAAATTTGGTATGTTCTTTTTGACGGATCTGGTGGAGACGGTGCTTGTGGCTTGTCTTATGACGACCTTTTTCCTGGGTGGGTGGCAGACGCCGTATCTGATGTCAGATGGTTTTCATTTCCCATGGGGCTCCTTTTGGGCGCTGCCACATGGGATCGTGATCACGCTGGGTGTGGTCTCGTTCATGATCAAGGTGGCATTTTTTAACTGGCTTTTTATGCAGATTCGCTGGACCTTGCCAAGATTTCGTTATGACCAGCTTATGCATTTGGGCTGGAAGATATTATTCCCGACATCTCTTTTGAATGCTCTTGTTACAAGCGTGGTGGTGGTATGGCTACAAAAATAATCAAACGGCAAAAGCTCAGCTTTTGGGACAACACCTATTTACCGGCCTTGTTTTTGGGGCTATGGATCACATCCAAACATTTTTTTAGGAATCTGACACTTCACGCCTTGCACTCGATCGGCTTATTTAGAAGCGTGCGCGCGGCGGTCACATTCCAGTACCCCGAAGAACAAAGGCCGCTCTCCAAGCGCGTGCGTACGCGTCATCGCCTCATGAAGCGCGAAGACGGCTCACCTCGCTGTGTGGCTTGTATGATGTGCGAGACGATATGTCCGGCGCGTTGTATTGATATCGTGGCGTCCGAGCACCCAGATCCCAATATAGAAAAGGTTCCAGCTTCTTTTGATCTGGATCTTGGTAAGTGTGTGTATTGTGGATTTTGTGTGGAAGTTTGTCCCGAAGATGCGATCCGGATGGATACACATATTTTAGATACCGCAGCCTATAGCCGCGCCCAGATGCAGCTCGACATGAACGAGCTTCTTAATCCTAGATCATCCCTGCTTTACAAAAAATAAAACATAACGAAGATCACACAGATCGCAAGACAGATAAAGCAGATAGATCTTTACCCTAGATTATCTGCTTTATCTGATTTGAAATCCGATTTATCTTCTTACTCTTTTTGAATCTTCCCGTCTTTCTGGATGGCTTCGTTCATGATCTTGTAGAGGTAGGCATCCGCTTCTTCGTGACTCTTGAACATCGACTCCGTGGGAAGGGCATTCACTACTTCAAAAAGGCGCTTGATCTGCGGTTTGAGATTGCAGAATAATAGATCGCCCGAATTCTCTTTGAAAAACTTTTTCATGGTGAACAACACGCCAAGTCCGGCACTCGAAATGTAATCAACCTGCGATAGGTCCAGAATGATCCCTTTGGTGGCTTTGATGAGAAGGGGTTTGATCTTGTCATTAAAATCAAGATACGTATCTGAGTCGATGGAGCCTTGGGGCAACACTGTAAAGTAGCCAGGCTTATCTTGGTTAGGATTTATTTTTACATGCATAGTTATCTATTCCTTAGCATTAATTATATATTATACACCATTTTTAATCCTAATAGAAATTTTACGCCTTGGGTGGTACAATCAAAAAATGATCCAGATAGAAGTCGAAACCAACCCAAATTGCGAGGGGATCGATCAGTTTGTGCGCAATGAGCTGGGGCAGGCAAAGCCGATCGGTGCTATTCGCGCGGAAGTGCGTGGTCGTGAGATGATCTGCGATGTGATCGGTGTGGATACTGGCGGAAAATGGGTCAAAGCACAGGCTTGTAAGGTGGCTGATTCCAGTGACGGGTTTGCGTTTTTGATCCAAGGCGGCGCCTGGGGGATACGGATGCGGCCTGAGATCTTCAAGGGCGAAGCCTGGGATTTAACCAATAAGAATCAATGGGGCGAGCCTTTCAAACTTTATGGAAGTGAGGAAGACATCATATATGATTAAAAAAAATTTAGTCACCAGGGCACCAGGGCACCAGGGCACCAGAAAACAAAGTCACAGGGTCACATGGTCACACGTGATTTTTATTGTCTATGGTCTATTGTCTATGGTCTATTGTCTGCCCGTTTTTGCGGAAGAGACCATTGAGACGCATGAGATCGAGCGTAGTTATTTCAAGGATGGTGCCATGACCAAGCTTGAGGGGCAGTACGAATACACTTATTTCTTGGATATGGAAAAAGATATCCTGACACGCACACGGATCTATGACGTTGTGAATAAAAAAGTAACACCCGACCATACCGAATACCATATGGAGAGGCAGCTTTTGTCTCACCCAACCAATGCCGACCGTTATATTTTGACGCCAGTGATACGCGCTGTGGGCCAAACTAGCGCTGATACGGTGGAGCTCATCGTGATCGATGATGCTTATGTGCAAACGACGTCATCCACTTCCAATGAGATCATAGTATCCCGAGCCAAGCGCCTCAAGTAATGGAATTATCGAAGTCAGCGTTCCAAAAATATATTTTTGTTTGTGAAAACGCCCGTGAGGGTGAGTCATGTTGTATGCCTGAAGGGCAGAAAATACGTGAAGCTCTCAAGGATCTCGTTAAATCCGAAGGGTTGTCCAAAAAAATACGCGTGAGCCGAACGGGATGTCTCGATGTATGTACCGATGGCCCCAATGTTCTTCTTATGCCGGATAACATCTGGTTCAAGCGCGTCGCCGTTGGTGATATTAAAAACCTTCTCGAAGCCGTAAAGAAGGATCTCCTATGATCTGGATCCGAGCAGGCTCTCTCTTGGCTGCGCTAGGAGTGGCGATGGGTGCTTTTGGAGCGCATGGGCTTAAAGCTCGGCTAACACCTGAGCTATTGGAGATATACAAGACAGCCGCTTTTTATCATCTCGTGCACGCGTTGGCCATCGTTTTGATTGGCGTTCTCGCTTGTCAGCGTTCAAATTTCCTGGCTAAGCCAGTGGGGTTTCTATTTATACTGGGTATCCTATTTTTCTCTGGGAGTTTGTATGCATTGGCCATCACCAATATTCGCATTTTTGGGGCTATCACACCCATCGGCGGTGTTTGTTTTATCGCGGCTTGGATAATGTTGGCACTCAAGGCAGGATCGTCATGAAATACTGGCTTATGAAATGCGAACCGAATACCTACTCCATCGACGATCTCAAAAAAGATAAAAAAACGTATTGGGATGGTGTGCGCAATTTCCAGGCGCGGAATTTTATGCGGGATGCCATGAAGGCGGGGGATGGCGTTCTTTTTTACCACTCAAATGCTGAGCCGTCCGGTGTGGCCGGCGTGGCCAAAATCTGCAAGACGGGCTACCCTGATTTTACAGCTTGGGACAAAAAGGATATCCATTATGATCCCAAATCACCCGAAGATAAGCCGCAGTGGTACATGGTGGATGTGGCGTTCGAGGAGAAATTCAAACATTTTGTAGCGCTTGAAGCGATCAAAGCCAATCCCGCTCTGAAAGATATGCTGGTGATCAAGCGGGGGATGCGTTTATCGGTACAGCCGGTCGAAGAAAGACATTTCAAGATCATCTGCCAGATGGGCCGGGGCTGACGATGTGGGTGCAAGCACTTAAAGCTTCAGAGATGGAAAAAAATTCCGGACGGACGCTGGATCTTGGCGTGAAGAAGGTGGCGCTTTTTAATGTGGACGGCAAATTCTACGCACTTGAAAATGGATGCATGCATCGCGGCGCGCCGCTCGGAGACGGACATCTCGAAGGCTGCAAAGTAACCTGCTCCTGGCATGCCTGGGAATTCAACGTCAAAACCGGCGCCTGCGACACCATGGAAGGCGCCAAGCAACCGACTTATCCCACTAAAGTCGAAAATCATATCGTTTGGATTGATATCGCGTCACCCAAAAGCTGAGCCGGCAACAGCCCTTGAGTTTCTTCGCCCTTTCCCGTTTGGCTGCATGGTTTTGTCGTAAGTCGTTTGGACCCTCGGACAAAATCCAAGACGCTTCGGTAGTAGTCCTATATCAACAGGGCGAAGCGTCCGGTGGATTTCCAGCTCGCATAATGTATAAAACAGGGCTCGTGCCGTCTCCAAACGACTTACGACAAAACCATAAGCGCATCCAAACGGCCGGGAACAAAGAAATTCAAGGACTGTTGCCGTCTGAGATTTTGGATCGACAGCCATAAAGCACAAGCCGCCGACTGACTTTGCTTTTGCCCATTCCCGGCCATTTTGGAGCGCTTATCGCTTTGCTACAAATGGTATTGGAGACGCCACGAGCTCATCCTTTGCTATCAGGCGAGCTGGAAATCCACCCGACGCGGTGCCTGTTAATATAGGCAGTCCTTCACCGCGTCTTGGATTTTGGCGAGGGTCCAAACCATTTGTGGCAAAGCGATGCGACATAAATGGGCAAGGGTGGGCAAAAGCAAAGTCAGTCGGCGGCTTGCGGTTTTTAGGTTTAGAGGTATGAGTCTTTTTTGGAGAGATGATTATGAACGTAGTCTTTTACGGAGACTTCTAGGTTGTGGAAGACGGTGGGGCAGCCGGTGGCTCGGAGTTTGGTGAGGTCGGCTTCGGTGAAATATTGGTATTGGTTGCGTAAATTTTCGGGCATGTCGATGTATTCGATATTTTTGGGTTTACCCATGGCTTTGAAAAGGGCGTCCGCGAGATCGTTCCAGCTTTGGGCGCGGCCTGTGCCTAGATTAAAGATGCCTTTGATCTTGGGATTTTGATAAAACCAAATCATGGCATCTACTGTATCTTTGATGTAGATAAAATCTCGCAGTTGTCCACCGTCGGCGTATTCTTTTTTGTAAGACTTGAAAAGGCGCAGCTTTCCTTCCTTCAAAATTTGCTCATAACCTTTTTTGACCAGGCTTTGCATGTGGCCCTTGTGGTATTCGTTGGGACCATACACATTAAAAAAACGAAAGCCTGTGATCATTTTGTGTAGGCCATTGGAAATAGCCCAATTATCAAAATCAAGTTTGGATTGGCCATAGGGATTGAGTGGTTTAAGGCGGGGGGTTAGTTTATCGTCATCGTTAAATCCCAATTCGCCGTCGCCGTAAGTGGCGGCACTCGAGGCGTAGGCAAAATACGCTCCGTTTTGAAGGCACCAGTTGGCGAGATGCTGAGTGTATTCGGTGTTGTTTTTGCGCAGGAAATCACGATCCATCTCCGTCGTATCGGAGCAAGCTCCCATGTGGAAGATAGCCTGGATTTTGCCCTTAAATTCCTTGTGCTCAAGCCGATCCAAAAATTCGTCGGATTCCAAGTAGAATTGGTATTTGCGCTTCTCGATATTTTTCCACTTGGAGGAGTTGCGCGCCTTTTGGTCAACAATCACCAGCTCATTTTTGGCCAAGGAATTAAATTTCCAGGCCAAAACACTCCCAATAAATCCTGCGCCACCTGTAATAACTATCATCTTATTTTTTCACTCTACATTTCGATTCTCTTAAAAAGGTGACACACACCATGTGTGTCACCTTTTTGCTCTAAGGGACGTCTAGCGAAGGTGTCCCAAATATACAAAATACTACGATGTGCGTGTTGTAACCTATTTAGATATATATGGTTACGAACTAATTAACGACTTAAAATAACTTGCTTTCGAACACTGAGATCGGGTATAATTTCCTTAGGAATTGTTTAACTGCTTGGGAGCACTATGCTTACAAAAAAAAGACTTTTTCTAAAGTCTATTTCTGCGACGCTCTGTATTGTTTTTATATCGAGCGAATTGCATGCAGCGCCCATTGAGCTAACTCCTCCGATTTCACCTCAAGAAAAAATTCTTCAAAATCCGCATCTTTTTGAAACGCCTATGGACTTTGCCGCGCTTTCCGATGTGCAAGCTGGGAAAAACGGGAAGCTCATTATACACGTTCAAGATGCGCATGCCAATTTTTCGGCGCAGGACAATATGGCCAGCGCCTTGCGCGAGCTTATGCAGAAATACGATATTCAGCTTATTCTCTCCGAAGGCGGATACGGCGATTGCACACTTTCTGATTTGCGCGACAAAGCCAAGCCTGAGCTGGTCCATCGTGTGGCGAGAAGTTTTCTGAGATCGGGCGAGATTCATGGTGAAGAGTATCTAAATCTCATCGACAAGCGGCCGATGAAGATTATCGGTATCGAAGATAAGGCGCTGTACGAAGAGGGGCTTCGTTATTATGAAGAGCTGGCGGCCAAGCGCGAAAAGGTGCTGGGTTATCTTGTCAAATCCCGCAATGCCATAGAAAAACTAAAACAGAAACTTTATCCCAAAGAATTGGTGGATTATGAACGCGCGGGGCTGGCGCGTCAAAACACCGAGTGGAATATCGAAGAGTTTTTGAAGCTGGCTGAAAAAAAGAGCCTGGATTTATCCACGTATACAGAGCTTCAAAAATTGGCCGCGCTCAAGAAGTCCGAAGAGGCCATCGATTTTGAATCAGCCAATCTGGAGCAGTCGGTTTTGATCGAAGAGCTTTTCAAGACCGGCGCCAAAGAGACGCTTGAGGCGCATCTGGCCAAGATGAAACAAATGAAGGGCCAGAAAATATCTCAATTTGCTTACTTTGAGAAAACTTTGAGTATCGCAAAAGAGAAGCGTGTGGACGTGTCGCGATTTCCCAATTTTATTTCTTATGTCGAATACCTCCAAAAATTTTCTTCACTTAATTTTGATGGGCTGCTGAGGGAGTTTGATAGGGCGGAGGATGAATTATACAAAAAAATATTGTCAGACTATAGACAGCAGACAATAGACAATAAAAAACAAACCAGCTCCGACGGTCTATCGTCTATGGTCTATAGTCTATCGTCTAACCCCGATGATGCTTTTCTGCTTAGGGCAGTGGATCGGTTTATTTTACTGCTGCAAACCGCGCATCAGATTCAGATGACGGCGGATCAGTTTGCGCTTTTCAAATACAATGAATCCGAGTTTAGCACCGCGGCCATGCAGGCGTTTCTCAATCGTCAATTGGCTGAGCAGGGATATTTTGAAGACATGATTCCGTACGAACCGCATCTCGAGGATGCGCGAAAAACCTTAGATCAATTTTATGATTCGGTCAAAAGGCGCGATACGGTGTTCATGGAAAATCTAGGCGAAGCCATGGGAGTTCGGAGTCGGGAGTTCGGAGTTCGGAGTGAGCAAAAGATTGCGTTTTTGATTACGGGAGGGTATCACACGTCGCATTTAAAAGAGCTGTTGCGCGACAAAGGCTACGGCTACGCCGTTCTTACGCCCATCGTCACCACGGAAACCAATCAAAAGAAATACGAATCACTCCTCCTCAACAAAAACGACAAATCCAAGAAAAAAGTGCATGTGGTGAGCGGCGAGTCCAAGGTGGCCAATAAATCGCTGGGGGCGTTGGATGAGGATCTTGCAAAGCTGATAAAGAAAAAAGACAAAGTGCGGCACAGTCTTGTAGCCGTGAATCTAGAGCGAGGGGCTAGGTTGGCGGAAGCATTAGGAGTTGCTGATTGGGTCGGCGGGTCACAAGTCACACGTCACAATGTCACAGAGTCACCAGGTCACCAGTCACCTGACACCAGTGTGACAGACACAGACTGGCATCAAAAAAAAATTGGGGCGAGATTAGCAAATGCCGATCAACGTATCCTAAACGCCATCCAATCTCTCAAAGCTCGAAATATCAATCCCATTACGCAGGAGATAATCGCAACCGAAGCCGGTGTGACTCCAGAGACAATATCTCGTCGCAAATCCATCAACCCCCAGGTTCAGCAGGCGGTGGATGAGGTAGTTCTTGATGCCGATCAACGTATCCTAAACGCCATCCAATCTCTCAAAGCTCGAAATATCAA
>CAYODQ010000001.1:133673-173181 GCA_964402785.1 uncultured Planctomycetia bacterium
ATGCCGATCAACGTATCCTAAACGCCATCCAATCTCTCAAAGCTCGAAATATCAATCCCATTACGCAGGAGATAATCGCAACCGAAGCCGGTGTGACTCCAGAGACAATATCTCGTCGCAAATCCATCAACCCCCAGGTTCAGCAGGCGGTAAATTCGCTAAGAGGGGCCAGGCTGGCAGGAGAGGGCAGGTCACAGCAGGTCACACGTCACAATGTCACAGAGTCACCAGGTCACGCGTCGCGAGAAACAATTCAGCTCGGAGCTCAGAAGTCAGAGCTCAGAAGTCAGAGTTCAGCGTCAAAGAGCATTGCTCCCGCTGGGGCGAGGATGGCGACGCAGGTTTTTTACAGGCCTTTGTGGTTGAGCGACGTGGTTGAAACGGAAGATGGGTCCAAAAGTTGGGAAGCTATTTTTTCGTCCAGTGTCCAGCTAAAGAGTTTTGTTGAAAAGCTTGGTTTAAAAATACGACCTTTGTTATCTCATTTTTCCTCATCGGTTTTTCATATTGTCGACTATGCTTATGTTGCCAGGGATACCGATCTTAAAAAAGAACATGCAGCTCGAATTGTGCATGAGCAAAAATTTGATCCTGAGCAATTAAGATCTTCATATAACGGCAAAGCTGTATGGGTGTACCTTGGAAATAGCATTCAGCCGAAAGAAGGCGATAGTGTTCTCAAGGCAAATTTTTCAGGAATGATTTATCGCCAAAGCAACCAAGCTATCGATTTGGTCCGTGAGGTGTCAGAGTTTGCCCGAGAAAATTTTTTCAGATATGTTCCGTCAGATCAACCTGAAAAATTTGAATCTATTCAAGGATATTTGCTCGATCTTGTGACAGCATACTTAAATATTGATGCTGTCATGCTTGAGGATCCTGAATATAACCCGTCAATAATAATGGTTAAAAATCTAGATGTGTTAACCGACTTACGTCTTGTAAGCTCGCCACTGGCAGGGGTTGAAGAAGGTCGTCAGGACATCAGTCAGCAGTCAGCTGTTACCAGCAATAATCCCCGAACTCCGAACCTGCCCGTCCCGCAGGCGGGCTCCGGACTCTCCGCCGAAGGCGGACCCGCCTCTGGCGGGCAAACTGACGGCGTAGCCGTTTCTGGGGCGAGGATGGCTAAATATACAGAATCAGAAATTACGAAAATAATGGAGCCCGATTCACTCATTGGAAGCTCCCTTAAGCCGAATTTCAAGCCAATGGGTAAGTCTACGCAGATTTTTATTATCTATGGTAGCCCTTTTTTTTATATTGAGATTCCTAGGTATCAGAGAGCAGATCTTGAGTACGCTCGTCCGGGTTCAGGCCGCGTTCAGCTACGATTTAAGTCAAAGCCTCATCTTCAGTTAGAAGTCGTAAGTATTAACTCAAATCAAGCAACGTTGATATTTACAAATAGCATAACGGGGGAGAAGCAAAGTCAAAATATTACTTGGCAGAATGATCTAGGTAGGTCTTTTGTTTTAGACAATATCCATCTTGGGCAGATTTTTATGGATACGTTCAATGGCATTCCGACTGGCTTTGGCGTCGCGCGCGCAACGGCGCTACGTGATTGGTTTTTAAGTCCGGAGATGCAAAGTAGAATAGTTCATGTTGAAACGAGTGATAGTGTAGGGCTTGGTGGACCTCGTAATGCTATTAGTGTCTCAGCAGATATTGCAAACGGAACTATGTTAGTACAGGTTCTAACCGAGAAAAGGATGTATCGTCGATTTGTGTTATTTATCGATGGTCTTGACGATAATCGTTTCTTGGCTGTTGAAAAAACGCGAGACGGGAAGATAGTAGATGTTGCAACCGGAGAGCCGCTGCCCCATCTACTCGCCAATGCAGAAAATTCGGCAGATTTTTTTCAAAAAGTTTCAAGGCGTTTGATATTGGGTACAAAGAAAATAAACAAAACAAGTATTCAGCTTACCAAGGATGCTATTGTGGGTCTGCCCAGGGAAACCGAATTTTTGTATCTCAAGGCATATGGGGTGACCGGTATGACGTCTATCGGCACCAGAAATGCTGGCAGACATTTGTTAAGAAGTGCTCCATTATCGAATACCTTAATGAGTAGGTGGGTGTCATTTCCAGTTTTTCTTTTACGACCAGAATTTAAAAAACCAGATACGCCCCCTTCATCGGATCTGGATCAATTACAAAATGATCCTAATTACGCTATTTTAAAGAAGCCTACTCAATTGCCCTACATCGGTCATTTTTTTGATGGACAGTATCATTTTTTAAAACGAGTAGAAAGAGGTTTTGTAGCCAACGAGAAGCCCTCTACTGTGGGAAGAAAAATATCTCCAGATCACCCCGATGTGATTTTTCAAATGCAGATGGTTGATGAGAAGCACTTTACCATTGCGGGTGTCAATTGGAAGGTGGGTCCGAAGTCTGGTAGGTCCGTTCGATTTACAGAGTTTATCAATTTAGCCACTCTCGTGGAAAAATACAGAGCTTCCAATGTGATGACTTTTCCAGAGCCTATGTTGAGCGCCTTTCCTGTTGCGCAGGATGTAAGAGTGACTTATCGCGTACCAGAGCTGAGATTTGAAAATGACGGTGAGCCTGTGATTGGGCCGGGTAGTTTTGTTTCAGTGCGTGAATTAGAAAAAATCCGCCAGGCCGGCCACAGTGAATACCGCAGACTGAACGATATGGACGGCGCGCGATTGGCAAATAGGGCTAATGAAGAGACTGTTCATGACCAAAATAGACTTAAGGCGGCCCTTGACGAAGCAGTGGCAAGTGGCAAGTTTCTCACGATTCGACAGTTGGCAGAGAATGTTGGGCGCGCGACCGATCTCGAAGCTATTGAGAGCGTCAGAGATTATGTGATGGCTCGCGATGATCTTTTGTTTCATACGGGTCTTGTTATTATTCCAAGAACAACGCGGACTTCAGATGAAATTAAAGAGAGTGTCGCAAAAATAAAAGACTATCTTGATGAAATGGCGCAGCAGAAGCGTCGAGTGCATTTGTCAGAAATTGCGGAAGCAACAGGCGTTGATTATAACTTCGTAACGATTGATGTAAAAAGTGACCCAGCGCTGCTTCATCATCAAGCGAGGTATAAAAGAATGGGACAGATGGCGCTACCGAGTCTTTCAGAAAGAGTTGGCCATTCTAGCCAGGCTACTTTTTCTGTTTTTGGGATACATTATTCTCAAAGATTTACGAGTTATGCCTCCTCATCGATTTTAATTGACAAATCTTCCGCCGCTGAAGGCATTATTCGCTATCGATTGCAGCATCCCGCTTTGTCAGAATCTTACCTTGAGGTTCATTTTTTTAAAAATTTTGCAGAAGCCGTTCTTGTTCAATCCGGTATTCGTAGTCCTGTAGACCGACTCGAAATCGGCCAGCATGATAGAGGAAGGCGCGTCGCATTGCCTCACATCGAAACCTATCGCAATGGTCGTAATTTTATAGACGTCATTTTATCTATTGCGCCTTCAGGCGTTGATCGCGAAAGATCAGTGGCGGCACTTTTAAAAAATCTCGCACAAGATGAGCCTAAGCTTTCTAGGTCTATAGGAACTAGCCTTAGTATCAATAATTTTCAATTGGTAGTCAGCAAATTATTTCATAAAGGGAAACTGCCAATTCGAATTTATTCAGATAAGCTAAGAGATGGCCGTTTTTTTATGCTGGAAGACGCGCTGCATCATAATAACCGTGTTGTCTTCGAGGCGGTCAGTGCTAATGAGGTTATTGTTCTTGGAAAAAATGAGAAGCGCTTTAAAAGGGAAGGCTCAACGACTTTTTTTCTTTTGCACGAGTTTGAGGCAGGCAAAAATTTTTATGATAGGTTAAATTTAAGACCAGCAAACCTAACAGAATTTATGGATGGCACTAAGCTTCGTTCGCGCACTATGTTTACAGATAAGATTGGATTCGCATGGTTTAATGAGCCAGACATTAGCGTGGACCGTCGGTGGTTGTCTTCAGGAAATACCACACGAATTGATAGAGCTGCAGAAGGAGGCCGAGGGTATGATTCTATAGTGATGGTAGATTTGTCCAGGCTCCAAGAATGGCGTTCAAAACCACTTTCCGATTCAGAAGTTTTTTTTAACGACCACCATTTGGTTCTTCCCTATGTTGAGGATTGGATCCCTCCTGAATTTCTAGTCCAGGAAACAAAAGGTGTCGTGGAGAATTTTTATTACCTTGGGGTTGCTTCAGCTTCGGACGGAGAGCGATTTATTATTTATCGAAAAATCGATGCTAGCCAGATCATTGCTTCTATTCAAATCGCTAGTGATCGTGCGTCGTATAATTTTGATGGGCTTGAAATTGATGCTCTGCCGGTTCGGTTTGAGAGTGGCTATCATCATCTTGGGCTTTTTTTAAAAATCTTACTAGATTATTCTGGCGATCTGTCCGAAAAAATTTCAGTTACAGATGGCGTGAGATCTCTTGCCAATGTTGATCTAAGTCGCATTCAAGATATGGGTAAGTTTACAATTCCAACAACTATTCGTCGCGTTGATGGCGTCATGGTGGTGGGTGGATATGAGTTTAAAACTTTCAAGAAGTCCGAAGTTCTTGATGTTCTAAAAGATTTTGGCAGACGTTATCGCGATCAAGTATTCGGAGCTGATGCTTCTGGAAGCAATGCTTTCGCTGGGGCGCGGTTGGCAGGAGTAGACGAAGGGCGCCAGGGTACCAGACACCAGACACCAGGCACCAGTAGGGAGGTAACAGGGAACAGTAAACAGGGAACAGAAGGGAGTCTATTATCTGCGGCGCAGGCGCCTATTGGTGGTGCACGACTGGCTAAGCCATCAGGGCGTAGGAGTGTGGCGCGCGATTCTGGAGTCCGTTCTTCGTCTTGGGCTCGAGTCGTAGTGGTTTCGATTTTAGCAGTTTTTGTGGGAGCCGGTGCGTGGATGTATCGGTCGCCTCAAGTTCTGTCCAATTTGCCTTTTGTAACAGTAGTTTACCCCGAAAATGAACGTGAGCTTCGGGGTCGAGTCGAGTTGTTGATAGCAGAGCTTGCGGCGGATCTTAACAAAGAAACGGGTAGAGAGAAAGATTTGGAAGATCTTAATGCGCTTCTTGGGTATTTTCAAAATACGCCCGTAGCTTTTATCAGCCAACCGGTTGTTGCCAGAGTTGGCTCCATACCTGCTTTCTGGGGAAGGCGAATAGAGCTTTATGTTAACCCAAGTCTATGGGGTTCATTTTTTGAGCAAATAGATCCTAACAATATCTTGAGTTCTGATTGGCGCGAGATATTCAAAGGTGTTTTTATTAAAGAAGCTCGATCTGCATTATGGTTGACGGAAAATGTCTCCGCCGAGAATTCACAGTATACGATTGCATATAGTCAGGCGATGATAGGTAAATCAAGTAGAGCGCAGCGCATTGCATACCTTAAAGAAAATCCAGAGATTATGTTATTGGCCAAAAAGGCTGTGACAACACCCATGTCCGGCGAACTCGAGGGCTATACACGGTTGATACAGCATCTCTTAACCCGAGGGATTAATGCGCAGCGGATAGAGATACTTCAGAGTTCTACGAATTCTCAAGGTTTGAAAAATTTCTTAAATAGTCTCAAGACTTTTTTTGAGTCACCGATCGTGTCTCCAGATAACCAAATCAACGAATTTGAGCTGCGCAAACTTTTTTTAAGGTTTATGCTCAATGCTCCAGATAATCTTACGAGTTACGGCTCAGAATCTTCAGGGGGTCTTATTCTTATAGGTCTTAAGGATGTTGCGTGGGATCTGGTGTATGCATTGGGTTTAGACGAAAACACAATTCATGCGGCAGGTCCTGATGAGCTTCAATTTTTAACAGAGGAGATGCTTTTTCTGAAATCATCTCGTTCCGGCGCACGCCTTGCAAAAAAGACTGAGAGCCGTCCTTCAAGAAGGTTATTTATTCGGGCGGCAGTGGCTGGGGTTTTGGGATTGGGTGGTGTTGCCGGTATTGCGCGAATATTCCAAAACGAGTCTAAGGGTGTTGATGTAAAGGAGCTTGCTCCAGCTCCGGCTACAGTTTCACCTCGTTTGATTGTTTCCTCTGCCATTGAGCCCACCGAAGCGAGTTTTAAAGCTGTGACCAAAGAAATGATGAGCTGGTTTGACGCGATCCGTTACCCCAAAGCATTTATTGCTCAGGTATACAATCGTCGCGTTCAAGAGAGTGTGATTGCTTATGAGTTTCCTGCGCTTGTCAAAAAAGATGAGACGTCACAGGGGATGGTTCCCGCTGTCAATCCTGAATATTTTTCTCGTTTCATGAAGGAGGTTATACGTGTTTCGGGCCAGTCTATTTTAGTAGAAATGGCGGCACAGCTTCTGGGAAAAGGGGCATCTTTTTGGTACTCCGAGCAAGATTTGGATTATCGGAGAACTGCTCTCGAGCTAGAGAGTAGGGTTGGTGAGGGTTATCTTAAGATCCAAGGTAACCCAGCCGATCAAGTGACGTATGTCAGGAACAATAGCGAAGATATTGCCGAAGCGTCAGCCAATTGGCTCGCTAGGGAGGCTTTTGAGCGATATGTGACTTTGGATTTTTTGCGTTGGGCGACAGGTGAAAAGATATATATGCCGACAGAAGCTGCTTATGATGTGTCGCGATCAGCGCTATTGAAGCAGGCGCTAGAAAATCAAGAAACAGCCGAGATGCTCAAAATGCTGGACGAGGCATCGTTTACACGGCTTCTATCTAAAACGTATTCTTTGATATTAAATCGCCACTTTGAGGAGCTTAAATTTGCCCGGGAACGAAAGCTCAGCTCAAATCATAGGGGTCATGTGGCTATGTTGCTTGTCTATGAACGAATGGTTAAACACGGGGACACGAGCGGCGCCGAGGGTATTGATCCTGCTATTGGTGTTGAATTTATGCAATTTAGATTTAATCTGACCGAAGAGCAGCTTCGTCCAGCGTTTGAAAGAGTGTACCCAAAGGCGCTTCAAAAGTTTCGACGGATGCTCGATGTTTATCAAAAAACTTCCTCGCAAGGCCCACAGGCTTCGAATAACCAGATTCAAACTGAGTCAGGCGCACGGTTGGCGGGTTCAAGTGCGGGGGGGCAGCGAAGATTTAGGTTTGCACAAGATGAGCTACCACAGACCCCTATCCAATCAAGAACGGAAATTATTCGAGAAGGCGTAGCTTTAAAAATGGAAACGCTTAATAAGGAGAAAGAAAGTTTGGAAAGGCAATTAGAAGAAACTTCCGATATAGGGGCTACAGCGCGGCTTAGAGAAAAAATAGATTCCGTAGAAAAGCAGATAGCAAGAGCAAAAGCGAGTCAAGCCAATCTTGGGTTACCCCGCACGGGAATAGGTGTTTTAATGGAGGCATACGCGAAGTCCAGAAGACAAAACGGAGCTCGCCTTTCAGGTTTGCGTATTATTTATAATTGGAACAATCCGGATTTAAATTTACCACAGTTAAAAAGATGGGCACTGGTTTACATGCTGTCTTGGGGTATTTTGGGGCTTGCGGGCGCGGCTGTTTATTTAACCTATCCGTGGTTGGCACGCGGAGAGCCGGAGATTGCTCGGCCATCTGATTCTGCCAAGGAGGAGCTCAGTGCGCGTGAACAAGAGATGTTGTATCAAGATTTTTCTCAATTCAATTTAAATGATATTTCCGAGCCGAAGATCCGGCGATTTATTTCCAATTACATATCAAGAATTAATTTTTTTAGGCAAAGTGAAAGTTTGTTGTACCCGGACGCATCTCAAAAAGAGTTGGCGCAACGCATAAATTGGCTGGTATATCTTGCTGAATTTATTTCTTTAGCTGAAAATCATAGACAATCTGATGTGCAATTGGGCGGCGGTCCTGCGGCGGGAGCGTTTCAGATAGAACCTCAGTCAGCCGCTTACTACTTTAAACAGGCTTTGAAAGAGCCACCTGATAGTCCTATACACAATCTGATCCAGGTAGTGTCAAGAAATCATCCCGCAGTGGTCAAATTTAGCGAACAAGTGCAACGCACGCAGGATAAGCTAACTTTGGATGAAACCAATCAATTAAAAGCCTTGATCGCGCAAGATACGGAACTGCAGTTGCTACTCTTTAGAATTTACGTGATGTATCGGCCTCGTATGGAGCTTACCGCTGATGATCTTCAGAGCTCGGCGTTTGATACAGATCAATGGTTGCGTGTTTATCGAGAGTACAACACGCCCTATGGATCGTGGACACTGCAGCCGCGAAACATCGGGGAAAATGCCCCGATGCGATATGGCTTGTCGGCGGAGTTTAAGGTTTTGACAGCATTCTTTGTCATTCAACAATTAACAGAAAAGCGGCTCAGCCAAATTTTAGAGGATGCGGGGACAATAGAGAAGTTTACCGAAAAGTATCAGGCGGTGATGAGTGACTATGAAAGAGTGATTCAGGATGCTGGCGTGCCGGTGACTCGAGCGTTTCGTCGACTGCGTCGCGCAGATCATGTGATGAGTAAACCGGATAGAACCCCAGTTCAGGTGAGTCGAGCCTTAAAATTACTGAAAGATCCTCTTCTTAGCGATCCGGTGGGATTCTCGATTAAGTTGAAAGCCTATACCCCTCGTGGGATTGAGCCGGCTTTATGGAAACAAATCATGGATAAACTGCAGGAAGCTTCTCTGGAAGTTTATATCGCGACACAAAGACTGACGGAGGGTTTGAGTAAAGGCGCCCGGTTGGCTGGGGAGACGAGAAGGGCGTTTCTTGGAAAGTCTCTTTCGCTATTGGGTGTTGCTGCCGGTGTGAATTTGCAGGCTGAGGCGCAGCCTGTTTCATTAGCGCCTATTCAAGAACAAGCCAGAGAGTTGCTGGTGTCGTATTTTAATTCGTCGCTTCAAGATGAGCTCACTAAAGATTACCCGATAACCGACGACTACCGGGGTTGGCTTATGGATACGCTTGGTGTGCCGGCTGATAAAATTACAGCGTTTACGTTAGATTTGTCGGGCATCGAACAGTCCGCTCAGGGTTCTGTGCTGCGTCGATACGTAAGCTCCGGGCTCAGAAAACCGGCTTCCGGTAAGGCGGATGTATTCATGGCGGATCAGCGTATTCGCAAACTAGAAAATAAATTGGAAAGCTACTGGACGCAACATGCTGAAGAGATTTTGAAAGCCTCTCCTTTTATTGCCTCGCAACATGAAAATTTACAGCTATCGCTTTTTACGCTGTCTGTTTATGATCCGGCGGCTTATGAAGTCATAGCAAAAAACAAGATCAAAGTCGCGGTACGCCCTTTGGGGACAGTCTCCAGCCAAACCAGAGGAGATGGTTTTTTGAGAATATCCGGGCAGCCCACCATTGAAATCAACGTTCAAGAGGCGGCTAAGGATGAATTTCTCTCTCAATACAGACCGCTTTACGTTGCCGCCAAACTGTCACACGAAGCCGTCCACGCCAAAAAGATGCTGGAAGGTAGATTGGATTGGGACTATCTTTTGTCAAACTCAAGCTTGGAAGCTTTGTCCAGCGAAGCTGGATTTTGGCTTAATTTTCATTTGGCGCTGAACGCCAAAAACGCATCCTCTGGAGGTCGATTAGCTGGCTACGATCAGAGTAGATCTAGGATAGATAAGGTAAAGGCTTACTTATTACAGCAACACCACGCACGCAGATCGTCTACGGTAAACCTGGCAAGATTAACATCTGGAAGTTTTAAGCTTGTTGGTTGGAGAAGACAATTAATGGATGGACAGCTTATATCTGTTTATATATCTCGTATGCCTAATAAGGGAATTCCATCGATTGATACATATAAAAATAGAAAAGCCAAATTACTTTTGTTTTCGATTCACATTGCCAAAATTTTGGAAGGTAAGGCTGGTGTGGCTTATCCCGATTGGCAAAGGGCACTTAAAGAAGTAATGAAAAACGCCTATGCTCATGGAAACCAGCTGGATATTGAGCAACCAATCTTTGTGCATTTTGATAAAGGTCAGAATACGATTACGGTTTATGATATGGCGGTGCAAGACAGGGCAAGCAAACTAGAATGGGATAAAGCAGGTGAAGCCGATTTATATGGCTCAAGCTCAAGCGATCAAGCCATTCTTCCTTTTTTTAAGGTATTTAGAGAATCGGTAAATGTACCCGACCAAAAATATCCAATAACAAGAGTAAAGCTTGTTCCAAGAAGCATCGAATCTGATGCTGGTGCTCGACTTGCGGATGCGGCATTGCCGAAGGAGAGACGGACACTTGAAAACAAGCGCCAGCGCGGTACCGTCGGGCCTATCATGGGTGCTTTGATAGAGGAAGAGCAGATACATTCTATACTGAACAAACTTGAGATATGGGTTCAAAATGCGCAAGGTAAAAACCCTCTAACAGACGAAGAAAGAGGACAAATTACCAAAGCGCTCACTAAACTTAAAGAGCGTAATCCACTGGCGGCGATGCACGAGGTACCATCCGGCTGGCGAATCATAGTCATGAGCCAAAAAAATCTTAAGCGTTACAACACCAAGTCGGAAGCGGCTGCGGATCAGATGCATGCCAGGCGACAAGAGGAGCTTATCAAGCTGCTTAGTGCCACCGGAAAAAATTTTAAGCTGGTCTCGCATTCTTATCAAAATGATTATATCGCGATGGATTTATCTGACATGAAAGATGAGGCGATTAGAGAGTTAGCGGATAAGCTCAACCGTGATCTTAGTGAAAAAATGAATCCTGTCATTTTGGAGATTTTTACCCCGCACTTGACATCAGATGACAATCCTCAAAATTATCAGTTTGTTTCATATGCGGGTGTGAGCCGCCCCATACCGCAGACAAACCCTACTAACCTTCAAGAAGCGCAGATAGATAAGTTGAAAGCATTCCAACAAGCGCTGCAGGCATCCAAGATTGCGCGGTTTATGCAGGATCGAGAAGAGGGGCAAGCAACGAGTCAGGTTTTTGATTTGCAAGTGGTTTATTCTTATCTGACTGGCGCTGAGCGACTTCGAGATACTCTTGAAATGGATGATTATTTGGATGAAGAACAGGGGACCTTTAGGGCCGACCTTATAAAAAAAATGTTGAGGGTTCGTGATATAAGTTTGTCAGAACTTAAACGTGAGACTGGCAACCAAGATCCAGATGCGCTATGGAATTTTTATTTAAAAAATTATTTAGTGTTGGCTGATAAATTTGATTTTGCCAAGCCATGGACTTTGACAAATCTGCCAATGAGTCAACAAACGCTGAATCGTATTTTAGAAATTATTCCGATGATTGAAAAGTTGTTATCGTCTGATGCGGGCAAATCTATCAATGAAGCGGATAAAGCAAGATATATTAATGCTATAAAAGATGTGATGGCGCTTATGGAGCTGGGTATAAAGGATGCGATATTTGCCTTGGGCGAGGACGCCGACACTCAGCCTTTATTTATAAGTCATGCAGCTCTTGCGATGGAATCTGCCAGCCAGAATGGCTATTACATCAAAGTGGACCGAGTCGGGTTTTATGCTCTTGTTCAGCGGAAGTTAACGGATGCGCTCAAGAGATTTGGCGAGCTAAAAAAAATGGGACAAGTATCCGAAGATATGCTGTTTCGTATGGCCGTGGAAGTGGACGATGAAATCAAGAAGATAATGTTGGATACGGCTGAGAGCCTTGTTTCCGAATTGGCTAAGATCGGATTGAAAGTGCCAGAATTTTCCCTTGAAAACGACCTTTGGGCTAGGTTGATGTCTCGAGATGGTGGTGATGAGCTTGTGTTGTTTATACCCGCATCTCAGGGTGAGACAAGAAATGAAGCAGCGATTGATCGTAATCTTGAGACTCTGGCTCAAAGCATGGCGCTTGTATCCAAAAAATTAAATTTACGGATGGCCATCGTTTATCATTCTGCTGATCCATCTTCTGATGGCAATAAGATGGCTCGCTTGCGCCAATCTGCTATAGATATGGCTCGCACTATTATTCTATCCGAAGAGGCGGAGGGTATTCTTAAAAAAACGCTAGCCAACAAGAGGGGGCCTGGCGCTGTTGATACGGGCGTTGTCACTACAGATGGGCTGCAAACCAAAATTACTTACCTAGATGATGAAGGCTATGTTAGGACGTGGAATGTTCCTGAGGCAAGCCCAGGCGAGGGGCGTGGAGCCCGTCTGAGCCAGATCGATGACGGTGAGATGAAAAAATTTGCCGGCGAGTTGGCTGGCGGGATTGAAACCCAAGTGAGTGCGATTCGCGAGAAATTGGCGCGATCGGACCACGATCTTGGTTCGCATACGATTCAATGGTATGAACAAACCATAAAACCGTTACTTTCAGGTGACGGCGAAAGCGCGAAGAGGGTGGTTCAGTCCTTGCATTACGGAATCGACTTGGCCGATTTTCAATCGGGAGAAATTCTTGGGCGCATCAACGCGAATAGCAGTTTGCTAGCATTAATCCCGGATATAGGAAATGACATTAAGGATGACTTGCTGCTTTTAGATAAAATTGTAATTGCCATGAAGACATACGCTTTATCTACGGAGCCTACGCACTGGCTTGATACACCTTACCACGGCCAGCTCATCGATTGGCGCCGCTATGCGGGTTCGCGTCTGGCCACCGACCGGCTTAAGAATCGAATGGGGAGAGCCGGTTTACAAGTGAGACTCGTGCGAAGAACGCTATTTCATCTATCTCAAATTCTATCTATAAAAAATTCGGTAGAGGTTCGCGAGGCGCTAAGCCGATTTCCTGATCATGAGGCCGATCTGGTTGTTTTGTCGCAAAATATTGGGCGTTTACGATCCGCGGAAAGCGTAGCGAAGCTGTTGGTGGATCCTAAGTCCAAAATATCGGCTTCTGTGAGGGAATTTTTGTTGGATGAGCTCCGGCGGGGCGCTTTAGGTGACGCTGTTAAGGCTATGAGCTATAAAGCTGAGGATGACACCGCGAGTTTAATATCTGCAGCCAACACATTATCTATTTTGGCTCGGTATGATCCTAGAGCGGAAGCGCGCGAGGACGCTTATCAAAACCTCATTCAGCTTAAGACGGCGACCTCTGATAATTCTGAATTTCAAGGATTTTTGATTTCAATAGCATCACTCAACACCAAGCTCCCAGCTCCGACCCACGACTCCGGTGCGCGGTTGGCACGGGACGGTAGTGTGGCTTTTACAAGTCATATAAGAAATTGGGAAAATCAATTAATGGAGATGAATAATTTAGCTCTTACTCATTTTGAAGGCAATATAAATGGAGTTTTTTATGAGTTTGCAATGGATGAGCCCGTCTATGCCCGATACTTGAGAGCCGGTCGCGTTATTTTGGCTGCGGAAGATCTTCTGCTTCCCATATCAGCCACTCCAGATGAATATAAGGTCTTACGGTCTGACAGTCGAATTCAATTTAGCGCTAACGAGGCTCCGATAATTACAGCTATGCAGGCATCACAAATAAATGGCCAGATTGTTGAGGAATTGGGATCGGGAAAAGGAGCTCTGACTTTGGCGTCGTTGGCGTTAGGGGCTGATCGTGTGGTTAGCGTAGATAAGGGGATAGAAAAGTTGAAATCGACCAAACTATCTTTGGAAAAAAATGGATACCAGGGGCAACTAATTTCTTCTCAAGAGTGGAAAGATGATTCATATACAATCGAACCAAAAGCGCAATTCATTATGATCGAATCTGATTTAAATGATTGGTTTTTATTATCCGAAGAGAAGCGTGCAACTGTATTTGGTGGTCGCAAGACAATAAAACTGGCTGAAACAGGCCCAGCTTATTCGATACATGATGCAACGATTCGATTTGTGTTGCAAAGCACAGATACTGAATTTGCCCTGCTGGGAGGTTTTGTGTCTGGTAACAGCGAGGTTGCGACTCAATTGAAGGTGAATATGGATTTTTCTGAAACTCTTACTATTTCCAAATTGGCCAGATGGAATGTGTCGTTTTCAAGTTTGGCGAACATAAGTCATAAAGTCTTTACCGTGCTTAAGGTAAGCCCTCCAGTTGCTGCATTGGCGGGTGCTCGACTGGTAGCTCCCACGTCACCAGTCGACCAGGTCACCAGCCACCAGTCAGCAGGCTCCGAACACAGAACTCATGACTCCGAACTAATAAAAGGGCCGAGGCTTGCCCTGAGCGAAGACGGCAAAGCTGCCGAAGTCGAAGAGTTGGCGGAGGCGCAAGTCATCGGAGCACCAGAGCGCATGCCACAAGACACCAGAGTGCAGCAGATTTATGACTATCTTGTCAACGAATTCGAACTTCAAGAAAAGCTATCATCCAAAGGCGCGGAGAAGGTAAGGGGAAGAATTCAGGAAGTGGCGGATCTCATTTTCAAGAGCGGTTCGGAGGGTTTTGATCGGGCGCGTGGTGTTGTGCATTTTGTGAGAGATGACCTAGGCATTTCGTTGAAAAAGATGTCTTGGGGCAATCAGTCGAAACTTTTAACGGTGGTCTACGGTATTGCCCGATCCAAACAAAACTCTGTTCAAGGCTTCATAAAAGTATTTGATCGTATCCTCGATAGTTTCGGCATTGATAAGCCAGCAGCGCTTGAAGATGCATCCAAGCAAAGGCTGCTGACAGCATCTTTCTATGTGTATCAAGCGAAAGCTAATCCTAAAAGAGGTCTCTTGGCGGGAATCGAATACTTCGAAGACGCGGTTCGCGAAATCCAGTCCATCTTCGACTTGGACGATCAAGCTCTCAAACAGCTTGAGCTCTCAGAAAAGATACGCCTCATCACCGCAGCGTACAATGTCTCCCTCGGCAAAAAAGAAGGCCTTTCAACTTTACAACAATTAATCATCGGTATTACGAATCGTTTCGAGGCGCTGAATTTTAAGACAATACCAAAACGTACCAAATTACAGTGGGTTTTCGTTATGTATCGATTAATACAATTTGAAAAGCGCGAGGAAGGGATTATTGAAAAAAAACTTGATGGTATTCTTGAATCGCGACCCGCTGCATTAGGCAAACCGCTTGCTGCCGTGTATTTGTTGTATCGATCTTTGATAAAAGATGCGAGAGATCAAAAAACGGGTGCGAGGTTGGCGGTGGGACTATCGTCACAAGGTCAAATAGTCACAGAGTCACAAGTGGACGGGAAGCAAAGATCGTTGTTTTTGAATGCCGCAAGACTAAATACGGAGCATATCTCGAACGCTGGCGAATTGGATCAAGACAGTTTGTCGCTTTTGGCGCAGGCTTATCGAGATCGTGGAGGTTTGGCGGGCTCGACATTTCATTTTGGTGTATCAGCTGGCCAATTTGCGACGGTTCAGTTTGTGCCGGGTGGGGTGGCGGCTTTGAGTGTGGTTGGTTTACCTGGGGCTCCCATGATCGACTTACCAGTGACATCGAATGTGTTCACGCCCAAAGTTGATGATGTTTCATCCACGACTCCATCGATCGTGGCTAGCACCGCGATAAAAGATTATGCCAGTATCACAAGAACAGGATTTAGGGTTCTCTCGTCGCTGGGCAATGGACCTGTTTTGATCGTACGACCTGTTTCGGGTGACGAAGAAGCTGCGCAACTAAAGGATGTTCTGGAGGTTATTGGTGCGCGTTTATCCAATGTTTACTTTGAGTTTTATGATGTACAAACAGGAACGAGGATTGCAAATCTATCTTCTGATCCAGGAAGCGTGCCTGCGGATGCTCAAATCGTCTATTTAGCAGAGGCGACTCATGCGAATCTCGAAGCAGCCATCAGTCGAGGTGCTCGTTTTGCATCTACGGAGGCTGTCGACCTAAAAAATGGCGAGATGGCGTTTTTGCCACTGGCGGCCGCTCTCATCGCTGCGGTGATCACGGGTCGTTTGGATTCTATCCAAGGCCAGGATTTAGCAACACAATTTTTCAGACGGCTTACCAAAGTGGACTTTGGCCATGGCCAGTATCAGTTGTACGTTAAGCCTTCCATGGATAGGCTCTCAGATCTTGTTGCCACTTCTATTAAGGCGCTTGCAAGGCTGGAAATCTTCAAAGCTCTTGCGAGTGCTCGGTTGACGTTGCAAGCAATCGCACAAGCTGCATAACAAGCTACTATTTGACAGCGTCCTTATTAAAATGTATAATTTAATTATACATATTGGAGATACTCAATGAAAGCATCTGTGGTCGATCTTCGTTATAAAATGAAAGATGTGCTCAAAGCGCTTCGTAGGCGAGAGCGAGTTGAGATTCTTTATCATGGCAAAACAGCAGGTGTGATTATTCCGCCGGATCTCCCAAAGGGAAAAAAACAGGATTTGCGCCATCATCCCTTTTTTGGGATGCACAAGGGTCTAGGATCCGCAGCTTTTGATATTAAGCGTACGATGGACAGGCTTAGAGGGCCTCGATATCGTGGTCTATGATACCGATGTACTGATTTCTGCCGAGCGAGGTAGCGAGAAGGCACTGGATATTTTGACGGATGTTGCAGAAAGAGCTGTTTCGATCATTACCTATATGGAACTTCTGCAAGGCGCCAGAAATGCCGTAGAAGCCCAGAAAATCAAAGCTTTCTTGACGGATGGGGGTTTTGAGGTATTGCCTTTGACTGAAAATATTGGCCATCGCGCTTCGATCTATGTTGAGCAATACGCGCGCTCTTCCGGACTTCGGGCAGCCGATGCGATTATTGCGGCGACAGCCGTCGAAAATGATTTCCTTTTGGTTTCTGGCAACAAAAAACATTACAAACCCATCAAAGAACTCCGATTCAAGGCATTTCATCACGCGTGATATAATATCCCCATGAAACTCCTGATCGCTGGATGTGGATATGTGGGTACGGCTCTCGGGGCTGAGCTGGTTAAGTCTGGCCATGAGGTCTGGGGCCTGCGTCGCAACATTGACATGCTACACGAGATCGAAAAAGCGGGCATCAAGCCTGTGGCCGCTGATCTTTTGAAGGCCGATCGTCTTCGTTCACTGCTTCCTGATTTTGATACGCTGGTGATCTGCCAAGCGCCTACGCACAAAAATGACGAATACAAAACGACTTATTTTGATGCGACCAAAAACCTGCTCAATTCTTTTTCGGGAAAAACACTTCGCAGGCTGATGCTGCTTTCGAGTACCTCGGTCTATGGCACTCGCGAAGGCGGCTGGGTCGATGAAACTACGGATCCCATGGATGGTAGTTTTGTCGACGCCGAGTCGCTTGAGAATGCCAAAATTTTATTGGCTCAGGAGCAGTTGGTGCTGAATAGCGGTCATCCGTCCATTGTTTTTCGCTTGGCGGGTATTTACGGGCCGGCACGAAATCGTGTGAAGTCGATCCTGGAGGGGAGGATCAAACCCAGTTTTTCTGGCGGGTACATGAATCGTATTCATCTTGTGGATATTGTTCGAGGCATCAAACTTCTTCTTGAGAAGGGGCAGCCGGGCGAGATCTATTTGGGTTGCGATGATCAGCCCACGACACAAAAAGAATTTTATACTTGGGTTTATGAGAAACTGACTCTTCCGTTCCCCGCGCCCAATGAAGAGCCGGATGTGTTGCCGCATGGCTCCGACAAAAAAGTCTCCAATCAGAAAATAAAGTCTCTCGGGTTTAAGCTGCGATACCCGACCTATCGTGAAGGTTATGAGCCGCTCATCAAAGAAGCGCTCTTGGCTCAAAAATCCCAAGAAGGCGCTCGCTTGTCTTCAGACTGGGTTTCTTAGATCGCGATGCCAGAGCTGAACGCTGTCCTCAATACGATCAGCTCGGTTTTTTTGATCATCGGTTTTATATTTATTCGGCAGAAAAAAGTGGATGCGCATAAACTGTGCATGCTGATCGCCACAGCCACCTCGACTCTTTTTTTGATCTCGTATATTTATTACCACGCGACCCATGGCTCAAAGCGTTTTACCGGGGAGGGTTGGATCCGCACCGTTTATTTTACGATACTTATCACACACACGATCCTGGCGGCCGTACAACTTCCTTTGATATTAGCCACCCTCAACGCAGCTTTTAGAAATAAAATCGAGTCCCACAAACGCCTAGCCCGCATCACATGGCCCATTTGGGTATACGTATCCATAACAGGCGTCATCATTTACATCTTCTTGTATCAACTTTACCCTTAAAAAAATGGGTGAGGGTAAGGGTTAAGAGGCTAGTTTGGGCAAGGGTAATGGTTAGGTTCCGCCTTAATCCCCTCACCTTAACCCTGACCCAAACCGGCTTCATGACCCTAACCCTTACCTTTTTTGTCGGCAATATGGTACAATTTTATTAGGTTTAAATCAGACAAAAAGAGTCTGAATAGGAGATGAGATGATCACGCTATCTGAGAAGGCTGAAAAGGCCATTCATAAAATACGTACCGAACAACAGATCAAGGCGGATGCTTTTTTTCGCATCGGGGTCAAGGGCGGCGGTTGTTCGGGTATGACCTATGATGTCAAATTTGATGAACAATTCGATGAAAAAGTAGATCGTGCGTTTGAGGTCAACGGCATCAAGGTTGTCAGTGATATCAAAAGCCTACTTTATCTGGATGGGATGACTATTGATTACTCAACGGATCTGGTGGGGGCTGGGTTTCGGTTCGTCAATCCCAAGGCTACGGGCACATGCGGATGTGGGACATCATTTAACGTATGAGATTCACCAAAAAGACAGAATACGGGATCGTTTCCATGGTCTTCATGGCGCGACATGAAGATAAGAAGTATTTTAGCTTGAAAGAGATCGCTTCGAGCGAGCATTATCCCGTACCTTATATCGAGAAAATTTTGCAGGCGCTTCGTAGAGCCAAGCTCGTGACCACACATCAAGGAAAAATGGGCGGCTATGCGCTGGCAAAGAAGCCGTCCGAGATCACTCTCAGGATGATCATCGATGCGCTTGAGGGTTCGACATTCGATATTTTTTGTGCACCCGAGACAAGGGAAGATATTGTGTGTACCCATTTTTGTCTTTGCGGCATCAAACCCGTTTGGCGGAAAACCAAAGACATCTTAGATAGGTTCTATGATTCGATCACGCTAGAGATGATGACTCAGAATGAGATCGAAGTGAAGAGGATGATCGCCGCATGACCAACAAAATAATCCAGGAAATAGCGGATCAAGAATACAAATACGGCTTCCAAACCAAGATCGAGTCGGATACGGTTCCCAAGGGCTTGAGCGAAGATGTGATCCGCCACATTTCCAAAAAGAAAAATGAGCCTGACTGGCTACTCCAATACCGCCTCAAAGCTTATCGCCACTGGCTTACAATGAAGGAGCCTCGTTGGGCGCATGTGACCTATCCGCCTATCGATTATCAGGATATTAGCTATTACTCAGCTCCCAAAGTCGTCGAAAAGAAAAAAAGCATGGACGAGGTGGATCCTGAGCTTAAGGCGACGTTTGAGAAGCTAGGTATTTCTCTCCTGGAGCAAAAGAAATTAGCCGGCGTTGCCGTCGATGCCATTTTTGACAGTGTCTCGGTGGCCACCAGTTATAAGGAAAAGTTGCTTCAGGTGGGAGTGGTGTTTTGCCCTTTTTCCGAAGCGGTTGAAAAGTATCCGGATCTCGTCAAAAAATACATGGGGTCGGTGGTTCCGTATACTGATAATTTTTTTGCGGCACTGAACGCAGCTGTCTTCACGGACGGGTCTTTTGTGTTCATCCCCAAAGGTGTTAAATGCCCGATGGAGCTCTCGACTTATTTTCGTATCAACACCGAAGGTTCCGGCCAATTTGAACGCACGCTGATCGTGTGCGAAGAAGCTGCTTATGTGAGCTACCTTGAAGGCTGTACCGCTCCCAAATTTGATACCAATCAACTGCATGCGGCCGTTGTGGAACTGGTGGCGCTCGACAATGCCGAGATCAAATACTCCACCGTGCAAAACTGGTATGCGGGCGACCCCAAGACGGGCAAAGGAGGTATTTATAATTTTGTCACCAAGCGCGGCAAATGCGCAGGCAAAAATTCTAAGATCTCCTGGACACAGGTCGAAACTGGGTCAGCGATCACCTGGAAATATCCCAGCTGTGTGTTGGTGGGAGATAACTCTATCGGCGAATTTTACTCTGTAGCCCTGACCAATCATTTTCAACAGGCCGATACGGGCTCCAAGATGATCCATATCGGCAAAAATACCAAGAGTCGGATTATTTCCAAGGGAATCTCTGCGGGCCACTCCAATAATAATTATCGCGGCTTGGTGGATATCAAAAAAAGTGCGGAAGGGGCACGTAATTTTACGCAATGCGATTCGCTTCTGGTGGGTTCAAATTGCAGCGCCAATACATTTCCGAATGTGATCGCTGAGAATCCTTCGGCGCATTTGGAGCACGAAGCTACGACCTCGCGCATCAGCGACGACCAACTTTTTTATTTTAAACAAAGAGGCATATCCACGGAAGATGCGATGGGCGCTATTTTGAATGGATTTTGCAAAGACGTGTTTCGTGAGCTGCCCGGAGAGTTTGCCGTGGAAGCGACGAAACTTCTGGGGCTTAAATTAGAAGGAAGTGTGGGATGAAAAAACCGATTTTGCAAGTACATGGGTTGGATGCGGGCATTGAAGGGAAGACGATCCTCAAAGATTTTCATATGCTTGTGAATCCCGGCGAAGTGCATGCCATCATGGGGCCCAATGGTTCGGGAAAAAGCACCCTTGCCAAAGTTTTGGCAGGGGATCCGCATTATCAGGCGACCAAAGGTCAGATCCGTTACCAAGGCGAAGATTTGCTGCCACTGGAGCCAGAAGAGCGTTCGCTGAGGGGGATCTTTTTGGCGTTTCAATATCCGGTCGAGATCCCGGGAGTGAATAACAGTTCTTTTTTGCGCATGGCTTACAATGCCAAGCGCAAGTTCGAAGGAAAAACTCAGCTGGATCCCATGGAATTCGAAGATTTTTTAAAAGAGAAGATCAAGCTGGTCGAGATGAAGGAAGATTTTATCCATCGTTCAGTGAATCATGGTTTTTCGGGTGGCGAAAAAAAACGCAATGAGATCGTGCAAATGGCGGTGTTGGATCCTAAGCTAGCGATCTTGGATGAGACGGATTCGGGGTTGGATATTGATGCCTTACGTGAGGTCGCTCAGGGTGTGAATAAATTGCGTACACCTGACAATGCCATGATCCTGATCACGCATTATCAGAGACTGTTGGATTATATCAAGCCGGATGTGGTGCATATTCTATCGGGTGGGCGTATCGTAAAATCAGGCCCCGCATCGTTGGCTTTAGAGTTGGAGAAAAAAGGTTATGATTGGATTGATGAAGAAATTCGAAGCGCCGCAAGGCGTTAACGCCGTCGAAAGCAGTGATACGCTCACACTTCGTGTGCCCGACAAGGGCCACGTGGACGAGGTGGTGCGTGTGGTGCTGGGGGACGGCCATAGACAGCTTGATGTTCATATGGGGTCATCGTCCCGCATGCGTTTGGCTATTTATTTGGGTGATGACGCCTTGAGGTCGGAAGATGTGAGTGTGCGGGTCACATCTTATTTGGATACGTTGGCTTGCTTGGACATTTTTTATATCGCCCCCGGACACTCTCCATTGGATAAGCTTATGTCCGAGAGTGAGTATCATCTTAAAAAACACTCAGCGCTTAATGTGTGGACTCTGATGTCGGATTCCTTGGCCACGGTGAAGCAAACCGTGGTGTTTGACGAAGAGCATGCATTTGCTTCGCTTCGGGGTTTGTCGATCTTATCGCATGATTCCAATATCCAACACGATATCCACGCGCGCCACGAGAGCGGGCATTGTATCAGCCGCCAATTTTATAAGAGTATTGTCACAGACGAAGCCAGATCATCGTTTCATAGTCTGGTTTCAGTTTCCAAAGGCGCCGTCAAATCGGACTCCAAACAGCTCAATAAGAACTTGTTGTTGTCACGGACAGCCAAAGCCTCGTCAAAGCCCGAGCTTGAGATCGGCGCTGATGACGTGGCTTGTGCACATGGCTCGGCTACCGGAGAGTTGAGTGAGCAGGAGCTGTTTTATTTGCGAAGCCGTGGTATTGCTGAGAAAAGTGCCAGAGCCATGATGGTACAAGGTTTTGCATCCGAGATATTGGATGAAATGCCGGCCATTCCGTTTCGGGATGAGTTGTCCGCCTGGGTTTTGGAGCGCACGCGGCAAATGAGTGGGGTATAAATGGAAACTCAAAAGATCCGACAAGATTTCCCGATGCTTTCTCGGATGATGAGCGGAAAGCCGCTTGTTTATTTGGACAATGCCGCTTCGACACACAAGCCGCAGATTGTGATCGACCGCATGAGCCGTTTTTTATCACAAGAATATTCTAATATCCACCGAGGAGTGTATACCTTGAGCCATGAGGCGACGCAAGCCGTGGAGGTAGCTCGCCAGACATGCCAAGCATTTTTAAACGCCAAACACAGCTCTGAGATCATATTTGTCCGCGGAGCGACCGAGGCTATTAATTTGGTGGCGGCTTCTTATGGTCGTAAGGTACTTCGGGCGGGCGATGAGATCCTGATCTCTGAGATCGAACATCATGCCAACATCGTTCCCTGGCAAAGACTGTGCGAAGAAAAGCAGTTGAAACTTAAGATAATCCCGGTGAACGACAAAGGCGAGTTGGATATGGATCAGTATCAGTCTCTATTGCGCGAGCGGACTTATTTGGTCGCCGTGACGCATGTGTCCAATGCGCTTGGCACGATCAATCCTATCGAAGAGATCATCCGGCGGGCTCATCATGCGGGGGCTGTGGTTTTGGTGGATGGCGCTCAGTCGACACCGCATATGAAGGTAGATGTTCAAGCGTTGGATGCGGATTTTTATTGTTTTTCGGGGCATAAAGTTTATGGCCCCACAGGGATCGGGGTTTTGTATGGCAAGCAAAAGCATTTGGAAGCCATGGATCCTTATCAAACGGGCGGCGATATGATTGAGTCAGTTAGTTTTGAGAAAACCACATTCGCCAAGCCTCCTGCAAAATTTGAAGCAGGCACTCCAGCTATTGCGGAGATCTTGGGGTTGGCCGCCGCGCTGGATTATCTTGCTCAACTTGGTTTGGATGCGGTCGAAAAAAAAGAGGCCAAGCTTTTGGAATTGGCGATGAAAAAGCTCAAAACGATCCCGGGTCTCAGATTGGTTGGCGAGGCTCATCACAAAGCGAGTTTGGTTTCATTCGTGTTGGATGGGGTGCACCCGCATGATGTTGGCACGGTTTTAAATGAAGAGGGGATAGCGGTGCGAGCAGGACATCATTGCGCGCAGCCCACGATGAAGCGTTTTGGCGTACCCGCGACGACGCGTGCGTCATTTTCTTTTTATAACACAGAGGAAGAGGTGGATATTTTGTATCAAGGGATCTTGAAAGTGAAATCGGTGTTCAAATGAGCAGCCTGAGCGAGCTCTATCAAGAAATGATCCTCGAACACAATAAAAGCCCAAGAAATTTTGGCAAGCTCTCAGAGGCTAATGCCATGGCACACGGCAAAAACCCTCTTTGCGGAGATGATTATTTTGTATACCTCAAAATATCGCCCAACGGTCGCGTTGAAAAGGTCGCGTTCGAAGGGGATGGATGTGCGATCTCTAAATCCAGCGCTTCTATGATGACGGCCGCTATTCAGGGTAAAACCATTGAAGAAGTGCAGAAGATGAAGGACAGCTTTATACATCTTTTGACGGACAAAGACGCATCGGATACAGCTAGGGAAGGTTCCGGGCGGCTTCGTATTTTTGAAGGTGTGCGTCAGTACCCGGTGCGGGTTAAATGCGCCACACTTTCTTGGCGCGCTTTGGAAGCCGCGCTTCAAAATAATCGCAACGAAATTTCAACAGAATAAAAGGAGACTTTATGGACCACGCTATCGCAGCCGAGATCACACCCAATCCCAACACACTCAAGTTCAATATTGGCAAGACATTAGTCGAGAGCGGCACGCTCAATTACACCGACAAAGAACGAGCCAAAGGCGTTGTTTTGGCCGAGACACTTTACGAGATATCAGATGTGTTGGGTGTGATGATCGGGCATGATTTTGTGACGGTGACCAAAAAGCCGGACGCCAGCTGGCATACGATGGCGCAGCCGATCATTGACTCTCTGAAAGAGTTGATCGCATCCGGCAAAGAGTTGGTTCCTGTGGGTTTGGCGGGTGTGGCGCCGGCAGCGGAGGCTGGTGTTAGCGCCAATAGTGAGATCGAGCGAAAGATCCGCGAGATCTTAGATGCTGAGATACGTCCAGCGGTGGCCATGGATGGTGGCGATATACAATTTTATGGGTATGACAATGGTGTGGTTACCTTACATCTACAGGGTTCTTGCAGCAGTTGTCCCAGTTCAGTGATGACGCTCAAGATGGGCGTTGAAAATAGGCTTAAATCGCTTATTCCTGAAGTGAGGGAAGTGGTTCAGGTATAATACAGTTCGGAGTAGGGAGCCTGCCTGCCGGACGGGCAGGTTCGGAGTTCGGAGAAAGAATGTCTGTACAATTAGATGTTTTGGAAAAAGCGAATTCAAAAGAAGTGAAGCAAGCGCTTCGCGAGAAAGTGCTGCGTCTTAAAAAAGAACGCAATGCTTATATCGTGGCTCATAATTATCAAAATTATGAAGTGCAAGAAGTCGCTGATATTCTCGGAGATTCTTTAGCGCTATCCAAGGCCACTATTGGTCTGGGTGCAGACGTGATCGTATTCTGCGGTGTCGATTTTATGGCCGAGTCTGCCAAGATCCTCAATCCCGAAAAAACCGTTATTCTGCCGGTTATCGAAGCTGATTGCCCGATGGCACTTATGGTGACCCCGGAAAGACTTCGCGAAAAGAAAAAAGAGTATCCTAACGCAGCGGTTGTTTGTTACGTAAATAGTTCAGCCGCTGTCAAAGCGGAGTCCGATATCGCCTGTACCTCCGCCAATGCGGTGCAAGTCGTAAAATCACTTCCCAATAAACAAATCATTTTTGTACCCGATAAGAATCTCGGCCATTATGTTCAGCGATTTTGCCCGGATAAAGAGATCATCTTGTGGCAGGGATTTTGTACCACCCATATTCGTGTGACCGCGCAAGATGTGCGCAATATGAAAATAAAATACCCTGATGCGCCTTTTATCGCACACCCCGAGTGTCCGCCGGATGTGATCGATCTGGCTGACCATGTTTGCTCGACGAGTGGATTTTCTTCCTATATATCCAAGTCCAAGGCCGACACATTTGTGATCGGGACCGAAGTGGGGATGATCTATAAGCTAAAAAAGGATCATCCGACCAAACGATTTGTGATGCCCACTGAGCAGTTTGTGTGCCAGACGATGAAGATGACGACTTTGGGCTGGGTGGCGCACGCACTGGAGACTCTCGAGCACAAGATCGTGATCCCAGAAGATATTCGTGTACGAGCCGAAAAGACATTGAGGAGGATGATGGATTTGACCAATGAGCATCCCAATTCCGTTATCGCCAGTTATTAGCCTATGAAAAAAGCGCCTCTAGGGGCAGTTTTTATCCTATCCATCCTACTTGTTTTACCCGCTTCCGCGGAAACCGTCGCGGTTGCCAAAGCTAAGCCAAAAACCAAAGTTACCTCTGAAGAAAGTTTTAAATCCATAGCCCAAAAGATCGCGGAGCTTGATCAAAAAGCGATCAAAGCCGGAAAAGCCGGTGTCGACTGGGCCGAAAAGTCTCAAGCTTATCGGAAGTCTCTTAAGAAATTCATCAAGACATACCCAAAAAGTAAATGGTCTGACGACGCTCAATATTTAGTGGGCGTTTTGAGTGAGGCCGATAAATTGGATGTGCCTGAAAAAGAATATTTTTTGCTCACGTATCCCGACGCCAAAGCGGAAGAGTGGACGCAAAAAAAATTGGATTATATCGTCCCTTCAAAGCTGCCCTTAGACTTGTCCGTGCGTATGGATCTGTGTTTGGCATATGTGAGGCGTCAAGAGAAAGACAAGCTCAAGAAATTGGCGGATGAGTCTTCGGCCAAATATCCTGATAGAGCACTTTTTTTTAAAACGCTCGTCAAAAAATACGAGTCCGGAACTCCTGTCACATAAATAGGTTTCCAAAACTTGCCGGGTCGTACGACCCGGAACGGGGCAAGGGAGTGTGAGCGGTTTTGCTCTTGGCCTCGCTGGCCGTCTCTTCAAGTTTTAGAAACTTTCTTCCGTAGCGCGCTCGCGATTAAGTTGGGCTGCGTCTTGGGTCTTCCAAGAGATACCGGATCTCATTGGGTGTTGCCCCAAATTCCTTTGCAGTCGCGATCAACTCGGTGCACTTTTCATACTGTTCACGGATAAGAGCCTCTTTGAGATAGAGGAGAGCCGTGATCCTCACCGGATGGTGAGAGAGACGAGCATTCTTACCCCCTGGGTTGAGCCTGGTTTTGATCATTTTATTCTCCTAGTTGACGGTTTGACTATCTCCAAAACAAAAAACCCACGAGCCTTTTAGCTCGTGGGTTTGAAAATTTGGAGATTAACTTTTATTGCTTAGCTTACCCTGACCAATCTCCCTTCAACCCCACGAGCCCCGTACGCTTTGCCATACGATAATGACAAGACAATACTGCCGCTGGCCAACCTGCTGCGGCCATCGTCTTAATGCTCTTAAGGTTAAAAATCGAATTAGTCTGAATCATGAGCAAAGTATACGATGCACGTGTTCCAATGTCAAGTAAATATACCGCTTAGTATGTTTGAGAAAATAATCCAAATTCGATCTCTTGCGTATATCATGAAGCCGCTATCAGAATTCAATTCCCGCCACCCTTACCCTTTTCCTCGCATAGCTTTGTCATAAATGGCATGGACCCCTGCCTGCCGGCAGGCAGGCTCGCCAAAAGTCCGTTGGCCTCGAAGGTACACTCGTGCGGTATGCCTAAAAGAGCCATGACGCACTCGCGCTATATTAAAGGCTCGGCCAATGGGACTTTCAAGTGGCGTCTCCATTGCCATTTATGACAAAGCTATAAGCGCTCGGAAAAGGCCGGGAATGTCGGGAATTGAATTCTGATACCGGCTTAATGTTGTAGCGGCGCTCACTCATTTGATGATGAGTGAGCGCCATCTTAGAGGTTCAGCCGATAATATCTTTTAATTTTGTTCGTTCCCGGCCCTTTTGGAGCGCTTATGTCTTTATTGTAAGTGGTAGAGGGAGACGCCAATCCGAGCCGATAGGCGAGGGCTAGAAGTCCCATTTGCCGCCGCACGAGTAGATACAGGAGTTCCTTCGGCGGCAAACGGACTTTTGGCGAGGGTATCCCCACCACTTACAATAAAGACATGCGAGAAAAGGGGTAAGGGCGAACAAAATTAAAAGATATTATCGGCTCAACATCTACGAATAAGAGAGAGAATGCTTGGGAGAGGGTTAGGTGGTATAATCTTGGGCTTATGTCACCAGAAGCGACAACACAATCTCAGAGTATGAAAGAGCGCCTTATACCGGGCGTGAAGTATGTTGTGCCTATTGCCAGCGGGAAGGGCGGTGTGGGCAAATCGACGGTGAGTGCTAATCTGGCTCTTGCTTTGGCCAAGACGGGGGCTAAAGTTGGTCTTATGGACGCCGACGTGTATGGGCCCAGTATTCCTACGATTTTGGGCATCACCGAGAAGCCTGTTCAGCAAAATAATCGCCTGATCCCGGTTGAGAAATTTGGCATCAAAGTTATTTCCATGGGGTTTTTTGTACCTGCCAATGATGCGGTGATTTGGCGTGGACCTATGCTTCACAAAATGATCCAAGATTTTTTGGGGGTAGTGGATTGGGGAGAGCTGGATTATCTCCTCGTTGATCTTCCGCCCGGCACCGGGGATATTCAGCTTTCACTTTGCCAAACTATCCCACTGACAGGAGCGGTGATCGTCTCTACACCGCAAGATGTGGCTTGGAATGTGGCTCAGAAGGCAATCGTGATGTTTGATAAATTAAACGCTCCGATCCTGGGTATCATTGAAAATATGAGTCATCATATTTGTTCGCATTGCGGCACGCGGGATAATATTTTCGGAACCGGCGGCGCTAAACGCGCGGCTCAAACCATGGGTATATCATTTCTTGGCGAGATCCCCGTGGAGACAGCGATCCGCCAAACTGCCGACGAAGGCAATCCCGTGGTTCAGTCAGCACCAGAAAGCTCATCTGCCAAAAGTTTTATTCAAATCGCCAAGAACTTGTCGCTTCAGATCAAAATACGCTCTGAGCGGGGAGATGATAAAAAAATCCCGACCAAAATAGGCGCCCCGGGACTTGCGACGCTGGATATCGAGTGGAATGATGGCAAAAAATCAAGCTATCCTGTGCGACCGCTAAGATTTGAATGCCCCTGCGCGGCCTGTGTCAATGAATTGACGGGTGAGAAGATGCTAAAGATCGAGTCTATTCCCCAAAACATCCTGATCAAAGGTATTTATCCGGTAGGGCGGTATGCCTTGCAAATCGTTTGGTCCGACGGGCATTCCACGGGCTTGTATGGTTACGATTATCTCCGAAAGCTTAATGGCTAAGGCTGATCCTCGATTTATTGAAGGATTGAAGCTTTTTAATCATCAAGAATATTTTGAATGCCATGAAGTGATCGAAGAGTTGTGGCTCGAAACTCCCAAGTTGGATGAATATCGAGATCTTTACAAAGGCGTTATCCAGGCCGCGGCGGCGATCTATCAAGAGCAAAGAGGGATCGAATCAGGGGCTTTGGGACTGCACAGGACGGCTGTTCAGTATTTGGCTAAGTACGCGCCAGATGCGTTGGGGTTAAGTGTTTCGCCGCTCATCGATGGGCTGAATAAATATTTTAAATATCGGGATAAGCAATATATCCCTGTTTTGGAATTCAAAATATGAACATACAGGATCTTTGGGAAAAAGCGCTTAAAAAAACGGAGATCGTCCGTCCTCGCGTGACACCTTTGTCGAGTTATGACGTCACGCACCTGCCCTACGTTTGCCTCTCGGAGTCCGTGGTTAATAAAGGGGATACCGTTGTGCGCCGCGGGGAGATCACCGTTCAAAAACCCACCATCATCATGCCGCATAATTTGCCGCAATTTGAAGGGTTCGAATTCGAGAAAGAGATGGATGTGAATGAGGATCTGTTTCGCAGTTTTCTCTTGGTGCGCGGTGTGCAATTTCCGCCAATGAAGTACAATAACAAAAGTTATTCAGTGGATATCGAAGAGGGTAGTCTCTCCAAGGCGATCGAGAATCACAAAGCGCTTTTACAACAACACGAAAACGTCCACACCGGCCTCATTGCCAGCCCCGAAGACTGCTGGCAATTCTCAGTCCTCATTTTTGTCTGCACCCAAGTTGCCAAATCCGCCGACACCGACATCCGCCGCCTTATGGATGACATGGGTCGGTTTGGCTCGAATTAGTATCTCTCTCTAGCTCATCCAATTAAGCCGGTAATGGACTTTGCTTTTATTCGCCCTTACCCTTTTCCTCGCATAGCTTTGTCATAAATGGCATGGACCCCTGCCTGCCGGCAGGCAGGCTCGCCAAAAGTCCGTTGGCCTCGAAGGTACACTCGTGCGGTATGCCTAAAAGAGCCATGACGCACTCGCGCTATATTAAAGGCTCGGCCAATGGGACTTTCAAGTGGCGTCTCCATTGCCATTTATGACAAAGCTATAAGCGCTCGGAAAAGGCCGGGAACGAATAAAAGCAAAGTCCATTACCGGCTTAAGAGTGATGGCGTCGTTCGTTCAATTTGGCGAGCGAGCGCGATCTTAACATCCAGCCGATAACCGATGTCCCTTTTGACCATTCCCGGCCTTTTTACGACCGCTTATTGAAGGCTCTCTAAATTCTCTGGGGAGACGCCAAATAATTATCAGGATAGGCCACAAAGGCCTATCCGTAATTTTTGGCGAGGGGCATCCCCAGATATTTAGAGAGCCTTCAATGGGAGTAAAAAGGGTAAGGGTGGGCAAAAGGGACATCGGTTATCGGCTGCTTGGTACGAGGAAGCGAGAGAGCTTGGAAGCTTTATACGTCGTAATTTAGATTTGGGGCTAGCCAGCGCTCGACGACTTTGACGTCTAGGCCTTTTCGGATGGCGTAGTCTTGGATCTGGTCTTTTTCGATTTTTCCGACGGGGAAATATTTGGCCTGGGGATGAGCAAAATACAATCCGCTTACGGAGGCGCCGGGAAACATAGCGAAGCTTTCCGTTAAATAAATACCCGTATTTTTTTCCGCATCCAATAATTTAAAAAGCGTCTTTTTCTCAGTGTGATCTGGGCAGGCGGGGTAGCCGGCGGCCGGTCTTATGCCTTTATACTTCTCGCTGATCAGGTCGTCGGTGGACAAGGATTCGTTTTTGGCATAGCCCCAATATTCTTTGCGAACTTTTTCGTGCAGGAGCTCCGCAAATGCTTCAGCCAATCTATCCGCCAATGCTTTGCTCATGATGGAGTTGTAATCGTCGTGCTTGGCTTCAAAAGACTTCGCGAGTTCATCCGCCCGGATACCCGTGGTCACGGCGAAGCCTCCGATATAATCCGCGATACCCGATGATTTTGGAGCGATGAAATCAGATAGAGAGAAATTCTTGTCCTCTCCAGATTTAAAGATCTGCTGGCGGAGCATGTGAAACACAGCGATCACCTTGTCGCGCTTTTCATCAGCGTAAATCTCGATATCGTCCCCGACGGAATTGGCCGGGAATAAGCCGAACACGCCATTAGCAGTGAGCAATTTTTCTGACAGAATTTTTTTAAGAAGGATCTGGGCATCCCCAAATAGTTTCTTTGCCTCAGCGCCCACGACCGTGTCTTGAAAAATAGCCGGGTAGCGTCCGCGGATCTCCCATGTATGAAAGAATGGAGACCAATCGATTTTTTGCGCTATTTCTTCCAGGCTAAATTTAGATAAGGCCTGGGCACCAAGCTTTGAGGGTTTAACAGGAGGAGCTATTTTCCAATCACACACCCATTTATTTTTACGTGCCTCTTCGATATTAAAATATCGTGCGGTTGATTTGTGGGCGGCATGCTCCGAACGGATCTTTTGGTATTCGGCCTTTTTTTGGCTGGTAAACTCGTTGCGTGACGAGGGGGTAATGAGTGAGCTTGCGACCGTGACACTCTTCGAGGCATCCAGCACATGTACGGTGACGCCGTCATAATTGGGCTCAATTTTAACCGCTGTGTGGATGGCGGATGTGGTGGCACCGCCGATTAAAAGCGGAGTTTTAAAGCCCAAGCGTTTCATTTCTTTGGCCACGTGCACCATTTCATCCAAAGAGGGGGTGATGAGCCCCGACAGGCCGATGATATCGACGTTTTTCTCGCGCGCGACTTCCAAGATCTTCTCACAGGGCACCATGACACCCAGGTCTATGATCTCAAAGTTGTTGCAGCCCAGAACAACGCCGACGATATTTTTGCCAATGTCATGCACATCGCCTTTGACGGTAGCCAAAAGGATCTTGCCCGCAGAATGCCGTCCGCTGGATGCTTTTTCTTTTTCGATAAAAGGCGTCAGATACGCCACTGATTTTTTCATGACACGGGCACTTTTGACTACTTGCGGCAAAAACATTTTGCCGGAACCAAACAGATCTCCGACGATGTTCATCCCTGCCATCAGCGGACCTTCGATGACATTAAGAGGGGAAGGGTATTTTTGACGAGCTTCTTCTGTGTCCGCATCTATGTGATCCGTGATGCCGTGTACCAGCGCATGAGATAGCCGCTCTTCTACAGTGCCGCTTCGCCAAGCCTCATTCTTAACAGCCGACTTTCCTTCTTTTTTGGCGCTTTCGGCGTATTTAAGAAGTCTTTCGGTGGCATCTTTTCGGCGATTGAGGAGCACATCTTCGACGAGCACCAAAAGTTCTTTATCAATATCTTCGTACACCGTGACAAGGCCTGCATTCACAATACCCATATCCATCCCAGCTTGGATCGCATGAAATAAAAACGCCGAGTGCATGGCTTCCCGCACGACATTGGTGCCTCGAAAGGAGAAAGAAATATTGCTGACGCCACCCGAGATATGGACATGCGGGAGAGTTGCCTTTATTTGGCGCGCAGCCTCGATGAATTCTACAGCGTAATTGTTGTGTTCATCCATGCCCGTGGCGACGGTCAGGATATTGGGATCAAAAATAATATCTTGAGGCGGAAAGCCTATCTTCTCCGTCAGCAGTTTGTAAGAGCGCGTGCAGATCTCGACTTTTCGCTTTGCAGTGTCAGCCTGTCCCTTCTCATCAAAAGCCATGACGATGACGGCTGCTCCGTATTGGCGGATCTTGCGAGCGCGCTCAATAAAGATCTGTTCACCTTCTTTGAGGCTGATGGAGTTGACCACACCTTTGCCTTGAAGGCATTTGAGACCCGCTTCCAAAACCGACCACTTGGAAGAATCCAGCATCACCGGGATCTTGCAAATATCAGGTTCTGCGGCCACCAAATTTAAAAATTTGACCATGGCAGCTTCTGAGTCCAGAAGACCTTCGTCAAAATTAATATCGATGATCTGAGCACCGGCTTCCACCTGCTGTTTGGCCACAGACAGTGCCGCCTCATAATCATTTTTTTTGATGAGTTCGGCAAATTTGGGGGAGCCGGTGACATTGGTGCGCTCACCCACGTTTACAAATCGGCTATCGGGCCGTATCGTTAAAGGCTCGAGTCCAGAAAGGCGCGTCCACGGCTCAATCGAAGGGATGACGCGCGGTTTGCCTTTGGCCGCTATCTCAGCAATTTTTTTGATATGCTCCGGCGTGGTGCCGCAGCAGCCGCCTACGATGTTAATAAAACCATTTTGTATAAAATCTTGGATCAGCACACCCATACTTTCAGGAGTCTCATCGTATTCGCCAAATTGATTCGGAAGTCCCGCGTTGGGATGGGCGCTGACATGAATAGGGGCGATCCGAGATAGCTCCTCTATATAAGGCCTCATTTCTTTTGCGCCCAAAGCGCAGTTGAGGCCCACGGATAATAAATTCGCATGAGAAATAGAATTCCAAAACGCCTCCACGGTTTGCCCGGATAGAGTGCGTCCGCTGAGATCAGTGATCGTGCCAGAGACCATCACCGGGATGCGCCGGCCTGATCTCAGAAAACAATTTTCCACCGCAAACAAAGCGCCTTTGCAATTGAGCGTATCAAAAACAGTTTCGATGAGCAGGATATCAACACCACCTTCCATCAAAGCTTCGATCTGCTCGGTGTAAGCGGCCACAAGCCCGTCAAAATCAATCGCACGAAAACCGGCATCATTTACGTCAGGCGAAATGGATGCTGTTTTGTTCAAGGGGCCGACAGCTCCCGCTACAAACCGTGGTTTGGAGGGATCTTTTTTGGTGAATTCATCTGCGGCCTGACGCGCCAGTTTAGTAGCGGCGATATTGAGCTCACGCGCCAGATCCTCCATGTGGTAATCAGCCATCGATACCCGGTTGGAGTTAAAGGTGTTGGTTTCGATGATATCCGCACCAGCTTCCAAATAAGCGCGATGGATGGACGCGATGATCTGAGGCTGTGTTAGCACCAAAAGATCATTATTGCCTTTGAGTGACGAGGGATAGTTTTTGAATCGTTCGCCGCGATAAGCGGCTTCGTCCAATTTATGGCGCTGGATCAAAGTGCCCATGGCACCGTCCAACACAAGGATGCGTTTAGTTAATAGGTCTTTCAGATCATTCGGCATAGCAGGGTATTATAACACCCTACTGCCAAAGCCAATGCCAGGCTTCTGAGGTGGTCTCGCGAAGCGATTTTCGGCCATCGCCTTTTTTTTCAAAAATAGCGCCGATTTCTTTTCGAGAGTCATCTAAGGATTCCGATATGCTATCGAGATAGGCGTGTGCGGGTGTTGTGGACGACCACAGCATAATGAACACCAAAACGATTCTAATCATTTACGTACGCGCCTCCGTAAGAATTTTCGCTCCCTAAAGTATACAATAGTAACTAATAATATACAATAATTACAAATTATGATTAAATGGTCTACGTGTTTCGATTTTGAGTGTGATCGGATCTCTAATGAACAAAAGGGTGTAAACGGTTCATGAAAAAATCTTTAGCGAGAGTTTTGCTGATAGTGGTGTTGGTGATGCTGTACAGTGTCTCGGTTGGCCATAACTTCTTGTTTGATGAGGAGAATATCATCCTTCGCAACCCTTATCTTAAAAGTCTCTCCAATATTCCTCAGATATTCCAGACTGGATTCTTTTATCTAGGCGGGGGCGGGCCATCGCCATTTCTTGAATATTACCGGCCTTTATCCGTTTTGTCGTTCATGGTGGATTATCATTTTTGGCAGGGCGATCCTTTTGGGTATAACTTAACAAGTGTATTGATCCATATCCTATTGGTTTTGGCGTTTTTTGAATTCCTTTGTTTCGGCGTCAAAAATGTCCCAGCTTCATTTTTGGCTGCTTTTTTATTTGCTCTACATCCGATCCACACCGAAGCCATCAACCACGTCTCATGCCGCAGCGAAACATTTGCTGCGCTCTTTTTGATCTTGGCGCTTATTTTGTATTTGAGAAAATTGCCGTGGTGGGCTGTGGTGTGTCAGATCGCTGCGTGTCTTGCCAAGGAAAGTGCTGTTTTGATACCTGTGTTTTTGTTGTCGGCGGACAAAGTTTTTTTAGAAGGAAAGTGGCTTGACCGTTTTAAGCGGATCCTGCCGGCGCTTGCCGCATCGATAGGCTATGTGCTCTTTCGCAAATATTTGTGCGCGGTGCCCATGCACATTGAAAGCGAGTCCATGACCCTTAAATTAGAGCGCGTATTTTCCATGGCGCCTGCGTTGATCCAGTATTTCAGAACCCTGTTTTGGCCGCCTTATTTTCAGCTCTTCGGATCCATTTCTTTTGCCAAAGGATTTGCCAATGCACAGACTTATATTACGATCGGATTGTATGGGATCGCATGCGTGTCATTTTGGGATGCCTGGAAACGAAGATCCGTTTCTTTTATGGGACTCACATTGCTTTTTGTTGGATTTGCTCCGTACCTGCAGACCGTCGCTTTTTTCCCTCAATGGGCTGAACATTTTTTGACCGTACCTTCTCTGGGTTTCTTTTTTTTGTGGGCTGTTGTATTTGCGGCGATATTTGGTATCGCCGATAAAAGGCGGCGCATTGCGCTGCTATTACTTCCTTGTGTCTGGGCCATTTTTTTAGGCGTCAGGACATTTGAAAGAAATAGTTTATACAATGATCTGAGTAAATATTACGCTGTTTTATCGAAGAGCAGCTCTCCATACGCGGTGCATGGTTTGCATGGCCTAGCCAAAATACGATTGGCCAATAAAGATATACCGGGCGCCAAAAAAGCGCTTCAAGAGGCGTTGACCAAAGAGCTCAACCAAGATGTCACGTATGTTTTTTTGGCTTGGTGTGAAGCCAATGAGAAACATTTTGAGAAGTCGCTGGAGTATTTTGATAAAGCCATCGTGATCAATCCGGACTTTTTGCCTTATCAGAAAGACCGTGCCAATATCTTGATGAGTTTGGGCCGTTACGGTGAGGCATTTGACGCCTATGCCAAGGCGATCGCTTTGTCGCCGGGGGATTATACGCTTTACCGAGCAGCCATTGCCGCGCTTGAGCTGGACGGTAGAGCCGACCGAGCTTTGATCTTGGGTCGGGAAGGGCTCAAGCTTTTTCAAGGACAGCGATTTGAAAGCGCTGTGCTGCATATGAGTCTTATTCGGCTTTGTTACCGGCAGGGGTGGGGGGATACATTAAAAGAAAATCTTGATCGTCTCAACGCGGATTATTTGGACGTGCCATGGCAGGGAAAGGTGGCACAGCTTTTGACAGGAAAGATGACGGTGGAACAGTTTTCGATCGATGTATTGCCTCAGTTCAAAGGGTTTGAAGAAGAGGCTAAAACGCTGTATTTGATCTCTTACGTGCTGACCAAAGATAAGAGCAGCCTAAATTCATTTTTAGGATCCGAGAAGCAGCTCTTTGAGGAAAAAGCTTCTCGCGATCCTCTCTTTGCTAAAGAATGGCAAGTAGCAAAAGACACAGCTAGTAAATTAGATTCCTGATACTTGCTTGTCAGCGGGATACTCAACAGAGAACTGAAATTCCACCACTTTCTTTTCTTTGGGAGCAAGCTCTAGATTCCATTTGAGGATGCCCAGATCTTTGGTCTCGCTGGGCTTGAGACTGGAAGCGGCAAGCTCCACTTTGATTTCCGCGTTCTTAGAAACAGGCAGCTGATCGTACACAGCGACTCGGCTCGTCTCTTTGCGGTAGTTCTCGACCTCGATCTTGTAGCCATAATCTTTGCGCGCTTTGATGCCCAATAGAGTCTTCTTTTTCTTATCCACAAGCTCGGTGCGTTTGACCTTGAGCTCATCACTGATACCGAGATACATATCAAATGATTCTCCGCGACCGATCGTGTTGATGGAAGACTGACCCACATAATTATCGTCCACGAAAATATTCAGAATCCCGCCCGAATAGGTCGAGTCTTTGTCGTTAGTGACTTTGGAATGAATAAAAACGTAGGGTGATAGTTTGGGGCTGGTTTCGTAATCCAATTCGGTTTTGAATGTTTCGGACTGAACGGGGAATTTGTAGGCACGACTGTCGCTGAGCACGGTTGCAGCTGCCTCAACTTCATAGGTCACAGAACCCATTTCCTGCGAAACTTGAGCGGTGGCAAGCTCTGCTCTCATTTCTTGAGCCATGGGAGCGACGCCTGCAACAGCCGCATCATATGATGCCTCTGAGATAGAGGCGGCTTTGTTGGCTCTCGCCAAAAACATTTGAGGCGCTGCGGCCGGATAGATCTGAGGATAGTCAACGTACCAAGGATAAAGTTCTGGCATCTTTCCTCCGATCGCCGGGCGCGCTGAAGAGAGGGTGAGTTTAACATCTTTCCAGTCCTCGCTCGTCCATTGCTGGACATTGCCATAAGAGATCAGGTTGCAGCTATTCTTAGAAGGATAAACTTTCGCGTCGTAACTAACCTGCCACGAAGCTTGCGGGATCACATAGCTGAGCTCGGCTTTGAAAGTGGTTTTGGATTTGGCGGACACGGTCAAGATAGCTGTTTTCTTTTCTTGGCTGTTGCCGCTTTGAAGCGCATAAAGCTCTTGCTGCTTGGCTTGCACTTCTTTGTTCTTATCATTCATTTCTTTTTCTAAAGCTTGCGACTTCTCTTCAAATTGTGTGTAACTATCCAGTATGAATTGCGATAAACCCTGAAGCTCAGCTGCGGGCACGGATTTGGTTTGTATGTCTTTGGGTATCTGAACCGATGAGAAATTGCGCACGGAGTCCACGAACGCGCGCTGGCTGCTCAATGCATTTTGGCGTCCTTGGATCTGCCGTACATCCGCCTGAAGTTTTTCTAGCTCCGCCATGATCTGATTCACGCGGGGATTCGTATCTTCAGGTGTGAACATTTTTTTTATTTCAACGCTCAGAATGCTTACCGCAGACTGGCCGCTTCCGCCGGAACGCAAAGATTCTTCCACAAGCGCACTTGGCAGGCCTTCCCAAAGGATAAAATTTTGACCCTCAGCCAGATCCACCTGCGCTTCACGTGTCACCAGGGCGCGATCCTGATAAACCGTGACGCGAGAGATGCGCGAGGAGGCGGTGATGTCAGCTGCGCTCGCAGATGAACTGACAAAAGTGATCAAGGTGAGAAACAAAAAAATGTGAGAGCGCTTCATATTGCCTCCGAAGGATTAAGTTTTAGGTGAACTGCTCGAAATGGATCTGTTCTTTGGGAAGTCCCATTTCGATCAAGGTTTGTTTGAGCTGCTGGCACATAGGAACCAGGCCGCATCCGTAGAAATCAAGGCCGCTATTTTTCCCGGCGAAAATTCTTTTCACGATATCTTGCACGTAAGCGGTCTCACCCGACCAGTTCTTGCCGCGGCTGACAGTGGGGATAAAATGAAAATTTTTATGCTTCTTCTCCAGCGCACGCCACTCATCGTGATAAAGCACATCGGTTTCGTAGCGGTTGCCAAAAATGAGCCAAATATCTTTGGTGCAGCCTTTTTCATAAAGGTTTTGGATCATGCCGCGAAGGGGAGCAACACCTGTACCCGTACCAACGAACACGATATTGTCCTGCCAGGGCTCGCGCACGGTGAAAAATCCGTAGGGCAGGCTCGTGTGGATCGCGTCACCTTCTTTTAAAGTGAAAAACCAAGAGGACACATAACCACCTTCCACTTTTTTGATGCAAAGCTCGATTTGTTTGCCCAGGGATGGGGAAGAGGCTATGGAATAAGGTTTTTTGTGTGGCTTACCATCTTTTTCCAGATGAACCATCATGAACTGGCCGGCGATGAATTTGGTGTCGCAGTCCGGAGTGTAGTCCAGGACAAAATGTTTTACGGTTTCTGAGAGAGAAATAATCTTTGATATTTTTGCATCATAAAACCGGGGTTTTTCAGCCATCACCTCTCCTTTTCATAGAAGGTATGGAGTCATTATACTTATTTGAAGCTTGAGGTAAAGATTATTTGCGGTGCATCGCCTAAAAATTGGCGGATCAAGATTGACTTTTGGTGAGGCATCCACTATCGTAAAAGACTGTCACACCAACCTAGTCATTAATCAAGGGGGAGCGGATATGGGCGGCGAAAATAATGTTAGCAGCAAAAAATTTGAAGAAGCCTTGAATCTTTTGAATGAAGCAGCGCGCGATAAAAAAGATGAGATCCAGAATTTAATGTCCGATAAATATTCCAGCATCCGCGATCTAGTTCGCGAAACAGCCGCCAAGCAGAAAAAAAATATCAAAAAAGTTCAAGAGGGTGCCGAAGAGTGGTGGGATGAGTCCAGCGAAAAATTAGGCGAAGCCGCTTCGGAGTTGGATGGAAAAGTCCGCGAAAACCCTTGGCCCTATTTAGGTGGTGTGGCGGTTGGCGCATTATTACTAGGATTTATCCTTGGATCTTCTTCGAGAAATAAATAAATTCCTTCAACAGAAGACGGATCGTGCGCGTCAGATGCTGCAAGACACAGTGTATGATGCCACGATCGGTCTCCTCAAGCAGTATCAAGAAAAGACCCTAGAGCTGGTCAAGATCACCAGCCTGAGATTTTACGTACAGGGTTTGAAGCTTTTCCGCAAACATCTCGTTCTGGTCTTTTTCTTGATATTCACTGTTATTTTACTGGCCGTGAGTATTGTCGTAATCCCGGTGGCGATGGTGATGCTCACGTCATGGGCTTCTCAGACCAAGATCTTATGCATCGGTTTGTTGGGTCTCTTCTATATAGGGATAACAGCCGGGCTCATGTCTCTTTTGTTTTCAGAAGAGAAGTGGATGCAGATTTCTGGCGTCAAAGAACTTTTAGACGAGTTGAACGCTAACAACAAGTCTTAGTATTTGTTCTATTAATTTTTCCTCACTATTGACCTGTCCTGATAACTCATACTTAAAATAGTATTAAATAAAAAGCTATTGACAACAAACCTTCCGTCAGGTAACCTAATCTGCGTTGTTCTTATACAACCAAAGACAGCCTACACTATACCGAAGAAAGGGGTGAGCAAACCTAAAGGTTCAAGGTTGTCGATCGGCGTAAAGCCGAACTTAAAGCAATACCCTAACTAAGAAAATAAAGTAGTTAACAGGAGATTTAAATGAAATCTATTAAAGCGATATTTGTTTTCGCGCTTGCTCTCGGACT
>CAYODQ010000002.1:0-118069 GCA_964402785.1 uncultured Planctomycetia bacterium
TCCTGTTATGTAATTATTACTTATTCTTAACAGAACTATACTATCACAATCAGCTGTGAAGCAAAAGAAGAAATGGGTAAAGCGCTGAGAGGTATTCCCCTCCGGGATACGCCTGCCTGCCGGCAGGCAGGCTCCGAGATCCCTGCGAGACCTCTCGCTTCTTGGGCTCCTCGGCTAAGAAAAAAATGGCGATCCCTGCGCCTCGTCGTCCCAGGACTCCCTTCGGGGAACACCTCTCAGCGCTTTACTTCATCAATTCTTTTGGCAGCTGAGTTGTGCGTCGTTGGCCAAGGTATATGAAAAAAAGTTCATCCTACGGCAGGCCATGCCTTTGATGTTCATCTATTTGTCCCTCAACCCCGGAGGCACATCGCCATCGCCCCAGCCGGTTTTCTTGCCTTGATCCCAGCCATGCGGGCGCTTCTTGTTTTTCTTTTTCTTTCCGAAATTCTTTTTCACCTTGTCGTCTTTGTCGCTTTCTTTATCCGAGGAGGAACTGAGCGCATCCTTTACAGCGCTGGCTGTCGGCTGAGCGTTGGCATCATTTTTGGATGCTTCGGACGCTACAGCACCCGTGACAGCCCCAACAATGGCGTCTTTTAGGATCTTTTTATTGGGATCTTCATCCTGCGAAAAAGATGCTTTGGGGATCAACAAAGATAATGCGAAGAGCAGGCTTATTATTTTTTTCATTTTTATTTCTCCGTGTGGATAAAACTATTTATCTTAAGCACCGTCTGGTATCTCGGGCTCTACCAGCCTAGCCAATTGCTCCAGCGACTCCTGCCAGCCAAGATAGCACATCTCTGTAGGAATGACGGCGGGAATACCTTCTTGGCTGATACTGATCTCGGTACCGCACAGAACTTTTTTGAGAAGCACCGTCACCATCATTTCGCCCGGTAAATTAGGATCATCAAATGTATCCGTGTAACGCAGCTTCTCGCCGGGGACAAGCTCGAGATATTTGCTTTTGAAAGAATGACTTTTGCCGGTGCCAAAATTTGTAAAGGACATATGGCATCCCCCGCCTACCTTGACGTCTATTTTATGTACCTTGCCGGTGAAGCCGTAGGGTGGAAGCCATTTGCACATGGCATCGCCATCGATGAAGGCTTTGTAAAGCTTCTCAGGTGAAGTCTTAAAAACGCGGTGAAATCTGACAGTGCCGGGCGATTGAGTCACGAGATTCTCCTTTAAGTAATATGTAAAGCGTGACGGGTCCTGTCGTCGTGCTGCACCCCAAAAAGCCTCGTGTCGGCGCCCTGCGGGCTGGCACTACGTTATTTTGGGGGCCCCGCACGACGCCACCCGTCACTTCGTCCAATACATTCTAAAATGGTTGACCTAATTTTCCTAGCCCATCTCAAATTTCAATAATCTTATCAAACGAGGTGTGACCCGAAAGAATCGATACGAAGCTTCTGGGGATACCTAGATAAGTGCTGAGAGCTTTGATGACAGCTTCGTTGGCTTTGCCATTCTCCGGGACGGCCTTGACCCAGATCTTGTATAGGTCATCACCCACCATCTCGACCCGCTCAACCTTCGCTCTCGCCTTCACTTTCACTTTGATCTTCACAATGTTAGCGCGTTACCCGCGATAGGCTTTTTGGATAGCGGCGAGGTCGATCTTTTTCATGCTCCCAAAGGCACGCATCACGCGGTCTATTTGGGCGGGGGTGCCTTTGCTCATCACCTTGGACATGAAAGACGGCGTGATTTGCCAGGAGACGCCGAATCTATCCTTGAGCCAGCCGCATTGCTCGAACTTGGGCTGGGCGGATAGCTTCTTCCAATAATGGTCTATCTCTTTCTGGGAATCACAAAGCACCATGAGCGACAGGGACTCATTGAATTTGAAGTGCTTGTTGGGCCCGAATGCCCAGAATGGCTGGCCGAAGAGTTTGAACCGCACCACATCACAATCCCCATCCGGCGTGTCGTGGATGGTCGACGTGCTCAGTATCTTTGAGTTGGGAAACACCGAGACATAGAATTTGACGGCTTTCTTGACGTCGCCGTTCAGCCACAAGCTTGGTGTGATCGGATGCTTTAAAGTAGCCATATCTTACTTTGAAACGATGACTTTGAAGCCGCCCCAGATCATGCGCCACATATCAAACGGGGACTTCTTTGGGTTACACGCATTCATGAAGGCGGAGTCCTTCATCACCTTTTTATTGACAGTATCGCGATGGGTGCGGGAGCGGTATTTGATATAAGCGAAAACGACGGTCTCACTTGGCCTCCTTTTCACGCTTCGCGGAAACGAGGTCGTCTTGCCCCACTTCACGTCATCCGCCACCGCCTCCACATAATCCAGCGCGCCATGTTTGAGCCATGTTTTTTTGCCAAGCTCGGCCATCTTTTTATAAGCACTCAAATTTTTCTTGGGAACTGGGATCACAAACCCGTCGACATAGCTCATACGCATCTCCTTCAGAAAGTGTGAACTGACCTTGCGCGTATTATATCAGATAGTCTGTTGGGATGGATTAGGCAAAATCAGATAAAGAAATTATATGGTCTTGCAAAGAGGATTTGCTAAGTTGCTTCACAAGGGCGATGTCGGCGGTTATAAATTTGGCTTTAAAATGAAGAGCGCTAGCGAGATAAAGAGCGTCATAAATAGACAATGAGTTTTCAAGTGCTATCGATAAGGCTTTAAGCAATACATCGTCATCCTCGATAATTTTAAAGGGCAGATCCAAGATCCTTGAGAATATCCCCTTGGCGTCCATCTTATCGATATCTTTACGGATCGTATATTTTTTCCAAAGCACGTTAGCTGACTCGATAAAGAAAAACCTTGGCACCGCAACCTGTATCTTCTCGTCTTCTACGCGGCTCTTCAAACACACAGCGTTTTCTTCGAGATTCTCACGGATATACCATTTGATGACAACCGATGTGTCGAGTATCAGATTCACGATATTATCGGTTACGATCCTCTCTTACTAAATCGACTGAATCGGAGCCTACTTTCTTACCTAACCGGCGTCGTATCGTATCGGCTTCGCGCGACCAAGAGCCGGACTGAAAACGTATCGCATCAACCAATATACTGGAAAGCTCCTTCTGCAGTGAACGCTTGTGCTTTAGAGCCATCCGCTTGGCCAAACGAACCGTTTGGTCGGGTAAATTTCGTATCAAAACATCCATGTTAGACCTCCTAGTGATATCAATATGATATCATATATCTCGGTAAGAATCTAGTCCGAAGGTCAACGGGCTAGGGTAAGGTAGCTGGTTTAAGCAAAGTCTTAGGGTTAGGTGTTTTGCTTTTAATATACTTTGCCCTCACCCTAACCTACACCGGCCTCTTCACCCTAGCCTTTGCCGTACGAACTAGGGTGAGATATGGGTTGTGGGTCGAGATTGAGATTTGAGGATGAGCGGAAATTAAGTTATACGTCCCCGGAATCGTGGGATGCGGGTTTAGTGGGTTAGATTCAAAAAAAATGCCTATACGTAGGAAAAGTAAGGACCGTTGCAAAAGCGATCGCTACACTCACTGCATTAACAAGGATCAGTGCAACAAAATATTTACCCTCTATTCTGATCTTGTAGAATCGACTAAGCGCTAGGGCTTCGATCACCGCATTGATCAACACAGATAAAATAAAAATACTGACAGGTGTTCCATAGGCATGTCGCTGGAAAGCGCTCACATAAGTGTTTGAACCGTCTAACCCAGCCAGCATAAAATCCGATACGGGTCCTAACGCGGATATCAGAAACATTCCAGCCACAGCGGAGCAGGCGTTCATGCAAAGATCGGCTAAGATGGATTTGGACACGCTAAATTGAGTTATCCGTCTGATAAAAAGGTATTCTATTAGTAGACCTGCCGCGATTGGATATAAAGACCAGTACCCCACCGCATACGTCAAAGCAGGCCACGCTGAATTAGCTTGTGCCGTTCTCGGGCAATAAATAGAAATAATTAGAAAAAGAAATGTGGTGTGTAAAATTCTAAAACTCTTATCAGATTTACTTTGAATCATCAGCGAACTCCATCCCATACATACCCAATATATAGATTTTGCCGGCCTGCATCCAGTTTACATAGGTTGTTGGGAGTGGGGGTGGGAAGTGGGTTTGGTTGTGAGGGTGGGTCGTGAGTGACAAATTCCCCACACCCCACTCCCAAACCCACTTCTCACTCCTCACACCTCACTACCTAACAAATTTCCCACCGGACTGCGTCCGGTTTACGCCTCATCCAGAGTGCCCGCAGCACACAGCGCATCAACTAGCTAACGTGTCCCCACAGGACGGGGTCCGGTATGTTATACGGGTTCACTTCGCCTTGATAGACGGAGTGTATGTATCGCGAAACAATGCCAGTTTATGTTCGAGGTCCTTATTGGTTTCGATTCCATGCCATGTTTCGATATAACTTCGGGTATTGTTCGTGCTAAGAAGCGCCTCAATGTCGGTCAAATCGGAGAACATTTCTAATGAAGGATTACGTACGTTAACGAGCGATGTAAAACGCGTTCCATGCGCTATCTTACAAATTTCCTTATAGGTCTTTAGTCTGGAATCTAAGCCCATTGCTCGCGCACGCTCAGACAGAGATCTTCCGTCCAGCCGATCATCATCAACGCCGTAATTGTCCATATAAATGTCGCATTTATTTTTGACCCAGTCGGGATCAGATTTCGCATGCGGATGCAAAAAGATATACATCGTATTGATTTCTATTTCGATCAGGGTCTTGGTTCCAATAACAGCCATGAAAATTCGCCGCTCTTGCAAGGCCCACAGAATTTGTCCACAAAGTCTGCCCGAATCGAAAAGGAGCTTACGTGCTAGGAAAGCTGGTCTATCAGGACCCACATCTGAAGCAATCTTTGGCAGAAGATTAAGTATACGGTTGTGCTCTTCAAGCACATCCTTGTAAAGCCGAGCAGATTCGTCTCGTATGGTAGGAGGCATCAGCTAGTTGGCTAAAAGCTGAAAAAAACAGGGGCTACACCAAAACGAGTGCTGGGAAAAACGGCCGCAGTCCGATGGGAAAGTATTGTCGGCTAGTCTTTTGATGTTCACGTCTCCCAGACGAACTGCGTCCTGTTTACAAATAAAAATATTTGCATTGTTAACTCCCACATTTGACAAACAGCACTGCTTACCAAAGGGACGAGTTAAATACGCCCGCCAATATAGCACACATTCAACCCGCCCCTTTGGTAAGTGGTGCTATTCTACGGTATGTAATCATGGGATAAGCTTCTCAATAGAAGATATTTGCTCGGAAGACAAGCGGTGCCGCGAAAAAATCTCCACGCCCTTAATTTTGCGGCTGAACGACCCGTGGGGAGGTTCTGGGGTCGAAGGAGTTTTTGTAGGTAGCTTCTTTGGGTTAGCAAACTCAAGCCCGTTCCAGTAATGTCTATCTATGCTGTATTGTCCGCGCGCCGAAGAACTTTCTCTATAAATATCGCAATACATTTGTCCAGAAATCTCATCAATAACAACACACTTAGTTATCATTTCAAGTCGGTTGTTATTTGAGTTCGAGATAGTCTTCGAAACAAAATTAGGGCCAGCCGTAGATGCGTTTTGAGAATAGTTAATCATTGTTATACCGCATACCGGTCGCTGTCCACTGGGGAGGCATTAGCAAATGAGCGATTACGGCTAATACCTCCCCCAGTGGACAGCGTCGTCAGTTAGGTTATTTTTACAAACTTCTTCTTCCCAGCTTTTAGCAGACTGCCTTTTCCTGTAGGAACTTTCATATTGAAGTCTGTGACCTTTTGACCATCGATACTAACGGCACCTTGTTCAATTAGCCGCTTCGCTTCCGATGTCGAAGTAACAGCACCAGCACGTTTTAGGAGTTCGGCTATCCATATCTCTTTCTCAGTAATCTTCAACTCCTCCGGCTTCTCCGGCGCCTCTTTATTACTGAAGACGCGCGTAAACTCCCCCGCCTGCTCCTCCGCCGCCTTTTGCCCATGAAGCTCTGCCGTCAAGATCTTAGCCAGCTTCACCTTCGCATCCCGCGGATGCATGGACGCATCAAATTTTTCATGGGTTAAAAGGTCGTAATAGGATTTCATAAGCGTGTCGGGAATAGACATCGCCTTTCCGAATACATCCTTGGGGGTGTCGTGGACACCGATATAGTTACCGTAGGACTTGGACATCTTCTGCGTGCCATCGAGGCCTACGAGAAGCGGCATGGTCATGACGACTTGTGGGCGCTGTGCGAAATCTTTTTGGAGATTGCGGCCCATGAGGAGATTGAATTTCTGGTCGGTGCCGCCTAGCTCGATGTCGGCCTTCACGATGACCGAGTCATAGCCCTGGATCAGCGGATACAGCATCTCTTTGATGGAGATGGGATGATTGCCGGCCATGCGCTTCTCGAAATCATCGCGCTCCAGGATACGTGCGACGGTGGCGAGTGGTGCTATCTTTGACAAAAACTCGGTGAACATCATCTTGCCGAACCAGTCGCTGTTACGGACGATCTCTATCTTCTTGGGATCGCGATCCAGGATCTTAAAAGCCTGCTCGGTGTAGGTTTTGGCATTGGACTCGACTTCTTTCTCGGAGAGTGCGGGCCTGGTCTGGCTGCGGCCGGTGGGGTCGCCTATCATGGCGGTGAAATCACCCACGATGAACACGACCTTATGTCCCATATCCTGGAACTCACGGAGCTTTCTTAAGAGCACAGTGTGGCCCAGATGGATGTCGGGTGCTGAGGGGTCAAAACCAGCTTTGACACGCAGAGGTTTACCCTCTTTGAGGCGGGCTTCCAGATCAGCTCGGTCTATGACATCAACGGCGTTACGACAAAGAATTTCAATGGGATTCATGGGGAATACTATAACACGGGAGGTATAAATAACGTAGGGGCAGCCCGAAGGCTACCCCTACGCTGGAATTACTTCTGCGCGATGCCTTTTGTGGACAAAGCGATCTTCCTCTGAGGAAGATCGATCTTCACAATGCGCGCTTCAACTTTCTTGCCAACCGGGAAGGTTGTCTCGAGAAGCTGAGGGCTGGAAAGATCGGTTTCAGAAATATGCAAAAGACCTTCGACGTCTTTTTCAATTTCCACGAACACACCGAAGCTAGCCACCTTGGTCACTTGTCCGAGGACGAGTGAGCCTTGTGACAACTTGGATGCGATCTCTTCCCAAGGATCGGTGATAAGCTGTTTCAAGCCAAGAGACAGCTTGTGGTTGACTTCGTCAACGACGAGAACCAACGCTTCCACTTCCTGGCCTTTTTTCAGCACATCTTTAGGATGATTCACTTTGCGCGTCCATGACATATCGGACACGTGGATCAAACCATCGATGCCTTCTTCGAGCTCCACAAAAGCGCCGAACTCGGTCAGGTTGCGAACGGTACCCTTGACCTTGTTGCCCACTTTGTAGCGGTTCTCGACACCGGTCCACGGATTTTCACCCGTTTGCTTGATGCCCAGCGATATTTTTTCATGTTCTTTGTCAATATTGAGGACCATCACATCCACCGAATCGCCCGCTTTGAAAACTTCAGCAGGGTTGGTGATGCGCTTGGACCACGATATCTCAGAGACGTGCACAAGACCTTCAATGCCGCGCTCAAGCTCCACAAATACGCCGTAAGGCACCACATTCACGATGCGGCCTTTGGCCTTGGAGCCGATGGGATATCGCGTATCCACATGCGCCCAAGGATTGGCTTCGATTTGTTTTAAGCCCAGCGAAACACGCATGGTTTCCTTGTCAAAGGACAGGATCTTCACATCGATCTTATCGCCCACTTTCACCAACTCAGACGGGTGATTCACACGTCCCCAGCTCATGTCGGTGATATGCAGAAGTCCATCGATGCCGCCAAGATTGATGAACACACCGAAGTCGGTGATGTTCTTGACGGTGCCTTTGCGGATGGAGCCGACTTCCAGCTCTTCCATGGTCTTGGCTTTGGATTCTTGTTTTTCTTTTTCGAGGAGATCCTTGCGTGAAACAATGATGTTTTTGCGGCTTGGATTGATCTTCACGATCTTAACTTGGATGGTTTGTCCGAGTAAGGAGTTGAGTGAACCAAATCCTTTCAAGAACGCAAGAGACGCGGGCAAAAATGCTTCGACGCCGATGTCCATCATGAGTCCGCCCTTGACCTTGCGGGTCACGCGGCCTTCGATCGTATCGCCTTCTTTGCAATTCTCAACCACACGATCCCAGCCCTGGCTTTTCTCCGCTTTCTTTTTGGAGAGCACCACACGGCCATGCTCGTTCTCGGTCTCTTCCAGAAGCACTTCGACTTCATCGCCCACTTTGAGTGACGACAATCCGTCGAATTCATACGAAGGCACCATGCCCTCAGACTTGAATCCGATATCGACAATGACTTCTTTTTGACCTATGGACACAATGCGACCCTTGACCACGCGGCCTTGGGACAAATTGTGAAAGGTTTGTTCGTAGTTTATTTCGCTCCCGGATACAGCCAATTCATCAGCTTCATCCAAGAACGTTCTTTGTAGACCACTCGCCATACTTCCTCCATTACACGGATACGACGACCACTGGCCTAGGCCGCAGACTGTCGATTTACACCGAAACTTTTAAAAGTGCACCAGAGCACCGGCGCACCTGAGCACCAGCATCTCTAGGCTTTTTGGTGCCCTGGTGCCCTGGTGCCCTGGTGCTCCAAATTTTTTTTAAGCTGCTGGATATCTGTCATAATCTTCTGACTCACGGCCATGTATCCAGCTTCGCCTTCGCCCCATCCGCTCATCTCAGCCGGTATGAAAGGCTTTCCGTAACAAACTTTTATTTTCTTACACTTAAAACGTTTAGCACCTTTGGGGAAGGCTTCGTAACTGCCATCAATATAAACCGGCACCACCCAAGCACCACTTTTCATGGCCAAAAATCCGACGCCGCCTTCTGGGTTTCGAAACTGCCCATCTTCCGAGCGCGTACCCTCAGGAAACACCGTGACACAAGCGCCTTGTTTCAAAATACGTATCAAATCACGGATACTTTTAAAATCGGAAGCACTTTCGGACTTGATCGGATAAGCGCCGATCGAACGAAGCACCCAGCCCACAAAGCCATGCTTGAACAAATAATCTTTGGCCAAATACGTAACGCGCCGTTTGAGAGAAATACCCATCAGAGGCGGGTCGAGATAACTGGCGTGATTGGGCGCCAATATCACCCCTCGTCCATCTCCGGGCAATGGCACCTGGCCAGCATCCAAATACGAGAATCTGAATAATACCTTATAGGTGATAAAAAGAACAGCTTGGATCACACGGTAGACAAACTCACTGCCGCCGAAGGGGTTTTTGCTTTCTTTAGGCCCCACGAGCCTCTCCAAGAATGGCGAGGATTTTATCAACCGTCTGGGGTATTGTCAATGGCGTGGTGTCTAGGACAAGCGCTCCTTTGGCCACTTTGAGGGCGCCTGTTTTGCGCTTAGTATCTGTGGCATCACGGGTTAGGATCTCCCGGTAAACTTGGTTAAAAGTGGCCTTTTTGCCCTCCGCCAAGAGCTCTTTAAGCCTTCTGCGGGCGCGAAGCTTGGGATCGGCATCAAAATAGAATTTGTAGTCCGCCTTGGGAAATACCACGCTTCCGATATCCCGGCCTTCCATGACAGCGCCGCTTTTGGCGCCCAGGATACGCTGCTTTCTGACCATCTCCACTCTTATCTTGGGTTCGCGGGCTATGTAAAAAACATTTCGTGTTAATTCGGGCGTACGTATTGCCTTTGTTACGTCCTTACCATCCAAAAAAACACGTTGCCCTGTAGGGGCAGGGCTTGTCCCTGCCCGCTTTCGGGCACCCACAAGGGGCGCCCCTACAAAACGAATTTTAATTTTTTTGGCGATTTGGACTAAGGTTTTAACATCTTCCAGAGATACACCTTTTTGCATGGCCTTAAGCGTGACAGCGCGGTACATAGCACCCGTGTCGATGTACGGAAGTTTGAGCTTAACGGCTAATGCTTTGGCGGTGGATGATTTGCCGCTTCCAGCCGGGCCATCGATGGCGATGATGAGTTTTTTCTTAACAGGCATGCGGAGCGAGACGAAGTGAAACGGAATTGGCGGCACTAATGTATTTTTCTAACAAACGACCATTTTTTGAGACAAGCGCTTTTTTGAGAAGACGGATACTGGCCTCGTGCTCGACCAGTGATCTTAAGATCTCGGTTTTGTTGGACTGTAAAATATCCGCCCACAGCTTGGGGTCAGATTTAGAAAGCCTTGCGAGATCGCGTATGCTCGGATTACAAGCCTCCATGCCGAGCCGCGTCAAACGCTGAGCGCCGCCCGACTGAAAGAGTGAAAATGCCAGCACATGCGGAAGATGGCTCACGCGCGCCACCCACTCATCGTGTTTCTCGGGTGTCAGAATATGTGTGTGAGCGCCGAGTGCGCGCCAAAATTTCTCGACCACAGGCTCATGGCGTGAGATAAAACATCCTGCCTTTTCAAATAGATCCGCATCCGCGTGCAATATCCCTGACTTTGCGCCGCCCGCCATGGGATGACAGCCAGTGAAATTAACGCCTTTGAGATATTTTTTGGCGGCTAGCTCGACCAACACTTTGGAGCTGGCGACATCGATGACATGTACGTCGGGCGAAAGATATTTTTTTAAGATCTTGATCTGCTGAATGATGGTCGAAACAGGAGCGCACAAGATCACAAGATCCGCATCTTTGACCCCTTCAGCCAAATTCATCGTAGCGCCCTGCAAGGCTCGGCGGCGAAATGCTTTGGCCACCGTGCTGCGCTGCCGCACCACACCCATCACAAGCTTGGCTAACTTTCGTTTGCGGATGGCAAGGCCTATGGATCCGCCGATAAGCCCAACACCCACGATAGCAACTTTCTCGAACATCGGTTTATTAGCGGGCATGTGAGAGCACCTTTTTTAATTTGTAAAGAAATCGACGGTTGTCGGCCATCTTTCCGATCGTGACGCGTAAATACGTATCCAGCCCCCAGCTGCCCATAGGCCGGACAATGATCCCCTCTTTGAGAAGCGACTCATACACAACTTTGGAGTCCCGCTTCAGATCGAATAAAATAAAATTGGTGTACGTATCGACAAAACTCAGCCCCAGCTTGGTCAATTCGTTTTGAATGTATTTCCTGCCCTGCTCGACCGTCCGAATACTTTTTTTGAGAAAAACTTTGTCATCAAGCGCCGCGCAGGCTGCTTCTTGAGCCAGCAAATTCACATTGAATGGCTCACGCACTTTATTCAGCGTAAAAGCCAGGCTCTCGCTTGTCATCGCATAACCCACTCGAAGCCCGGCCAAACCATAAGCCTTTGAAAAAGTACGAGTCACAATGAGATTGGAAAAATGTTTGAGTAAATTGAGTGCGTTGGGATAGTCCTTGCGCGACTGGGCAAATTCACAATAAGCCTCATCCAACACCACCACCACATGTGAAGGCACCCTGTCCAAAAATGCGGACAGCCTCTTTGTCTCAATATAAGTCCCCACGGGATTGTCAGGGTTGGCGATAAATATAAGCTTGGTGCGCTCATTGATCTGTGAAGCCATGCCCTCGAGATCGTACCGAAAAGTTTTCATGGGCACTTTGACAACACGGCCATTTTCAGCGGAGGATGCGATCTCATAGATCAGGAAAGTAGGGTCCGCAATGATCACCTCATCGCCCATCCCCACAAAAGCTCGCACGGCCATCACCAAAAGCTCATCAGAACCATTGCCAAATACCAGCTGCTCAGGCTTGAGATGCAAGGCGCGGCAAAGTTTCTGTCTCAGATAATAGCAGCCACCCTCGGGATAGCGGTGCACACGGCCCAATGCCTTACGCATCGCAGCGATGGCCTTAGGAGAAGCGCCCATGGCGTTTTCGTTGGATGCCATTTTGATGGCATTGCGGATCCCATAATCCCGCTCCAGCTCCTCAAGAGGCTTGCCGGGAACATAACTTTTGACCTGGCGGAGATTTTGCTTCGCCGATGGAAAAAGAGACATATTACTCCGCTTTGGGGTAAGAACCCAAGATCTTAAGAAACACGCAGTGGCGGCTCAGCACCGATAGAGCCTTTCGAACCTTGGCATCATCATGATGACCTTCCAGATCCACAAAGAAATAATAACTCCATACTTTCTTTTTGGACGGACGTGATTCGATCTTGGTCAAATTGATCTTGGCTTTTTTGAACGGTGACAAAATATCATGCAAAGCGCCGGACTTGTCTTTGATCTCAAATAAAATAGAGGTCTTATCTTGCCGGGTAGGCCTCGCCTCACTGCGCGACACCACCAAGAAACGAGTGGTGTTGTTGGGGTTATCCTCGATGGATGAACCCAAGATCTTAAGGCCGTATTCATTGGCAGCTATCTGGGACGCGATACAAGCAATGCCTTTACGCTTGGGATCTTTGGCCACGATCTGCGCCGCTTCGGCCGTACTCGCCGTCTCCACGAGCTCTGCATTGCGAAGATGAGACTCCAGCCACAAACGACACTGGCCAAACACCTGATCCTTTGAAAAAACCTGCTTGATATCCGGCACGACGGCCCCGGCGGACATGAGATAATGATGCACCGGCAAATAGATCTCGCCGAATATTTTAAGATCCGAAGCAATGAACATGTCCAGCGTATGATTGACGGCGCCTTCGGTCGAGTTTTCAACGGGCACCACGCCATAGTCGCAGCGCTCCGCCTCAACATCCAAAAACACATCGGTGATACTGGCACAAGGAGCGTATTCGACGGATGATCCAAATTTTTTCTGCGCGGCCTGATGCGTGTACGTAACGGGCGGCCCGAGGTATGCGATCTTTACTTTTTTCTCAAGGCTGATCGAGAAAGACATGATCTCGCGATAGATAGCATCTATGGCGCCGGGCGTCAAAAGGCCTTTGTTGAGCGCTTTGAGGCGCGTCAAAACTTCCTTCTCACGATGAGGCGCGTAAATGCTCTGGCGATCTTTGGCTTTTTCTTTGCCGATCTCAAGAGACGCGGCGGCTCGCTCGTTCAAAAGCTCGATGATCTTGGTGTCGATGCCGTCTATTTTTTTACGCAGATTCTGCAGGCTCATCACTCACGCTCGTTGGGTCTTGCTCGACTTCTCCCGAAGCTGCTTCTGCGATCTGAGCTCCTTCCTGCTTCATCTCGGCAGGCAAAAGACTAGGATCCAGATCTTTTAAAGTGTATTCGGATAAGGCCGGCAGCTCATTGATCGACTTGAGGCCAAATCGCTCCAAAAACTCCTGGGTTGTACCATACAGGATAGGACGGCCCGGCACGTCTTTTCGGCCGGTGATCTTGACCAGATTGCGCTCCAAAAGTGTTTTGACCGCACCATCCACGGCCACTCCGCGTATCGCTTCAATATCCGCGCGCGTGACAGGCTGTCTATAAGCAATAACGGACAAAGTCTCCAAAGCCGCCTGGGAAAATTTCTTCTTCTCGCGGGATTCATAAAAACGCTTCAGCGTATCAGCATACCGAATGTCGGACGCCACCTGATAACCGCCCGCGATCTCGTACAATTTGAATCCGCGGTTCAAAGTCTCGTATTCGTTTTGCAACGCCTCGATAGCCTCTTTGATCTCAGCCGTTGAGACGTCTCCCGAAAAACCAACTTTCATCTCTTCGGCAGAAAGTGGCCTCTCGCTTGCAAAAAGCAGCGCTTCGATCGCATTTTTGAAATCATTATCCATGATCTTGGGATCCCTCCACCGGTTGAATCATCTTTTCGTTGCGTGAAATTTCAATTTCTCCAAATTGTTTATCTTGCATGGCCAGCACTTCTTTTAAACGGATCAGCTCCAGGATAGCCAAAAAAATAGTGATCGCCTCTACTTTGGTGCGTGCCCGTTCGAAGATCTGGCTAAAATAGATCTTGGGGGTGCGAGCGAGTTCATGAAAGATCTCATGCACTTTTTCGGCCACGGTGTACTCATCCCGCACCACCTCGTGATACACTTCCTTGGGGATACTTTTCAGGACTTTGTTAAAAGCCTCCAAAAGCTCGAACAGCGTGACATCTGCGATCGGAATATCCGCTGGTGAGATCTCGGGCTCTACGCCAAAACGCCCAAAGATACCGCTTTGGATCTCTTCTTGGGCCTTGAGACGCTCAGCGGCCTCTTTGAAAGCTTTGTATTGCAGAAGACGGCGCACAAGCTCCGCACGAGGATCCTCTTCGTCAGTTTCAATGCCCTCCGGATCCGGCGGAAGCAGCATCTTGGATTTGATATGCATCAGTGTGGCCGCCATCACCAAAAACTCTCCGGCAATATCCAGATCCAACATCTCCATCAAATTCAAATACTCGAGATATTGCTCGGTGATACGCGTCATGGGGATATCTGAGATGCTGAGCTCTTCCTTGCGGATCAAATGCAAAAGAAGATCCAGAGGCCCTTCGAACATCTCTAACTTAACTTTATAACTCACGCGGCACCTTTATACATGTGTAGAAGTGATTTTACTTCTTTAAGGGTCTCTTGTGCAACAGAAGATGCTTTGGCTTTGCCTCTTTTAAGGATATCGTCCACCAACCCTTTTTCTTTTTCAAGCTTTTGTCTCAGCTCATAGATCGGCTTCATGTGATCGGCTAAGATCGCACCAAAATTCTTTTTGCAATCCGTGCAGCCTTTTTGAGCGCTCGTGCACCAATCATATACTTCTTTGACGACGGACTCCCCCGAAAATATCTTATAATACGAATACACATTGCAAATATCCGGATGTCCGGGGTCGCTGAGTTTGGCACGGCTAGGATCCGTGATCATCGATTGGACTTTTTTCTGGACGTCGGTGCCCGGATCCGAAAGATAAATAGCGTTGCCGTAGCTTTTGGACATCTTTCTTTTATCGATGCCCAAAATACGCGCCTCTTTTGTCAAAATGGCTTCGGGCTCAGGAAAAATATCTTTTTTATAAAAATGTTTAAAACGCCGCACGATCTCTCGCGTCAGCTCCAGATGAGCCAGTTGATCCTCGCCCACCGGCACATGACTGGCTTTATACAAAATAATATCTGCTGCCTGCAGAACGGGATATCCCAAAAATCCATACGTGGTCAGGTCGCGACCCGTGATCTCGCGAAGCTGTTCTTTATAAGTCGGGTTTCTTTCAAGCCAGCCCAGCGGAGTGAGCATACCCAAGATCAAGGCTAACTCAGCATGTTCGGGTATCTCGGATTGAACAAAAACAGCGCTTTTATCAGGATCGACGCCGCAAGCAAGCCAATCCAAGACCATGTTGTAGGAATATTCGCGAAGCTTGGCGGGATTTTCGTATTCCCCCATGAGCGCATGGAGGTCAGCGACCATAAAAAAACACTCGTGGGTTTCTTGCAGCTTGCGCCAGTTCTCCAAAGCTCCCAACAGGTGACCTAAATGCAAAGGCCCTGTTGGCCGCATACCAGAAAGGATGCGGCCCATTTATTCGAGCTTCCTGGCCTTCTTTTGAATTTCGAATACTTCGATACGATCCATGGCGATCAGATCGTCAAAATTGGAAACGCCGATACCGCATTCAAACCCCTCAAGTACTTCGCGGGCATCGTCTTTGAAACGCTTCAAACTCTCGACCTTGCCTTCATGGATGCGCTGTCCATTGCGGATGACGCGGCATGAAAAATTACGAACGATCTTGCCTTTTTGGACACTGCAGCCCGCGATAGCGCCTACTTTGGAAACTTTGAACACTTGACGAACCTCGGCCACGCCCACGAACACTTCTTTTTCTTCGGGCATGAGCAAGCCTTCCATGGCCTTCTCGATCGCGGTCTTCACCTCATAAATGATCTGGTAGAAACGCACATCCACTTCTTCTTTTTCGGAGATCTCGCGCGCACTGCCTGTGATGCCGACATGAAACCCGATCACTACAGCATTGGAAGCGGCGGCCAAAAGCACGTCGGACTCTGTGATATCACCGATACCGGTGTGAATGATATTCAAGCGGACATTTTTAGATTTGATGGTGCCCAACGTATTTCTGAGTGCTTCCACCGAGCCCTGCACGTCTGATTTTACGATCAACTTCAGCTCTTCAACTTTACCGGCTTTGATATCCTCAAATAAATGCTCGAGCGTGATATGTGAAACGCGTGCCATGCGATTTTCACGCAGAGCCACCTGTTTCTCTTCGATGATCTGACGTGCTTCGCGCTCGTCTTTCACCACATAAAAACGATCTCCCGCCACAGGAACGGTTTCCAAACCCAAGATCTCAACGGGCATCGACGGCAACGCTTCTTTGATACGAGCGCCACGGTCATTGATCATGGCGCGCACTTTTCCATACTGAGATCCCACGATCGCAAAGTCTCCAACGCGAAGCGTGCCTTCTTGGACAAGAACCGTCGCCAAAACACCGCTACCCTTCGACAGCTCTGCTTCAACGACCACACCGGTGGCCGGAATATTAGGATCCGCTTTTAATTCCAATAGATCAGACTCGAGGATCAAAAGTTCAAGAAGCTCATCAATGCCCTTGCCGGTTTTGGCTGACACACCCACCATCACGGTTTTGCCGCCCCATTCTTCAGGCATAAGCCCATGTTCCATCAAGCCTTTTTTGACACGCTCTGGCTGAGCGCCGGGAAGATCCATTTTGTTGATAGCCACGATAATAGGCACATTGGCGGCTTTGGCGTGATCAATAGCTTCTATGGTCTGCGGCATCACACCGTCATCAGCGGCCACAACCAATACCACCACATCGGTAGCTTGTGCGCCGCGTGCGCGCATTTGTGTAAAAGCTTCATGGCCCGGTGTATCTAAAAATGTAACAGCTCCCTTGGGAAGAAAAACTTCATAAGCTCCAATGTGCTGAGTAATACCGCCCGCTTCGGAGGCCGCAACTTTTGTTTTCCGAATAGCATCCAAAAGCGAGGTCTTGCCATGATCCACATGTCCCATAAATGTCACCACGGGAGCGCGTGTTACCATTTTGGATGTGTCTTTAAGCTCGGGACGTGAGGTTGCCTTTTCGGCAGCAACATCGGCAGCCTTTTCTATTTCATAACCGAACTCGATACCCACCTTCTGAGCCACATCAAAATTCACACTTTGATTGATAGAAGCAAAGATCCCAAGCTTGATGAGCCTTGCGATCAGATCACTAGGCTTTGCATAAACTTTTTCGGACAATTCTTTAACGGTGATCGGTGTTTGGATCTGAAGCTTCTTTGCCTTGGGCGGCTCCGCCGGTTGCACGGGAGCAGCGGCTATCGGAGCATCGCTTCCCATGGGCCTGAAAGGCTTGCGGACTTCTTGCACCGGCTTTGCCTTGGGAGGCGGCGGAGGAACCATGGGCTTCCGGATCACGGGAGCGGAGTAACTGGTCGTATTCACAGGCTTCTTTTCAAAAGATGATGCTTGTTTCGGAGGAGCTGTCATCCGCTTCATAAGAAGCTCGCGCTTCGCACTTTCGATAGATGATAATGCCGAAGAACTCGAATTGGGCGACTTAAATGACGTGTCTTGTTTTGCCGCTGGCTTGACTTCTTCTTTCTTCGCAGGCGCTTTCTCCGTTTTATCCGACTTTACGGTCTTCTCAGCCTTATCAGCAGGCTTCTCAATTTTTTCCGTTTTCTTAGCGGCGGGAGCAGGGGCGCTTTTCCCGGCAAGCGAGGCTTTGAGGCTTTTGACATCTTCGGCCGTCAAAACACTCATATGGCTTGAAGCTGTGATCTTGAGCGCTTTTAGTTTGGCAACAACCTCTTTGGAGGTCAGCTTTAATTCTTTGGCGATCTCATGGACTCGAATACTCATCAATTCTTACTCTTTCTCGGTTTCTGCGCCGGATGCTGAAGCGTCACTGCGTCCCAACGCTGATAGAATTTTTTCCAATGTTTTGGCTCCCACACCCTTGACCGCTTTTAGATCTTCGAGAGGGGCGTTTTGCAGATCTTCGACGGTCTGATATCCGGCCGCGCGCAATGCTTCGGCGGTTTTGGGGCCCACACCTTCGAGAGACTCCAAGGTTTGTCCTCCGGATACCCCGGTCTCAGCGTCACCTTCAGCAGAGCCCTCAGTGATATCATCCAACTTTTCTTTTGCGATGTCTTTTTTGGAACGAATATCGATCGACCAGCCGGTGAGCTTTGAGGCCAGGCGCACATTCTGTCCATTCTTTCCAATGGCTAATGAAAGCTGATCATCCGCCACGACCACGCTAACTCTTTTTTCATCCTCACTCACAACGGTCACAGTGGCTACTTCGGCTGGGCTCAGAGCCGCTCGGATATACTCATCCACAGCATCGCTGTAGCGCACGATATCGATCTTCTCACCCTGAAGCTCTTTAACCACACCTTTCACACGAGAGCCGCGAATACCCACACAAGCGCCCACGCAATCCACTTTGTCGTTTTTGGACCACACGGCGATCTTGGTACGATCCCCCGCCTCACGCGCCACAGAGCAGATCTCAACGGTGCCCTCGGCAACTTCCGGAACTTCCAACTCAAATAAAGCTTTCACAAAACCCGGATGACTGCGGGACAGAATGACCTGAGGCCCTTTGGCGGTTTTATTGACTTCAAGAATAAACGCATGGATAGAGTCGCCCTGGCGATAATTATCACGCGGCGACATCTCGCGCTTCGGAAGAACGCCTTCTGTTTTACCGAGATCAACCAAAAGTGAGCCTTTTTCAAAACGATACACGGTGCCGCTGGCGATCGAATCGGCCTTGGCATGAAATTCGTGAAACACCACATCCCGCTCCGCTTCACGGATCTTTTGAAAGATCACTTGCTTGGCTGTTTGCGCGGCAATGCGGCCAAATTCATGAGAGATGATCTCTTTTCCATCCGAAAAAATACCGATCTTGCCGGACATGGGATCGATACGAACCTGCACATCCTTATCCTTGTCATGTAATACTTTCTTGGCCGCAGACACAAGCGCTGCCTCCACCGATTCAAGGAGTACTTGTCGGCTGATGCCTTTTTCACGTTCAATATTTTCGAGTACGGCTAAAAATTCAGCGTTCATACGTCACAGATCCCTTATTGCTTTAACGATCTCATTCCAACGGAAAGATAATTTCTTTCCTTTTTTTTCCACCAACTCCACGCCTTCCGGGCTCACTGACTCAAGGCGTGCCTCCCAAAACTGGCTGCGGCCCTCTGCGTCCGTCGTCCAAAGACGGACTTTCTCGCCCTTGGCGCGGTTAAATTCTTTTTCCGTTTTCATCGGCCTATCCAGGCCCGGGCTATTTACTTCTAAAGAATAAGGCGACCCAAAAAAACTTTGGGGCTGAGCTGCCTCATATCTATCAAAAAGCTCACTCAATTTGCGGTTAACTTGGACGCATTGATCCAAAGTAATACCCCCCGCCTTATCCACCAAAAATGTCAAAAAACTTCTCGACCCTGACCGCCGATACTGGAGCTCGACAAGCTCAGCGCCCAACGACGCGATCTCGGCTTCAATCTCCGGCATTTGCCGTTCTAATTCAATGGGCAGCGGCGTCATATTTCAATAGTCTATAAATGAGAATTCCGCCAAAAAGCTCGGCGGATTCGTCCTCGTTTCATTCGGCGAAAAAAAAAGTGGGCATTCACCCACTTCGTGTTAAACCTTCAATTAAGTAGCTTAAGAGTACCAAAATTAGGCTAAATTGTCAATAATCCTGAGTATTTCTGACGGAGCTTTATCCACATCTACCAACAGCGCTTCGCCTGTTTTTCTGATCTTGATCTCAACCTTACCATTCTTCAGGTTTTTGGGGCCCAGTATCACACGAACCGGCAAACCCAGGAGATCCGCATCATTGAATTTCACACCGGCAGACTCTGCTCGATCGTCCACCAACATATCCACGCCCGCTTTTTCCAGTGCCGGATCCTGGGCAATATTCTTACAGATCTCCAGGCTTTGGGGATCCTTAACATCGATCAATACAACATGTACTTGATAAGGGCTGATATTTTTTGGCCAAACGATACCCTTATCGTCACCATATTGCTCGATGGCAGCCGCCAATATACGATTGACCCCGATGCCGTAACAACCCATGATCACCGGGTTTTCTTTCCCGGCTGCGTCCAAATAATGCGCTTTCATGGGTTTTGAATAACGAAGATTGAGCTTAAAAATATGCCCCAGCTCGATCGCCGTTTTAAAATGAAGCGCTTCGCCTTGAGGCGACAGATCACCTTCGGCCACTTGTCTGAAATCGCCCACCGTGATCGACTCACCTTTAATGTCACCCAAATTTACGTCGATCATGTGAGTATCATGCTTGTTGGCACCCGTAATAAAATTCGTCATAGTCAGAACATCTTCGTCGATGTAAATTTTGAGCTTCGCGCCAAATGGGCCGCAAAAACCAAAAGAAAAACCTAATTTTTCGATCGCATCTCGCGAAGCCATAAAACAACCCGGCTCCGATTTTTTGAGTTTGTATTCGCTCACTTCATGATCTCCGCGAACCAACACCTCAAAAAAAGTACCGTCTGGCCGTTGATAGATCATGGTCTTCACCAGATCTTTGGGTTGTTTTTTAAGAAAACGCGCTACGCTCTCAACGCTGCTTTGACCCGGAGTGCTGACCGAAGTTGCTTTGCCAGATGCGGCGGATGAAGGAAACGTAAGCCCTTTTAATTGACGAGACGCCATCTCAACGCTCATCACCGTATCCGAATCACCGAGCTGAACCATCCTGTCTTCCCCGGCATCCGAAAATAGCACAAACTCTTGAGAACCCGAGCCGCCCATCGCACCGGGATCCGCCTGCACAATAAAAAACTGAAGCCCGCAACGTGTAAATATTTGCTTGTACGCTTCTTTCATAGCTTGATAGGTTTCATCCAGGCTTTGATCGGAGGTGTGAAAACTGTAAGCATCTTTCATAATAAATTCGCGGCTACGGATGACGCCCGATCGAGGACGCATCTCATCGCGGAACTTAGTTTGGATCTGATACCAGGTGGCCGGCAGCTGCTTGTAAGAATGGATCTCTCTTCTGGCAAGATCCGTGATGATCTCTTCATGTGTGGGACCCAAGACATTTTCTTTGCCGTGGCGGTCTTTGAAATGGATCATGTCTTCACCCATGATGTCAAAGCGCCCCGTCTCTTTCCAAAGCTCCGCCGGATGAAGTGCCGGCAACAATAACTCCAAAGCACCCGCCTTATCCATTTCATCGCGGACAATGCCCTCGGCTTTTTTAAGCGCCCTCAAACCCAGAGGTAAATACGAATAGGTTCCGCTTGCCAGCTTACGCGTAAGCCCAGCGCGCAGCATGAGGCGATGACTTTTGATCTGCGCCTCTTGCGGATTTTCTTTAAGTGTGGGGATCAGCGACTGCGACCAAAAAGCGATACGTTTCATTTTTTGAATAATCCTATGATGTTTTCAATGATAGAGAAGCGTTGAACATCCTGCAGGATCACAAATGCCATCAGCCCCAAAAGTGCGATCATACCACCCTGCGTCATACGCTCTTTGACCGAGTCTTTGAGCGGAGAGCCTTTTAATTTCTCGATCAAGATAAAAAGCACATGGCCGCCATCCAGAACCGGTATCGGCAGCAAATTGAGCACAAACAAACTCACGCTCAAAGAACCCATAAAATACAAAAGATAAGCGATCCCCATTTGAGCCGCTTGCTGCGTCATAAAAAATATGCCGATGGGCCCTGTCATAGAATCTTTGAACGGCATGGCCCCGGTGATCATGAGCCCAAGCGACATGAACACAAGCGCCGTCATTGACCAGAGCCGATCAAAAGCCAAGATCAACGCCTGTCCAAATGAGCTTTTGACAGCGACCATCTCGCTCGAAGGCGCTATGCCCACGAATGATATTTTATGTTTCTTTCCAAAAAAACCGGGCGACTCTTTGATCCTGGGAGCGACGACGAGAGTTTGCTCGGCGCCAGCGCGATCGATCACAAACTCGATCTTCTCCTCACCTTTATGCACTTGCTTCAGGACATCTTCCCAATAAGTGACCGGCTCATTATTTACACGCAGGATCTTATCGCCTTCCACAAAACCAGCTTGAGCGGCGGGCGCATCGGCAAGCACTTTTCCCACTTTGGCTAGAAGCGTCGGCTGGCCTGTTAAGAAAATAATGAAAAAAAGGACGAATGCCAAAAACGCATTCATGATAGGCCCTGCCATCACAACCGCTAATTTTTGTCCGAGGCTTTTGGATTGAAACTCCCAGGACTCACCTTTGGCTTCTTCGGGGCTCTCGCCTGCCATTTTGACAAAACCGCCCAGCGGGAGCAAAGACACACAAAAATCGGTCTCGCCGAATTTATGGCCAAATATCTTAGGTCCAAACCCGATCGAAAACTTTTCAACACGAATACCCACCATGCGCGCCACTATAAAATGACCGTATTCGTGCACGATGACCAGAACACCCAGCACCAAAATGAACATCAAAGCACTTTGCATAGTTTCCTCGTCTCCTCCAACGCCCAAGCGTGCACTTCTTGTATATCCCTAAGATCGGGGTCGGCGATATGCCGATGATGCGCCATTACATTTTCAATGATTCTTGGGATTTGTACAAATGTAATTTTATCGTCCAAATAGGCCGATACCGCCACCTCATCTGCTGCCGATAAAACACAAGGCGCGCTGCCGGATTGCCTCGCGGCCTCGTAAGCTAGCCCGAGACAAGGAAATTTGGCCTTGTCCGGCGAGCTAAAATGCAGCGAGCCGATCTGCGCCAGATCAAGCTTAAGCTCGGAAGGAACTTCGAGCCGCTTCGGGTATGAAAGCGCATATTGAATGGGCAGCTTCATATCAGTGACACCTAGCTGGGCAATGGTCGAGCCATCTTTGAACGACACCATTGAATGCACGATCGCTTCCGGATGCACCAAAACTTCGATACGATTGATAGGAACATCGAACAACGAAGCTGCTTCGATGATCTCAAGGCCTTTATTCATCATGGTCGCCGAATCCACGGATATCTTCTTGCCCATACGCCAACGAGGATGATTGATCACGAATTCCTTGGTGAGAGTTTTGAATTGGCTAGCTGCGATATCCTTCAGCGGCCCACCTGAACTTGTAAGGATCAGTTTATCCACCGACGGAAGATCTTGCCCTTGCAAACACTGAAAGATCGCCGAATGCTCGCTGTCGACCGGAACCAGGCATGCTTTTTTGTGGCAGCGAAGTGTATTGATCAATAACACCCCGGCCATGACCAAGATCTCTTTATTCGCCACCGCGATCTTCTTGCCTGCGCGGATGGCAGACAAAACCGCGGGCAAAGACGAAGTCCCTGTGGCGGCAGCCATAAGAATATCGGCGTCTAAATAACGAACGAATGCTTCCACGCCTTCTTTGTGTGTAAATAGTTTGATATTTTTGGGCAAACGTTTAGCGATCGACGATGATGCTTGCGGGTCATCGAGATAAATAGCTTTGGGTTTAAACTCGAGTGCCTGCTGCAATATTTCATCGGCTTTGGATCCAGCTGCCAAGCCCGCGATCTTAAAAAATTTATCCTGCTGACGCACCACAGCCAGCGTATTACGCCCAACGGAGCCAGTGGATCCTAAAACGGTGACGGTTTGTTTCACGACAAATTCATCCCCACTAAATGAAAATAAAAAATGGGCACCGTGAACAAAACGCTATCCACCGCATCCAATACGCCACCCATGCCCGGCAGCGACTTACCAGAATCCTTTGTCTGACAAAAACGCTTCATCAGCGACTCCGACAGATCACCGATCTGGCCTACGATACCGATCAAGACACCCAAGATGATCAAGTGCGGCAAACTCCAGTGTTTGGGCAAATACGGCTGCATCAAACAAGAAACAACTACGCTTAAAAACAATCCACCAAACAAACCTTCGACCGACTTTTTGGGAGACACATGCGGGATCAGAGTGTGCTTTCCAAAAAGAGACCCGATGCAATAGGCGCCCACATCCCCCGCTTTCGTCACCGCTAAGATATAAGCAACCCAATAGACGCCCTCGTATAAAAATCGAAGCTTGATCAAAAAACTCAAGAACCAGCTGACATACAAGATCCCAAATAATGTCAAAGCAATACCCACGAGCGCTTCGGAATTATTCTTGCGGGTGAATTGTAGAACGAAAAGAAAAAGACACCCAAGGATTAGAAAAAGAACTTCCCCCGAGCGAGTCGATCCTTGCTCTAAATAAACAACAGCCGGTATGATGGCTGCCATCGCCACACCAAACAGACGATAACAAGGCACCTTCGCCTCACGCAACAGCGTAAAAAATTCGAACTGCGCCAGTGCCACAAAAATGGCGGTCAGCACCGCGAACCAAAAATAATTGGACCAAAAAAGCACGAACGCGATCAGCGAGATCAAAAATGTGCTGGTCATCAATCGTTTAGCTAGCGGCATGGATATCCCCAAAACGCCTCTCTCGTTTTTGATACTCCCTCAAAGCTTTCAGATAATCATCGCGTGAAAAATCAGGCCAGTATTTTCTGGTGATATAAAACTCGGCATAAGAAAGCTGCCATAGCAGGAAATTGGACAAACGCATCTCGCCGCTGGTGCGGATCAAAAGATCCGGATCTGGAAGGCCGCGTGTATAAAGGTGGTCTGAAAAATAGGCTTCATTGAGGAGGCCATCGGCTGGAGCCTCCTCCAAGATCTCTCGAACAGCATCCAATATCTCCGTGCGCGCGCCATAGTTGAGCGCGATATTAAGGATAAGCGTACGATTTTTCTTGGTCTTCTCGACGGTTTCTTTTAATTTTTTTTGAACAGATGAGGGAAGCATCTCGGTGCGCCCTATCGTTCGGAATTGAACACCTTGCTTGACGAGATTTTTAAGTTCTTTATCCAAGAAAAAGTCCAGCAGCCTCATGAGCACCGTCACCTCTTCTTGGGGTCGCTTCCAATTTTCTTGGCTAAAGGCATAAAGAGTGAGCACCGGGATGCCGAAATCAATGGAAGCTTTGACGATCTCCCGAACGCTTTTAACTCCCGCGCGATGACCTGCCACACGCGGCAAACCACGCTCTTTGGCCCATCGGCCATTGCCGTCCATGATCACGGCGACATGCTTGGGAAAATTAGCGTACTCTTCGGGCACTCTGGCTGAGCCTCAAGGTCTGCTTTTCGTGAGAACCCACGGACAAAAGAGAAATGGGCACATCGAGCAATTCTGTAAGGCGCTTAAGGTATTTCTTAGCATTGACGGGAAGCTGCGCGTACTGTTTGACCCCGGACGTATCTTGTCTCCACCCGGCATGTGTTTCATAAACAGGCACGGCCTTTTGCTGCACGGTCAAAGACGCAGGAAAATCGCGGTAAAGCTTGCCGCCAAAACGATACCCAACGCAGATCTTGATCTGAGATAGATCATCCAACACATCCAGCTTGGTCACTGCGATCTCGTTGAGTCCGTTGATCATGCAAGCGTATTTGACCAGCACGGCATCAAACCATCCACAGCGCCGGGGCCGGCCCGTGGTTGCGCCAAATTCTTTTCCTTTTTTACGGATCTCTTCCATGAGCTTTGTATCAAACTCCGTAGGAAATGGTCCCTCACCCACACGCGTGGTGTATGCTTTCACAACACCCACCACCTTATCGATCGCGTTGGGCGGCACACCTGTGCCCACCGAAGCGCCGCCCGCCGTGACATAGCTGGAGGTCACGTACGGATAGGTGCCATGATCCACATCCAAATGTGTGCCCTGGGCACCTTCGAACATGATCTTCTTCTTGGCTTTGACAGCTTGATTCAAAAGAACGGCTGTGTCTTGCACATACGGCTTCATGAGACGCCCGTATTCAAGATACTGATCATAGATTTCTTTGAATGAAAAAGACTTTCGGCCAAATATCTTCTGGAGCACTTCGTTCTTTTCACGCAATGTACGCGTCAACTTCTCTCGAAAAGCAGGCTCATCGTAAAGATCCGCCACGCGTATCCCGCAGCGCATCACCTTGTCACCATAACTGGGGCCGATCCCGCGCCCGGTCGTACCGATCTTGGTAAAACCTTCTTTGTCCTCACGCAGGCGATCATAAGCGCGATGGTACGGGAAAATAAGGTGAGCACGATCACTCACAAATAGCCGGCCCTTCACAGAGATCTTTTTAGACTCGAGCTCTTTGATCTCTGAGATCAGGGCTTCGGGATCTACCACGACACCATTGCCGATCACGCATTTAACTTTGGGATGAAAGATCCCGGATGGAATAAGGTGCAGGACAAATTCGCCGCATTCTTTGATAACGGTGTGCCCCGCATTGTTGCCGCCTTGGTATCGCACCACCACATCGACATCCTTGGAAAGAATATCGATGATCTTTCCTTTGCCTTCATCGCCCCATTGGGCACCCACCACAACAATATTCATTTTTATCCTTTAAACATAGTAGGGGCGGGCCTCGTGCCCGCCCACAAAAACGAGGGCACCCGTAAAGGGCGCCCCTACGATAAACGCATTACAGTTTAATTAACTTCGCATCCAATATATTCTTTGACTGCCGGATCTGCTTCATCAGGTCGTCGGATATAGCGCTATCGATCTTGAGAAGAGTCTTAGCATGCCCCCCGGGAAGATCCCTTCCGAGTGTCATGCCGGCAATGTTCACGTGATTGGAACCCAAAAGTGTACCGATCTGCCCAACAATGCCTGGTACGTCATTGTTCGAGATTAGAAGCAAATACCCCTCCGGAACCGCTTCGACATTGTAGTTATCGATCGTAACGATACGAATATCTTCTCGGGAGATCACGGAGCCCGCGATACGCGTCTGTTTTTTATCTGTACGAATATCCACTTGTAGCAAATTGGCATAATGTGCCGCCGTCGATGATTTGGACTCGGTCACCTTGACGCCTCGTTCTTTTGCCAAAACTGCCGCGTTCACATAATTCACATTTTCGGCTAACATCGGCGTCAGCAGACCCTTCAAGAAAGCGACTGTGATCGGAGTTGTTTCACAGTCCGCTGCTTGGCCGGAATAGTGGATATCAGCCTGAAGAAGCTGCCCATCGATCAGCTGAGCCGCAAAAAGCCCCAGCTTTTCACTGAGAGAAATATAAGGCCTGATCTGATCCAATACCTCTGGATCCACAAAAGGAATATTGACCGCATTTTTGGAGCCCTTGCCATTCAAATAGTCGATGATGCTCTGCGCCACATCCACGGCCACCGCGATCTGAGCCTCTTCTGTGGAGGCGCCCTGATGAGGAGTGGCTACGATCTGCGGCAATTTAAAAAGTTCATGATCCTTTGGAGGGGGCTCAGACTCGAACACATCGAGCGCGGCACCCGCCACCTGACCCGACCGGATGGCTTCCGCCAAAGCCTTCTCATCAATCAAACCACCACGCGCGCAATTGACGATACGAACGCCTTTTTTCATTTTCTTGAATTGTGCTTCTCCCAGCATATTTTTATTTTCAGCTGTTAGCGGCAAGTGCAGTGTAATAAAATCAGATTTTTTCAACACTTCTTCGATGGATACGGCTTCAACGCCCATTTGAAGTGCCTTCTCCGCCCTCAAGAACGGATCATAAGCGATCACGCGCATCCCAAAAGCCTGTGCACGTTTGGCAACCTCTGAGCCGATGCGGCCCAACCCCAACACACCCAAAGTTTTTTCATAAAGCTCTACACCGGTGAATTTTTTACGCTCCCATTCCCCACGCTTGACGGAATTAGAAGCTTCGGGGATATTGCGCGCCATGGCCATGAGCAAACAAAATGCCAGCTCTGCAGCGGATATGGTGTTGCCGCCAGGAGTATTTACGACAACAATACCCCTTTTGGAAGCCGCTTCTACATCGACGTTGTCCAATCCGACACCTGCACGACCCACAACCTTGAGCTGCTTGGCAGCAGCGATCACTTCGGCTGTTATTTGAGTGCCAGAGCGTACGACACAGGCATCGGCATCGGCAATATTCTTCTTGAGCTCATCTAAAGGCTGCTTGAGTTTGATCACAAGCTCTACGTTCTTCTGATCCCGGAATACCTTGAGACCCTCTTCCGAGAGATCGTCGCAAACCAAGATCTTAAAAGTAGATTTTTTTGTCGATACCATAGTCGTCATGTCTTCACCATTCCTGATTTTCAGACGCTGGATGCAGCCAGTGCTTGGATTTTGTAGCCCTTCTTGGTCATAGCGTCTGCAAACGCATTCCACCCACGCTGAGCATCTTGACGTGTGCAAGCAAAACCCATGTGTGCAAAACGCACCAGCTTGCCCTGCAACTCACCTTGTCCATCCGCCATCACAACATAATGTTCATCGCGCATGATCTTGATCACGTCGCCCGATGCCACACCCTCCGGCATCACGATCGCAGTGAGGCCGCTGGATGGGGCCTTGGCAAACAGCTTGAGGCCTGAAGCTTCGACCTGTTTGCGAACCCAAGCCGCCACATCCGCATGACGCTTCCAAACATTTTCCATGCCTTCATCCAGAAGCATTTGCATTGCCACTTCCATGCCTCGGATCAAACTCACGGCTGGCGTATAAGGCGTATCATTTTTCTTAAGCGTCTTGAGCGCATCGGCAAACGTAAAATAGTACTTGGGTAGATCGGACTTGGAAATAGCTGCCTGTGCACGCTCGCCTAGAGCAACATACGCCAGACCCGGAGGCAACATCAACCCCTTTTGGCTCCCGCACACGACCACATCCACTCCCCACTCATCCATCCGAAGCGGATCACAAGCTAGACCGCTGATGGCATCCACAAACAACATGGTGCCTGATTTACGCGTAAGCTCCGCGATTTGTTGTACGGGATGCATCACAGCCGTGGAGGTTTCGCACAAAGCGATCAAAACAGCTTTGGCATTGGGGTGCTTCTTTAATGTCTCCTCGACTTTATGAATATCAAACGTCTCGCCATATGGCAGTGAGATCTCAACCAAATTCATGCCATAAATTTTTGCGATATCACGATAGCGCTCGCCCCATTTACCGGCATTGAGCGAGATCACCGTATCCCCCTTGGAAAGAAGGTTGGTGATGGTTCCCTCCATCGCTCCCGTACCAGAGGCAGCAAAATAAAGAACAGGGTGCTTTGTCGCAAACACCTTAGGCAACATGCCATTCACCCGCTCCAAAACAGCCTGAAACTCTTTGGTGCGATGGTGGATGATAGGGATCGCGGTCGCGTCTAAAATCTTCTTGGGCACATTGGTGGGCCCCGGAGTTAATAACAAATAATCTTTCATATACCTATCCTATTTTTTAATGGTTGGTATCTTGGAAACGACATCGTCCACGATGCCATAAGCTTTGGACTCTTCGGCCGACATAAAATAATCCCGGTCCGTGTCCTTTTCGATACGCGAAACATCCTGACCCGTGTGTTTGGCCAAGATCTTGTTCAGCTTCTCTTTCATGCCCTGTATCTCGCGCGCTTGGATCTGAATATCCGACGCCACGCCCTGCGCCCCGCCCCAAGGTTGATGGATCATGACACGAGAATTCGGAAGTGAAAATCGCTTGCCCTTGGCACCAGCCGCCAAGATCACAGCGCCCATGCTAGCCGCCTGGCCAATACAGTACGTGGCAACATCGCATTTTAAAAATTGGATCGTGTCATAAATTCCGAGGCCCGCCGTCACCGAACCTCCGGGTGAATTGATATAGAGATGGATGTCTTTTTCAGGATCCTCCATCTGAAGAAAAAGTAGCTGTGCCACGATCAAATTGGCCACATTGTCGTCAACCGGAGTTCCCAAAAAAAGAACGCGGTCTTTTAAAAGACGAGAATAGATATCGTAAGCTCTTTCGGAGCGGCCGGTCTGTTCGATCACCATTGGAACGAGTATGCTCATGGATAAAGCTCCTTGTTATTTTTCTTCGTCAAATTTAGCGTTGGCGATCAAAAAATCGATCGTTTGTTTTTCCTGAATACTTTCACGTAGATCATCTTCAAAAACGCGTCTCACTTCATCGATCGGACGCTGTGACTGCTCGGCGATGGCTTTGAGGCGCGCTTCCAAGGCCAGCTCATCCAACTCGATCTTCTCTTCATCCGCGATCGTCTGCAGGATGAAATAGAGCTTCACCTGCTCTTTTGCTTTTTTGTCATAGTCTGCGTCATGCGCTTTCATTTCAGAGACCCACTCAGTCTCTGGGTAGCCCGCTTGCAAGAAACGCCGCCGAGCCTGCTCAAACAATCGTTCTTTCTGCTTTTCTACAAGGCTCTCCGGTAAAGGAAATTGAGACATACCCAAAAGCTTTTCAAATAACTCCTGCTTCATTTTTTCAACGGATGCGCTGTGTTTTTGGGCTGCGATATCTTTACGAACAGCCGCCTTGAGATCATCTACGCTTTCCATGCCGTACAGCTTGGCAAATTCGATATCAAGCGCCGGAGACTTGCGCTCATGTATCTCGCGCAACGTCACGCGCGTAAAAGGCTTACCATCCCGTGAGATCTCTTTGATCTCCCCCAAAGATGCGCCCACAACCTTGGCGTGGAAATCATCCTCGTCGCTTGGTTTTACAGACAAAAGAACTCCGGTGCGCCCCTGAATATATTCATCGCCCTGTTTCAGCTCAATATCCACCAAAACAAAATCACCATCTGCGATCACACGCTTTTCGGTGATCGGTGTAAATGTGGCACGCTGATCCAAAAGTGACTGCATCCCATTTTCCATATCCTGATCGGTGACATCCGCTGACTCGCGCTTAAGCTTGATACCTTTATAGTTCTTGATCGAAACCTTGGGAGACTCTTCAAATTCGGCACTAAAAGAGAGGTTTTTGCCCCTCTCGTACTGAATATCCGAGATCTTCGGCAAAGATACGGGCTCTACTTTTTGAGTTTGTACGGATTTGTAATAAACTTCAGGGATGTAGGCCTTTAGCAGCTCTTCGCGGGCTTCAGCATTGTAACGCTTTTCAACCATATCGATAGGCGCCTTACCCTCGCGAAAACCCGGTAGGCGTGCTTGTTTCTGAAAATCCCTCAGCACTTCTTGAAAACGACTCTCCACATCACGGGCTTCTACTTCTACCTTCATATGGATCGTACAATCCTTGACCTTCTTCAAATTAACTTTCACGTGCGTAACCTTTCTTAAAATCGCCGATCTATCAGATCATCCAAGGACGATACAAGATCAACTAATCTGTGTCTGACTCTTTGGGCTCTTTGGTAGTTTTAACTGCGTAACGACGAGCCTTGTGATCTTTAACGCGGTCATGTTTGCGTCCCAGCTGAAGCTGCACCACGCCAAAGCACTTGTCAAAAGCAGCGTACATATCTTCGCTTTGCTCGGTCGCCGAAAAACGCATATTCTTGCCAAGCAATGAAATCTCGGCCATATGCCGGATCTTTTGCACTTCCAAAACAACGTGCACCGACTCGATTTTAAGCGAGTATTTATCGAGCTTAAGGATCTTCTCTGTGATGTATTCCTTCAAGGGTTCTGTCACTTTAAAATGACGTCCGCTGATATCAATTTTCATGTCGTTTTTCCCTTTCAAAAGACCACCATGATACCACAAGCCAACTTACATTGAAAACTTCTCACCCAGGTATATTTTACGCGCTTCTTTGTTGCTCAGAAGCTCATTTTTGGTACCTGAGATGAGGATCTTGCCCTCGTACATGATATAAGCGCGATCGGTGATCGAAAGCGTCTCGCGCACATTGTGATCGGTCAAGAGAATGCCCAGACCTTTATTCTTGAGCTCCTTGATCAAGTGCTGACAGTCCGATACGGCGATCGGGTCTATTCCAGAAAAAGGTTCATCCAGTAAAATGCAAAGCGGATGCGTCACCAAAGCCCTCGTGATCTCAAGACGACGTCTCTCACCGCCTGATAACGTGTAGGCTTTAGACTTTCTGAGATGCGCAATACCCAGCTCATTCAAAAGCTCCTCCAAACGCCTCTTGCGTTCCGGTCTTGGCAGATCCAGTGTCTCCAAAACAGCCATAATATTCTCTTCAACCGTCAGCTTACGGAAAATGGATGGCTCTTGGGAGAGGTACCCAATCCCCAGCTGAGCACGCTTATGCATCGCGTATGCACTGACATCGCGATGATCAAATAAGATCTGTCCGCTGTCAGGCTTGATAACGCCTGTGACCATATAAAACGTGGTGGTCTTACCGGCGCCATTCGGCCCCAAAAGCCCTACGATCTCGCCAGGGTTGATCGAGATATCAACGCCATTCACGACCGCGCGGCCACCGTACGACTTTCGTAATTGCCTAGTTTCTAAGAGCGCCATCGATGAGCCCCCTTCCGCCTTGATTCAACGTTATCTCCGGGTTACCTTCCAATCGAATGGAGCCCGTGTCCACGGAATAGATCGCCCGCTTTGAATGTGTCGTATCCTGATCACGCTCAATGATCACGTTTCCGGTCGCGATGATCTCCTTGATCTTTTTCTCGGTCGGCTCAAAATGCACGTCCATGCGATTGGCGGTCAAAGTGCCTTTGTCGTCCCGCACCCGAACGCGCCGATAGAACGTCATGATGTTCTGATTGTAAAATATTTTAAGCGGTCCCGCACAGGTCAAGCGCGTATTCGGCAAAATGATCATTTCAATATCTCGGTTCAGCTGAAGAAATCCCTCATTGGGCCTGCCATAGGCACCATGGCCGGTGACTTTGGCATTTTGATGATCGACGTAAACGATAGAGTCGGTTTCAAGTGTACCGCCATCCTGCGACCATTGCACCCGATCCGTCCGCACGATCGTGTTGTCTCTGAGCTTAAGGGTCACATTTTGATCCAAATAAACCGTTTGGCCGGGATCGACTTTAGCGGTATCCCCCTGCAGATTCCAAGCAGATTTGCCGCGCTCATCAAAACCCGTTAAGTTGAATTTCTGAAATTGCTGATCCTGGCTGGATTGAACCATCTCTGTCCGGGCGCGCTCTTTTCGCTTGGCGATCTTCTGAGCTTTATTTTCTGTATAAAAATAAAACAAAGCTGCGAAAATAGTGATCGGCAAAAGAAGAAGCGGAAAATTCTTAAATCTCATCAGCGAAAATACCTCTCCGTGACCTGCGCCCACTTGCCCTGACTCTTTAAGATCAAATCGATAGCCTCCCGGACGGCTCCGTGCCCACCAGCCCGCTCCGTTACGATATGCGCGATACTTTTGATATCCGAAACTGCGTTTCTAACCGCTATAGCAAGGCCGGCTCGTTTCATGGGCGGCAAGTCGATGAGATCATCGCCGATATAACACACTTCCTCCGGCCGCAGTTTATATTTTTTAAGAAGCTTCTCGAACACCTTCAGCTTGTCAAAAGCATTCTGAAAGATCTCATCGAATTGCAGCTCTTTGGATCGGCGTTTGTTGATACGCGATTTTTTCCCGCTCACCATTGCGATCTTGATACCGGCGCGCTTAAGCAAGGTCAGCCCAAAACCATCCTGCACGTCAAAAAATTTGAGCTCATCTCCATAGTCACCATAAACGATACGCCCATCCGTCAGAACAGCGTCATTGTCCACGATCACAAGCTTGATATTGGCAATACGATCGTTGAGAGCTTGGTCACTCATCTTTTTATACGATCCCGGCTCTTAAAATATCCTGTACGTCCAGAAGTCCGATCGGCCGCCTTTTTTTATCCACCACAGGAACCTCATCGATCTTTTTGCTGCGCAGAAGATCCAGCGCTTCGGCAGCCAAATGGTCACCCGCAATAGCGATCGGATCGGCGGTCATCACACGCTTGACCGGCTCATCCAGAATACGCTGACCTTCTTTGAGGCGACGCCTTAGATCACCATCCGTGAAGATGCCGACCAATTTACCCTTGCTATCTATCACCGTAGCCGAGCCGGCACGGGCATCTGTGATCTTGTACAGAACATGCTTCAACTTCATATCGTCTCGAACGATCGGATTGGCTTTGCCTGTGCGCATGATGTCAGAAACCTTGAGAAGAAGTTTTTTTCCTAAACTCCCTCCGGGATGATAAAACGCAAAATCTTCTGCACGAAAACCTTTTTTCTTAAGAAGTGAGACGGCTAGCGCATCCCCCAAAACAAGCATCGCGGTCGTAGAGGCTGTCGGCGCCAAATTGTGCGGACACGCCTCTTTTTTGACGCTGACATCCAGCACAGCGTCGCTATATTTAGCCAAAAGAGATTTGGTGTTGCCGGTAAAAGCGATCAGCTTGCATCCAATTTTTTTTATGAGAGGAAGCATCTTGATGATCTCTTCGGTTTGACCGCTGTTAGAGATTGCAACGACCACATCATCTTTTGTGACGCGGCCCAGATCGCCATGCAGAGCTTCGGCGGGATGCATAAAAAGAGAGGGCGTGCCTGTTGAAGAAAGTGTAGCGGATATTTTTTGGGCGATGAAACCAGGCTTTCCGATGCCTGTCATCACTACGCGGCCTCTGGACTTTAAAATAATTTCACAGGCATTTTCAAAATCACGGCCAACGCGAGACAAAAGAGCCGTGATGGCGTCACGCTCGATCCTGATCACTTGTTTGGCTGTTTCAGCGATCATGTCGGACGATCTCGCTCAGTTTAAGCAGCCTCGTCAGGAGCTTTTCGAGCTCGGAAAGCTTGACCATATTAGGCCCGTCGCTTGGCGCATGATCTGGATCTTCGTGAACCTCCATAAAAACACCGTCCACACCGGCCACCACTCCCGCTTGGGCCAATGTCGGCACAAAGCGCCTATCTCCACCTGAGCTGGTGCCGCGACCGCCCGGCTGCTGAACCGAATGCGTGGCATCAAAAATAACCGGATAGCCGTATTCACGCATGATCGGGATCGACCTAAAATCATTCACCAAAGTGTTGTAACCAAAAAATGTGCCTCGCTCCGTAAGCATCACCCTAGAATTTCCGGTCGACGCCACCTTATCGGCGACATTTCCCATCTCCCAGGGCGCTAAAAATTGGCCCTTTTTGACATTGACCACTTTTCCTGTGTGGCCGGCGGCTAAAAGAAGATCTGTTTGGCGGCATAAAAATGCAGGGATCTGAAGCACGTCGGCAACTTTTGCTGCAGCCCGCGCTTCCTCGGGACTATGGACGTCAGTAAGAATCGGCAGCCCTGTCTCTTTTTTGACCGTAGCCAAAATAGACATGCCATCTTGTAAGCCTAGGCCCCTAAACGAAGACATGGAGCTGCGATTGGCTTTATCGTAACTGGATTTATAGATCAAGGGCATCTTGAGGCGTTTTGTGATCTTCTGGATGGCTTTGGCATGGCGGATGGCACTTTTTTCATTTTCGACCACACACGGACCGGCAATCAAAACCAAAGGATGTTGTCCGCCAATCAAAATATTGGCCAATTTGACGATTTTTTGTTCGGAGTTTGGAGTTCGGAGTTCGGAGGTTTTATTTTTTTTAATACTTTTCATCTAACACGTCTCCCAACTCCGAACTCCCTACTCCGAACTTCATTTTATTCAACCTTATGAGCGAGGGATGCTTTCACAAAATCTCTAAACAGTGGATGCGCCTGATCCGGCTTTGAACGAAACTCCGGATGGAACTGGCAGCCCACGAACCAGGGGTGATCCGCGATCTCTATGATCTCGACCAAACGGCCATTGGGACTGGTGCCGGATATAACCAGGCCGCTGGTCTCCATCTTAACTTTGTATTTATTATTGAATTCATAACGATGACGATGGCGCTCATGAATCGACTCGCGGCCATAGGCTTTGGAGGCTTTGCTGGATTTTTTGAGAGTGCACGGAAAAGATCCCAGGCGCATCGTACCACCCAGGTTCTCCACGCGTTTTTGTTCGTCCAGCAAACTGATCACTGGAAAAGGAGTTTGTTTATTGAACTCAGTTGAGTTGGCGCGCGACATTGAACAAACATTGCGCGCAAACTCGATCACTGCGCATTGCATGCCAAGGCAAATACCGAAATACGGAACCTTGTTCTCGCGCGCATATTTAACAGCTTTGATCTTACCCTCGATCCCACGATCACCAAAGCCTCCCGGCACTAGGATCCCGTTCAGATCTTTAAGATATTTTTCGGCGCCGGGGCTGATGATATCTTCGGCATCAATCTTGCGAACCTCCACACGCGTATCATTGGCGATACCCCCATGTTTCAGCGCTTCGTAAATGGATTTGTAAGCGTCTTGCAGCTCCATGTATTTCCCGACAACGCCGATCGTGACGCGCTTGGAGGGGCTGATCACCTTATCAACCACATTTGTTTTCCAAGCTTTAAGTTTTGCATCGCCATCTTCGCAGTTGAGCTTGAGCAAACGAACGATGAGTGTATCCAATCCCTCATCCTTGAGTGCGATCGGAACCTCATAAATATCTTGCACGTCCAGCGCCTGGATCACTTGTTCGGCTTCCACATTGCAAAAAAGAGCTATCTTCTCGCGCACATCTTTGGATAATTTTTTCTCAGTTCGGCACATGAGGATATCGGGCTGGATACCGATCTCACGCATCTTACCGACAGAATGCTGCGTCGGCTTGGTCTTAATCTCATCTGCCACACGAATGTACGGGATCAAAGTTAAATGAATATTGATCGCATTGTCACGGCCAACATCCTGGCGAAACTGCCGGATCGCTTCTAAGAATGGTAGACTTTCGATATCACCCACCGTGCCACCGATCTCGCAGATCACCACATCGACGGATTTATTTTGTGTCACGGATTTGATGGCGGATTTAATCTCATCGGTGATATGCGGCACCACTTGGACGGTTGCGCCCAGATAGTCGCCCCGTCTCTCTTTCGTGATCACTGAAAAATATATCTTCCCTGTGGTGATATTATTGAGCTTGGATATCTCAGCGCCCGTGAAACGCTCATAATGCCCGAGATCCAGGTCCGTCTCTGCGCCATCTTCGGTCACATATACTTCGCCGTGTTGATAAGGGCTCATGGTGCCAGGATCGACATTGAGATAGGGATCGCATTTCATCATGCTCACCCTGAGGCCTTTGGACTCCAAGATCTTCCCAATAGAAGCCGAAACGATCCCCTTACCCAGGCTAGAAACAACGCCACCCGTAATAAAAATATATCTAGGCATTTTTTTCCTTTTGCAGAAAAGCTTTTGCTAACTCTAGATCTTCCGGTGTATCCACACCCACGGTCTCATACTTGGTTTCAATGGCTTTGATCTTATAACCATGCTCAAGTGCCCGCAGCTGCTCAAGGCGCTCGTTTTTTTCCAGATAAGATGTGGGTAGTTTTTTGAAGGTGAACAAAAAATCTTTGTTATATGCGTAAATACCGATATGTTTATAAAACCAATCCCCTCCGGGAGCCGGTTTCAAAAATACCGGGATCGGTTGACGAGAAAAATAAAGCGCTTCATCGTTCTTGTTGAGGATGGCCTTCACCACATCGGGGCTTCGAAATTCTTCTTCGGAATGGCTTTTTTTGACCACGGTCGCCATACCGATATCAGGATTACTTTTCATCACACGTACAAGATCATCGATGAGGATGGGGTTAATGAGCGGTTCATCACCCTGGATATTGACCACTATCTTAACATCAAGCTGGTTTACGACTTCGGCTAGACGGTCCGTGCCGGTTGAATGGGATTTAGACGTAAAAACGCATTTACCTCCAAAACCTTCTATGACCTGGACGACTCGGTCATCGTCCGCCGCGATGATCAGATCATCCAGCAGCTTGGCTTTTTTGGCACGCTCGTACACGTGCTGGATGACCGGTTTTCCGCAAAGGTCTTTGATGACCTTGCCTTCGAAACGAGTCGAACCATAACGTGCGGGAATCACTCCGATAGCTTCCACGCTCGTCAACGCTCCTTCATTTATGTTGGCCAGGCTGAGTCTTGATCAGATCCGATTTACGCCGGCGAGGCTGCTGAGTCTCATTGGCAATGCGCTGCGAAAGCTCTTCTTGATTAGTGACGGCGACACCGATCTTACCGACCACGATACCGGCAGCACAATTTGAAATATGAGCTGCATCAATAATATTCGCTCCTCCGGCTAGCGCCAACGTCAAAGCGCTGATCACCGTATCCCCGGCACCAGACACGTCAAAAACTTCCTGAGCCACGGTTGGAATTTTCACAGTTTCCTTGCGCGGACGAAAGATTGCCATACCATTTTCTCCGCGTGTAATGATCAAGCTTTGGGAGCGAAGCTTTTTGAGCATAAGCTGCCCTGCTTTTTCAAGCGTGGCATCATCTTTGATCTTAAACCCAACAGCCGCACCCGCTTCATGGTGATTGGGTGTCAGAGTGGTAACGCCATTGTAGTAAGAAAAATGAGTCTCTTTTGGATCCACCGTGATCACCTTTTTGTGCTTCTTGGCGATACGCACTGCCTCACTCACGAGTTTTGGTACGATCACACCTTTGCCATAATCTTCGATGATGAGCGCATCCACTTCCGGCAATTTTTTGCGGATAAATTCTTGGATCTGATCCTGTATAGAATCCGCGATCGGCTTCACAAGCTCGCGGTCGATACGAACCACTTGCTGATGATGTGCGATCACGCGTGTTTTTTGAGTCGTGGGACGTGATTTATCGGCCACGATGCCATCACAATGCACACCTCTTTTTTGAAGCACGCTCCTTAAAACTTCGCCGCGCGAATCGTCACCAACCACACCCGCCAAATAAACTTGTCCACCCAAAGTGCTGATGTTGTACGCCACATTGGATGCTCCTCCCGGCATAAAATTTTCAGAATTGACCCACACAACCGGCACGGGAGCTTCGGGCGAAATGCGAGAAACATTGCCCCAAATAAATTCATCCAAGATCAGATCGCCGACGACCAAAACCTTGGATTTGTTAAAATTGGAAATGATATGCTTCCAACGTGCTAAGTCATTATGTTCCATGCGGTAGCATTCCTAATATTCGGTTAAACTTGCAGGTTTAGTCCAGCAAAGATGATGATTTTAGCATTGCGTAGGGAACACGTCAACAAACCCCTCTCCCCAAGAATCCAAGCCTTAGATGAGATAAGCGTGCAAGCCGACAAGGGACACTATCCTACAGACACGCCTGCCTGCCGGCAGGCAGGCTCCGGTGCCCCTGCGAGGCACCTCGCTCTTCTTGCCCCCTCGCCCATGTTTAAAATAGAGCTATGTTCCGTGCGGCTCGGGGGTCGCGGAGGTCTTACGGATAGTATCCCTTGTCGGCTTGAGAAGCCATTCTCACACGAAGGCTGTATCCATGACTCGTTTCTGCAGTATATGAAAGTAATTCATCCAGAAGAGCGAGCGGTGTCTTAGGGTTAAGCCGGCAGCGCATTTCGATTTTATTCGTTCCCGGCCGTTTGGATGCGCTTATGGTTTTGTTGTAAGTCGTTTGGAGACGGCACGAGCCCTGGTTTATACATTATGCGAGCTGGAAATCCACCCGACGCGGTGCCTCTAATATAGGCAGTCCGCCACCGCGTCTTGGATTTTGTCCGAGCCTGCCTGCCTGCCGGCTTTACATCTGAGAGGAAGAAATGGGTTTATTTTTTGGATTGAGATTTAATAACGCCATTAATAGGGTCGAAGGGCGTTTTGAGCATGCTCCACTCGCGGATACGCTTTTCGTCGGCGGATAAATAGATCCAAACTCTTCCCCGGCTATACAAAACACCCTTCAAACTTGTCCTGGGCTCAACGAGAATGGTGTCCACACTCCCCCGACCTTTCAACTCTTTCGATTCTCTCTTTAGCACCTGTATCTCCAAGTCATGGTCTTTTTCTTCACTGGAAACAACGGTGTGCACCGCTTTGCCTACTTGAAGATCTTGCCTGCGCACCCAGAAAAAAGCCGATATGACATCGTGCACAAATCCGCCGATCTCAAACTCTTTTTTTTCGCCGTTCTTAAGCGATTCGTAATAGCCCTTTTTATTAGATGGATCAAAAACCGTCTTTTCGTCCGCTCGGTACCGCCCCTCACTTAGTTTTTTTTGGAATTCCAGCGGATACAGATCGTCAACCGCAATAAAGCTATGCAGCTCATCTTGGACCGGGTATATCGTCGACAACACTTCGTTGGTCCTTGCGATCGCGACCACATGGTAAGCTTCTCGCCCAAGATGTTGGATCTTTTCCTTCACCCACAACTCTCCGTAACCCACGGGGACGCCCATCCAAGAAACTTCGTACAACAAATGCTCGCCCAACTCCATACGAGCATTCGGCTTTGACAGGGGGGGTAATTTCTTCGGTGTTTTTGCTGCAAAATTATTCTGCGCGATCGCTGGCATTGAACCGCACAGGATCGTCATCAATAAAACCAAAATCAAATATTTAACGTTGGTAAGTTGCAGATTTTTTTTCATGCTGTCTAGTCAGGATTGTCGCCAAGCTCTGGTACACCTCTTCCACCCGGATCGCTTTTAGGCATTCAAAATCGATCGTGCATGCATGAGCCAAACAGACCACACATCCAATATCTTTATGCAAAACGCGGTGCGACGCACCCAGCGGTTGCCAGCGGCGAGCGCCAAGCCCGGCTTGATTGCGTCCAAAAATACTGACAACCGGCGTACCAACAGCTGCGGCCACATGCACCGGGCCCGAATCATTTGAAACTAGAGCATCGCATACAGATAAGAACGCTGTCAGTTCATTTAAATTTTGACGGCCCGTCCAGTCCTGTACCCTCTCATCAAAACCCTTGGAAAGATAGGCTCCCAGCGAAACCTCATCCTCGCCACCAATAATCGCAACGCGGTGCGAATGGAACGCCAGGATACTTTCGATCAAGCGGCGGTAATTTTCTTTGGGCCATCGCTTTGAAGGGCAGCTGGCGCCGGCGTGAATCGCGATCACCCCTTCTCGCTTAGCCAAATCCACTCGGGTCTCCGGAAAAAGCAGCTTATCCGGCATTTGAGTTGGGCGCGGCACACCAAACGCCTCGACCAAGTGCAAAGCATACTCAGATTCATGCTCCAAGCCCAGATGTCTTTTGTCAGGCATCGCGTGAGTGAGCAAAAAAGATAGGTTATTTTGATATCCGATCCGATATGGAATAGCTGATAAAAATGGGATCAAATAGGAACGTATCCCCGGATGCATCACAAATGCTGCGTCAAACGATCGTCTTCTTATTTCTCGAATAAACCGGCTATAACCCCATGGAAACGTATGCGCTCCGCCCTTTTTGTAATCATAAACCAGGACTTCATCGATCCAAGGATGCTCCCGCAAAAGATCCTGCGTGTAAGGCCGCGTCATGACCGTGATATGCGCATCGGGATGCTGTTGACGAAGTGCATAGATAGATGGCAGCGTCAGCACCAGATCTCCAACACGATCCAATCGCATCACCAAAAACCTCAACCCCTGGCCTCTCAATCGATCCTCCAGGATCTGAGACGCTTTGTGATAAACAGTTTCTACGGATAAGTTGCTGAGGCACTCATGGCCATAGCGACATTGAGCTTTTTCGCATGGGGAACAAAAGATCTTGAGAGATAAAGAAGCGCTGCCTTTTGTCCTGGGGCCGTACTTTGCCGGGTCCGTGGGCCCAAATAATGCCAGCACCGGAACTTTGAGCGCATCCGCGATATGAAGTGGCGCACTATCATTGGTGATGACGAGCTTTGCACGACGGACCAGACTTACTAATTCCAAGAAAGTCGTCTCGCCGCAAACATTTAAAGCCGCTTGCTTCATGGATGAGCGAACACGTTCGGCGTCTTTTGCATCAGCCTTATCCCCCACCAATACGATCTGAAATCCTTTTTCATGGGCAAGCCGATCCAGAAGCTGAGCGTAATGAACTGCTGGCCATTTTTTAATATCGCTCTTGGAGCCTACGGCGGCAATGATCGTGGGCTTGTCTCTATCCAGCATTGGACGAGTAGAATCATTCGGTGATCTCCGCTCCAACCATCTTTGCTCCACCGGAAAAAGAGAAACAAGTCCTTTCAAAGAAGCCAGGTGTTTTTCACCGCGATGAGCGCCTTTGGATCGAGTAATATAAGAATTACGATAACGTGCTCCTGAAAGCAAGCCGATCAAAGAACGCCGAAGATCGATCACAAGATCATAGCGCTCGTTGCGGATCGACTGAATAAACGCCCATTTCTGCTGAAAAGGTGCTCGTTTATTGAACACCCGAAACTGATCGATGCGCGGATCCCCTTCAAAAACGATCTTCCCGGATTCTCCCGCGATCACATCCAATTTCGCTTCAGGAAATGACAATTTCAATTGCTCAAACACCGGAAGCGTCAACACCACATCTCCTAAATTTGAAAGTGTGACGACCAAGATCTTTTGGATCGAGCTTTTGTCGGTGATCATCGGCTCAGCTCCAGTGTTTTTTCATAAACTTGCTCAGGTGAGATCGATCGCATACAAAGATGGTCGCTGCAAGATTGAAAATAACACGGCAGTTCACATCCGACTCGGGATTGAAAAGTAAATAACGCGCCGGAGGAAACAGGACCTGTCAAAGCAGCGGACGTGGGCCCAAATAGCGCCACAATGGGCGTCTTTTGAGTTGCCGCCAAATGAACCGGCCCCGAGTCATTGGACAGCATGACTTGAGCCCCCTTCAAAAGCCAGGCCAATTCATCCAAAGATGTTTGCCCGCACAACGAGATCAGCCTGGGATCCCGGACAGATTCGATGAGGAGTTTTGCCAACTCCATCTCCGAAACGGTCCCGCAGATCACGACATGCCCCGTATTTTTGCTCAGCCAAAGCTGTGTCCACTTCGCAAAAGACTGGATCGCCCACCGCTTAAGATGCCAGTTGCCACCAATATGAATGACGGCATACGAAGAGCTTGCGGACAAACCCGCCTTGCCGCATTTACTCTGCAATCGCTCAAAAGCTCCTGCATCCGGAAAAAAATCCATTTGGCGTCCCCGAGACGGGATCCCCAGCGCTTGCGAAAGATGCAAAAAATGATCGATCTTATGCAAAGCCTGATCAGGCGGCGCTACCGCATGAGTCATAGATGTTTTTTTGTCAGGCGCCTGATATCCTGCGCGAATAGCAATGCCCGACATTTTCAAAAGGAACGATCTGGATTTTGACGGCGTCAGCAAAATAGCGGCGTCATAGCGCTCTCCTCGCAAACGGCGAACCAAAACCAACGCCTGCCATAAAGATCCCAAATGAATGCGCTCGTTATAAACCAACGAATTGCGGACGTTGGGATTATGCTTCAGGACACCCTCAACACGATGAGGCAATAAAACGTCCATCTCGCAATCCGGGTAGGCTTGCTTAAAAGCTCTTAAAAATGGCGTGGCAAAAAGAACATCCCCCAACCAATTTGGACAAACAACCAAAACGCGCTTTAAATCTTTCGGAAGCGCTGCAGACATGATCAAGAATCCATGGAAGGGCTGACACTCTGCTGGCCACCCTTATAAGACACACGCTTTTTTCCTAGGTGATAAATACCGGAGACTTTGGCCCAAAAACTAAACAGCCCGTTCGAATTATTGACCTTGATGCGATGCAGACCATAAAAATCATGAGGCACTTTTCCGTAATTGGTCGTCACAGCACCTTCATATCCACTTGACTGAACCAAAGCCCTCACTTCAGGAGTGGTGCCTCCTGCGGGAAAACTGAAAAGCGTGACAGGATGACCCAAAATACTTTCAAGTTTCACCTTTGATGCGGTCAACTCGTTCTTTATTTGCTCTTCGGAGCATTTAGGCAAAAAAGCGTGGGATAATGTATGACTGCCAATGGTGACGCCGGATTCATCCATGATCTGAAGCTGCTTTGATGTCAGCCACCCCGCCTTGCCGATATTGTCCGTGATCATAAAGATAGTGGCTGGTAAACCTAGCTTTTTTAGGATAGGAAATGCATTGTTATAATTATCCACCGTCCCATCGTCAAACGTAATACACACGGTCTTAGGCTTGATCTTTCTGCCTGCCTTTAATTCCTCCACCACTTTAGACAAGGGCTCGACATGATAACGGTGTGTTTTTAAGAACTGCATCTGTCGCTCGAAAGATTCGGGTGTGACCGTTGGTGACTTGATCTTGGGGTTGGCGTAATCGACAATGTGATACATGAGAATAGGGGTCTCAAAAAAATAAGCGCGGGCAGCTTGGAAAAGGATCCAAGCGCAAATTAAAACAAGAACGAGGCCTTTGTACCGCCGGGTCAAACCAGGCTCTCCGATAACGATACGCCGGATGGACGCTTGTTATTGATGAGATGAAGGACGGCATCCAACACTTCCTGCACACTGATCTTCTTCATACACGGATGGCCGATCGGACAGCTTCTGAGATAACAAGGGCTGCACTGAAGCTCTTTCCAAAACACCTGATGATGTGAGGGCGGCATCAAGTGTCTTTTAGGATCAGTGGGCCCGAAAATAGCCACAAGCGGTATATCCAAGCTGGATGCGATATGCATTGGAGCCGAATCAGAGCTGATAAACACCTGACAACGCCTGATCAGCGCCGTGAGCTCTGTGATCGTCGTTTTTCCGACAGCATTCACCGGCTTGTTGCGTGTTTGCGATAAAAGCTCGTCCGCCAGCGCCTGCTCTTCGTGAGAACCCGTGATCACCACGCGAATATTTCTCCTCGCCAACTCATCGCAAAGCTTGGCGTAATTTTCCACAGGCCAAAGCTTGGTCGGCCATCGCGGAGACGATCCCGGATTGATCCCGACCAGGATCTGGCTGGGAGAAACCCACTGGGACTCCAAAAATTTTCCGATCTTCTCATCCTCACTCTTTTCCGTCCATATCTCAAGCTGCTTTGAGGATGGCTCGACTCCGATAAGCTTCAGGACCTGAAATTGATGATCGATAGGAGAAATTGTTGAAAAATCGCCCTCTGCGCGCCGGTTAAGAAAAAAAGACCATTTGCGATTTTTGTGCCCCGCGCGCACCCGGGCACCGCAGAAAAATGAAAAGAAATGACTCAGTCGATTGTTTTGAAGATCGATAGCAATATCAAAATCCTCGCCAGCCAACAACCGGGCCATCCGAAGCGCCGATCGCCATTTGTGCTTCATACTCTCTTCATAGACCATCACATCATCCACATACGGACAATTACGAATGATCTTTCTCGATTTTCTTCCAACAAGGACCGTGATCCAGGCTTTGGGATATTTTTCACGCAACGCCCTAAGAGAAGGAATACTGAGTATCACATCCCCAAGCGCACTCAACTTGATGACCAATATTTTTTTTCGGGAAAGCGCTTCTTCGTATACCTTGAGCTTCTTCTCAAACATCATGGGAAGATCATACTCAGCCTCGACTTTGGCGCGCAAAGATTGGGCTAGGTTTTTGGCCAGAGATTCGTCTTTGAGTATCCTCAACACGGCGTCCGCCAATTCGCGCGGATCCTCGGGACCCACCAATAATCCGTCTTTTTCGTGCTCAATGATATCCACCAAGCCACCCATGCGCGTCGCCACCACAGGGACACCGCAAGCGCCTGCCTCGATCACGACACGCCCAAAAGCCTCTTCGCCCACCGACGGCGCCACCAAAACCGACATCTTACTCAAAAGCTCTGGAATATTATATCGGGTCCCCATGAACTGAACTGCCTGCGAAAGCCCAAGGTTACGCGTGAGCATCAAAAGCTCTTCTTTGTATTGTGGTTTGGGCGCATCTCCAATGATCTGGATCTTGATATGCGGATAAACTCGCACGACCCGTGCCATGGCTTTCAAAAAAAGTGGGTGTCCCTTGATCGGTGTCAGCCTCCCCACCAAACCGATCACCACTTCCTTTGTTGCTGCCAGTTTTTCAGCGTCGCGCAATTTAAACTCTTCCAAATTGACACCACGCGGGATCATGCGGATCTTTTCGTGAGGTACACCAAAGTCATCTCGCATGCGCTTCCCAATAATATGGCTAGCGACAATCACGTATTTGCCCCAACCCATCGGACGGCTTAAAAGGTGTTTACTATAAAAACCGTGGCTCGTTGTCACGAACGGAACCTGAGTGTAGCGGCTCACAAAATAAGCGATCAGGGCGGGAACGCGGCTGCGGGCATGGATCACATCGATACCCTCCATGCGAACGATTTTGATCAATGCTTTTACGGAGGCGATGATAGAAAAAACTGATTTTTTATGCACCGGAAGCGCATAATGCGTGACACCCGCTGACACGAGCTCGCCAACCAGAGGGCCCCCAGCTGAAACCACCACAGCCTTATAGCCTTTACGTTTTAAATACTTCGCCAGATCGACCGACCCGCGTTCAACCCCGCCTGATTTGAGCTCTGGCAATATCTGAAGCACGACCATATCTACATGATCCTTTGCGCCACGTTATGCAATACATCTTCTTGACGCCGCCGATACTCCCAGTCTGGGGCGCCAGACCGCTGAGACAACGACATCATCTGATCTAAAAATTGCTCGGAACGACCCCGCACGATCTTCCCTTCGCGCTCCAATCGATCCAAATATTCTTCGTATTTGGGTTTCGTGGATGTCCCTGCCTGCCAAGGTTCTATCACCAACACAAGTTTTCCGGCCATCACCGCTTCCGAGATCATCGACATGGACTCACCTGTTACGATCACCCAATCCGACAATCCCAATATAGCACTCACGCCGCCCTGACGATTGGCTTCATTGGCGATCAAAAGATATGGACACACCCGCTTATCCAGAAAAAAATGCTTCATCACCTGCTCGGCCCAGGCTGGCGTTCGGCGCGAACTGGTCGCGATCACCTCAACACCCTGCCTTAGACTGAACTGATGCAGCATTTGCATCCACTTTTCAAACAGCGCCAGCTGAAACTGGATTTTAGTGGTATCTCCGCCAACAAGCAATCCAATTTTCTTCGCGTGCCCGCCCAAAGACAGCTCCGCGCGTAGTTTTTGCGATTCCCTTGAGAGATCTTCTTGTCGCATGGCAGAAAGCGCTCCATCCGTCACGAATACACGGTCGCTGGACATGGCTTTATCGTGTTTCGGAAGAATGATAGCATCGAACAGCTCGTGCGACGTGCTGGGCTTCATGATCAAAACGGATTTTGCTTTATTTTCTTTTTTGATCCAAATATTCACATCTTGAAGCGACGAGCCGCAAGAAATAACAATATCCGCATACGCACGCCTCATCTGGCGATAGCAATCAGGTTTCAATGCAGCCTTGAGCCACAGAGTCCTAAATGGGATGTGTCCCCGACAAAGAATGCTCAGCGCGCGCAAGCCCCCTCTAAAAAACTCGTTCCTGAATTGGATCTGAAGCTCTTCACAAAAAAGCCTGTCGGCTGTTCCTTGCGGCTCACGCATGCGTCGCATCGCATCCACAACCGCCATGGATTGATGCACATGCCCGGCTCGCCCATCACTCAACACCAGGATCTTTTTGTCGGGCGACGATTTCCAGCGCCGATGACCCCAAAGCCACTGATGAGGAGATCTTCGGATCTTCTCTTCAAGGGTATCTGCAAATTGCTGCAAAATAAAACTCTCGGCGTCATCCGGCGCTGCATCTGCCGGAGGCATCTTAAGGGCATCGCCCACTTCGATGAAGTGCTTCTCGCCTTTTTGCCTAAAAATAAAAACGGGGAAAATGGGTGCGCCGGTTCTCATGGAAAAAGCGGCAACGCCTGGAGGGGTTGATGAGAGTCTGTCAAAAAGATGAACGAATCGCCCTTTCTTTCCGCCATCCTGGTCGCTCAAAATGGCCACGATCTTGCCTTCGTGCAAGGATTTTAAGATCTGGCGAACCATGATCCCTTTGTAAATGACCTGGCTGCCTTTGGATTCACGCAACTTGTTCAAATAGGCATCCGATCGTGGGTGCTTTTGCAATCTCGCCAAAGCCACCAGCGGCATCCCCATCAAGCTGCCGGCAATATTCAGAAGCTCCCAACTGCCAAAATGGCCGGTCAAAAAAATGACGCCTTTTTTTTGCCTCAAAGCTTCTTCGTATTTCTCGCGGCCTTCGATCGTAAAATGTTCTTGGATATATTTAAGATCCATATCCGGGACCCTGAGCAGATCCACGGCATTCATGGCTAAGTTCTGAAAAGATCGCTCGGCTATTCTTTTGAGTTCTTTGGGTGAATAGGCTTCACCCAGAGCCATCTTGAGATTGCGATAAGCAATGGCGCCGCGCTTGGAAAAAATAAACACAAGCGTCCCCACCCCGCGCGCAAAAGCGAGCGAAAAACTAAAAGGAAGCCAGCGGACTAAAGCTCGCCCAGCTTGGACGACTTTAAGAATTAAGGCATCTTCTAATAAAGTCTTCTTCATCGCTCACTTCGAATTCAATTTCAAGTACCCAAAAATTGACACTCTTAAGCTCATCCGCGCTCAATTTAGCCAACACAGGTTTAAGCCTGAAATAATCTTTTTCTGTTGTCACCACCTCTCGCAAACCCGTGAGCTGGCATTGTTTGATAAAATGCCTTATCTCCGAGATCTCATACTCGTGATGATCACCATATCTAGCCGCCAAAAGGATCTCGGCGCCCAAGAGCTCCACCATTTTTTCAAACGAATAAGGATCGCCGATGCCGGAGATCGCTGCCAATTTACGCCCCCTAACCTCGCTGGTATTCCAGCTTCGATTTTTAAGCGGCTCAAAAAAACGCACGGGTTTGTGCATAGCCTCAAAAATGATAGCATTGGGCTTGATCGAATTTATTTTTTGCCGTATCCAATGCAAGTTCTTATGCCCGATATTGGCTTTGGTCAGCACAAAAATATCCGCGCGCCCCAGATTCTCCAGCGGTTCTCGCAGCGTCCCTCTCGGAATAAGACCGCCGGGACCAAACGGCTCTGTCGAGTTGAGCGTAATGATATCAAGGTCGCGATGCAACCTTAAATGCTGGAACCCGTCATCCAAGATCAAATAATTCACACCGTGCTTTTGGATCGCTTCCTGCGCGGTTTTGATACGGTCCCTACCCACTATGACCGGCACTCCAGGAAGCTTCTTTTCCAATTCCTTCACCTCATCCATGCTGTAACCGCGCGTTAAAACGGCGACCTTTTTACCCTCTTCTTTCAGCTCGCGCGCCAAACGCACCGTGAGCGGCGTTTTTCCATTGCCGCCCCAAGTGATATTTCCAACAGAAAGCACTCTTGCGTTCACTTTTTTGATCTTGTTTGGAAACCAGCGATAACTGGCATGCCACACCTTTATCACAAGCCGATAACCAGCGGCCAAAATCTTGGCTATTATTTTTTTCATACGTTTAACAGTCTCCTTCCAAGCGATTGTTCGAGAACCGATAGTACATAATCCAGGTTTTTTTGGGCAGCGCCTCGGTGGCGACCGATCAGATCTTTTGCCGCCTCACCGATATCCATTCGTTTGCGTGCGTCACCTATCCATTCCACCAACTTTACTTCCAGCGCCTCTTTATCTTTCACACATACCGACGCTTTTCCATTTTCAAACTCCTCGACCATAGACTTAAAATTTTGCATGTAAGGGCCGTACAAAACGGGCTTTCCAAAATAGGCCGGCTCGACCAAATTATGCCCGCCGATGGGCACAAGGCTGCCGCCCATGAACACGGCATCGGATGCGGCGTAAAAATCGGATAAAACACCCATTTTATCGATCAAAAAAACAGCGGCCTCGCGATCATTTTCCGCCGAGGCTTCAAATCTCTTTGAATACCGCCGGACACCCAAACTCTTGTTAAGCGCTGTTTTCTCAATATCATCCGCCCGATCGACATGCCGAGGCGCCAAAACAAGCCTGAGGTCATGCTGCTTTCGCAAGCGTGAATACACATCCAAAACGATCTCTTCTTCGCCCGGATGAGTACTAGCGCATAGCCAGGTAAAAAGACCGTGTTCATCCGGCAGCTGCGCGCGATCCTTGTCGGAAATCTTCCATTCGTTGGGCGACCATTCAAATTTCAAATTCCCCGTCACCTGCACACGCGACTCATCAGCGCCCAACCGAACAAATCGATCTTTCATCGTATCGTCTTGGACGGCGATCCCGCTGAGCCTATTCAAGGAATGCTTTAGAAAGAATTTGGCCTTCAGATATTTTTTAAATGCGCGGTCTGAGATCCGGCCATTGACGATGAACGTTGGTATCCTTTTGGCGAATAAAACATCGATCAAGTTGGGCCAGATCTCGGTTTCAAACAAAAGCACCGTGGAGGGAGAGATTTTTTTGACAAATGCGGCAACCGCCCAACTCCAATCGATCGGAAAATAGCAAAGCGCATCGTCATCTGATTTGATCTTGGAAGCGACCTCATATCCTGTTACGGTCGTGGTCGTGAACAAAATCTTGGCTTCCGGCATGCGAAGCTTAAGCTGGGCGGCCCACCTCACAGCAAGCCCGATCTCGCCCACCGATACGGCATGCAGCCACACCACCTTGTGACCGGCGAGCTTATCCAAACAGTCTTTGGGGGGATTTCCAAAACGAGCAGAGGCACCTTTATTAGCCTTCCCCTTCAAAATAAAAATAGGTAAATAAAATAAAGAAAATATCGCGAAGCCGAAATTGTACAAAAACTTGGATAAAAAGATCATGCTCTGGGATGCGCCTTTCCGTATGCGTCTTTCAACCTCTCGATGGACACATGTGTATAGATCTGTGTAGTGGAAAGATTCTCATGCCCCAAAAGCTCTTGGACAGATTTAAGGTCCGCGCCACGGTTCAAAAGATGCGTCGCAAAGGAATGTCGAAGTGTGTGCGGTGATATTTTTTCACGGCGCGATGTTTGATCGATATATTTAAGTAAGGTGCGACGTACACTCCTATCCGTAAGCCGAGAGCCTCGCTGATTGGGCGAATGATTTAGAAATACGGCGCGCGATGACTTTTTGATCTGCTGATCCCTCAACTCCAGATACTGCCGAATATTTTTCAGCGCCCGATCACCGATAGGGCACAAGCGTTCTTTTGATCCTTTTCCAAACACACGGCAAACGCCGCTGATGAAATCAACTTTATCCAGATCCAAACTCACCAACTCCGACACGCGCATCCCGGTGGAATAAAGTGTCTCCAGGATAGCTTTGTCACGGCGGCCGTCCAGATCATTCGAAGGCGCATCAAGAAGACGGCTCACATCGGATTCATCCAATATGATCGGGAGTTTTTTCTCCTGCTTGGGATTGCGCACGGAGGCAAGCGGATTTTTGGAAACCAGCCCTTCCCTCACCAGAAAACGATAAAAAGTGCGCAACGCAGCCATGCGACGACTCACCGTCCTTTTGGACAAACCATCCGCATTCAGCTTTGCCAAATATGAACGCACCTTGTCTTTGTCGATGCCCTCCACCGAAGCGTCACCGATGAAACTGAAAAATTCTTTAAGATCATGCGAATAATTCAAGATCGTATGCGGCGAATAATTTTTCTCGCCTTTCAAATAGTTGAGAAATTTTTGAAGAGAGATGTTCATATCTAAATATCGGAGAGATGTTTATCGTCTTCCGCGGGCCCTTGATCGTCAGCTTTGGGCGCTGCATCGGATCCCGGCTCAGCCGAATTCGCTGAGGGAAGTTTGTTGACGATATAGTTGCAATTGGGATAAGCCGTACACCCAAAAAAGGGCCGTCCGCGGCCTGACTTGGCGCGGCGCGCAACAAGCTTGCCCGTTTTGCATTGCGGGCAAACCACGTCGGTCGATATTGATTTTGCATTCTTGCACTCAGGCCACGCTGAGCAGCTCATGAAGCGGCCGCGGCGGCCCCATTTGATCACCATGGGCTTGCCACATTTGTCACAGATCTCATCAGTGGGCTCAGCCACTTTCTTGACCGTTTGGATCTGGTCTTTGGCGGCCTCCATCTGCCCTTTAAAGACATCGTAAAAAGTGCGTACCACCTGCACCCAATTACAATGCCCTTCTTCGATCTCGTCCAACTGCTCTTCAAGTCCTGCGGTGAACTGAAAATCCATCACCTTTTCAAAATGTTTCACCAAAATATCCACCACCAACATCCCAAGCTCCGTCGGCACCAAACTCCCGCCTTCTCTGCGGATATAATCGCGCCCCGTAAGCGTGGCGATGATCGGAGCATACGTCGAAGGGCGGCCGATCCCCTGTTCTTCCAGAGCCTTGACCAACGATGCATCCGTGAATCGCGCTGGCGGTTTTGTAAAATGCTGATGGTTTTGCAGATCCAAAAGGATCAAATTCTCCCCCACCTCAAGAGCAGGAAGCGGATTATCCTCATCTTCGCTGCGATCTGTGACGGCCAAAAAGCCAGGGAACTCCACACGGCTACCAGTGGAGCGAAAAATAAACTCGCCCGCTGCAATATCTGCCGTATCTTGCGCGATCAGCGCCGGCACCATCTGACTAGCCACCGTTTGCTCCCAGATCAGTGAATACAGCTTTTGTTGATCAGGCGTTAAGAAGGATTCGATCGACTTGGGATCTCTAGAAATAGCGCTGGGCCTAATAGCCTCATGTGCTTCCTGAGCTGCTTTTTTTGACTTATAAACATTGGGAGTACCCGGCAAATAATCCTTACCGAATTGTTTTGCAATGTAGTCACGCGTCTCCTTGAGGGCTCCCTCCGAAATTCGCACTGAATCCGTACGCATGTAGGTGATTAAACCCACGCTGCCCTCGTCGGCAATCTCCACGCCTTCATAAAGGGTTTGAGCCACCTTCATCGTTTTGGAGGCAGGGAAACGATATCGGTTATAAGCTGCCTGTTGTAATTTGCTGGTGGTGAACGGCGCCGACGGATTGCGCTTTTTCTTGAGATGCTTGACCTCCTTGACGATGAAGGGAGCATTTTTGGATGCCGCCAAAGCCTTATCGGCCACCCCTTTATCGGCCATCTCTATCTTTTTATCACCGATCTTTTCGAGATTGGCTTTGAAAGTACGCGTATCACCGCTCTTTTTTTTGAGATCCGCTTCGATGGACCAGTATTCTTCGGGTACAAATGCCCGGATCTTTCTTTCCTGGTCGACGATGAGACGAAGCGCTACCGATTGCACGCGGCCGGCTGACAATCCACGGCCCACTTTCTGCCACAAAAGCGGGCTTAAACTATAACCCACGAGACGATCCAGCACGCGCCTTGCTTGCTGGGCGCCAATGAGATCCATGTTCAGATCATGCGGTTTTTTAAACGCCTCTAAAATAGCGTCCTTCGTGATCTCATTGAACACCACTCGCCATACGGTTTTTCCTTTGCCGAGGGCTTCTTTCAAATGCCAGCTGATCGCTTCACCCTCACGGTCAGGGTCACAGGCCAGGTATATTTCTTTTTTAGATTTGGCTTTTTTCTTAAGCTCGCTGAGCGTTTTCTTCCTGTCTTTGACCACGATATACTTGGGCTCAAAATTATTCTCGATGTCGATGCCCATTTTACTTTTGGGAAGATCGATCACATGACCCATCGAAGCCGTCACTTCAAATCCGGAGCCTAGATATTTCTGGATGGTCTTGCATTTGGCAGGAGACTCCACGATCACAAGCGCATGCGCTGGCGCTCCACCACCCACAAAATGCACAATCTCAATCTGGTCTCCCTCGCGCACCGCCACATCCGAAAGACAGTCACGCGATACGATCTCAAGATTGTGTTCGACCACGACCTTTTCTTTCACGATCTTGAGCGCCTCTAAAAGCTGCAACAAATTAATTCCTGAAGAAAATTCCCTCTTCTCTCCATTCAAAATAATATGAACCATAGATGCTGTGCTCACGATTTCACCGAATAATACTTTCCGGGCAGCTCTTTAAGAGCGCCTTTGATCTGAAGCATGGTGAGAGACATCAAGACCTGTGAGGGCGCAAGCCTGGTCTTCTCGACGATCTCATCCACATGCAACGGCTCCGCATCGTCAAAGAGATCCAAAATGCCTTTTTCCTCCGGAGAGCTAGCCGATTTCTTGGCTTGCTTCAGATTGGCTTCTTTAAAAAGAACGCCGTATTCATTCAAGATATCTTCGGCACAAGTAACGAACCGCGCACCTTGCTTGAGCAGCCAGTTGCTTCCTTTGGATTTGGAAGATTCATTGGCGGGCACCGCAAAAACATCACGGCCCTGCTCCAGCGCCAATCCCGATGTGATCAAAGCGCCGCTTTTCTCACGTGCTTCCACAACGACCAAGCCGCGCGACAAACCGCTGATGATGCGGTTGCGCATCGGAAAATAGGCTGGCATCGGGGTCATCCGAATCGGATACTCTGACACCACAGCTCCTTTTCTGGCGATCGCATCGATCATCTTCTTTCCGCCATGGTCGTAAACATTGCCAATGCCGCCACCCAGAACGGCCACGGTCACACCATCCGCTTTCAAAGCGCCATTGTGCGCCGCGGTGTCTATTCCTCTAGCCATACCACTTACGACCACAACTCCAGCGCCGGCCAGATCACAACCAAATGCCTCCGCTGTTTTGAGTCCATGGAGGGAAGCGTCGCGGGAACCCACCACACCCACGGCAAGATCATTATCACTTGGAAGCTCACCCTTCACATAAAGCAGGATCGGTGGATCGAATATATTTTTAAGTGCTGCCGGATAGGCCTTATCAAAAAAATGGATGATATGAACACCTCGAGCATACGTCATTTCGATCTCTTCATCGGCCGCTTTAAGATCGCGGGCTTTGGCCTGAAAAAACCTCTCCAAAGAACCGTGCTCCATCAATCCATTTTTAAACGTTACGGCGCCCATGCGCGGCACCAGTGATAAAGCCACCATTTGCCGCAACGTCTCGGTTATCTTAAATGCGCCCATCAGAACCAGTCCTTTCCAAATTCAAACGTATCCCCTTCCAACCAAAGCGCTATCTCTTCGGCTACCTGCTGAGCTGTTTTGCCATCCGTCACAAAACTCTTATCAGCCTTCTCATAATATTTCTGCCGCTCGCCCATCAGCCGCGCAATACTCGTCTTCATGTCCTCGCCCTTTAAAAGCGGACGATGGCGTGATTCTTTGACCCGCTGATACACGGTCTCTGGCGTCGCAAAAAGCGCTATCACCAACCCATTTTTTTTTAAATTTTCCATATTGGTAGCGTCCAACACAGCGCCCCCGCCTGTCGTGATCACCAAATGCTGTCCTCTCGAAACCTGCTCGATCGCAGATCTTTCGAGACCTCTAAAATAAGGCTCACCTTTTTTCTCGAACAGATCCGAGATCTTGGCTTTGGCATCCTCTTCGATCTTATGATCCACATCCACCCACAAGCGGTTCATGCGCTTGGCCAATTGCTTACCTACGGATGATTTGCCGGTGCCCATAAAACCAATGAGGACGATATTTTTTTCCGTCATCAACTCTCTTTTATTTGTTTTTGGTACGATTTATAATTCCGCATCGTTTCCTGCAGACTATCGCCGCCAAATTTTTCAAGAAAAGCATTGGCCAATTCAAACGCCACCATCGCTTCGCCCACGACACCGCATGCCGGCACGGCCGTGACATCCGAGCGCTCAATGGTCGCCACTTCTTTTTTCTTGGATTCGATATTCACCGATTGAAGCGGGCTCATCAGAGTGGCATAAGGCTTGGTACCTGCGCGCAGCACAAGATCTTCTCCATTGGTCATCCCACCCTCAAAGCCGCCCGCGCGGTTGGTTTTGCGGTAATATCCTTTTTTCTTATCGTAGAAGATCTCATCATGCACAAACTTACCCAGATCCTTGGAAACACCAAAGCCCATCCCGATCTCGACACCTTTGATCGCCTGGATCGACATAAGCGCGGCGCACAACTTAGCCGTGAGCCTTCGGTCATAATGCACATAACTACCCAATCCCATCGGAACGCCCGTCACCACGACTTCAAAGATACCGCCGATCGTGTCTTTGGATGTTTTGGCTTCGTCTACGCGCGCCATCATCTTTTTTTCAGCTGCCTTATCCGCGCAATGCATGGGTGAGTGCAGCGCATGCTTCTTGATCTCAGAAAAACTCATCCCCTCTGTATTCGCGTTGACGCCACCGATAGAGACGACGTGGCTTACGATCTCAACACCAAATTCCGCCAAAAAAGCGCGGCACACAGCTCCCACAGCCACGCGCGCCGTGGTTTCACGCGCACTCGCGCGCTCGAGAATATCCCGCACATCCTGACGGCCATATTTAAGAGCACCGACAAGATCCGCATGCCCCGGACGCGGACGCTTCACGATCGGAAGCTCATTGATCTTAAAATCCCGGTTGGGAACAAATAACGCGATGGGGCCGCCGATAGACCTCTTGCTCCGCACGCCGGACATGATCTCAACATGATCCTTTTCGATCGTCATACGCCCGCCGCGGCCATAGCCTTCTTGACGTCGCGACAGATCAGCGTTGATGTCAGCCTCGTCCACTTTAAGTCCAGCGACCATCCCTTCAAGGATGGCGATCAAACATTTGCCGTGTGACTCCCCGCTTGTCAAAAATCGAAGCATCGTCTCCCCCTCTTAAATTCCCTGTAAATAATGGATATACCAAGTTGCAATTTGTTGTCCAAAAAAAATAAAGATCACAGCGCCCGCCGCCAAATAAGGCCCAAAAGGGATCAGCTCATCTCCCTTTTTTATACGCAAATAAACCCCGATCACGGAACCGATCAGCGATGACAAAAAGATCGTCCACAAAACACCCTGCCACCCGATGACCGCACCGATCCCTGCCAAAAGCTTCACATCCCCGCCGCCCATGGCTTCTTTTTTAAGAACCCATTCGGCAATCGTGCCCGCCGCGTATAAAAAACCGCCGCCCAACAACATCCCAGCAAAAGACAACAAAAATCCCATCCAATGGCTATCAACCCCGTGTATACCTGGAAATACGGCGGACGCGACGAGTCCGATCACGATCGTCGATAACGTGATCTCATCGGGAATGATCCGATAACGAAAATCAATGATGCTTTGTGCCAAAAGCCCCAGCGTCAGATACAAATACAGAAAACCTTTGGGCGTGGGCCCAAAAACAACATAAAATATGACAAAAATAACGCCCGTGATCGCTTCTATAAAAGGATATTGCCAAGAGATCTTGGCTTTGCAATGCCGGCACTTGGCACCCAAGATCAAAAAACTCAGGATTGGTAAATTATCGTACCAAGCGATCGCTTTTTGGCAGCCAAAACAATGAGAGCCCGGAAAAACAATAGACTCTTCTTTGGGCATCCGAAGAATACAAACATTCAAAAAGCTTCCGATCATGCTCCCAAAAATAAATGCTATGACGTGAGGCAATTTAATAGCTCCTTATGCATGATCTCTCTGACAGCATCATTTCGGCCCGTCCATAATTCAAATGAAAGAGCGGCCTGATTCGCAAGCATGCCCAACCCATTTGCGCATGGAATACCCAGCTTTTTGGCTTCTTTAAGCCAAACAGTCTCTCTGGGAGTATACACAAGATCATACGCAGCTTTCGGCTGATGAAGATTTTTTAATTCCATTGGAGAGTGTTGGGATTTCATGCCCACGGACGTGGCATTCAAGACCAGATCAAAACGCTCGCGAGACACATCCTCCGCAGATGCTGCGCTGATCTCGGTTTCTGGAAAATAGGTTTGCGCATATTCGGCCAGGCCTTCCGCTCGCTCCGCAGTGCGGTTGTGAATACGAACAATATCCGCATTGGCACGTGCGAGCGCAAATAAAGCGCCGCGCGCCGCGCCCCCCGCTCCCAAGATCAAAATGGATTTGCCATCGGGATTAAAATTAAGCTCTTCTTTGAGTGCGCGAAGAAGTCCAGGCCCATCCGTGTTGAATCCCAAAAGCTGGCCGTCTTTATTCACGACTGTGTTGATGGCACCCGTCGCTCTATCCAGATCCTCTGGTATCTCATCAATAAAATCGAGAGCAAGCTCTTTAAAAGGAATAGTCAAATTGACGCCGCGAATACCCAGCGATCGGATCCCTTCAAATGCCAACGCAAGCGCATTGGGATCCACTTCAAACGCCATGTAAGCGCAATTCATACCCAGTTGTTTGAAAGCGGCATTGTGTAGCTGCGGTGACAGAGATTGTCGGATGGGATTTCCCAACACTCCGTAGAGCTGCGTTTGACTGTCTATCGTCCTATCTTCATGTTTCAAAGAGACACCCTCCCCTTTTTCAAGCAAACCCAAACCACTTTTCCAGGGATCATGGGATCCCTGGAAAACGCCAACTTAGACGCCGTGATCTGACTTGCTGTTCTTTGAAACTTGCGAGCGATAGACCAGTTTATTGAGTGCATCAAGGTAGGCCCTGACACTGGCTTCAATAACGTCCGTGCTCAATCCTTGTCCCAAGATGACTTGTCCGCTCGGGCCTTTGATCTTGACCGTGACTTCGCCTTGCGCGTCTTTGCCCACGGTTACCGAGCGAATTTGATAATCGAGAAGCTTGGTTTTACACGAGACCATCTTATCGATCACCTTGTACGCGGCATCCACCGGGCCAGAGCCCGTGCCGGACGCAGACACTGCTTTGTGTTTGTCTTTTAAGCGGATTGAAACTTTTGGAGCTTTGCCGCTCTCGCTTAAAACAGACAAATGAAGCAGTTGGTACACCTTCGGTGTCGATGAGATCTCGCTGTCTACCAGCGCTATCAAGTCATCATCAAAAACTTCTTTTTTCTTATCAGCCAATGCTTTGAAATTGCCGAACACTCTATCGAGCTCTTTAGCATTGAGCGTAAAATTGAGTTTGGCTAAACGTGTCTCCAGCGCGTGACGCCCAGAGTGTTTGCCCAATACGATCTGCGTTTCACCAAAGCCCACATCTTCAGGCTTCATGATCTCATATGTTTTTCGGTGCTTGAGCAGGCCGTCCTGATGGATGCCTGATTCGTGAGAAAATGCATTTTTGCCAACCACGGCTTTATTGGGCTGCACCACCATGCCTGTGAGAGCACTCACCAGCCGGCTTGTCTTACAGATCTGATCTTTTTGGATGTCCGTATAAAGATCGCCAAATGCGTCCCGGCGCGTATCGAGTGCCATCACGATCTCTTCCATCGCAGCATTGCCGGCTCGCTCGCCGATCCCGTTCACCGTGCACTCGATCTGACGTGCGCCATTTTTGATCGCTGACAATGAATTGGCCACTGCCAACCCAAGATCATTGTGACAATGCACACTGATGATCGCGCGATCCATGTTGGGCACATTGCGAAAAATACCTTCAATGAGCTTTCCAAACTCAAAGGGCGTGGTGTATCCCACGGTATCCGGGATATTCACAACCGTCGCACCCGCATCGATCACAGCTTCGACGACCTCGTATAAAAAGTCAGGCTCGGTGCGCGAAGCATCTTCCGGCGAAAACTCCACCTGAGCCACACGGTTCCGGGCATATTTGACCGACTCCGCTGCCAAGCGCACGATCTCTTCTTTGGCTTTGTTCAATTTATATTTGCGATGAATAGCGGAGGTTGCCAAAAAAACATGCAACCTTGCGTTCTTGGCGGGCTTGAGGCAATCCAAAGCCACATCCATATCTTTTTGGACAGCACGAGCCAGCGCGCAAATAGTGGGTCCCTTGACGTCCTTGGCGATTTGTTTCACCGCCGCAGCATCACCGGGAGATGTGATCGGAAAACCGGCTTCGATGATATCCACCTTGAGTGCGGCCAACTGACGGGCGATCTCCAACTTGGCCTTGGCATCCAAACTGGCGCCCGGCGATTGTTCGCCATCTCTCAATGTGGTGTCAAAAATAAATATCTTATTTGATTCGTTCATGGCTGTATCCTTCTAAATGTTTGCAAACGTGTTGGTTTAAAATCCATCATTCCATGGACCCAAGCTGGGTCAAAGCTCCGCTGCATCGCCTTTCGGCGAGTAGCTGCTTCATTTCTAGGATGAGGATCAACACGTGCTTTGTCATTTGAGCTTTTTTACAGCCACTTCATCATGCCGCGCAATTTTGCACCCACCACTTCGATGGAATGCTTGTCGTCTGCATGGCGTAATTTTTCGAATTTTTTCTTGCCGGCTTTATAGTCACCCAAAAATTCTTTGACGAATTTACCGGATTGGATCTCTTTTAATATTTTCTTCATTTCTTTACGTGTCTTGTCGTTTACAACACGAGGACCGCGAGTCAGATCACCGAACTCAGCCGTATCGGAGACGCGCTTTCTCATACCCTGAATACCCGTGGCATAGATCATGTCGGTGATGAGCTTGAGCTCATGCAAACACTCAAAATAAGCGATCTCTGGCTGATACCCGGCCTTGACCAGCGTATCAAACCCCGCCTTGACCAATGCTGCGGTGCCGCCGCAAAGAACACTTTGCTCACCAAAAAGATCGGTCTCGGTCTCTTCTTTGAAGGTTGTCTCCAACACGCCCGCACGTGTGCCGCCTAAACCTTTGGCGTAAGACAGAGCCAATTTCTTAGCCTGTCCGGTACCATCCTGATAAACCGCGAACAAACATGGCACACCTTTACCTTCTTCATACAAACGGCGAACCAGGCTTCCGGGGCCCTTGGGAGCCACCATGAACACGTCCACGCCTTTGGGTGGGACGATCTGTTTAAAGTGAATATTAAATCCATGTGAGAAAGCCAACGCCTTGCCTTTGGTCAAATACGGCGCAACGGATGTTTTGTAGATCTCGGCCTGAAGAGGATCTTGAGCTAAAATAATGATCACATCCGCACGACGCGCAGCTTCGGCTGCATCCACAGGATCGAATCCGTCTTTTTTCGCCATGTCATAATTGGCTCCACCGGGCCTCTGAGATACGATCACTTTGACACCGCTGTCACGCAAATTGAGCGCCTGCCCGCGGCCCTGGATACCGTACCCGATCACGGCTACAGTTTTATTCTTGATGATATTCAGATCTGCGTCTTTGTCGTAATAAATTTTTGCCATTTTAGACTCCTTTATTCTTTTTTAGAAAGTGCCACTGCGCCCGTTTGCGCGATCTCGTGAATACCCATCTGCGTCAAGATCCCGAAAAGCTTCTTGGTATTTTCCCGGGACTCCACACATTCCAAAGTGATAAATTTTGTCGTCTCTTCGATGATGCGGATACGAAACTGCTTCATCAATTCTTCGATCTTGTGTTTGGCTGGCGTTTGATTAACGATCTTAACCAGCATCAACTCGCGATCCACATACCCTTCTTCGCTCAGATCCTGAACCTTGATCACATCGATCAGCTTATTGAGCTGCTTTTTGACCTGCTCAAGCGTACGTTGATCACCCGCTGCCACCAACGTGATGCGCGACATAGTGGGATCTTCCGTCTCACCCACTGCCAACGAATCGATATTGAAACCACGCGCCGAAAAAAGCCCCACGACATGCGACAAGACGCCGGCGCGATTCTCAACCAGCACAGAAATAATCCTGTGTTCTATAGGTGTTGCATCATGTACCGCCATAAATCTCCTTTAAGCCATATCCATGATTTCTTCGAAGGACTTGCCCGAAGGAATCATGGGATACACATTTTCTTCCTCACGCACAACAATATCCAGGATCACCGGACGGTCCGTTATAGTGAGAGACCATTTGATCGCTTCATCCAATTCAGCTTTTTTGGATACGCGCCGCCCTGCCCCACCGTACGCCTCGCTGAGCTTGACGAAATCGGGATTGCCGTTCATCACGGAGCTGGAATAGCGGTGATTGTAAAATGCCTCTTGCCACTGGCGCACCATACCCAAATGATTATTATTGATGATCGCGATGATCACCGGGAGCTTGTTGACCACAGCGGTCGCAAGTTCCTGGATATTCATCTGAATAGAACCGTCACCCGTGATACAAAGAACACGCTTTTTGGGGAACGCGAACTTTGCGCCAATCGCGGCCGGAAAACCATAGCCCATGGTTCCCAGCCCGCCGCTGGTCAAAAATTGATTGGGCCCGCTAAAACGATAATACTGCGCTGCCCACATCTGGTGCTGACCCACGTCCGTCGATACGATCGCATCAGGACCCACGACCTCAGCCAAGCGCTGCACAGCATACTGAGGACGGATCTCAAGGCTGTCATCTTTGTACCGAAGAGGGCTCTCTTTTTTCCAGGCTTCGATATCGGCGAGCCATGCTTTGGTATCGGCAGGCTTGGCGATCTTATTGAGCTCTTGTAATACCTGCTTCACATCGCCCACGATCGGAACATCCACTTTCACATTCTTGGAAATAGCGGATGGATCCACATCGATGTGTATGATCTTCGCTGTCGGAGCAAATTTTTTGAGGTCACCCGTGACGCGATCATCAAAACGCGCACCCACTGCGATCAAAAGATCGCTTTCATGCACCGCGCGATTGGCATACACCGTGCCATGCATACCCAACATCCCCATAAAAAGCGGATGAGTACCCGGCACACCGCCCAACCCCATCAAGGTGTTGGTGCAAGGCGCTTTGGTCTTCTCTACAAATTCGATAAGCTCTTTTGCGGCTCCGGCGATGATGACACCGCCGCCCGTATAAATAACCGGCTTTTTGGATTCTTGTATCAAAGTAGCCGCTTTTTTGATCTGCCCCGAGTGTGCCGGAAGCGGCGCTTTGAAGCCACGCACACTCACAGTTTCAGGATAATTAAACTCACCCTTCATCAAACTCACGTCCGATGGAAAATCGATAAGCACGGGACCTGGACGGCCATGAGTCGCAATGTAAAAAGCTTCTTTTAAAATGCGCGGCACATCTTTGATATCTTTCACCAAATAATTATGCTTGGTGATAGGGCGAGTGATGCCTGTGACATCCGCCTCTTGAAATGCATCGTTTCCGATCAAAAATGATTTCACTTGGCCCGTCAAAACCACCAGCGGGATCGAATCCATGTAAGCATCTGCAATACCGGTAACGGTATTGGTGGCGCCCGGACCTGACGTCACCACCACCACGCCGCAACGGCCGGTTGAGCGAGCGTAACCCTCGGCCATGTGAACCGCGCCTTGTTCATGGCGCACAAGAACAACTTTAAATTTGGCATCATACAACGCATCAAAGATCGGCAAACAAGCGCCGCCCGGAAGCCCGAATACAAAATCCACGCCTTCTTTAGAGAAAGCTTCCACCACCATTTGTGCGCCGGTCATAACAGACATAGTTCCCCCTCAAAAGTTGCTTATTTACGGTCAATCGCTGTCCAAATTAGTAAATTTCGTATTATATCACGAAACAAAGCGGTGGCAAGAAACAAGATTTTGAGGCAAGAAATCTATTTTAACCCTATACAAACCCTTGGGATGCGACTGTGCAAAGCGCAGACGATCTCATAAGGTATTGTTTGGGACAAAGAAGCAAGGTCTTCGGCTGAAACAGACCTTCCTTTCTGCGATCCAATAAGCGTCACAGCATCCCAACGTCTGATTTTTTTGTCCAACCCTATATCCACCAAGGTTTGATCCATGGTCACCCGGCCCGCAACCGGATATTTTTTTTCGCGTATCAGCACCTGCGCCTTATTTGAGAATGCAACTCTATAACCATGGCTATAGCCGATCGGGAGGATGGCAATGCGCGTTTTCTTTTTGGCTTTGTACGTCGATCCGTAGCTCACAGCGCGCCCCGCAGGCACTTCCTTGAGAAAAGAAATGCGAGCATACAAGCTTAAAACCGGCTTGAGGGATATTGGTAATTTTTTATTTTTCCACGGATTGAGGCCATACAACGCAATCCCCGGCCTCACGCAATTTTCATGTGCATCTGGAAACCTGATCAAACCCAGGCTATTGGAAGTGTGGATATATCTTGGGCTGAACCCCGTATCTCTGACCTTTTCAAGGCACTTGCGAAATAATTTAAGCTGGTCACGTGTGGCTCTGCCAACAATCTCGTCTGTATTGGCAAAATGAGTGTACAGCCCGTCCACCCGGATCTTTCCCCCTTTTCGGATGCGCGCTAAAAGCGGATCCAATTCTTCATGCCACACACCCAAGCGGCCCATTCCTGTGTCCACTTTTAAATGAATGGGAAATGATGCATTTTCCGGCAAAAATCTTTCAAGCGCCTCCACATCTTCCTCGCAAGAAACCGTGGGCCTTATTTCCCACTCAACATATGAAGGCACCTGATTCGGATGAAAGCTCCCCAAAACAAGGATCTGCGCTCGCGGACAAATACGACGAAGCTCGGAGGCCTCCACCCAGTTGGCCACGCCAAAAAAACGCACACCCTCTTGATACAAAGTCCCGGCCACAGCTTTCATGCCATGACCATACGCATCCGCTTTCACTATGGCTAAAATCTCAGAGTTAGCGACACGCACATGCTTCCGGATCTGTTTCAAATTATGCCGCAATGCATTGAGATCGATCTCGATCCACACAAGCGGCCCCAAATTGCTCTTGGTTCGGAGTTCAGAGTTCGGAGTTCGGAGGTCGTTTCTGGTGACTGGTGCCTGGCGCTCTGGTGCTCTAGTTTGTGGTCTCTTCATCATTTCTTGATCGTCACATTGCAATCGCGCGGATGCAGATACTCAGGGTCTAATTTTGCCGGCGAGATAAATTTCCTGTTCCTCGCCAGCTCGCTGCCCGCCTCTGCGATCCATCGGGCCATAGGCTCGGCGCTTGTGATCACCCTGTATCCTCTTTTTTCAAATTTCTCGATGTCTGTCTGAGCGCGCAATGCGGGCTTGTCCGTTTCATGCACTCGCCCATGAACCAGTTCGTAAGCAGCGCCATAAACTTTTGCTTTGCGCGCATCCAGCAGAACAGCCACTTTAGGATGCTCTTTTGACAACGACGATCTTGCGATCGCTTCCAAGCTCGATACACCCACAATCTTTTTGTTGAGAGCAAATGCCAACATTTTTGCAGTGACCACGGCCACTCGTATTCCTGTGAACGAGCCGGGCCCTAACCCTACAGCGATCACGTCTATATCCGCAATGCCTAGCTTTATCGATTTCAACATTTTTTCAATAGCGGGTATCAGTGTGCTGGAATGTCTCTCCTGCGAGCTGTGATGGATCTCTTTGAGAATGGATCCGTTTACCCACACGGCCAAGCTGAGCACCTCGCTGGAAGTGTCAAAAGCCAATAGTTTCACAGAGATCTCCTGATAGCCTCCACCAATTCAAGCCTTGTTTTGCGACCCGGGCTTATTTTTAGTTTCCGGGTATTTGGCGATACATGCCCGAACGAAAACCAGATCGTCTGCAAAGGCAGGCATCCTCTGCCCCGCTCTGGCCACTCCACGAATGTCACGGCCTTCGACGAAAAACACTCTTGCGCAAAATCTCGGTCAGCCCCTTCTACTTTTTTTAGGCGATACCAGTCCAAATGGAAAACCTTTTCTCGACCTTGATACTCATGGATCACTACAAATGTGGGGCTAGCTACCTCCGTCGACACCGGGACTTTGAGCCCCTGGCACACACCTTTCACCCAGGTCGTTTTTCCGGCTCCCAGCGCACCTTGAAGCGCAACAACATCGCCTGCCTTCAAAAAATTTCCTACTTTTTTCCCAAAAGCCATTGTTTCTTTGGCTGACGAAAGCGTGATCTCTAATTTATTTTTTTTCATTTTTAAAATGATCAAATCCTTGCAACTTGAGCGGCATACGCTTACCCTGAGCATCCAACAGGCGGATCGCACCCGCAACGTCGGTCACTCTACCCACAGGATACACCCTCGAAGCAAATTTGGGAGAGGCCAAAATTTTGCGCGCATCTTTATCTGACACGGTGAAAAGCAGCTCAAAATCTTCTCCATCCGTCAACGCGCTCTCCAGCGACAAGGATCTCGAAGACCGGGGTATTTGAGGCGCAAATAGATCTGCCCCCACTCGGCTTTCCTCACAAATGTGTTTTAGGTCTGAGATAAGCCCGTCGGAGATATCCATCATCGAATGCAGCCGCACGAGCTTTGAAAGTTTTTGAGCGAGCTCGACCTGTGGCATAAAACGAAGATGCTTCTTAGAAGCATAAGACCCGCCCAAAGCGCCTGTCACGAAGATATAATCACCACATTTGGCGCCGCTCCGAAGCACAGCTTTGCCTTTTGCGACTTCGCCCATCAAAGTCACCGCGATCGTGATCTTATCGCTTTGATTGGTATCGCCGCCCACGATCTCGACCGCAAAGCTGCGCGCTAAATCAGACAGTCCTCGCATCAGAGCATCCGCATACGTGATCTTAAGATTTGACGGCAACCCAACAGCCACCACCGCGTATTTGGGGATACCTGCCATAGCCGCGATATCGCTTAAATTGACCGCCATTGCTTTTCTTCCGATCTCATACGGACTCGCATCACCTCTCTTGAAATGATGCCCTTCGATGAGCATGTCCGTCGTCAACAAAATATCTTTGTTGGTTCCCGGCAAAACAGCCGTATCATCTCCGATGCCTTTGATCCCGGCACGCCCGGGACGAAGTTTTTTTTGAAGTGATGCGATCCATCCGAATTCGCCCGCTTGCGAAAGCGTCTTTTTCATTTTCATGAGGTCATATTCTTAAACATCAATGTGATAGCGACCATCACAGTATTGTGCAGCATATGCGCTGCGATGGGCGTCACAAGAGAACCCGTGGATTCATAAAGATAGGTCAAAAAAAGTCCTAGAAAAAGGATGGGCAGAAAAGCCACGGCATTAAAATGAAACGCTGCAAAGATGGCGGATGACAAGATCGCTGCCGGCCAAATACCCCACTTTTTTTTGAGCGCCCCAAATGCAAACCCCCTAAAAAACATCTCCTCCAAAATAGGGCCGAGTAGAGCAACGAACAATGTAAAAGCGACAAGATAGGACTCGGTTGATTCTTTAAGAAAGATCTGTACCACGTTCTGAGGCTCCGGCTCATACGTAAAAAATTTGAGGATCAGCGAAAGCCAGGCAAAAATAAAAATTAGAGGCGGGATCACCGCCAAATATCCCCACAACGCTTCACGGATGCGTGCGAAAAACTTCTGAGATGTAAAACCCAGCTCCCGCAACCCCTGGCCGAATTTGAGCCGCACCAGAAGCAAAACAAATAAAGCCACTGCAAAATTCCTAAGCAGGCTGTGCACCAGCAAATAATAATCTTTTGGCATATGCATCCAATCCATGGCCAACGATAAAACATAAAAAATATATAGCAGGATCTCCACGAAGAACAGGAAGACAAATGCCTGAAAAACGGCACGCCCACCCCACCGCGGCTCGGGCAAATGTGTGCGCATCGATACGATCGGCTGATTGCGAGATCTTTTTTGGATAAGAATAATATCTGCGATCACCCCGCCCACCAGGAGAGCCAAAAAAGCAAATGAAAAGCCGGCAGAGACAGCGGGCGCCTCAGAAAATTTCTCTTTTAGCCGCCTCTCTTTAGATTTGAATTCTTGGATCGTTTCGGATCTCTCCGCGGCTTGCTGCGCAATATGCGCTGTATCTTTTTTATCGGCATGATCGGCGACGAGGGTGAGAGAGTAAAAAATGGCAATGAACACCAGCATTAAAAAAGTCCAAATATTGGACTTTATCCAGGAAGCTATAAATTTCACGTAAGACTGAGCCCAAAAAAACGGGACGCATTTTGAGTGGTTTGAAAAGCCAGGTCTTCAACTGACACATTTCGCTTCTGTGCCAAAAAAGAAGCTACTTCAGCGACGAACGCCGGTTCATTGCGCTTTCCTCTAAAGATCTGTGGCGCAAGATAAGGAGAATCGGTCTCCAACAGCATCCTGTCTGCCGGCACGAAACTCGCAGCATCCAAAACCGGCACGGCATTCTTATAGGTCACGGTCGCGGTGAAAGACACCAAAAAGCCGATATCCAGAAGCTTGGTCAACGCGTCGCGATCGTAGGAATAACAATGCATGACCCCGCGAAGCTTGCCTTCGTTTTCTTTGATCAACATCTCATAGGTGTCCTCAAACGCATTTCGCGAGTGGATGACCACAGGAAGATCGTATTTTTGCGCTACATGAAGCATATGGCGAAATATCTTTTTCTGGATCGCGGCGTCACCCTCGCTCTTATAATAATCCAGCCCTATCTCACCGATCGCCACAGGCTTTGTTTTTTGAATAAAATCTTCCAGGGTCAACAAACCAGTCTCATCGATCTCATGCGCATGATGCGGATGAAGACCGGCTGTGTGCCGCATCGATGGCTCTTGTGAGGCCAATCGCCAGGCAGCCTCATTCGTTGCGTTGTCCGTGCCAACATTGATCATACATTCAACGCCTGCTTTTTTGGCGCGCGACAACATGTCAGCCCGATCCGCGTCAAAATCGGGAAAATGCAAGTGACAATGTGTATCCACCAGCCTCATGAGGATCCTGTGCTCGACCTTCTAAGGCGGGCAACAATCTTCGGAATAGCTTCCGACACACGATCGATCTCGGCATCGGTCGTATAACGTCCCAAAGAAAAGCGGATAGCGGATCGCGCCCTTTTCTCTCCCAAGCCCATTGCCAAAAGAACATGAGATGGCTCGACAGATCCAGCCGTACAAGCAGATCCCGTAGAAACATAAATTTTATCCAGATCCAAATTGACCAAAAGCGTCTCTCCGTCAATGCCGTCAAATGACAGATTGAGGGTGTTGTATATGCGACTCTCTGCATGTCCGTTCAGGTGAGTATCGGATATCTTTTTGGTCAAAGCCGTTTGCAACCTGTCCCTAAGTATTTTCACGCGCTTTGTTTCGTCCGAACGATTTATCTCGCAAAGCTGCACAGCCTTTCCCATCCCAACAATACCCGCAACATTTTCGGTGCCAGGTCGGATATTTTTCTCCTGATGTCCGCCGTGAAACAACGATTTAATTTTCACGCCCTTTCGGATATAGAGAGCGCCAACTCCTTTGGGAGCGCATATTTTGTGAGCCGACAATGACAGGAGATCCGCGCCCCATTCTGACGGTTTGACCTCCATTTTGCCAAACGACTGGACTGCATCCACATGAAAGATCGCGCCAGATCTTTGGCAAAGCGAAGCCAGCTCTTTGATAGGCTGGATGGTCCCAACCTCATTGTTCACGTGCATGACACTGACAAGCGCTGTCTTGTCCGAAATTTTTTGGCGCACAAAATCAACATCAACAAAACCATCACGGCTGACGGGTATGAATTCCACCGAATACCCAGATCGAGCCAGCACCTGAGCAGGGCTAAGCACGGCCTGATGCTCGAAGGCTGACACCAATAAATGTTTGCGGCCTTTTTCTTCCTGTGCCAACAGCGCGCCTTTTATCGATAAATTATCAGACTCTGTCCCACCGGAGGTAAAAAATACATCTCCCGCCTCCACCGACAAACTTTCAGCAACAAGCTCCCTCGCCTCTTCGATCGCATGACGAGCTGTCTGTCCTTTTTGATGAAAGCTAGAGGCGTTGGCAAAATGCTGAGTCAAATAAGGACGCATTGCCTCGAATACCTCAGGATCCACAGGAGTTGTGGCATTGTAATCAAGATAGGCTTCCATAAGTTACGATCCCATATGGAGGTGGGTCCAGCTATTCATTTTTGGGAAGTTCGATGCGAGGAAACAGCGAAGAACCTTTTGAAATAACGCCGCCCTTTTCAAAGAAACCCCATGAGTCATCTTTGAAAGGTGATGACGCAGGGCTTCCCGACAATCCTAGTTGAGCCCAGATCTCTTGTGACTTGGTTGGCATGAACGGATAAACGGCCTGCGATATGACCTTGAGATGCTCGCACAAAGTGCGCATGACGATATCCACCTCTTCCTTTTTTCCCTCTTTGGCCAACTTCCATGGCGCTTTTTGTTCGATGTATTCATTCATACACATCACGACACCCCAGATATTTTCCAGAGCTTGAGAGAAGGCAAGATTACTCATGTGCAGCCCAACGATGCCGGGTAATTTATCCATATCATTTGTGTATTGACCCTTGGCTTCGCCAACATTTTTAACCATCTTGCCGGCGGGGATATGACCTTGGCAATATTTCTCGCACATTGTCAGCGTTCGGCTTAAAAGATTTCCCAATCCATTAGCCAAATCTGCATTGGCCCGAGTTATCAGGGCTTCTTCACTAAAAGTGCCATCCTGCCCGAATGGCGCTTCACGCAAAAGGAAATAACGAAAAACATCAACGCCGTATTTTTCAACAATCTGAATAGGGTCTGTAACATTGCCCCGCGACTTGGACATTTTCTCACCACCTTGCACCCACCAGCCGTGGGCAAACACCATCTTTGGCGGTTCCAACCCCAACGCATGCAAAAGGATGGGCCAGATCACAGCATGATGGCGCAAAATATCTTTTCCGATCAAATGCACATCCGCAGGCCACCATTTTTTGAGATTCTTGTCATCAGCTCCATAGCCAACAGCCGAAATATAGTTGATCAACGCGTCGAACCATACATACGTCACATGCTGGTCGGATAAGGGTGATGCGATCCCCCAGGCAAGGCGATTCTTGGGACGAGAAATGCACAGGTCTTGAAGCGTGTTGTTGTCCAAAAAACCCAGCACTTCATTGCGGCGGGTTTCTGGCAAAATCCGAAACTGTTTTCCTTCTCGTATGGTCTGTGTCAGCCAACTTTGATATTTGGACAGCTTGAAAAAGAAATTCTCTTCCTCTAAATGTTCCACAGGCCGGCGACAATCGGGACATAAGACCGTACCTGCCTCACGAACGATCTGCCCCTCCGTCCAAAATGTCTCATCAGGCGTGCAATACCAGCCTGAATATTTATCCTTGAACACATCTCCGCTTTCGTGCAACCTCTTCCATACGGCGGCCACCGCTTTTTTGTGCCGCTCTTCGGTTGTCCGAATAAAATCATCGTATTGAATATCCAAAACTTTCCACAGCTCGCGAAAAGTCCCGGATATGCGGTCCGTAAATGCCTGCGGCGTCTCTCCGGCCTCTTTGGCAGCTTTGTCTATTTTCTGGCCATGCTCATCGGTGCCGGTTAAAAAAAGAACCTCTCGACCCGACATGCGCCAATAGCGCGCCAGCACATCCGATGCGATCTGAGTATAGGCGTGGCCAATATGCGGTTTCGAATTGACGTAATAAAGCGGTGTTGTTAAATAATATTTATCCGACATGTGATACCTTTTGTTTGGCGGTCAAAGCCGCCACGCGATCCCAAAGCACCCAAAGAGCTAGGCGAATATTCACCGAGTGCTCTATCTTATCTTTAAACTCCGCCAAAAGCTCTATCATCTCTATCAAGGTATCCGTATCAAATTGCGCAGCCATCTTCTCCTTGAAAGAAAGGTCTTGGGCGGATAACAGCATGCCTTCGCCGGCTGTTTTCAAGATCAGGATCTCGCGAGCATCCAGCACCAAATTCTCGATCAATCGCAGCAACTCATCTCTCTTTAACCCTGCAAGATCAGGGGCAGCTTTTTCGTTCCATATGAACTCTTTGACCTGTAAATACGCCGCCCGCCAGCCGGATTCATCCGACACAACCAGGCTTCCCGAAGCAAAATGAATGACTTGGGATCGCGAGCGCAGAGTCGGCAATATCGACTCTGATGCGTATGAGATCAATATAAAATAGGTGAATGCTTCGGGCTCTTCTAAGGTCTTAAGTAGCGCATTTTGTGCCGTCTCGTTGAGGCAATCTGCCTGATCGATGATAAAGATCTTCACGTTGCCTTTCAAAGGCCTGAGAGATGCCTGGCGGATCAGCTCACGAGCCTGCTCCACTTTGATCACGCGCGAGTCTTCTTCCGGGCGGATCACATGAAGATCCGCGTAAACGCCTTTATCCACCTGCTGACAATCCAAACAAACACCACAGCCTTCATTTTTTTGAGAAGCGGAGCATATCAAAGCTTTGGCTAGCTCGAGCGCCGCCGCCATCTGCCCAGAGTCCGTTGGGCCCAAAAAAAGGATAGCATGTGGAAAGCGGCTGCTCTTGAGAGTCGCCTGCAACGTCTGAGAAACTTGCGGTTGCTTAATGTCTTGCCAAGACAAGCGACACCTCATTTATGATTTTTTTAGAAACTTGATCGATCGTATCAGAACTTTTGAGCTCAATACGTTTGAATCTTTTGAGCTCTTTCTTGGCCATCCACAAATACCCTTTTCTTACTTTCTCATGAAACGCCAATTTTTTGGCCTCCAAACGATCCATCGCACGTCTCTTGTGAGCCCTGTCAAGTCCGACGCGAACGGGCAGATCTAAAAAAAGACTAAGATCGGGCGTGATCGATTGTGTCGCCTCTTTCCCCAATGAACGTATCCATTCAATATTGACGCCACCGGCAAAACCTTGATAAGCGACCGTTGCATCCACCCATCGGTCACAAAGAACGATCATACCCTGTCTAAGCTTAGGCTCAATGACCTCAGAGACCAACTGCGAACGACTCGCCATGTACAACAGCGTTTCGCTGACCGGAGTCAGCTTGTCATTCTTTCTGTCCAATAAAATCGCGCGGATCTTATCACCCACCGAAGTGCCTCCGGGCTCGCGCGTGAGATAAACTTTTTTGCCCTGGGACGTTAAATAGCGATGGAGAAGTTGTATCTGGGTCGTCTTCCCGCAACCTTCCCCGCCCTCCAGCGTGATCAATAACCCCCGCTTCACAACTTGGATCTCCAGGTCGTGCGCCCGTCCGCCAGATCACGAAGCTCTACACGCCGCGTCGCCAGCAAATGGTTACGGATCTCATCGGCTGCTTTATAATCCTTATTTTTCCTTGCCTGTGATCTTCGGGCGATCGCTTCTTCGATCTCAGCACGAAATTCCTGGGCGCCCTCCCCTTGATCGAAGATCACCCCGAAAATATCCGCCCCAAAATTCCGGATAGCTGTGGCTACACTAGCAAAAAAGATGGGGTCATTGGCTTTATAAGCGTCCGTCATAAGGCGATGCATTTGAGATAACACTTCGGGAGAATTAAAATCATGATCCATAGCACGCTGAAACTGAACATAGATCTCGTGCACTTTCTTTTCGCTGCTTTGAGCCCCGTTTTTTTCGGCCACACGTGCGTTGGCAAAAAACTCTGCGAATTTCTTCCACACCGATCGATCCATCTGCACACGCTCTTTTGTGTAATCCAGCGGAGCGCTGTAATGCGTGCCCAAAAAAGTCAGCTTAAGCACCTCATCCCCATATAGCGGATCCTGCTTCATCACCTGATCCAGCGTAATGAAATTCTTAAGAGACTTGGACATTTTTTGACCGGCCACCGTGATGAGGCCATGATGGATCCAATAACGTGCAAAAGGCTTCCCCGTAGCCGCTTCAGACTGAGCTACTTCGTTTTCATGGTGTGGAAAAATAAGATCCCGCCCGCCTCCGTGGATATCAAAGGTCTCGCCAAGATATTGGATACTCATGGCTGAACACTCAATATGCCACCCGGGACGGCCTTTCCCCCAGGGACTATCCCACTCCGGCTCCCCTGGCTTTGCTTTTTTCCACAATGCAAAATCGAGTGGATCCTTTTTATTCTCATTTTTGTCGACGCGCACATTGTCGACCATGGATTGTTTGTTCTGGTGAGACAATTTGCCATAAGCTTCAAAATGAGGCACATCAAAATACACATCCCCGCCGCTGATATACGCGGCACCCCGCTCGATCAGTTTTTGGATAAGGTTTTGCATGGGAAGAATATGCTCGGTAGCTTTAGGCTCGATGGTCGGCTCCGATATCCCAAGCCGAGAAAGATCCCGCTTGTACCAGTCTAAATATTTCTGAGACACATCCGCCACCGCTTGCAGCAAATCGGCCGGCTTTTCCTGCATGGCTTTGTCGATGATCTTATCATCGACGTCGGTGACATTACGGACAAAATGGACTTTGTAACCCAGGTGGCTGGATTGAAGATAACGACGCATCACTTCAAAAGCGTATGCGGATCTGAGGTGGCCAATATGCGGCTCGTCGTAAACCGTCGGACCGCATACATACATTTTCACTACACCCGGCTCGAGAGACTTGAATTCTTCGAGGGATTGTGTGAGTGAGTTAGTTATCGTTAGTGACATATCTTTTTCGGTTAGGGTGAAGGTAAAGAGGCCGGTTTGGGTAAAGGTTAGGGTGAAGGCAATTTTTTACTACCTTACCCTAGCCCTAACCTAAACCGGCATCCTAACCCTTACCCTGGCCTTCATCCTTTAGTTCGTGTTCTATTTTGTCGATTTCTTTCTGAATTCTCTCAAGTGACTGGGCCAGCGGATCCGGCAAACTCGTGTAGTCGATATTAGCGCCGGAAACTTTACGCCCCTCACGCCTGGCGATACGGCCGGGCACACCCACCACCGTTGAGTTGGGGGGCACATCCTGAAGCACTACGGCATTGGCACCCACACTCACATTGTCACCGATCTGGATATTGCCCAGAACTTTGGCGCCAGCCCCCACCACCACATTGCTCCCCAAAGTCGGATGACGCTTTCCTTTTTCTTTACCGGTACCGCCCAGCGTCACACCCTGAAATAAAGTCACATTGTCTCCGATCACCGATGTCTCGCCGATCACGACACCCATCCCATGATCGATGAACATACCCTTGCCGATCTTAGCACCCGGATGGATCTCGATCCCGGTGATCCAGCGAGCCCACTGCGACAAAAGACGAGCGATCAAAAACAGCCTAGCCTTGTAAAAAAAATGAGCCAGCCTGTGATGTGCTACCGCTGATACACCAGCATAGGTAAAAATAACAACGACCGAATTGTTGGCGGCGGGATCACGATCCATCGCGGCGCGTATCAGATCTTTGAAACAAAATGTGTAAACAAATACGCGCAGAACGGCATATGCGAATAAAACCACACCTATCCACTGCCATGAAAGAATGATCATATTTTTCCTATCAACACAACGGCATGGCAAGCGATCGCTTGCCCTTTGCCGGTCGAATCAAGCCCTTCATTTGTTTTGGCTTTAATGCTCACATGATCCTCAGAGATCTTAAAAATAGTCGCCACAGATCTTTTGATAGCTAATTTGTAAGGCTGCAATTTTGGGTTCTCCATAATAAGCACCGTGTCGACATTGTGGATACGCATGCGCTTTTTTTTGAGAAGCTCCAATATCGGCACCACAAACTTGGCGCTCGAAGCCGACTTCCATTTCGCCTCTTTATCCGAAAAATGATCTCCGATGTCCCCGGCTGCCATGGCTCCTAATACCGCATCCGTCACCGCATGCAAAAGCACATCGCCATCTGAGTGCCCGAGCAAGCCTTTGGGATGAGGGATCAAAACACCCCCCAAAAAAAGCTTTCGACCGGCTTTTAACCGATGAATATCATAACCGATGCCCACTCTCATTAAAAGCGCTTCACCCTTGCCCAAACCGGCCTCCTTACCCTAACCTTGACCGTGTTAAATAATATTTCATCAATTCTACATCTTCCGGGGTCGTTATTTTAATATTTCGTATGTCGCCCCCCGAAAGCCGTATACGGGCTCGGGTTCCGTCAAACAAAGCTGCTTCGTCAGTCGCCAAGCGGATCTTTGTCCCCAAAACACGATAGCGGTCTCGGAGTTTTGCGATCTTGAACACCTGGGGTGTCTGAGCCAAATACAAACAAGACCTATCTTCTGTAGATAAGATCTGGCGTGACTTGATGTTCGCTTTTTTAACGGTAGAAGATACAGGAACCGCTGCAATAGCTCCATCCGACTTGGATGCTTCCTTGATAACGTCCTCAACTACCCTTGCCGTAAGCATCGGCCTGGCCGCATCATGGATCAACACCCACTCAACCGAAGCCTGAATAGAATTCACGGCATTGCGCACGGACTCCGCGCGCGTCTGGCCACCCGCAACTAATCGGACACCGCTTATCTTGAATTTTTTTAAAAGCTCGAAAGTGCCATCTATTTCTTTCGGGTCAACGGATACCACCATATCTTTGAAATTATATGCTTTTTTAAGCTGGGTCAGGGTGTGGATCAAAAGGGGTTTACCAAGAACGACGTAAAATGCTTTGGGAACACCGGCGCCCAGCCTCTGGCCCAGGCCGGCCGCAGGAATGACAGCGGCAACAGACATCATCTTATGCCTGCGAATGTGTTTCGCCGAGCTTGGCAAAGATCATGCGGCCAGCAGCCGTTTGCAGGACTGACGTCACCGTGACGCTCACCTGCTGCCCGAGGTATTTCCGGGAATTATCCACCACCACCATGGTCCCGTCCTCCAAATAAGCCAGCGCCTGATTGGCTTCTTTGCCTTCTTTGACAAGTCTTACGTCAATATTTTCACCCGGAAGCATGATAGGCCGAAGTGCTTGTGCTAATTCATTGATATTCAAGATAGTCACGCCCTGCAGCTCCGCAACTTTGTTCAAATTAAAATCATTGGTCAGAACCTTGCCGCCCAAAAGTTTGGCTAATTTGATCAACTTCTCATCCACAGCTGAGATGCCTGCAAAATCTTCTTCTTGAATGCGAACCCCAAGGTTTTCCATTTTTTTCAATTTATTCAAAATATCCAATCCGCGCCGCCCGCGGTTTCGCTTGAGTGAGTCCTGCGAATCCGCTACCTGCTGAAGCTCTTTCAACACAAAACCCGGTATCACCAAACGACCTTCCAGAAACTTGGTCTGACAAATATCCAATATGCGCCCGTCAATGATGACGCTTGTATCCAAGATCAATACATCATCGCGCTGATTTTGGCGCTCAAATTTGATATAGGGAATGATCAAATTAAACTCGTCGCGACCGCGCATCGTAAAGATCATGCCAAAATAGCCCAACACCAAGACGATCACGAGTTTAAGCGATGACGACATAACCGGGCTGATATCCGGGATCAGATCAATGGCTCCGGTTAAAAATCTTGAAATGATAAGCGCTAACACCAAGCCGAAAACGGCCGCGGACAGGCCGCGAAGCGACAGCTTGCCGAGGCCCATTTCGATAAAAATAACGATAAATGCGATCGCCATGCCAACTGCGGATCCCACCAACGCCCAGCTTGAATTAAGCCCTTGAAAGGCAGAGCCTATCTGAAACCCTACGATCGCGCTGATGAGCACAAAAAGTGCGCGTATAAATCCAAGTGTCATGTTATTTCCTGTGTTTTAGTTTTTCTTTAAAAGCTTCCAGGGATGCGCTTTGATATCAGCCACAAAAAGCTCCAGATCCTTGGCGATCTTATCATCCTTGAGCAACTTACCAACCGTCCCTTGCCCGTCCTTCACACGCCCCAAAATGATCTTTGCGGACTCCGCCGCTTCCTTGATATCGGCTGAAGCTTGATTTAGATTCTTACCCACCTGCTCAGCGTTGACAAAAGTGCCTCGTACGGAATTCTTGAACTTCTCATCAGTGACCACTTCATTGAAGTTATCAATGGTCGTTTCCATTTTTCCGATCAATCGCTGCCCGGAACTCAGGATATCATCCATCGCATAAGTGGTTTTGCCGCTCAAGGAACCGCCCGCGGAAATAATGCTTGCGCCTGCTGAACCCGGTAAGATTTCGATATATTTATCACCCAAAAATCCCAAAGTGGACACGCGCAACTTCGCATCTTCTTCGATGTTCACGCCCTGACTGATCCAGGCCATGACCTCTACCTTTGTCTCGCCCGCCTCATCACGTATCACACGAATATCCCGTACCTCACCCACTTCAACACCTGCCAGACGAATAGGAGAGCCTGCCTCAACACCACTCACAGAGTTAAAGACAAGCCGTATGGTGTAGCCTGGCTTGAGTTTATAATCCCCGGCCTTCACGACCATCACCACTAGAAATGCCATAGCAAAGATAACAAACAAGCCTACTTTGAATTCTAAACCAGCCTTTTTCACCTGACCCCTCTTTCTGCAGAGCTTACCATCTCTTAACAGACCCGCTTATTGGCAAACATTATATCGATTAACATAGCATACCCAAGACCCCGGTTCACTCATTTTTCTTGATCACGGCATCCGTAATAGGGCCGTTCGCCGATCCCGTAATGAATTGCCGGACGATGGGATTGGTCGTATTGCGGATCTCATCGGGAGTACCCATGGCGATGATCTTTCCCTCATACATCATAGCCATTCGTGTGGCGATCTTATAAGCGCTTACCATATCATGCGTCACGACCACCGACGTCACCTTGAGCTCATCATGAAATCGGATGATCAGGTCGTTGATCGCATCTGAAGTGATCGGATCCAAGCCTGTGGTCGGCTCATCGTACAACAATATCTCGGGACGCATACAAATAGCCCGCGCCAATGCCACGCGCTTTTTCATACCACCGGATAATTCGGACGGCCGTAATTTTTGTATCCCTTTTAGACCCACCAGAGACAAAGCTTCTTCTGCGCGCTTCTCTACTTCGTTTTCATGCATCGTCGTGTGCTCTATCAAATTAAAACCAACATTTTCGCCGACGCTCATGGAATCAAATAATGCTGATGCCTGAAACAACATCCCAAACCTGAGCCTGAGCTCATTCAATTCTTTGGTTTTGAGCGCGGCGAGATCCACGCCGCCTATCAACATCTGGCCGCTGTCTGCTTTCAAAAGGCCTATCATATGTTTAAGCAGCACACTTTTTCCGCAGCCTGAGCGCCCGATAATCACCAGAGTCTCGCCTTTTTCGACATCCAAGCTCAGGCCATCGATGACTTTTTTATCTCGAAAGCTTTTACACACATTGACGGATCGGATCATTGGCGGCATGTCGTTATCCCATAAAATAGAACATGATCGTAAAAAATGCGTCCGAAGCGATGATAAATATGAAGGACAGTACGACGGACCGCGTTGTCGCCTTTCCAACACCCTCTGCACCGCCCTCTACCTTCATCCCCTCATAACAAGCCACGATACAGATGATGGCAGCAAAAACAAGCGACTTAAAAAGCCCCGTAAAAATATCTTTGAGGTCGAGGGGCACAAAGGTCATTTTGACGTACAGCGAATGTGTTAATCCTAATTTATAAACCGATACCATATATCCGCCAAGCATCCCGACGGCATCCGCGTAAACCGTCAAGAGCGGCAGCATGGTGAATAAAGCTAAAAATCGGGGCGCCACCAAGTATTTCACAGGCTGGGTTGCCAGCGTTTGCAGTGCTTCGAGCTGCTCGGTCACTTTCATGCTGCCCAGCTCTGCCGTGATCGATGCGCCCACGCGGCCCGCCACAACCAAGCCGGTTATGATCGGCCCTATTTCCCTGCAGATCGAGATCGCCACTAGGCTGGGTATGTACATTTCGGCGTTCACACGCTGCATTTGATAGGCGCTTTGATAAGCGATCACGATACCAATAAAAAAATTGGTCAGCGTCACAATGGGCAAAGAGTCCACACCGATGCGAACCATCTGCTCCGCGATCTGCTTGGCTCTAAAAGGCGGTAAAGCGATCGAAAGGAGCGTTTGCAAGAAAAGTGTAAAAACTCCGCCGGTGAATTCGATAGCACCCGTCACCGAAGCGCCGGTTCTTTCGATCCAAGAAGTTTGACTGCTCATCAGAAACTCATCTTTCTCTCAACGCCCACGAATTTCTCGTCCTCTCTCATCTGGAATTTAAGAGAGTCCTTCGAACGAAGCCTGTATTCAAACCCCACTTCCACAGGATCCGTCACAGACGGATCAAAATTTTGCTCGTTCTCAGGCTCATTTAATTTGCGCACCAAAAGCCGTGCATGTTTCCCCATCATACGCTCGACCGTAAACTCCGGCTTCTGATTTTCATCCAAAGGTCTTTTGAACTCCCAGTCACCCCAAGCCACATTCTCTTGATCTGTTGACGCGATCAATGACTTATAAATGCGTGAGCTAAAAAGATCCATGAACTCAATGGGCTTATCTGCAAACTTCATCACCGAATCATCTTCCATGATCACGCGCGAATCCGATAATTGGAGCGTAGGATATACTCCTTCCACATGAAGATCCATCGACTTGTAAAATTTCTTGCCGCTTCTACCACCTTCGATGCGGGCATAAGCTTCAAGTGAGATCTGATCCAGAGGACCCGAAAGGCGTGAATCCAGATTCAAATGCCCCTTGATCTCATGCGTCTGCCCTGTTGGCAAAAAAACCTCTAGATTCGAAAGCGGGTAATCCTTTGTTTTGATGCTTGCCTTCAAAGATAACTCATCTTTAAAGAACAGAGTGCCCACAACATCAAAGCCGCCCAGAAAATTGGACCCATCAAAAGCAAAATCATTCCTTGAAAGCTCGTATGTGAAACGAGACTCCCATGGCAAAGGCTTCCAATTGAGCACCGTACCCTCAGTCGTAACGGTTCCCATAATACGCTCCTGCCCGGAAAGAGCAGCCGCATCCAATACGCCTTGGATCTTGAACTCGCTTGTAAAATCATTCCCAAAAACTGAAAGATGCCTCACGGGAACCGAGAGCTCAAAACGATCCCCCTCAGCAGTGCCATCGATGCCGCTCCAGGCGGTCTTGTCCATACCCGTATAGAGGGTGAGACCTTTTATCTCTAATCGTAAATGCGTCCGCTGCGTGGCAACCCAATCCCTCAACCAGCCCATCCAGGGAAGCTCGTCTCGTCGCACATGTATGGATGGCCTCCAATATATCTCTGGCTGCACGATCCGTACAATAATCTTGGAGTTGAATTTTTTGGCCAAAAAATCCAGCAAATGATAGCGAAACTCTATTTGTTTCGCCTGAAATAAGGTACGAATACCAGCAGGCAAAGACTCGTCCTCGAGCCGGACATCATCAAAGCGGATCAAGCCCGAAACTTTGCCGCTTACCTTCCCGATCTTGACGCTGTGGCCGGTTTCCCGGCTGACCATATCCTGGATAAAAATAGACCCTTCCCGGATCAAGGACTGTTTTTTTTCTTTGATAAAGAAATAGAGAGCGCCGGCAAATGCGCACAGAAGCAATAGCTTCACAATAAAACGGCGCTGTTTTTTGACAGCCACCACTCTTTTGGCGCTCACGCGGTCGCGGCCTAGCTACGTACGCCTGTGCCCTGCTCGAAGACCAGGCGGTCTTCGCCTTCTTTGCTGGTGACGGTGATCATGTCACCCGGACGGATCTTTTTCCCGATCAACTCCTCAGCAATCGGATCCTCAAGATATTTTTGGATCGTTCTCTTGAGCGGACGAGCGCCATACGTGGTGTCGAAGCCTTTATTGATCAAGAACTCCTTGGCTTTGGCATCCAAGTGGATCTCGATCTCTTTGTCCTTCAATCGATGAGCAAAACTCGATATTTCCAGATCGATGATCGTGATCAGGTTTTCGCGCGATAGGCGTTGGAATACGATGATGTCATCCACACGATTGATGAACTCCGGCTTAAAAGCACGCTTAACTTCGTCCAACAATCTGCCTTTCATCTGGCGATAATCCGTATTGGACTCATCCGCTTTGAAACCGATACTTCCCTGCTTCTTAAGCTGATCAGCGCCCACATTCGAAGTCATAATGATCATGGTGTTCCTAAAATCGATCTTTCGGCCCAAAGAGTCCGTCAAACGTCCCTCTTCAAGGGCTTGCAAAAGAAGATTGAAGACATCGGGATGCGCTTTTTCGATCTCATCCAACAAGATCACGCAATAAGGCCGACGACGCACGCGCTCGGTGAGCTGTCCGCCCTCTTCATAACCCACGTATCCGGGAGGCGCTCCGACCAAGCGAGAGACATTGAACTTCTCCATGTACTCAGACATATCAAAGGTCAAAAGAGCATTCTCATCGCCAAATAGATTCTCAGCCAAAGCTTTGGCAAGCAAAGTCTTACCCACACCGGTAGGTCCCAAGAAAATAAAAGATCCTATCGGTCGACGAGGATCTTTGAGGCCTGCGCGTGAACGGCGCACCGCATGCGCGATCGCAGAGATCGCTTCATCCTGCCCAACCACTTTCGCTTTCAGATCCTCTTCGATACGAAGCAGCTTGGCGCTTTCTTTTTCTTCCAGGCGCTCGATCGGGATACCCGTCGTCTTAGCGATCACGCGGGCGATCTCTTCTTCACCGATCTCGATCTCGATCTTGGATCGATTCTCAGCCCAGTCTTTCTTGGCACGATCCAACTGCTTGCGCAGGTCTCTCTCTTGATCCCTTAAAGCGGCCGCCTTCTCAAAATCCTGATCTTTGATCGTATCTTCTTTCTCGTGCTTGAGAAGATCCAGCTTCTTTTCGATCTCTTTGACCTCTGGCGGAGCCATATGTGTGGAAAGCCTTGCATGCGCACCGGCTTCATCCAGCATGTCGATGGCCTTGTCCGGCAAAAAACGTCCGGCGATATAACGATCCGACAGCTTCGCCGCTGCTTCTAAAGCCGAATCCAAGATCTTGATCTTGTGATGCACTTCATATTTATCGCGCAAACCTTTCAAGATCAGAATAGTCTCTTCCACTGAGGGCGGATCCACCATGATGGTTTGAAAACGACGCTCAAGAGCAGAATCTTTTTCGATATATTTTCGGTATTCGTCCAATGTAGTGGCTCCAATGCACTGGATCTCTCCACGCGCAAGTGCCGGCTTTAGAATATTTGAAGCATCGATAGCGCCTTCCGCCCCACCCGCTCCCACCAACGTGTGCAACTCATCCACGAACATGATGATGTTCTCAGTGCGCTTGATCTCATCCATCACGGCTTTGATGCGCTCTTCGAATTGACCGCGGTATTTGGTGCCGGCGACCATCAGTGCTAGATCCAGCGTGATCAGCCGTTTGTTGCGCAAAATATCCGGCACATCGCCGCTTATGATCTTCTGTGCCAACCCCTCGACGATAGCGGACTTGCCCACACCCGCTTCGCCCAAAAGAACGGGATTATTTTTCCGACGGCGCGAAAGTGTCTGCATCACGCGCTCGATCTCATCATCACGGCCGATAACAGGGTCCAATTTCCCATCTTTGGCTAATTTGGTAAGATCGCGGCCAAAAGCATCCAAGGCCGGCGTCTTTACTTTTCCGGATCCGGAAGGCGCGCTGCTGCCGGATGAAGGCGGTTGTTGCTGGGAAGCTTGTGAGCCAAACTGAACACCCGGAGTCGTTGAACCCAAAAGCTTGATAACCTCTTCACGGACCTTCTCAAGATCCAGCCCCATGTTATTAAATACTTGGCTGGCGACACCCTCGCCTTCGCGGATGAGTCCCAAAAGCAAATGCTCGGTTCCAATATAATTATGGCCAAGCGTGCGCGCTTCTTCCATCGCCAATTCCATTACTTTTTTGGCTTTGGGGGTAAACGGAAGATCGCCGGTGACCACAGTGGTAGGCCCGATCTGGACCAACTTCTCGACCTCTAAACGAATATTGTTCAGATTCATACCGAGACTTTGGAGTACAGCTGCGGCGACACCCTCGCCTTCACGCAAAAGACCCAGCAAAATATGCTCGGTGCCGATATAGTCGTGATTGAATCGCTTGGCTTCTTGCTTGGCTAATAAAATAACTTTGCGGGCGCGTTCGGTAAATTTATTAAACATGAAGCTGTCTCCTAATAAAAGTATGTATGTATAGAAACGACATTATATCACTAATATGATCGTGAGCGAAGCTAGACTAAGGTATAAATTTTTGGATGGAAAGGGGTGACGCGGAGCCAGAGCGCTTGTTTTTCGGCAAGGCGAAGCACTTGCCGGAAAACGAGCTGGCGCAGCGGCAGGACCCGTTTCCATCCAAAAATTTATTCTTCATCTGCCCTCTAAACGGCGCCTAATTAAATTGGCCCGCTTCACATCGCGCTGATTGGAACTCAATATCTTGGACTCGATCTTTTGTAAATGCGCTGGCTGCGTCAGAATGAACAGCTCGTTCACCGCGCGGCGATCGATATCCGTGATCAGGCCGATATCCACACCCAAACGCACCATCGACAAAAGCCCCATCATCTCTTTGGTGTTAATGATATGTGCGCTTCGCAAGATGCCATTGGCCCGCCAGATCTTATCTTGCAGCATCTCGCGGTTTTGTTTCATGAGCGATTTGCGTGAGTTCTCCTCGTGTCCTATCACCTGACGAATGATACGCTCCATATTGTCGATGATATCCTCTTCAGCGGTACCCATGGTGATCTGATTCGATATCTGAAAGAAATTACCCTCCGCTTCGGTGCCTTCGCCGTATAAACCACGAGCGGTCATGCCCAGTTTTGTGATCGCCTGAAGCACACGGTTGATCTGCTTGGTCATAACCAAAGACGGTAGATGCAGCATCACGGACGCGCGCAAGCCAGTGCCGGTGTTGGTGGGACAAGCGGTCAAATACCCCCACTCCTGACTGAATGCAAATTTTAGTTTTTTGTGCAACAGATCATCCAACCGGGTCGATATCCTCCAACACTCCTGAAGATTGAAACCCGATTGCATCACCTGAACGCGAAGATGATCTTCTTCATTGATCATGACGCTGATCACTTCTTTGTCGCCTATAACGACACCTTTAAACTCGGGCTGAGTGATATGCTCGCGACTGATCAAATGGCGCTCTAATAAAAACTGACGATCGATATCATCCAGCTCGACCATGCGCACATACATGCCCGATTTCAGCATTTCGTTGGACATCGTCGCTGACTGAAGAAGCTCAAGCGTTTCTTTTTCTTGTTTTTTATTGGCCCAATGCGAGAACGAAACATTATCCAGGTTTCTGGCTAGCCGCACGCGTGAGCTCATGACGATATCTGAATTGGGGCCGGTACCGCGAAGCCATTCACAAGTTTGTTTGAGTAAAGGATCGAGGCTCATTTGGCGGCCTTCAATTTCTTCTCCAGAAACTTGATCTTATCGCGAAGTGATGCCGCAACCTCAAACTCTTCGTTCTTGATGGCTTTTTGCAACTCGATCTTCACCTGATCCAACTCTTGAGAGCGCTTGTTGTTCACCTTTACTTCATCCAAAGCTTCGGACGTGGGCGACTTACCGACATGCTGTGTAGATCCATGGATCCGCTTGAGTAGCGGCTGCAAGGAAGTCTTGAAAGCTTTGTAACACTCCCCGCACCCTAGACGTCCAACGCGCTTAAAATCCTCATACGCCAAACCGCAATGAGCGCATTTATTTTTGGGGCTGGGAGCATTCGCCGCAGCACCCGCGAGCGGTGTCGCCGACGCTGCCGGATGAGCGATATCCACATCCGTGAGAGCTGACAAAAGGTCAGCGATCCCAAAATGCTGCTCAGCTTCAGCGCCTTTTTGTTTGGCGCAGGCTTCACACAAATTAAGCTTCGTAACCACATCGTTCACGATCTCGGTCAAATGAACCGTCGCTTTATTTTTACCGCATTCGTCGCACATCATCATTTTAAACCGTGTAACGGGCCCCTAGTTTATGAGTCACTTTTCTGAATGCTTCCGTGATCTCCCGCGTGACTTTGCCGGGCTTGCCATTTCCGATCACTCGATTGTCGATACGGACGGCGGAGACGATCTCAACCGCTGTGCCCGTCAAAAAAACTTCATCTGCCGTATAAAGCTCATGCCGCGTAAACACCTCTTCGACCACTTCATAACCAGCCGAGCGCGCGAGATCCATCACCGTATCACGCGTGATCCCCTTCAAGATCCCCACGTATGGCGGAGGCGTCATGATCTGCTTTCCTTTGACGCGAAAAACATTCTCAGCCGTGCACTCCGTGACATAGCCCTGCGTGTTGAGAAGCACCGCTTCATCCACCCCGGCATGCGTGGCTTCGATCTTGGCTAAAATATTATTGAGATAGTTGAGCGTCTTAAGCTGTGGATTGAGCGACTCAGGGTGATTGCGCACCGTCGGCACGGTCGCTAATTTCAGCCCATTATCATAATATTCCTGAGAATAAAGTGTGATCTTGTCCGCGATAATGAACAAGGTCGCCTTTTTGCATTTGCGAGGATCAAGCCCCAAATCTCCCACGCCGCGTGTGACCACCAGGCGAATATAAGAGTCCATAAGTTTATTGGCTTTGAGTGTCGTGATCACGGCATCGCTTAGTTCTTTTTTGGTCATCGGGATCTCGAGCATGAGCGTATGCGCCGACTCATACAGGCGATCCAGATGTTCATCCAATTTGAACACGCAACCCTGATAAGAACGAATGCCTTCGAACACACCATCGCCATACAACAAGCCGTGATCGAACACACTCACCACCGCTTGATCGCGATCCACCAACTTGTCATTCATAAAGATCTTAATGCTCATCTCATCCCCCAACTTTCATCTTCCAAACACGACTCATGCGATCCGCTATCTTTGGATCATGGGTCACAACCACAACTGTCTTTTTTTGGACAGCGTATAAATTTTCGATCAGGTCGGCGATCTCCTCAGCTGTCTTCGGATCTAAATTACCTGTCGGCTCATCACAAAAGATAAGATCCGGATCATTCATCAGCGCGCGCGCCATCGACACTCTTTGCTGCTCGCCGCCAGACAACTCGCTGGGATAATGACCTGCTCGCGCTCCCAGCCCAACTTGATCCAATAGCTTTTCAGCACGCTGGCGCATCGCCGAGGCGGTCATTTTAAGGCCGCCTATCTTCGCCGGCAAGCTCACATTTTCCAGCGCCGTCAACTCCGGCAACAAATGGTAGAACTGAAACACAAAACCCAGATGCCGGCTTCGAAGCCTGGAGCGCTCTTGGTCACTCACGTCTGACAGGATCTGGCCCTTAAAAGCTACACTGCCCGACGTTGCCTGATCTAGCCCTGATAAAATATTAAGAAGAGTGGTCTTGCCCGAACCGGATGGACCCACAACAGCCAGCCCCTCACCCTCTGCCACAGACAACGTAACATCTTTCAATATCTCAAGTTGCCTATCGCCGTCCCAGTATACCTTGCTAAGGCTGTTTGCTTCAATAACGATTCGATGAGAAGCGCTATTCATACCGCAGCGCCTTCACAGGATCCAACCTTCCAGCCGTCCAGGCGGGGTACAAGGCTGATAAAAAACTAAGCCCTATTCCCACCAACACAACGCGAAGTGTGTCCCAAAAATTCATCACCACGGGAATCCGATCCACATAATAAATTTCTTTGGGCAGCTCCAGCAACGAGGTGTTCTGCAACACCCAGCAGATCAAAGCGCCCAATAGCAAACCCGCCAGGCTCCCGATCAACCCCAACGTAAGCCCGTCAAAAGCAAATATCCGGATCATATCCGATGACGTAGCGCCCAAAGCCCGCATCACACCGATCTCTTTTGTTTTGTCCATGACCAAAATAGTGAGGCTTCCCGCGATATTGAGACAAGCCACCAAAATGATGAGTGCCAATATCAGGAACATCACCAACTTCTCCAGCTTGAGCGCTGAAAAAAGTGTGCGGTTCATATCCATCCATGTGCGCACAATAAAAGGGTAATTCAAAAGCGCCTGGATCTTTTCTTTGGTTTGCTGCGCCTGCCCGGCGTCTTTGAGATCCACAGATAAGCCGCTTACACGGCCGGGCATATCATAAATTTTTTGGGCCGATGCGAGGCTGACGAATAATAAATTGGCATCATATTCGAACATGCCGGATGAAAAGATGCCCTCCACCTTGAAACGAGCCGGCTTCTTGGTGTTTTGAGTGGCGATCAGGACTTTTGAGCCGATCTCCAAGTGCGCACGGCGCGCCAACTCTACGCCAACCGCAACGCCACCCTCTCCCTCCGACAAAGTACCTTGCTGCATGTAATCAAAAAGCTTCGAGACTTTTTTTTCCTTCCCGGCATCGATGCCGCGAAGCAAAACGCCGGCTCCCCATTCACCAACTTGAAGAAGCGCTTGGCCTTCAACATAGGGCGAGTAAGCTTTCACATCTTTCATTTTATCCAACTGGGATGCCACGAATGCATGATCACCGAAGTTTTCTTCTTTTTCGATGACGAGATGTGAGCGCATGCCGATGATGCGGGATTTGAGGTCTTCATCAAAACCATTCATGACAGCGAGAACAGCAATGAGAGCCGCCACCCCCACCGTGATCCCCAAGACGGAGATGGTGCTGACAACGCCTACGAACGGATGTTTACGCTTGGACCAAAGGTATCTTTTGGCAATGAAGAAATGCCAACTCACGACTCTTCTTTGCGCATTTGAGGAAACAAGATCACTTCGCGGATAGAATCTTGGCCGGTGAGAAGCATCAGAAGCCGGTCGATACCGATACCCAAACCTCCGGCGGGCGGCATGCCATGCTCAAGAGCAGTGACATAATCCAGATCCACAACATCACTCGTGGCTTCTTTACCCTTCTCTTTGATCTCCTCGACAAAACGCTCGTGTTGCTCGATGGGATTATTTTGCTCAGAATAACCGTTGGCCAACTCCATGCCGCCTACATACAGCTCAAAACGCTCCGCCAAATGCGGATTGTTGGGATTGCGGCGCGCAAGCGGAGATAGCTCGGCAAAATAGTCCGTGACAAAAACAGGCTTATGGATCGTCTTCCCATCCTGACTCTGAGCTGTTTTGGCTGGCTCCAGGATTTCGGCGACAATATTGATGATCTGTGTGCGTGAAACATCTTTGCCTTCGACTTTGACGCCTTTGGCTTTTAATTTTTGGATCCAGTCTTCTATTGGCTCATCCGGCGATATCCCAAACGACTCTTTCATAAGATTGGCAAACGAAACGCGCACCCAGTCGGACAGATCCAGCAAAGCGCCATCCTCACGCTCAATCTGAAGCGTACCAAACACATCCATCGCTGCTTTTTTGATCAACGCTTCACACAGATCCATGACATCATTCACATTTTGATAGGCCGTATAAACTTCCAGCATTGTGAACTCAGGGTTGTGACGAGTAGAAATGCCTTCATTGCGAAAACTTTTATTGATCTCATACACCTTGTCATATCCACCCACCAAGAGACGCTTGAGATAAAGCTCTGGTGCCACGCGCAAAAAAAGCGGCATATTCAAGGCTTCGTGATGCGTTTTAAAAGGTTTGCCGGCCGCACCTCCTGGGATGGGATGCATCATCGGCGTCTCTACTTCTAAATATCCGCCATCATCTAAAAAGCGGCGAACGGCACGGACAACAAGAGAGCGCTTACGAAAAATATCTTTGGCTTTGTCGCTGGACATGAGATCCAGATAACGGCGACGGTGGCGGATCTCCACATCTTTGAGTCCATGCCATTTCTCCGGCATCGAACGCAAGCTTTTGGACAAGATCTTTATTTTCAACACACGGATACTGATCTCGCCGGTCTTGGTTTTAAAAAGCTCACCTTCCACACCCACGATATCACCAATGTCCAGCAGATCAAAAACCTTCCCGTCGAGCTCCGACATATTATCTTTTTTGACAAAAAGCTGGATGCGGCCGCTTTCATCCTTAAGGTCGCAAAAAACGGTTTTACCCATAAGCCGCATGGCGCTCAAGCGGCCCGCCGACTTGACGGCCTGATGTTCGGAAAAATTGGCGATCAACTCAGAAATGAGAGCTGTTTTGGGAAATTGCCCGCCAAACGGTTCCACTCCAAGAGCTTTTAACTCTTCGAGCTTGCGGAGCCTTTCTTTCATCAACTCATTTACTTCGGACAATGCGTAACCCCTTTGTTTTGGGAAAGTTATTAAGCCCACATTGTAGAACCCCCCTCCCCAAGAATCAAGCCTTGAATGAGAGATGTCTGCACAAGCCGACAAGGGGCGCTTCCTCCGGGATACGCTCCGGTCGCCCTGCGAGCGACCTCGCTTCGCTCACCCCGTCGCCTATGAAAATAATGACGTTCCGTGCGTCTCCGGGGTTTCGAGACTCCCTACGGAAGCGCCCCTTGTCGGCTTGGGATGCAATTTTCACATGAAGGCTGTATCCATGACTCGTTTCCCCAAGTATACGAGCAAAATTTCCTCGCAGGGGAAATTTTGTGTACCCGGAGGAAGCAACATTCCGGCATTCAAGCCTCAACCTAGGCGAGTTAAATTCTTGCGTAGCTGTGTTGTTTTTGGCGGTCGCGGTAGGCGGCAAAAAGGATCAGGCAGTTGATCCAGAAGAAAATGTCACCGATCTTGGTGTAAAGTGGCCGGCCTTTGCGGAGAATGATATCATTGCTTTTATGGCCGGAAACCATGATCTCTTTCCCCTCGTGTTTGACAGACGCTACGATCCTGCCCTCAGCTGTGATAAAACACGAAAGACCTGTGTTGGCGGCGCGCACGACCGGGATCCTGTTTTCCACCGCGCGGAACACCGAAGCCTGGGCATGCTGATAAGGTGCGCTGGTTTTTCCGAACCAGGCATCATTGGTAATATTGACCATAAAATCCGCTCCGTTTTGACACATCTCACGGATCATGGATGGAAAAATATCTTCGTAGCAGATCGAAACGCCAAACTTGGCAGCGATAACGCCCGGTTGAAACCGGGAAACCACGGAAAAAATAGTTTGTTCCGTACCAGCCGTAAAATGCCCGATCGATACGAACTTGCGAATGATGCCGATCACAGACTCAAATGGCACATACTCGCCAAACGGCACCAAATGCATTTTCTTATATCGCGCCGACTCCTCTCCTTTTGGGGTGTACAAGACGGCGCTATTGTAGCTGCGAAAATCCTGCTCGACTTCAATATCACTCAAAGTGGGTGCGCCCACCAAAACATGCGTCGTGGACTGACGCGCCACGCCACGCAAATGAGCCGCCATAAGCGGCTCATCCTCCAGAAATCCCGGAAACGACGTCTCAGGCCATATCACCAGATCCGATTTTTCCAAGGCCGCCATCAGCGTCAGGCGCTTATACTTTTCAAAAATAATATTTTTGATGCGATTATCCCATTTTTGTTCTTGGGGAATATTGCCCTGTAATACAGCCAGCTTAAGACGCGCTTTAGGTGAGTTTGAAGCATAAAATGCATCCCGCTCATGCAGCACCATAAAACCATAGCCCAACGCGACAGTAATGATAAGCGCTATCATAGAAAAACTTTTGACCGGATGATCACGCCGCAGCAGATTGGGCGGCGCCGTGTAAACCTTCAGGGTCTGATAGATAAAAACATTGACGGAGACAACGATGAACGAAACACCGTACGGGCCCACAAGATCCGCCATTTGTATGAATGGGATATTCTTCCACTGACTATAAGACAGCAGAGCCCAAGGAAAACCGCTGAGAAAAACGCTTCGAATATATTCGAGCAAAACCCAGATAGCTGCTATAAAAAAAGCATTCCTTCGCTTGCTATAGGTCAGGTAGCCCGAAGCGTATAGGCCGAACAGGCCGAAATAAAGCGCCAAATAAAGTGCGAGCACGATAAAACCCAGCACATTGACATAGTTGAGCCAATAACCGAGGAGCGCATAAAAGATAAAGCCGAATACCATCGACCATTTAAAAACGGAAAATGATGAGCGGTTATGGATGACGAAGAAAAAAGGAACTAGGCCAAAAAAAGCTGTGACGAAAGCGCCGCCAAAGTGATACGGAATCACTAGCAGCGCTGCCGATAAAACGATCAGCAGCGGCTCTTTTAAGCGCCGTGGCATTTTTTATATTTTTTTCCGCTGCCGCAGGGGCACGGATCATTCCTTCCGATTTTATTTTCGGAAACGGCTGGCGCAGATGGTTGCGCGGGACTGAGTGCCGTGTTTATGGGCTCCTCGTCCGGTGATGTCATTTGAGTTAGCGCTGAAGTTGCTTCAGCGTGGATGAATTTCATGGGAGCCGCTTTACGAACCGGCGCTTGTGTTAGCTTGACCGGATCCATGGGCTGCACGCGGAAAATAAATCGGATTGCATCTTCTTTGATCTGCGCGATCATATCCTGAAACGCGTTGTAAGCTTCACGTTTATACTCCACAAGCGGATCTTTCTGTCCATAAGCTCTCAGACCGATACCTTCGCGAAGATTGTCCATGTTGCGCAAATGCTCTTTCCATTTGGAATCCACAATATCCAGCAAGATCATTCTTTCTAGGTGACGCGCAAAACCCTCGCCCAGCTCTTTCTCTTTTTGAACATAAGCTTCTTTGGCTCGCTCCAACATCGTCAAGCTCAAAGCTTCACCGCTCTCTCCCTCCAAACCTTCCATAGAAATAGGCAACACTTGCTTGACAGCCTCCGAGAACGCTTTGAAGGACTCTTCTTCTCCGCGTACGGCAAGACCGGAAAGCGCATCACAAACCTCAGCCAGCATCTCTTGATAGTGCTCACGCAGATTCTCGCCTTCTAATACCTTGCGCCGCTCGCCATAGATCACTTCGCGTTGTTTATTCATGACGTTGTCGTATTCGAGAAGCTGTTTTCGGATATCAAAATTGCGGCCTTCGACGCGCCTCTGTGCATTTTGAATGGATGAATTGATGAGATGGTGCTCGATCTGCTGCCCTTCCTCAAGGCCCATCCGCTGCATCCATCCCGCCAAACGGTCGGATCCAAATATACGAAGCAGATCATCTTCCATCGAAAGATAAAAGCGAGAAGAACCGGCATCTCCCTGACGCCCAGAGCGCCCGCGAAGCTGATTGTCGATGCGCCTTGCTTCATGGCGCTCAGTGCCGATCACATGTAAGCCGCCCAATTCTTTGACGCCCTCACCCAAAACAATATCGGTTCCGCGTCCTGCCATGTTGGTGGCAATGGTGACGGTGGACCGCTGCCCTGCTTGCTTGATGATCTCAGCTTCCATTTCGTGGTATTTGGCATTGAGCACGTTGTGGATCACATTGGCTCGCCTAAGAAGAGAGCTCACTCGCTCTGATTTTTCGATCGAAACAGTACCCACCAATACCGGCTGGCCTTTTTTGTGGCATTCGATGATCTCTTTGACGACCGCGTCGAATTTTTCCTTCTCAGTGCGATAGATCCGATCCGCCAGATCCTGGCGCACCATCGGCCGGTTCGTGGGTATTGCCACCACGCCCAGCTTGTAGATCTCATGAAACTCTTGGGCTTCTGTTTGTGCGGTACCCGTCATACCGGCCAGCTTTTTATACATGCGGAAATAGTTCTGGAATGTGATGCTGGCCAAGGTTTGATTTTCTTCTTCGACCTTCACACCCTCTTTGGCTTCCAAGGCCTGATGAAGCCCGTCCGAGTACCGGCGTCCCGGCATAAGGCGGCCGGTGAATTCATCCACGATCAACACTTCGCCGTCTTTCACCACATAATCCACATCGATCTTAAAAAGCACATGCGCCCGCAAAGCCTGATTGACATGATGCACGAGCTCCACATTGGTGGGATCATAAAGATTGTCAACACCTAGCAAACTCTCGACCTTTTTATTGCCAGCATCCGTCAGAGCAACGCTCCGGGTCTTCTCTTCGATCTGATAGTCCTCGTCTTTTTTAAGATGAGGGATGATCTTGTTGATCGAATGGTATTTATCGGTAGACTCGTCGCTGGGCCCGGAGATGATCAAAGGTGTTCTGGCTTCGTCCACCAAAATACTATCCACCTCATCTACGATGGCATAATTCAAAACTCGCTGCACCCTGTTTTCCTGGCTGCGCACCATATTGTCGCGAAGAAAATCAAAACCAAACTCATTGTTGGTTCCGTAGGTGATATCACTTCCGTAAGCTTTTTTTCGCATCTCGGGAGTGGACCCGTGTTGGATCACACCGATAGTGAATCCCAAAAATTCATACAAAGGCCCCATCCACTCACGGTCACGTTTGGCCAAATAATCATTCACCGTGATGACATGAACACCTTGCCCGGTCAAAGCGTTGAGATAAACCGGAAGTGTTGCGACCAAAGTCTTACCTTCACCGGTGGCCATCTCCGCGATCTTCCCCTCATGCAACGCCAAGCCGCCCACCATCTGAGAATCGAAATGACGCATTTTCAAAACGCGCTTGGAGGCTTCGCGGACCACGGCAAAGGCCTCGGGCAAGATCGAATCCAAGGTTTCTTTATTATTCAGACGTTCTTTAAATTCAACCGTCTTTGCCTTGAGCTCTTCATCGGACAGTTGTGAAATTTTAGGCTCAAATGAATTGATCTTCTCGACCATGGGCTTATACCGTTTAAGCGCACGGTCATTTTGCGTCCCAAATATTCTCGTCAACACCCAACCGATCATGCTACACTCCCCCCTAAACTTCTAAGATAAGCTTCCATGAACTCTGTGAGATCCCCGTTCAATACCCCGGTAGCATTGGATGTCTCGTGATCCGTGCGGTGATCCTTGACCATGTTATAAGGATGAAGCACATAAGACCGGATCTGGCTTCCCCATGCGATCTCTTGTTTTTCTCCATAACTTTTTTGCTGAGCATCCATACGCTTCTTCATCTCTCTTTCGTACAATCTGCTTTTCAAAACCTTGAGCGCTGTGGCCTTATTTTTGAGCTGCGAGCGTTCGTTTTGACATTGCACAGCTAAACCTGTTGCTAGATGCGTGATTCGCACAGCGGAGTCCGTAGTGTTGACGCCCTGGCCGCCGTGCCCGCCCGCGCGATACACATCCACACGTATATCGGACTCTTTAATATCGATCTTGATATCATCATCCACTTCCGGGATCGCTTCGACGGACGCAAACGAGGTGTGCCGCCTTTTGTTGGAATCAAATGGCGATATGCGCACCAACCGATGAACACCGTTCTCTGACTTAAGATACCCATACGCATATTCACCTTCGATCAGAAGCGTGACATTCTTGATACCCGCCTCTTCACCTGGCAGCACATCGATCATCTGAACCTTGTATCCCTGGTCTTCAGCCCATCGTGAATACATACGAAGCAACATGGAAGCCCAATCACAGGACTCAGTGCCACCCGCACCCGCATTGATACTCAGCACCACACTGTTGGGATCATTGGGGCCCGAAAGAAGCTTTTGAAACTCAAGCTGCTCGAATTTTTTCTCAAGAAGCACCGCCTCATCTTCTAGATGTTTGAGCGAAACGTCGTCTGAGTCTTCGGTGATGTCGGCGAGAGAGATAAGATCCTTGCAATGGGATTCTAGCAAACGAAAAGGCCCTAATTGAGCCTTGAGCTGTTTCAGCTTTTGCATTACAGAATGGGAGCGTTCGGAACGACTCCAAAAATCAGGGGAAGAGATCTCGGCTTCAAGATCTGCGATTTTTTGTTGGAGGCCATCAACGTCAAAGAAACCTCCCCAAGGATTCAAGTTTCTCGGAAGAGCCTTTTAAGCGGTCCAATAGATCTTTTTTGGTCATCTAGTTCTTTTCTTTCGACCAAATGCAGTCTTGATGAATACATCGGATGCGCGATCCAAAATCTTGATCTTACTTTCAGCCTCGGTCATCTTTTCGTCGGTGAGCGATGCGATCAATGCCTCTTTCCATAAGACTCTTCCGTCTTTGGCATCCAAAACGCGGTAAACGCCTTCAAGCCTTGCAAAATGATCTTGCTTGGCAGCATCCATAGCAGCCATCCCCACACCCATCAACATATCGACCGGGTCGTGTTCAGAAAAATAAAATCCCTGGATATCCACTTCGATGGATAGGGTCGCTTCCGATGCCTTTTCAACAACTTTAAAATGAATGCTTTTACGTTCAACCAGCGCCTTTTCTAAGGCTTTTTTGAATGCTTCTGTGTCGATGACGCCTTTAGGATCCGTCTCTTTCGGAGTCGATACATGAACCTTTACCTCCGAGGATTTAGAATATCGCTCATAGAGATCCCCAGTTTCAGCCCAAGAGTGGCTACACAAAAAGGTCATCGCTATTGATAAAAAAAATCGTATTGAATTGGCTTTTGTCATAAGGCGGCATCATAACATAGCTCGCCCCGTCTTATCAATGGCGGTCGATAAATGGTATACTAAGCTTGGGATTAAAAATTATGAAAAAAATCCGCTCCTTCATCTTTATCTTAGTTGTCATCCTTGTGTCCATGCCTGTTGCGGCTTACGAAGAGGCCTTCGTGACCGGAAAAGACTGGGTGGAAAGTATGTCGCGTGAGGAAAAATATATTTCCTTGTTGCCACCTACTCTACTATTGAACGAGTACGATATACATCCCCGTTTGAGCCTGCCTAATTATGTCCAACTTATTGACAGGCAGCTGGAGCTCAACCCACGCCTTGCCGGCGAAGATATTTCAAATATATACACGGCGACTGTTTATGCCGTTGAGCCCGAATTAAGAAATGCGCTCAGGGATCTAGAAACGCGCTTTTTACGCGGAGACTTGAATCACGAGACCGTGGACACACCCCATCTCACGATCCACTCTAGTCTAGAGACTTAAAGCGACCTTTACTGCTGGATCCCGAAGAACCGGATAGCGATGTAAATGATGATCCGCTAGACGAGGACTTGGAAAGCGATCCGAAACCTTCATTTTTTTGAGCATGGATCTCTCGGTTCGCTTTTTTTGTTTTTTCTATTGTAGCTGCTGCGGCGCGATTGGCTTCATTCAAAGTGTTATCGAGCATCGCTGCCTTTCTATCTGCGGCACTCCTATCCAGAGGCTTGGACATCTTTCCGATGAATTTTTCGGTGAGCTTATCCGATGTTCTTCGTATCACCTTCCATCCCGTAACAACTCCTCGTGCGACACGCTGCCACAAAGCCTGAGCCGACTGGGCAAAGCTTTTTTTGTCTTGATCCAAAGAAATGTCATTCCCCGGAGCAGCTGCTTCACAAACAACACTTCCACATAAAAGCAAAACCAAGATCAAATTAGAAAGATATTTCAAGTGTACCTCCTATTTAATTAAGCTCGCAAATTCTTAAGCGAAGCGCACTGTTTTTGCGTCAAACCAACCGACCTTAGCTCGTCATCAGAAGCTTTCTCTATTTTAGCGAGAGTTCCAAATTGACGTAAGAGTTTCTTTTGTGTCTTCTCTCCGATCCCGGGTATCCTCTTGATAGGTGAAAGAAGAGCTGCTTTTCGGTGTAGTTTACGGTGAAACTGGATCGCAAAACGATGCGCTTCGTCCCTCAGATGCCGTACGATCTGAAGAGCGCCTGATGTGGGAGGCAAAACAAGAGGCGATGTCCTGTCCGGCATAAATATAATTTCATGCTGTTTGGCCAATGACACGATCGTCTGATCAGACAACCCCAGCTCGACCATCACGGATCTGGCTGCCGATAGATGGCCCTTCCCGCCATCGATCACGATCAGATCCGGCATCATGCTTTTTTCAGACAAAACCCGTGTATACCGGCGACGGACGACCTCTTGCATCATCCGATAATCATCGATCCCCTTTACGGTTTTGATCTTGAATCTGCGATAATCGGATCGACTGGGCTTGCCACCCACAAAAACCACCATCGATGCCACAGGCTCCCTGCCTTGAATATTGGAAATATCAAAACACTCCATGCGCTGGGGATAACGCGGTAGATCCAAAGCCTCCTGAAAATCTTTTAAATGATGACTTTGGTCTAAACTCGTCTTAAGCGTCAACGGCACGCTTGAAAGCGCTTGTATCGAAGTTAAGATCGATTGGGCTTTTTCGTATTCCCTATTCGCAGCATGTTCACGCATACGTCTCGTCAGATGACGAACAAGCGCATCGCGCTTACCTTCCAGAAAATCAGACATATCTTTGACCGTTTTCTGGTAAGACTCGAGTGATTGTATGCCTTCGCAGGGGCCTCCGCATTGCCCGATATGGTACATGAGGCAAACTTTTTTGGGCAGCGCGTTACAAGTCCTAAGCGGAAATTGGGTTCGAAGCATTTTGACGGCTTGCCTCAGAAGCCGGATCTGCGTAAATGGGCCAAAGTACCGGCTGCCATCTGACCTGCGGCCGTGTACGATCAAAAGGCGCGGATACTTTTCACCCGTTATCTTGAGAAAAGGGTAACTTTTGTCATCCCGAAGAAGCTGATTGTATTTGGGTTTATTTTCTTTGATAAGACTACATTCCATAAGAAGCGCGTCCGCTTCGGTAGGCGTCTCGATGATATCCACACGGTTTAACTGAGAAAGCATGACGCTTTCTTTGGAATGCGCTGAGCCAAAAAAACGAAAATGCCCCGCAACTCTTTTTTTGAGGGAAACCGCCTTGCCTATATAAATGATCTCGCCTTCGCGGTTTTTAAATAAATAAACACCGGGCCTCTCCGGCATCTCACTCAACCGAGCTGCTAAAAAAGGTGGCACGCCTTTCATTTGGCAAAAAGCTTCCTGGCTTCCTCGACTTGTAGGAACAGACACGCGACATAATAAACCGCCACGCTCGATACAATGCAACCAGCAAGTGTCAAAGCTTGTATGAGTCGCGATGACTCCAGGCGGGTCTCCATCACCCAGTGATGAAATGCCCACGCAAAGATAGCCATCAGCAGAGATGCGCAAAAGATCCGAATAAAAGATACGAGTATCCTTTTTTCATCCAAATAGCCCATACGTTTTTTAAGGACTTGGTACAGCATGATGAGATTGACCGTAGCTGACAAGGTAGAGGCCAGAGAAAGACCGCCTATTTTAAGGTGTCGCATAAAAACAAAGCTTAAACCTATATTCAACATCACGGCAAAAAGCATGGTTTTGACAGGCGTGCGTGTATCTTGCATGGCATAAAATGCATTCACCAAGACCTTGATAAGGCAGCAAGACAAAAGCCCAAACGCATAATAAAAAAGCGCAGACGATGTGATCTCAGTGGAATAAGCATTGAACTTGCCTGTTTCAAATAAAATCCGAACGATCGGGCGGCACAAAACCAATAGCCCCGCTGACGCAGGCAATGCGACAAATATCAGCGTCCGCACAGCACCCGAGAAGGTGGTCCTGAATCCATCTTTATCCTGGCGAACCATCTGCGTCGAAAAAGCCGGCAAAAGCGCCTGCGCCAAGGAGACGCCGAAAATGGCCAGTGGCAGCTGAAAAATGCGGTTGGAATAATAAAGCGCTGACTGCCCTCCCGCACCCACAAATTGCTCAAAAGAAGCCAGGATAGAGTCCACAAACACATTGATCTGATACAAAGCGGATCCAAAAGCTCTGGGTAAAAGAAGCTTGCCTATTTTTCGCCCATACCCATGATCCGATGACGGCCCGACCCACCGAAAACCACTTTTCATAAGCGGCGGTATCTGCACCCAAAGCTGGAGCGCGCCGCCGATCAACACACCCACCACCAAAGCCATCGGCCCATAATCTTTTTCAAAATACACGCCCGCTATGATCAGGGTGATATTCAGTAGCGCCGGCCCAAAGGCTGAGCTTTTGAACTCTCTCAGCGTATTCAAAACACCCATCGCCAATGCGGAAAGTCCGATCAGGAAAATATAAGGAAAGATCACACGGGTGAGTTTGACCGTCAGGGGGAACTTATCCGGGTCCGAAGAATGGACAAAGCCTGGCGCTATCAAAGCTACGATCTGCGGGGCAAAGAAGATCCCGAGCACGGATAATACGATCAAGATCACAGCCATCGAGCAGAATAAAGAGGTCACAAGCGACCAAAAATGATCCGGTTTTTTCTCTCGACACTCGGTCAAAACGGGCACAAAGGCAGAGTTGGCGGCGCCCTCACCAACCAGATCCCTCAAAAGATTGGGTATTTTGAAGCTCACAACAAAAGCCTCGGCCCCCAAACCCGTCCCAAAAGCCGCCGCAATGACCATATCCCGGATAAACCCCAGCACCCGGCTGATACTCGTAAGCCCGCCTATCACCCCAGCCGACTTTGCCACCGATCTATTCATAAGTTGACACCCAAGCCCATTTTAAGTATTATGCCTCGTCTAACGTAAAGGAAACATATGGCCAATCGTCGTTCATCCATTAAAAAGATCCGCGTTGATAAACGCCGTCACGAGCACAAGCTGAACGTGAAGAGCGAGCTTAAAACCGCCACCAAGAAGGTGCGCGAGTTTGTGTCGCTGAAAAAAGGTAAAGAGGCATTTGAGGCTTCGAAAGAGCTGTTCTCGAAGCTGGATAAAGCGGTCAAAAAGAATGTGATCCACCGCAACCGCGCTTCCCGTCTCAAATCTCGTTTACTTTCTAAGATCCACGTCCTGACGAATTCAAAACCGTCTAAGAAGTCAAAATAAACTTCTCGATCGCACGCTTCTCGTCTGCCTGACCAGTCTTAAATGACTCATCGCAGGCGAGAAGTGTGCTCGCAAGGTTTTTGAGCTTATCCTCTGACAATCGCTTGACCGTTGACCAAAATGCCGGCTGTATAAAAGAAGGCACTCGCAACGATTCCCCTATCTCTTCCATCCTTCGACCCAGCTTTAATGCCTTGACCGCACGGTCATATCTCTCTAGCTGCCCCGCAAAAGCTGCAATGATCTCAGGCGCACGAACACCTTCTGCATACAGACGCTCCACCGTTTTTAGCGCCTCTTTTTTCCTAGACTCCACCACATGATCCACCAAACGAAACACATCTTCCTCGCAGGTGCGGTGAAATAATTTCTTGGCATCTTCCAGAGAGGCACGATTTTTGGGATGGACATACAAAGACAATTGCTGCAGCGCCATGCTCTGCCGCGCCAGATCCGACCCAAAACAATCCGCCAAATAAAGCGCGCAAGGCCGATCCACAAGAACCCCGATCTTCTTGGATCTCCCCTCGATCCATCCCGGTAAGTCCTTATCAAAAGGAGGGTGACACGTAACAACGGTCATTCTTTCGGAGATCTTTCTGAGCAAGGCTGTTTTTTTGGCGTTGGTTTGCTCCGTCATAAAAACCGCCACTGCCGTCGAAGGTAAACGATCGAGCTCGGCTAGCAAAATGTCCTGAGCGTCCTCTTTTAGTGTATCGAGATTCCACCAAACCCCTAGCCTTTTGTCGGCCAAGAAAGGTGCCGTCGCCAAAAAATCAAAAAAAGGCCTGATCCCGTCTTTAGGAGATAAACATTCTAGGATATTGCTGTCCGTGTCAGAACCTTCGGGGAATAACTTGAGCCTCAAATCATCGACAAATTCACGTTTCAGGAAACGCTCTTTACCGATCAGAAGATAGGGTTGGGAATGGCTACTACCAGTACTCAATGGTGCGCTCGACCACACGCCGCGCGGCATCATCAACGGCACGACTTGCAGCCTCATCTTCACTGGCAACCCGCGCTCCAACCAAGAAAAATGTCGTATCGCCGGTGATTTTCTCTTGCCACAAAACTTTTTGCGAAACCCTCTCTTTGAGCACAGCGTCCAAGACGATACTGACACGATATTCCTGCACATCATCCCCATCGCTATAACGAAGAGCATCTCTACGATAATCCATAAGCTTGGCCTCTAGAACAGCGTCTGACTTCTCTAAAGGAGTTACTTTGAGTGTCCCGTCAAAGATGAACCGATTGATGATGGCATTGGTCAAATCCACTTCCATGCCTGGCCTATAAATTTTAAGCGGGGTTTTATCGGTGATCTCGGTGGCTAGATCTATGCCATTGGCCACGGGCGCCACGTACACGCGTTGAATATTCTCAGGCAACTGTGTTTTGGTGGTGTAGCCGCAACCTGATACCAAGGAGACCATCAGCCCCGCCACTAGGATTAATAAGTTATTTTTTTTCATTGGATCCCCAAAACTTTGGCAACTTCGGTAACTTTGGCTTGGGCAGCTTTGGCATACTAGGCATGCTCGGCAAAGAAGGGGCTTTGAGCCAGCCGCCCTTGGAAGCCGGTTCATTCATTTGCCGCACAACGCCGTCTAGATTCTTTTTGGCCTGCGCTGCTGCGCGTGTCTCTGGATAATTACGGATAAGGTCTTCATAATAAACTTTGGCGCTATTCCATTTCTTCTGATCCTCATAAAACAGCGCTACTTTTAGATCACGCTCAGCCTTTTCAGATCGGATCGTCTTGATCGACTCATCCGCTTCTAACGCCTGCGGCTCCACAGGGAACTTATCTTTGTACTCTTCAAACTCTTGGATGGCTTGCTGCGCATGTTGCTCATCGTATTGGGATTTCTTGGAAGCCAGCATGGAAGAATAAGCGATCTGGTAGCGAGCCTTGGGCACCAACTCAGACTGGGGATATTCATCCACCACGGTCTGATACGCTTTGCGGGAAAGTTCGTACTCTCCCTGACGTTTATACAACTCGCCTATTTGAAATTGAGCCTGGTCGCCATAAGAACCAAAGGGAGCATTTTTAACAATATGCTGATACAGCTCAAGAGCCTTGTCCTGACCTGGAAGTACCGGCACTCCCAACATCTTTACTTTGCCGCCGCCCGAAAACTCATTGGCGATCTCAAATTCATGCTTGATCGCTTCTTTGATCCGATCACTGTAGGGATATTTGTTCACCAACTTTTGATAGGCATCTGCCGCTTTGGATGGGTCGCCTTTTTGCTCCCAACTCAAACCGATAAAGTAAACGCCCTCTGCTGCGAGCCGAGACGTGGGATACACTTCGGTCAACTTCTCAAACTCTTCAATAGCCTTATCCCAATCCTTTTGATTAAAAAAGCTCATAGCCCAGTCATGCTGAGCTTCAGGGGTATCTTTGGCGACCTTCTTGGGGTTGATCCATTTACCCAGATCGGGACTCCATATCCAAGACGCCTCGACCGTTGCCACGGATGCCAGAAAACAGGCAAAAAATGCCAGGAATAAACGGGTATAAAGTCGGTTTTGTGCTGTCATATCAAGCCCTTAGCTTATCATAAGGCGATGTAAAAATTTAAGAAGAATATCTGCTTCCAAATTGACGCGCTGTCCAACCTTAAAAGCCCCCATGCCGGTTACTTTTAGCGTATGAGGAATTGCGTGGATCCAGAAGCTAGTATCCGAAGTTTTTCCCAGAGTCAAGCTCACACCGTTCACACCGATAGATCCTTTTTCGATCACATACGTTTTGAGAGTCGAGGGAAAACTGATCTTAAAGTCGATCCCGATCCCCCGCCTTCTGATCTCACGAACGACGCCCACCGCGTCCACATGGCCCAATACAAAATGGCCCTCGATGCGATCCTTGGCTGCCAAGGCACGCTCCAGATTGACCTGCTGGCCTGGCAATAAGCGGCCCAAATTGGATCGTTTCAATGTTTCAGATACGATCTGAAAAATGATCTGGCGTGCATGGGATCGCACAACCGTCAAACAGACCCCATTCACAGCTATACTGGATCCCAAGCGCGGCGCCCCAAAAGACCTGGGTTTTTCGACCACGAGCTCGATTCCGCTTTTTTTGAGCGTGATCTTTACAACCTTGGCGCGAGCCTCAATGATCCCGGTGAACATTAAAAGAGCCCTCTGACCAAAAAATCATCCCCTAATTTTTCCCAAGTCACGTTCTTCAATTTCAAAGCGCGGCCCGGTGACGCGAATCCCTTACCTGAAACCGACGAAATAGCCTGACGCCCACCCAATATCTTGGATGCCACAAAAAAAGCCGCCTCATCCGCTATTTTTTCGCGTATGGCGGATCCGATAACCTCCCCGCCGCCTTCGATGAGCACATGCACAATGCCTCGCTTGCCCAAAAAACGCAGGATCGCATGCCAATCCAATTGGCCGCGCCTTGTTTCGGGGATGACCACGACCCGAGCTTTGGCCGCGACAAGCGAACGACGCTTAAGGGAGGAGCGATCACTGGCAAATACAATGATCTGCTCAGCGGAACAACCCTTGAACAGCTTTGCCTTTGGCGAGATCCGAAGCAAGCTGTCCAACACCACCTTGATCGGCTGTCTCGTGATGTGTTTGAGCCGCACATTCAAGCGCGGGTCATCTTTCAACACCGTACCAATGCCCACCAAGACCGCATCCGCTTCATGTCGCAACTCATGCGCCTTGAGCCTGGCGACCTCACCGGTGATCCATTTGGATAAGCCGGCGGCGGTCGCTATTTTTCCATCCAGTGTTTGAGCGGCCTTGACCGTGACATATGGGACGCGGGTTCGGATCCATTTTTTAAAATCACGGTTCAAATGCTCACAATGTGCGGACAACTTCGAAAATGAGACATGAGCGCCCGATCGTTTTAAAAATGCTATACCTCTCCCCGAAACTTTGGGATTAGGGTCTTTCATTCCCACAATGATCTTTTTAATTTTTTTGGCGGCTAAAAACTCAGCACAAGGGGGTGTTTTGCCATAATGTGAGCATGGCTCAAGTGTCGTATAAAGAACAGCGTCTTTGGGGATGTGTTTGAGCGATCTCAGCGCATGAATTTCGGCATGCTCCCGGCCATAAACTAGATGCGCACCGCGAGCGATGATCTTGCCTTTTGACACCAGGACAGCGCCCACCAAAGGATTGGGGTGCACAAAGCCGCGGCCCCGCTCAGCTTCCCGGAGAGCCGCATGCATAAAAAAAAGATCGTTAGGCGGCGCCTTTTTCATGGGTTTTGGCAATTCGATCTAAAATTCCGTTCACGAACTTGGATGAGTCTGACTCGCCATAACGTTTGGCCAACTCTACGGCTTCATTGATAGCAACTTTTAATGGAATGTCTCCAGCATGTAATATTTCATAAGCAGCCAATCGGAGAATATTGCGATCCACACAAGCCATGCGCTCGATCTTCCAATTTTCGGCATATTTTTCTATCGTCGCATCGATGGGCTGTAAATGGGAATGAACTCCGCGCACAAGACGCTCAGAATACTCGCGCACCTCGGCTTCATCCTTATCTTCTTCCAAAGCTTCCCGCTCATCCGCTGAGAGCTCTAGATCCGTACGTTCTTCCCAAAATTCTCTGATCGCATCCTCGCAAGGTGCTTGCGCGATGTCCATTTCATACAAGATCTGCAAAGCAAACTCGCGGCTTCGTGTGCGTTTTCTCATGAGCTCAATTTCCTTGTAAGACTTGCCATTTCAATCGCAGACAAAGCCCACTCTTTGCCTTTATTCATATGTTTGACACCCACGCGCATCAGCGCATCCTGTACATCCGTAGCTGACACCATACCCAACAGGATCGGAGTATCGGTTTGCAAGATCAGCTGTCTTATCCCTTGCGCTGTCTCCTGGACCACCTGGTCAAAGTGTTTCGTCTTACCTTTGATCACAACAGATAAAGTGATCACCGCATTGGGTTTTTTTTGTGCGATGAGCTTTTTGGCGGCGAGCGGGATCTCAAACGCACCCGGCACGTACACCACGTCAATGTTTTTTTCCTTGGCCCCATGCCGCAAAAGCGTATCCACGCTCGCCTCCAGCAAAGAAGAGGTCAAATAATCATTGAACTGCGAAACGACGACCCCAAAACGATAGGGCCTGGCATCAAAATCACCCTTGGTCACATGAGCTCGGATCTTTTTGGGAGAGCGGGACTTGAGATCAGCGCGCATACAGTTTCCCCAAAAAATGTCCCATTTTATTCTTCTTAGTTTCCAAATATTTTCGGTTATGCCGGCCAGGCTTTGTCTCAATGGGCACACGCTCAGTTACCTTGAGACCGTAGCCCTCCAAGCCCACTATTTTCTTGGGATTGTTCGTCAAAAGCCGTATCTTGCGCACACCCAGGTCAGACAATATCTGAGCTCCCACACCGTAATGTCGTAGATCCGCGGGAAATCCCAGTTTTTGATTGGCTTGCACCGTGTCCAGCCCCTGATCTTGCAATTGATAAGCTTTTAGTTTATTCAACAAACCAATGCCGCGGCCTTCCTGCCGCATATACAAAAGCACCCCTGTTTTTGCCTTAGAGATAAGCTCCAGTGAACGATGCAGTTGCTCCCCGCAATCGCAGCGCTTGGAGCCCAGCGTATCGCCCGTAAAACACTCTGAGTGCACTCGCACTAGCACCGGCTTATCTGGACGTATCGTGCCCATGACAAGCGCTAGATGATAATCCTTATCCACTGATGATTCGTATGCCACCAAACGAAACTCACCAAACTCATTGGCCAAGCGGGTTTCAACAGCTCGCGAGATCAACTTCTCCTCTTTTCGGCGATATTCGATGAGATCCCGGATCGTGCAGATCTTAAGCCCAAACTTTTTGGACAATTTAAAAAGCTGAGGAGCGCGCGCCATCGTCCCATCATCGTTCATGATCTCACATATGGCTCCCGCGGGGTAAAGCCCGCCAAGCTTCATCAGATCCACGCAAGCTTCGGTGTGACCGGCACGCACAAGCACGCCTCCCTCACGGGCGCGAAGCGGAAAAATATGTCCGGGCCGACTCAGATCTGCGGGCGTCGTCTTTGGATGGATAAGCGTATGGATCGTGCGGGATCGATCCTGGGCCGATATACCAGTGGTTACTCCCTTTTTAGCATCGATAGAAACCGTCCAGGCAGTTTTAAGCTCATCGGAATTTGTCGCGACCATAAGATCAATGCCCAGCTTTTGGAGCCTGGCACCTTCCATGGGCACACAAATGATGCCTCGGCCATACTTGGCCATAAAATTAATATTGGCTGCCGTCGCATGTTCGGCCGAGACAATAAGATCACCCTCATTTTCGCGGTCAGCGTCATCCACCACGATGATCAGTTTGCCTTTTTTGAGATCCGATAGAACATCGGGAATAGAGCTAAATTTCATAATACCCTAAAAATAATCGCTCAAAAATGAAGTTGTTTTCTCTTTGATCCCAGCCAAAACCTCTTTACCGGGCTTTACCGTGCGCGCGGCCACCTGCTTATCGAACCCAAAATACACCAAACCTGCGATAGAGGCATATCTTGTCTTCATCAAATGAGAAGGGCTTGAGGGTGCTTGAACGGATACGGGCAGTGAAACCGACTCTGCCAAACCTGAAGCCAACGACTCTTTTTCAGCAAGATCCCCTGTCAAGATGATCTCCTCCACAAAACCAGTTCGGTGAAGAACCGCGCGGGTCTCTTCGCCTAGGCGCCGCGTGAGCTCGAACAACTTCGCGGTCTGAGTGCTGAAAATCGAAAAATCATAACAAACGCCCTGCTGGATCACGATCGCTTGCGCCCGATCCTGTCCTAGATCCCAAACCAAAGTCCGCTTTTTCATCGCCGCTTCGTCCAGCACTCCATAAGCTGCTGATACCGCCGTAACAACCGGCTGCACTTTGTCGATCCCGGCTCGCTCAAAAACTCTGCGCAAGTGCTGTAACTGCTGTGCGCGACCCAGCAAAATAAATAAACGCACTTCAAGCTCATGTCCGAACACGCCGATAGGATTGGTGACCGAGTCTTTGCCATCCATGAGGTAGTGGATCGGATTGGCTAGCACAAGGCTCTTTTCGAAATGACCCGTGGTGCGGATCGCCAGCTTCTCAGCATCGGCAATATCGGACCGGCTGATCTGCCCCTCACCCACCAGCGACTTCACCCCTGCAGGGCTGGCCGTTTCTATGCCGAGATCGTCATAGTTATAAAGAATCTTTTCGCAATTGAGGCCGCACATCTTTTCTGCGGCATGAACGGATTCGTGGACTGACTCAACGACATCTCCGATAGACGTGATGATGCCCTCTTGTATGCCCTGTGTAGCGGCTTCGGCTTTGGCGAGAAGTTTAAAATCGTGCCGGCCTTTTTCCTCGGCCACCACGACAGTTGTGGTGTCAGCTCCAAAATCCAGAGCCCAAATTCTACGCATGGTTACTTCGCGCCGACTACGATGTCGTCAAACCGGAGGTCGATATAATTGATCTTGGCGGGGTTGAGATCCAATGTCCTGAGCGTCTGATCCAATATCTTCATTCGCTCCACAAAATGATTGCCGCCGACCCGTATCTCGATGACCCCATCCACATAAAGCGAGATATTCTTGGGATCACGGATATCAATTTTAGTCAGCGCATGTTTACGTAAAATATTTTCCCGCTTGATGAACTCCATCAACTTCAGTGCTTTGCGCGTCGTCTCGTCATCCAGCGTTGCGCCCACAGCCAAGCCCAACCGCGGAGCGGGCGCTCCCTCGATCACGGTAAGATTTCTAAAAGGCGCTGTCCCCGAACCCGGCAAAACGACTAAGTCTTTATCCACTTGCACAAAACGAGAAAATGCTACTTGAGCCACGGGTGTGCGGCGTTTGAGAAGCACTTCTACACGATTGGGCAACACACGGCGAACACGCACTTCTTTGAACTCCGGGTGGTTGCGCTTGATCACTTGCTGGACATTTACGAGATCTAGTTGGAGCAAATTCTCGCCTCGTCTCAGCTCTGAAAATTTAAACGCCTGATCCGGCGTCAAAGACCCAATATTGAGTATCTTCACCTCTTGTAATTGAAACGTAGTGGAATTGACCGCATAAGCTACAACCCCACCCAGCAGCACACCCACTGTCGTCAGCGATAAAATGAATGGCAAGGAATAAAGCACCATATGCCGCAAGCGGCTAAGAAGACGCACGGACGCGCTTCCACTCGACGATCGTTTTTTGGTTCTTGTCTTGGCTGTTCTCGCCATGTCAACCCCTCGTTCTTACAAGCATGGATAAGTCCATAATTCTAGCACAAAGCTGGTCAAAATTAAGCCCAAAAGCCTTGGCCGCCTTGGGCAAAAGACTTTTGGGGGTAAGCCCCGGAATGGTATTAATCTCGAGCACATAAGGCTCGCCCTTCTCAGATAAAATAAGATCCACGCGCGACATCACTTCACCTCCGAGCGCTTGGTAAGCGCGCAACGCCATCTCGCTTACATCAGAAGCCGCTTCGGCCGTCAATCTAGCCGGAAAGATATACTCCGTCCCCGCTTCGCCGTATTTGGCTTCATAATCATAAAAATCTCTCTTGGGCACCACCTCCACGATCGGAAGCGCTTTGTCGCCCAATATCCCCACGGTCAGCTCGCGGCCTTTGACATAAGCATCAACAAGAACCGTATCCGATACTTGAAAGGCTTTCTCAAGAGCCGGGCGATAGTCTTCTGCTTTCTTAACGAAACTCACGCCGACACTGGATCCCGCCAAGGCTGGCTTCACAAAACAAGGTAAACCGCAAGGAGGCACGGGAGCCGCAGAGGCCAGATCCCGAAGCACAAAAAATCGAGGGACGCGGACGCCATTTTGCTCAAAAAGAGCTTGGGCTTTTGATTTGTCAAACGCTCTTTCGCTCATCGCCACGCCCGGCCCGGTGTACAAAATACCTTCTTCCTCAAGAAGCCTTTGCACCGCCCCATCTTCACCAAAAGTGCCATGAAGCGCTATGAACGCGAGATCAACGCCTTCTTCTTTGAGGATTTTCATGAAATCACCAACAGCATCGACGAATAGGACAGAAAAACCCTGATGCGTCAGTGAATCGTAAACTGCTTTTCCGGAGATAAGTGAGACTGCTCTCTCGCAAGATGGGCCGCCTGCCAAAACCGCTATTTTAGAAAACTCAGAATTCATTCGAGGCACTTAACCTCGGTTTCCAAATAGATCCCGCTTTTAGCCATCACTTCTTTTCGGACGACCTCGATAAGTTTTTTGACATCAAATGCGGTGGCTCCCCCAAGATTGATCAAAAAATTCGCATGTTTCTCCGATACTTGGGCATTTCCGATCCGAAAACCCTTGAGCCCCGACTCATCGATCAACCGACCGCTCGTGCAACCGGGGCGGTCGGGATTCTTGAACAAACATCCAGCACTCGCATGCTGAAGATCTTGTGTTTTCGCGCGATGATCACGGTATTGATCCAGTGTCTTTTGAACCTGTTCCCGAGCGACCTTAGGAAATGTAAATGTAGCTTCTAGAATAATTTCATCCTTGAGTGGGCATTTTCGATATTCAAATGGGATCTCCACCGCTTTTCGGATCACCACTTGACCAAAACGGTTCATCGTCATCACGGTGTCCAAATGCTGCGACACCCACTGCCCATGGCTTCCGGCATTCATAGCAATGGCGCCCCCAATATTTCCGGGTATTCCCAGAAGATATTCAAACCCGCCAAAACCATGCTCCATGGCGAACTGAATGAACATCGAGTTCATGATCCCGACGCGAGCGCGGAGCCGGTTGCCTTCCAAACGCATCTCTTTGAAATAAGGCGAGCCCAGGTGAAGCGTTAAACCGGGAAGCCCTTCATCCGGCACCAAGACATTGCTTCCCGCTCCCAGCACCCGCACTTTTAGGTTGTGTTCAGACGCGATCAAAAGTGCCTGCCGCAGGTCTTCCGCATCCTCCGGCTCCACCCAATACTCGGCCGGCCCGCCGATCTTAAGTGTCGTGTGTTTGGACATAAGCTCACCCAAAACAACTTTGCCGCGCAGATTCTCAAAAATATGCGGCTGACGATAGCCTTTTTTGAGATGCTCCGACAACTCCCTGGCAACTTGAGAGATATCCCCCGCCCCCATGATCAAAACCAGATCACCCGGCTGTATCACGCGCCTAGCGGCGTCCACGAGCTTGGAGCGATCCGCATATTGCGCATCAGGATGGCCTTGTTTTGTCACTTCCTCGCTCAACTTCTCCCCGCTCACCCCGACCCGCGGCGCTTCGGAGGCACCATAAATATCCGTTACAAAAAGTTTATCGGCGTCTGAAAAGCAGCGGCTAAACTCTTTCATCAAAAGCTCGGTGCGGCTATAACGATGCGGTTGAAAAAACGCAACAACGCGATTTTTTTGGAGTGACTTTGCGGCTGCCAGCGTTTTTTGGATCTCGGTTGGGTGATGAGCATAATCATCCACCACCAAAAATTGCCCATCTTCATACTTCACATCAAATCTCCGCCCTGCGCCCGTAAATTTAGCCAACGCTTGCGCAATATCCAGGAACGAAACACCCACCTTCAAACACACCGCGATCGCGGCCAATGAATTCAGCACATTGTGCAATCCGGGGATCTGGAGACGAACCGAACCCAAAGAGTGCCCGCCCCTCCACACCTGAAAGGAAACGCCGCGTTTTCCATCCGGGCAGTCCACCACATCAGATGCATAATAACCATCGGCCATAGGCCTAAATCCATAAAGCTGTCCCGATCCCAAAGCTGTGCGGATCTTTTTGACACTCACATCTTCGGCGCATCCATACCACTCGCCTCCCGGCGCCATACCCTTAACGAAGGACTGAAATGTTTTTTCGATATGCTGCAGGTCTTTGTAATGATCCAAATGTTCGGCTTCGATGTTGGTGACAACAACAAGATTGGGATGATATTTGAGGAAAGAGGCATCGCTTTCATCGGCCTCGATAACGATCTCAGGGCCTTTACCCAAACAAGCATTTCCTCCAAGCTCCGGAACCACACCCCCCACCACCACCGTCGGGTCGCGCTGCGCTTCTTTAAGTATCGCAGCGATCAACGATGTCGTGGTCGTTTTGCCGTGAGTGCCGGATACAGCGATCACATATTTGCCTTCGCAGAGGCGTTGCAACGCTTCAGAGCGATGAATAATAGGGATCCGGCGGCGAGAGGCCTCAACTCGCTCTACATGTTCTGGGCCGATCGAAGAAGAATAAACAACAAGTTCGGCCGTCTCGACATGAGAAGCGTTGTGACCGATAAAAACTCGCACGCCCTTTGCTTCTAATTCCGACAAAAGGTCATTCATCTTGGCGTCACTTCCCTGCACCGGATAACCCAGCTCGGCGTACAATTTCGCCAAACCGCTCATACCAATGCCGCCAATCCCTATGAAATGTATCCTTGGTTTTGAATTCACATAAACCTCATTTTTGAGCCAGCTCTATTATAAAATCAGCCAATTTTTTACGCGAGCTAATTTCGGAGCCTTCTGACTTTGCCAAAATGGCACCCGCGCCCTTATGAGCCGGCCTTAAAAAATCACTCACCAATTCTTTGAATGTGGCAGCATCGACACTCTTTTGCTCGACCACCCGCGCCATCCCGGTCTTTGCATACCAATTTGCATTGTAAAGCTGATGTCCGCCGGCGTAGGGGTACGGGATCAATAGCGACGGGATCTTTTTCGCCTGTACCTCCGCCAAAAAAGTAGCCCCCGCTCGTCCCACGCAAAAATCAGCGGCTGCATAGGCCAGATCCATGCGATCAAAAAAGGAATACGCCTTACAAAAAACCCCATTTTCCCTCGAGATCCGCTCAGACTCACTAGGCAAAAGAATGCCACACAAATGCAGCACTTGCAAAGAACCTTTCATCTCGTCTGACCAATGCGGCAAAGAGTCCAAATAGAAGCGATTGATAGACTCCGCCCCCTGACTCCCACCCAATATCAGCAAAGTTTTACGATCCGTCGAGAACCCAAAGAATTTGAGCGCCTCATCGCGGTTCCCCTCCTCTATCTTGCGTCGGATAGGGTTTCCCGTCACACGGCAATTGCGAGCTTTTTTCAAATAGCTTTGAGTTTCTGAAAAGCTGAGAGCCGCCGCATCCGCTCTTTCGGCAACCCATCGATTGGCTTTGCCGGGTATTACGTTCTGCTCATGCACCATGGTGCGCACACCCGTCAACTGCGCCGCGATCAGCATCGGAAAGGAAACGTAGCCACCAAACCCGACCACCAGCTGAGGCTTTTCGGATGCAATTAGTTTGCGCGATTCCATAAAACCCTTAAAGAGCTTAAAAAGGAATGTGGGGCTCAAAAAAGAGCGCAGGCCTCGGTATGCAGCGGATTCAATGAAAACGACTTGTTCATTCTTGGCGAATCGAAAGATCTCACTCTCGATATCTTTTTTGCCGCTGATAAAAACGATTTTAATCTTTGGGAAGAGCAGGCGAATCTCCTCTGCCACGCTAATGGCTGGAAATATATGCCCGCCCGTGCCTCCGCAGGCAAAAAAAAGCGTCATGCGTCTATGGCCTGCTGTGTTTCGCGCATCGTGTTCTGCGCAATATTAAGAATAAGCCCTGTGGCCATCATATTGCCAATAAGCGCTGATCCTCCATAGCTGATAAATGGCAAAGACAAACCCTTCGTTGGCAAAGCGCCCAATGTCACACCAATATTGATCACACATTCAAACCCAATAAGCCCCACAAGACCCAAACACAAAAGTTGAGTAAAAAAATTTCGACATCTAAAAACGATGACCATTCCCGCAAAGATCAGCAGAATAAAAAGGATGACGATCGAGCTCGTCCCAACAAACCCCAGCTCCTCTCCGATGATCGAAAAAATAAAATCTGTGTGTGACTCCGGTAAATAAAAAAGCTTTTGTTGCGACCGTCCGAGCCCCACCCCAAACAGTCCTCCGGAGCCTAGAGCCAAAAACGATTGGATGATCTGAAAACCGACCCCGCGCGGGTCATCCCAAGGATTCAAGAAAGCCAGAATTCGCTTGCGCCGATAAGCTTTGGACAGCATGGCGTAACCCAGTGCCGGCAGGGCTGCCAGCACCATAAACCCTAGATAGGTTAATTTGAATCCGGCTGCAAAAAAAAGGAGAAGCGTGACCGCTGCCAATGTAATGGCTGTCCCTAGATCTGGCTGCAGGAACACAAGCCCCGCACAAAGACCTAGCACCACCAGCGCCGGAAAAACAGTGTGTTTTAGATCCGACAAACTATCGCGTTTGCGATCCAAAAAATCTGCCATATAAAAAATAAGGGCCAGCTTAAGAAATTCGGATGGCTGAAAACTAAAACCCAGCACCTTGAACCATCGCCTTGCGCCACCCGTGGAATGCCCGACATGTGGTATCAAAACAGCGACCATGAGCACCAAAAAAGCGATCAAAATGCGTTTTGAATAAGGGCGATAGTGCGCCAGATCGAGCGTATAACAAAAATAACCCAACACACAACCGGCGACCACATACAAAACCTGTCTTTTCAAAAAGTAAGCGCTATCGCCCATGCGGTCTAGAGCATAGATCGAGCTCGAACTATAGATCATGACGATCCCGATCGCTACCAAGATCGAAGCGGTCATGAGAACGATCTTACTAGCCCGACGAAGTGCGTCCACGCAATTTATCCTGAGAAACTCTCAACTCTTTGACGGTTTGTTTATAAACTTCGCCACGGTGTTCATATGATGTGAACTGATCAAAGCTGGTGCACATAGGAGACAAAAGCACGGTGTCACCGGAACGCGCTTCTTCATAGGCCAGCTTGACCGCATCCTTAAAGTGACGCTCGCATTTGACCGATGATAAACGGGGCCATTGCGCCGCGATCTTTTCCCGAGACTCTCCGTACAAGATCACGGATTTAGCTCGCTCCAAAAGCAGGGGCTCGATCTCAGCAAAATCAGAACCCTTATCCCGGCCACCTGCGATGAGAATGAACGGGGATGGTGTCGATAAAATGGCTGCCCGTGTACTCTGCACGGTCGTGGACTTAGAATCATTCACAAAGTGTACACCCGCCACATCACCAATAGACTCGATGCGATGCTCTAAAGACTTGAATTCACTCAAACTTTTGGCAAGGCTCCGAGGCGATATTTTTAAGATCGAAGCCACCGCAGAGCAACACATGGCATTTTCCAGATTGTGCTCACCTTTCAACAACAAAGCGGTTTTAGAGAATAACCGCTTGGACTCCGATTGCCGTTTCCAAACAACAGACTCTTCGACTGGAAAAACACCTTGCTCAAGCTCGCTCTTACTCACAGCGACCACACGGCCCTTTGTTTTTTTGGCCATACGCTTCACGATTGGATCGTCAAAATTAAGCACCAACCAGTCATCATTTCGCTGGTTCTTAAAAATATTCTCTTTTGCCTGAATATAATTCTCCATCGTCTTGTGGCGATCCAAATGATTGGCGCTGACGTTGAGTACGATTGCGATATCAGGCCGCAGTGTTGGGCTGGCTTCAAGCTGGAATGAACTGAGTTCTAACACCACCAATGTTTTGGGCCCAATAGTCGGCAGAGCATCCAAAAAAGAGAATCCGACATTTCCGCACAAAACACTGGATCGGCCGGCATCCGTCAATATGCGATGGATCAAATGACAAGTGGTCGTTTTTCCATTGGAGCCTGTCACGGCGATGATCTTTCCTTTGCAAAAAAGAAATGCCAGCTCCACTTCAGATATGATGGGTATCTTTTGTGCTCTCGCCCATCCCAAAGGAGCGCTTTCAGGCGAAACGCCGGGACTCGCCACCACGCAAACACTTCCCTCGATGAAAGACTCGGTGTGTCCGCCCGTCTCCACCTCGGCACCTAAGCCGCGAAGATAACTCGCGTTTTCCAACACCTCTTTTTTATCCGAACCATCCGTGACGCGAACTTTTGCCTTTTGCTCCAACAAAAACTTGGCAGCCGCAAAACCGCTTTTACCCAAACCCACCACGGTGACTTTTTTTGATTTAAAATTCATTGTAATTTAAGCGTTGCGAGCCCCAACAGGGCCAACAAGATCGAGATGATCCAAAAACGGATCACGACCTTGGTTTCTTTAAGCCCAGCCAGCTGAAAATGATGATGGATAGGCGCCATTCGAAATATTCGTTTCTGCCTCAGTTTAAAACTGGATACCTGCAAGATCACCGAGACCGCTTCCATGACAAAAACGCCGCCGACGATCACCAGAAGCAGTTCCTTTTTAGTAAAAATAGCGATAGCGCCCAAAGCGCCTCCCAGACTCAGCGATCCCACATCCCCCATGAACACGCTGGCGGGATGCGAGTTGAACCACAAAAAACCCATCCCTGCACCAAAAAGGACTGCACAAAAAACAGCCAGCTCTCCAGCTCCCGCGATGAACGGGATCTGCAAATACCGGCTAAATGCCGCGTGGCCCGTGACATAACTAAACACACCATAAGTCAAAGCGATCATCAGCGTACAACCAATGGCCAATCCATCTAAACCGTCCGTGAGATTGACGGCATTAGATGCGCCTACGATCACGAGCGCCACGAACGGAATATAAAAGATCCCCAGCGTAATGAACCAGCTTTTATAAAATGGCACGGCCACATCGCGCCACACCGGTGAATGAAGATAAAGAAATACGCCTATCCCAAGACCTAAAAGCGTCTGGCCTACGAATTTATTGATCGCGGTCAAACCTTTTGAATTTTTTTTCGTAAGCTTAAGATAATCATCTATAAATCCCACCGCCCCCAACCATACTACGATCAAAAGGCAAAGCCATACATATTGATTTTTGAGATCCATCCACAGCAAATTCGAGATCACGACCGAGCTGATGATGATGAGCCCGCCCATGGTGGGGACCTTTTCTTTTCCGGCGTGCTCCGTGTACAAAGCTTGGAACCCAGCGCGTTCGATGGTTTGTTTGGCATTCAAACGTGACAAAAAACGGATGATCGGCGGCCCCAGAACCAGGCAGATCACAAATGCTGTGATACCCGCCATCGCTGAGCGAAAGGTGATGTATCTAAAAACGTTGAAACCGAAAAAATAGTCCCTTAAGGGGTAAAGAAACTCTAACAACATGTCAAAACTTTCTCCATAGCCATCCCGCGCGAACCTTTGACCAAAACAACATCGCCGGGCTGAGCTTGATTCTTTAAAATTTGACCCGCTTCCATCGAATGTGCGGTATTAAAAATTCTTTGCGCATCATATCCGGCTTTCGTCGCTTCGTCTACCAAATATTTGCAGTTTGGGCCCGTTGTAACAATATAAGATGGCTTGAGTTGCGCCAGTCTCTGCCCCAATTGCCGGTGAAGTTTTTCAGTATGCTCCCCCAACTCCAACATATCACCGCAAACTACCGCTTTCCTCCCATCCACTTTCATATTTTTTAGAGTTTCGAGAGCTGCTTCGAAAGATGTGGGATTGGAATTGTAACTGTCATCAATAAAGATCAAGCCGTTCGTCTTCTTTATTTGCAGCCGCCCCGGCACCGCCTTAAAACTTGCCAAACTTTGCTGCATAGCGGGCAATTCGACTCCAAGATGCCTTGCCACTTCGATCGCAAATAAAATATGGATCAAATTGTGGCGGCCGATGAGTTGTGTTTCAAAATGTTCCTTGCCGTTAAGCTTGAACGACGTGCCATTTTCATGGATTTCGATCTGCTCGGCTGTCACATCACACACGGGCTTTGAAAATCCCACTCGCACCACGCGATGGACGCTACTCTGAACATCAGCAAGCCTCGGATCTTCACCATTCAAAAGAAGCAAACCACCATGTTCAATATGCGGCACCAAACCCAATTTCTCCTTCTTCACACCTTCCACACTTCCCAGCCCTTCCAAATGACAAAAACCGATCTGCGTTAAGATGCCGACTTGCGGCTTGACCAAAGAAGCCAACCTCTCTATCTCTCCGGGCGCATTCGTGCCCAACTCCAACACAGCTGCTTCATAGGTATCATCCAGCTGCAATAAAGTTTTGGGAACACCTATCAAATTATTCTCTGTCCCTCGATTGTGCAAAACCTTGTATTTACATTTGAGGAAATGCGCTACCAGCTCTTTGGCCGTGGTTTTCCCCACACTTCCCGTTACCGCCACAAATGGGATCTTGAACTGAGTCCGAACGTAAGCCGCCCAGTCGCCATAAGCCGTCACGGTATCTTTAACCTCCAAGATACGCGCTTGGCTTCGTAGAAGCGAAGGGATCTTGGCTTTATCCGACACAACGAATGTCCTGGCGCCTTTTTCAAATGCCTCCATCAGAAAATCATGCCCATCAAATTTCTCGCCTTTGAATGCAAAAAAAACATCATTTTTTTCGATAAAGCGGGTGTCGGTGGAGATGCGCGACTGCAAGGCTTGTTTGAATTTTGAGATATCAATGTCCACTGAGCACCTTCAAGGCTTCCTCTTTATCACTAAAGGGCATAGATTCCTTGCCAATGATCTGTACTTTTTCATGTCCCTTGCCAGCCAAAAGCACGATATCGCCCTCCCTTGCCATGAGAAGCGCTTGCCGAATGGCCTTTTTTCTATCCAAAGACACTTGATAGGATTTGTAGCTAGCCGGAAATCCGGCACAGATCTCCTGGGCAATTATTTTGGGATCTTCGGATCGTGGGTTATCCGAAGTTACGACCACATCATCACAATATTGTGCAGCGATCGCCGCCATCTGAGGCCGCTTGGTGCGGTCGCGGTCCCCCCCGCAGCCAAACACAAGGATCAATTTTTTTTGGCGGTATTCCTGAAGCGATCTCAACACATTCAAAAGCCCGTCCGGCGTATGTGCAAAATCAACCAGCACGATAAACTCCTGTCCGCCGCGCACAGCCTCCAAACGACCCGGCACCCCTTGGAAATCCTGCAGACTGAGAGCCGCTTTTTCCCACGGTATACCCAGGGTTGCCGCGGCCGCAATAGCGCCCAATGCGTTGTAAACATTGTGCACACCCATCATTGGTAGCACAAAGGAAACAGTTTTATCGTTCTTTTTTAGCATGACGTGGGTGGAGCCGAACTTTTTTTCAACATGGACCGCATGATAATCAGCGCCCGGATCCAAGCCAAATGTCACCACCTTGGCTTTGGTCATCCCGACAAGCTTCTTTCCCCATGTGTCATCCGCGTTGATCACTGCGAAATCAGACTCGCCGAGCGTCGTAAACAACTTTGCCTTGGCACTAAAATAGGTTTCAAAGTTGCCATGATAATCCAAATGATCCTGTGACAGATTTGTGAACAAAGCCGTATGAAAATGGATCCCTTCCACCCGTCCTTGATCCAGTGCATGCGACGATACTTCCATCGCCACCACTTCGCAACGCGCAGATCTCATCTCGGACAAGATCCGTTGGAGTTTAAGCGGCCCGGGCGTTGTCTCCACAGCTGAGACCTCTGTGGAGCCATAGCGATAACTGATCGTGCCAAATACACCCGTGGGCACATGCTCGTGTTTTAGAATATGCTCCAGTAAATATGTGGTGGTCGTCTTGCCATTGGTGCCCG
>CAYODQ010000003.1:0-80187 GCA_964402785.1 uncultured Planctomycetia bacterium
ATCTGGGTTATCATATCACCCTTCTTTAAGTGTCCACTTTATCGGGGGAAGTCCAAGGACTCCCTCCGGGGAACACCTCTTGTCGGTTTACTAGATGACTTAACTTACGAAAGCGCTGTGCATGGCTCGCTTTCATAGTATATGAAAAAAATTCATTGTGGTGAGAGTGAGGTTTGGCTTAGGCCCATCTCACGGAAAGCGCCCTCGGAGGGACGTTAAATCGACGAGCGAGGAGATTTACGAGCCCGATTTTTCTCGGTGGGGAAAATCGGGCGGTCCTGGAGAGGGTGGTTTCCGTGAGCTGGGCCTACGTCTAGACGAACTATAATTCAAATGGATTTATTTTGTTGAGGGCTAGATAGACCCAGGCGGTGGAGCCGATGCCGGGGCCGTTGGGGGTTCTCCAGGTATTGATATCGTAGAAAATTTGAGTGCGTGGAATAGAATCAGTGTAATGATAGGAAAGGGTGCCATTCAGCCTCACAGCATTATCGGCATTGCGACTCAGAAAATAATCAGCACGTTTTTTGTAATAATCGGCGATGGAATTATTTTTGGACGTCCAATAATTGGCAAGCATCTGATAGGCAACCACCATGTGATTGGTGCCTTCCACCCACTTCATACCAGGACGTGATAGCTGTTGGGCATTAAAGTTATCAGAAAAATCAAACCCCTTGGCCGTAAGTATATCTCCTTCAAAGCTTCCGTCATCCTGAACGGTAAATAAATCTTCCGTAGTTTTGACCAAATTGGATGAAATTGTATTGGCAGGATCCATATCAATCCCAAAAAGCGTACTTAGTTTTTCGGGTCCCAACACCAAAATCGCCCATGAATTGGTATCAAAGGAATTATTCTCGTCACCACGGCCTCGTTCAAAGACTCCTTCGCCGGCATCATAGCCCCAGATCTTAAGCCAATTTTCAACACCTACTTTTTCGCTTTCAAAGAGAGCCTTATCAGCATCAGATGCGGCTAGTTTTGATAAACCATGAGCCAAACCATAATAGCTGAGATTATTTTCCGTCGAAAAAATGCTGGACCAAATACCGCTCAAACCATCCCCCATTGCAAGACCGCCATCATAGTGAGGCACCGACTGAGCGGCCCATTTTCCTATTTTGGTGGCAAGCTCCAGGGCGCTGGCATCGCCGGTCATTTTGTAATAATGCAAACTAAACAATCCGATCCAAGCGGTGGCTCCTAATGTTTTGGCATCTTCTACTTTGGGTCCGTCTACAGCCTGGCTGTTGTATACGGTATAAAAAGCGGTGTCTTTCCATTGTGAGTTATAAAAATCCAATATTTTTTTGGCAGAGGGCATCTGGTTCTGCTTTAAAAATAAGATACCGGATAATGCTTGATCATAAGTGAAAGCCTGATGTACAAGGTTTCCATCGGTTGTGAAGCTGGCCACAAGTCCGAGCGGGCTGGCTTTTTGAGTCTCGGCCAATCCATTTGTGATCTGCTTTGAAGCCTCGGCTGCTTTTTGGGCTTCGATCTCTTCAGGAGTAAGCGGCTTTTCGCAAGGAGGCTTTTTGTCATCTTCTTTTTCGCCTTTGTCATGACGGCCATCTTTGCGCGGAAATTTACGGAAAAAAGCCTGTAGCGCATCGGAATCCATCTTTCGATGGATCAAACGGATATGTCGTAATAGGGACATCTCTAATTCTTTAACGGATGAAGATTTGGAATACTTTACTCTTTCGGAAATCTTTCGGCTCTCATAGGCATGAGCTTTGCGAGGTGACATCGCGAAATTAAAAAAAATCGAAAATACGATACCGATCAGTAAAACTTGAAATAAGTGTCTCATTGCTCTCTCTCTGTATTGAATGGGAGCCAAAGTATGGCATATAAGTTTTTTGATATCAAGTATCATCTGTTTTATCCTCATTTTAACTATCCTCGATATTCTATTCAATTTATAAAGTATTTTAAAGTTATTAACAATTTATCCCATATCTGTGGATAACTTAAAGTGGGTTATAAATTTGAATTTTGATTGATTTTCAGACTAATATCCCTATTTTGATGAGATATAGATGCCTGAGTGGTTCCGAACGCCCACATTTTGATTTTTTTAAATAAGCCAAATCTATTAAAAAATTAACAGCTTAGGCGCTTTTTTCCGCCATATCGCCAATAACGGGTAACTTGAGCTTTTCTCCTTGATAGGCTTTCACCATACAAAGAATCCACACAACGATACCGCCTATACTCAGGACAGGCAGAGCGATGATGTTGATAAAGGGGACGAACATTAAAACAATGGAAGCCACAAAAAAGACCACGCTGACCAGGATCGACTGCAGAGCATAGAAACGTACGAATTTATTTTCCTTCTCGAGAAGAAAGAAGATGAGACCTGTTATCCAGCCAAATACACATGCCAAAAGAGCTGCAAGATTTGCATCCATGCCAACAGAAGTCTTTCCAAGGTCCTTTGTTTGCTCGGTCATGCTATTTCTCCCGTTTAGATTCCTTCTTCAGTGAATCCATAAATGCAGGCCAGAATTTCTCGCCCATGGATTCGGCTTTATGTACGTCTTTCCAACAATTGTCGTAATCCTTCATCATGAGATAGCACACGGCGCGGCCTGTATAAGCTTCCGCTTGTTTTGGATCTAGCTCCAAAGCCTTGGAGAAATCCGTCTGCGCCTTGTCATATTTCCGTGTTGCAGAATATGCTTTTCCGCGCTTCGCATAAGACTTGGCGTCTTTAGGATTCTTGGCTAAAACACTGGTGTAATGAATGATACTCGCTTCATTATTGAGAGCTTGGATTCTCTCATGCTCTTTGATAGCCCTAAGTGCTGGATCGCCCTGAACCATTTTATTGAGGCTCTGTGCTTTATTGTATTGTTCCAAAGCCCTGTTGTAGGACTCCGTTTTCTTATTAACAGAGGTGGTTGTCTCAGCAAAAATATTGGGTATAAAAATACATGAAATTACATAAACAAATACAAGCCGAGTACAAAAGGACTTAGTCATATGTATCTCCTTTGACTACTTAGAATTATATCATATGAACCCCTACCTTGAAACCCGAGATTTGTCAGGTATACTTCGTGAACAAAAAAGAGAGAGGGAATTATTGCGATATGATGTTTAATGTGTTGCCGTTTCTTTTGGCATTTCCAATACTGCTGGCGCTTTATTATGTAACGAAAGATAAATCGCGATGGGCAGCCCTGTTGATCGCCAGCTGTCTTTTATTCGCTTTGTTGTCTCCAAGCTGCATACTTTTGATGTTCGTATGGGTCGTCGCCAACTACGCCATCAATTGTTTTGTCGAAAGCAGCAAGAGCCGGAAAAAAAGAAAAAAATTGGCATTTTTAAGTATCATCATCAATCTGGCGTTGTTGATAGCATTCAAGTATTTCAATTTCTTCTCTAGCCATATTTGGCAATTAGCCAAATTTTTCAAATGGAACTATACCCCCGTATTTCTTTCGCTCGTAGCTCCGGCAGGCCTGTCATTCATATGTTTGCGGTTTATGAGTTATACATTTGATGTGTATCGCGGTATCAAGTCGGCTGAGCACCATTTAGGCCGTTTTGCGCTTTATATCTTATTCTTTCCTCAACTACTGGAAGGCCCCATCGAAAGATCCAAAGCATTCATTACACAGATCTATTGGCCACATCGTTTTTATGCGCGCTACGTGACCCACGGTCTTTTTTTGATGTTGTGGGGATTTTTCAAAACATTTGTCGTAGCAGATAAATTATCCGAATTTGTGAACCCTGTCTTCGACAACCCGATGACACATCAGGGCGTAGATTTTGTTGCGGCCACTGTCCTTTTTTCGTTCCAGATCTATTACATTTTATCCGGGTTCTCAGACATGGCTTTTGGATGTGCAAAATGTTTTGGGTATCAGACCGTTCGAAATTTTAATCGCCCCTACTTAGCTCTCTCCATCTATGATTTTTGGAAAAGGTGGAATATCTCGGTGTTTTATTGGTTCAAAGACTACGTATGGAAACCGCTCAACGGCAATGCCTTTATAGCACTTACGCTGCTGGGTCTCTGGCACGGCGCATCTTGGAGTCTTGTCTTTTGGGGCGCTCTTCATGGCTTATATTTATCGCTCTTTTTTATCAGTTCAAAACTGCGGCATAAAGTAACCCGCGTGCTGAAGCTGCGCTCCGTGCCGATCGCATATCGTCTCTTCAAACGCCTAATGACCTTTGCAGCCGTCTCGTTTGCCTGGATCTTTTTCCGCGCGTCTTCTCTGACAGATGCTTTTTATATCGTGCTAAAACTAGGCAGCGGATGGGAAAAAATATCCCTACAGTATTGGATGGCCGTTGCGAGCCTCCTTTGCTTGATCTTCGCAATTGAAGTTGCTCAGTGGATCAATCGTAACGGTAAGATCCGATCAGAGATCTTCCAAAAACCGGCCTGGGTGCGTTATTCGCTTTATTACGGACTTATTCTCGTCGTGATCCTGTTCGGTCGATTTGAGTTTAATTTAAATTTGTTAGGAGGATTTTGAGTTGAGCCCTAGGCGCTATTTTCTTAAAGTCATCATTTTTTCATTGCCGCTACTGGCGCTTTTTCATCTGTTTGGGTGGTGGATCACTCAATTGCCGTCGGAGCTTTCGACCAAAAAAAACTTTTTTGAACATAAGCTGGGTGAAATCGATACGATCATACTGGGCCAAAACGATGCTTATCACGGCATCCACGCGTCGTCTCTGACAAATCACACCTTCAATCTTGCTTTGCCGGGCCAAAGCTTGATCATGGATGCGCAGTTGATCCAAAAATATCGCCCCAAATTATCAAATCTCAGAACGGTCGTCTTTACGATATCGCCCACCGCCTATACGTCGACGATCGACAGGCAAGCGGGTAGCTTAAAATCTTTCCTTTATCATCACCACTTTGGAGTCAGCGAAAGAGATCTTGACTGGAAACCGGCAGCCGGACTCAATATGTTCGGCTTTTTTAGAAATGATTCCGCTGCCAGGCTGGTCATGGATGGCATATCGCAAAGGATATCCTCCCCCGCAATGGATGAATGGGGTTCCACTCAAACGGATGCTTCCACCGCACAAGAATCACCAATGACTTCGGCTAAATTTTCTAGGGCGAACTGGAACAGCATCGAGGGAGCGATCAAATCGCTTCAAAAACAAAAAGTTCAGGTTGTTTTTGTAAGCCTTCCCTCGAAAGAAAAACAAACGGATCAGACCCTGCGCATCACCTATGGATTAAGCCAAAAATATGATATTCGCTACTTTAACTACGCTACAGATACACGATTTGCCGCATCGGATCTTACTCCTGAAGGCATCTTAAGTCGAGCCGGACGCGACAAAATGACTCAGATTCTAAAAACAGATCTTTCCGAATATCTTAGCGAACGACCCGCTGAGGCCACAAAACCCTCAGAGAAAACGACGCTGAATATTTGGACGCCTGACCTGCGTTATTTCCCCAGCAGTAATCAAAAGGCCTCCAGCTAAGACCGATCTGCGGTATAATCGTGGCGGAGGATCCAACATGCCACAAAAAATTGCTAATTCTACGCTTCTCGAGTCCCTCAAATGGCGTTATGCCACAAAAGTTTTTGACCCGACTAAGAAAATTTCTGATGCTGACTGGAAATGCCTTGAAGAGGCCTTGATCTTAACGCCTTCTTCCTACGGACTTCAGCCTTGGAAATTTTTGGTGATCCAAGACCCACAAGTCCGTCAAAAACTGTTGCCGATCTCATGGAATCAAAAACAAGTCGTCGACTGCTCTCATCATATCGTCATGCTGGCCAAAACCGATATCAGCGAAAAAGACTTGGACGCCTTCATCGATCTGACAGCCAGTGTCCGCCAGATCCCCAAAGAGTCCCTGAAGTTTTATAAAGACATGATGTTGAGTGATCTTGTGAACGGCCCTCGTCATGCCTGGATCAGTAAATGGGCCGCACGCCAGGTCTATATCGCTCTTGGAAATCTCATGACGTGTGCAGCGATGATGGGTATTGATGCCTGTCCTATGGAAGGTATCGACCAAGCCAAATACGATGACGTTTTGAATCTCAAAGGATCGGGATATGAAACTGTCGTCGCTTGCTCGCTCGGCTACCGATCGGTTGATGACAAATACGCACATCTAGCTAAGGTCCGGTATCCGGCCAGTAAGATCACACAGAAGATCTAAGTTGTTTTGATCAGATCCAGTTTCTGAGCGCGAGTGAGCTGCTTGATAGCAGCCTCACGTTTAAAAGCGGATGATTTAAGACGAAACGATTTTTGGTAGACCAGCTTGATGGGAAGTTTGGATCGAACGTATTTGCTGCCGCGGCCTGCTTTGTGATCCTGAATTCTTTTTTGGATGTCCAGCGCCACACCCGTATACAAACTCCCGTCGTGGCACTTTAAAATATAAAGATACCACACGGGAGTTGCGATCGAGCTTCTTTAGGCGACGGTCACCTTGATCATTTTGATCTCTTCATTGGGACGATCCTGGCTATTGCGCGGAGCATTGGCTATCTTCTTAACCACGTCCACACCTTGGGTCACCTGGCCAAATACCGAATGACGACCATCCAAATGAGGCGTCGGTGCATCGGTGATAAAAAATTGGCTGCCGTTGGTGTTGGGGCCTGAATTGGCCATAGACAGTACACCGGCTTTGTCATGTCTCAAATTCGGCGAAAACTCATCTTCAAATTGATAACCAGGGCCGCCCATACCGGTGCCTTGAGGATCACCCGTTTGGATCATAAAATCAGGGATAACGCGGTGAAAGATGATCCCGTCGTAAAATCCTTTTTTAGCAAGCGTCACAAAATTTTCGACGGTCTTAGGAGCCTCTTTGGCATAAAGATCGGCGTAGATATCACCGGCTGTTGTTTCGATCTTCACTTTTACAACATCCGCTTTTGGTTCTTCTGCTTTAGGAGCTTCTGTCTGATGAGTCTCCTCAGCAATCGCACATCCGCTGGCAAATAAACCCAATACAAAAATAAAAGATAATAATTTTTTCATAGATTCTCCTTTGGTGGGAATAATTCTATCACAACAAAATTAATTGTGTATTAGCGGCGTCCGCGGAAACCACCCCGGCTTGGGCCGCGACGACGAAGCATAGAACGAAACTTCGGATGCCCAGGCTGGCTGGGGCTAGTGGGTGAATTGCCAAAAAAACTCTCTGATTGAATTTCCGGATGTGAGGCCACTTTGAGAGTGCCTCGTATCAAACGTTCAATGTCTTTAACCTGTGATCTCTGATCGGGCGTCGCCAACGAAATGGCACGGCCTTCACGTCCAGCACGGCCCGTGCGGCCGATACGGTGCACATAATTCTCGCTGTCTTCCGGCAGATCATAATTGATGACCAACTCGATACCTTTGACATCGATACCGCGAGAGGCGATATCCGTTGCGACCAAAATACGATAGCGCCCTGTCTTAAAACCCTCAAGCGCTTCACGGCGCTGACCAAGCGAACGGTTGGAGTGGATCTCGTTCACGCGCATGTTCATATTGCGTAAAAATTGAGTGATCTTCTTGGCTGAGATCTTAGTACGAGCAAAGATCAGAACACTGCCATGATTTTCTTGAAGAAGCTTGGCTAGCACCTGCTTCTTAGCCTCTTGCTTCACGATGAAAAGCTCTTGTACGATCTTCTCCGGAGCCGTACCCGCAGCCGCGATCTCGACACGGATCGGAAGCTTCATGTATTGAGTGGCTAATTTAACGATCTCATCCGGCATAGTGGCTGAGAAGAAAAGAGTTTGGCGCTCTTTGGGCATGTATTTGGAGATCTGATAGAGCTGTGGCGCAAATCCCATATCCAGCATACGATCCGCTTCATCCACAACGATCACCTTCATATCCTGTAAAGTGGTGGATCGCTGTTCCAGATGATCCAGCAAACGGCCGGGTGTTGCGATCAAAATACGCGTAGTCTCTTTTCTTAAAAGCTGAAGTTGGGGGTGTATGTTCATACCACCGATCAAAACAACGGTACCGATCTTAAAAGGCTGGCCAAAACGACGAAGCACCTCATCGACCTGTATAGCTAATTCACGTGTGGGCACCAAGATAAGGGCCCGACCAGGCGCTTGGGCCAGTTTCTGAATCGTGGGAATACCAAAAGCCAGTGTTTTGCCGGTACCTGTCTGGGCGATGCCCAGTACATCCTTGCCCTCAATAGCCATAGGGATAGATTTGTACTGGATCGGCGTAGGAGTCTTAAATTTTAGTTTTTCAATCTGGTCTAAAATACCAGGTGCGATGCCCAAATTATTAAAACTGGGCGTAGGGGTCTCGTTTGTCATCAGGGGACTCTACTTGAATTGTTCCATAATGTCCACCTAAACCTTGGGACCACGTTTTAGGAGCTGCGCTCTCAAAGCGGTGAGGCGATCGATCACATGCGCCGTCAAACGCTTAAGAAGTTCATACCCAAGCTCCGGATCTTCTTCACATTTGGCGCGCAGGTACTTCCCGTCCAGAACGATGACCTTGGCTTTGCCCTTGGCAACCGCATCAAAATGCCATTCATGTGGCGGCATAAGCCAAGACCACCCAACGATGTCGTTTTTTCCAAGTGTCTGTACCGGTTGGAATTTTTTGTCCTTGGATGTGACGCCCACTTCTACATTGCCCTCCAAGATCAAATAAAACTCATTGGCGGACTGACCCTCACAGATCAAATAGTCGCCGTCATCAAACTCTTCATCCCAAGCGTATCGGGCCAACTGTTCCAAATACCAGTTGTGTATCCCTTTGAAGAAAACGTGCTGGCTCAAGATATCTTCTGTGATCTTCATTTGTTTTTCCCTTTCTGCGATGAGGAGATCGTGGGTTAACCTTTTCCGCGTGGAGTCTATTTCTTCAAGAAATGTCTTTGGAAGCCTGTTGCCGAACTGTTCAAAAAATCTCTCTTGTTCCTTTAATTCATTCAACCATTCCTTAGGATCCACAGATAACAGCTTTGCCTTAAGTTCGGCTTTTGAAATGTTGAGTCCCATCAGTGAAATACTTTCCGTGTGCGGGACAGCACCAATGGCCGTTTCGTCCGCTGTCACTTCGTTGGCCGTGCGGGAGAGGATCCACTGCAGCACTCTTAAATTTTCACCAAACCCCGGCCAGACGAATCGTCCCTGATCGTCCTTGCGGAACCAATTCACTCTAAAAATTTTCGGCGGGTACGCTAATTTTTTCCCGATATCCAGCCAATGCTGAAAATAGTCCGCCATGTGGTATCCGCAAAACGGCAACATAGCCATGGGATCTCGTCGAACCACACCTACCTTGCCAACGGCCGCGGCTGTGGTCTCAGATGTCATGGTCGCTCCCAGATAAACACCGTGCTGCCAATCTCTGGACTCCACCACAAGCGGATCCAATCGCGCTCGCCTTCCTCCAAACACAATGGCGCTGATAGGCACGCCATGAGGACTATCCCATGAAGGTAATAAAGAAGGACATTGGGTCACAGGTGCCGTAAAACGGCTATTGGGATGTGCAGCCAATTGACCTGAGGTCGCTGTCCAAGGCTTTCCGCGCCAATCGATCGCTTCTTTGGGTGGAAGGCCATCCATTCCTTCCCACCAGACGCCGCCTTCTTTGGTTTTGGCGACATTGGTGAATATCGTGTTCTTTTTGATAGCTTGAAGTGCATTTGGATTGGATGTGGAATTGGTTCCGGGCGCTACTCCAAAAAAACCAAATTCAGGGTTGAGTGCCCACAAACGCCCATCCGGCCCGGGCCGCAGCCAGGCAATATCATCACCCACGGTCCAGATTTTATACCCGCGCATCGAGTCCGGCGGGATCAACATGGCGAGATTTGTTTTGCCGCATTGGCTTGGAAATGCTGCCGCAATAAAATGTGTCTCGCCTTTTGGATTTTCGATCCCCATGATCAACATATGCTCAGCCAACCAGCCTTCTTTGCGGCCCAGCCACGAGCCGATCCGAAGCGCCAAACATTTTTTCCCCATCAAGACGTTGCCACCGTAATTCGTGCCCACACTCCAAATGGTGTTGTCTTCGGGAAAATGACAAATGAATCGTTTGGATTCATCGAGATCCGCTTTACTGTGAAGGCAGCGCGTAAAATCCGAAGAATCTTTCAACTCATCCAGCGCGATCTTTCCCACACGCGACATGATCCGCATATTGAGATAAACATACAAACTATCGGTAAGCTCGACACCTATCTTGTTGAATCGTGAGCGCGGCACGCCCATCAAAAACGGAACCACGTACATCGTGCGGCCTTTCATCGATCCCTGAAATATCGTCCCAAGTTTTTGGTACGCCTCTTGAGGCGCCATCCAATTGTTCGTAGGGCCGGCTGTTTCTTTGTCGCGAGTACAAATAAAGGTCAGGTTTTCAACACGCGCTACGTCGTTTTCTTTGCTGCGCGCGTACAAACAGCCGGGATACAACACCGGATCCAATTCTTCGACTTCACCATTGCGGATCGCCAACGCCGTAAGGCGTTTTTTTTCTTCGTCAGAGCCGTCACACCAGACGATATGATCGGGCTGGCAAAGCTCAGCCGCCTGGCTCACCCAGGCAAGCAAAGCTTTATTGTGTGTGAATACTGTTTCGGTCATGACGGGCATAACTCACCTCTGGTCATTCCAATGTGGCGCGCAGCATCCAGGCCATTTTTTCATGCTTCTCCATAAGCCCAGTTAAAAAATCACTGGTCCCGGCATCTTTGTATTTTTGTCCGGCCGTCTCCAGATCCTCGCGCAGAAGGTTGATAAGCTCTTCATGATCCTCAAGCAATGCCAAAACCATTTTTTTGGCATCAGGGTAGTCGTTTGAATACTCTTTCAAACGAGCTATCTTTAAATACCCCGCCATCGTCCCAAGAGCTTTTCCGCCCAAAGCACGTACGCGTTCCGCGATTTCGTCGATCATTTCGGCGAGCTCGTCATATTGGGCTTCAAAAAATTTATGATAATCATGAAAATTCGGACCCACGACATTCCAGTGATAATTTCGACTCTTTGTGTACAACACAACTTCATCTGCCAGTAGATTATTTAAAATATCTACAGACCCATCCCGATTTTTATCCGCAATACCTATATCGGTGCGCATGCTAAAACCCTCCTTTTATGATTTCAACTGAGCAGTGAGCTCTAGCTGCAATGGCGGATGAGACGCTTCCCAAAAAAAGCCTCTCACCCAAACCCAACCCTCTGGAACCCAAAAAGATACAATCCGCTCCCCACTCGGCTGCCTCGTCGAGAATGACATCCTTTGGGTCTTCCTCCTTAACTAATGTGGTGGCGATAAGCCCGGCGTGTTCGAATCTTTTTTGAAGAGCCTCATGCATCCGGCACACCCAAGCCAAAGGATCCTGGTCTTTGTCTCTAAACCATTTCTTGATCCCGGCGCTGGGAAATGCGATCGCCGTCACGATCCTGGCATCAACAGCTGTGATCAAGTGAATAGAAGTGCCTTTAGGCCAACTTCTTTCTAGAATTTTATCGGCCGCCAAAAGTGATGCTTCGGAACCATCAACTGCCAACACAATTCTCACAGGTTCCACATTTTCGACCGCTCGGCCACGACCGATGCGCACACTGCACCCGACACGATTGAGGATCGACATGGAAGTGCTTCCAAATAAAAGACGCCCTACCACCGAACGCCCATGGGATCCGATCACCAATAGATCGGGTTTCCATTCCTTGGCGATCTCGACAATACCATGCGACGGTGAGTCCGACACCGCTCTAGCTTCGACTTTCCAGTCTGGAAACAACTTTCTGGTAATGGCTGCGCCTTCGTGCGCCAAGCCTTCAGCCACACTCAAAGTTTCTTTGCTTTGCTCAAATGCATTTTGATAAGCAAACGCATACTCCGGCTGAAGATCAACGCTATCGATCACATGAGGTATCATCACAGGAATATCCGCGACCGAGCAAACAACCGCCTGTGATATTTTAGGCAATGAAGCGCGACAAAGGTCATAAATAGCCGCCTTGGAACAATCCGAACCGTCATGTGCGATCAGTATTTTCATTGCCCACCTCTTTTCTAGACTTCATCATCCAACGATTTTAAATAAGAAACCACGTCCGACAACTGTTGTACTGTGATCGAGTCGCTAAAATCCCCCATCCGGGACGTTTGATCAACTGGGTTTTTACCGCCAAAACCCGGCTGTATGGCATGCGACGGAAATATGATCGAGTCCGCGATAAAACGCTCTTTGTAACGAGACTGCCGTACACCGAGGGCGGGTCCTGGTTTCTGTGCCGTCGGCTTGGCCAAACTGATATCACCTTTGATCTCATGGCACGTGTTGCATTTCAAGGCTATGAACGCTTCGCGGCCTTTTTGCGCATCCCCTTTAGGAAGGCTCAACAACTCCGCCGCCTCCCCTGCCCAACCGGCCGAAGTGTGGATGGACAAGATCCATATCATGGATAACAACACCCTGTTCACTCTCATCACTTCCTCCTAGTCCGCTAGATCCCTACCTCAAAAGCGCCTCCGCTATGGATTGCGGATACAGATGCGCGGATGCCACCCGGCCTTTCATGTGCTCATAAAAGCCATCATAGTCATCATCCGTCAACTGCCGATCGATCTTAAAATCGCCGCTCATCAAGGTCTGAACATCCGCTTTGCCGTCAAAATTCCTATCCAGCTCCCACTTGTAAGCTTTTCCATTTTTGAGATACAGCCAATAGTCCGGCGATCCATCGTGATTCGTGTCTTCCGTGATCTTCCACGGAACACCGGTAAAATAATAAGCGATCCAGGTATCCACATACCCGTCACCATCAGTGTCTTTTTCGGCGCGCTCACGGTTGCCATTCTTGTAATAAACGACCGTGTCCACAACGTGATCGGCATCGGAGTCGACAAATGCCCTCACCCTCTGTTTGTCGTGGTAAACGACATGCCCCTCTTTATAGCCATCCCGATTGAAATCTTGAAGCACCGCATCCGCTTGCGCGAAGGGAACGCACACCCAGAAACCAAGCCCTATGAGACGTATCGCAGTTTTGACCATGACAACACCTCCAGCCACCACTCACCCCTACACTTCAAGCTTAGCCCGAAGCCATAAAAATAGATGTGATGGATATCACGCTGGACAGCGAAAAAGGAGCAAAAAAACTAGAAGGGCGAAGGCGACCTAAAGGTCAATTTTCTCTCGGTAATAGGATGGATCAAAGACAGTTCCGTCGCGTGAAGACCAAGCCGGCCTAGCGGGTCGGTGGAAGCGCCATATTTATAATCCCCGGCTATGGGAGTACCCAGATCCGCCATATGGACCCGGATCTGGTTTTTGCGGCCTGTCCCCAGAGTCGCCTCGATCCAGCTATAGCGCCCCTCCTGCTTGATCACACGGTAGTGGGTCACAGACATCTTAGCGTCCCTGTCTTTAGGAGTCGTACTGTAAACACGGCGAAATTTGTCTTCCGCTAAAGCACTTTTGACCGTGCCTTCTTTTTCTTCGGGGCAACCTTCGACCAGAACCGTGTATTTTTTGACGGCTTCACTCCAGGTGTCTTGAAGCACAACTTTGATCTCTTCGTTCCGGGCAAACACCACTAAACCCGAGGCATCTTTATCCAGGCGGTGCACGATAAAAACCCTCGCTCGTGCGCGGCCTTCTTTTTCCCGGATATATTCGGTAAGCTCATAGTATAGCGTTCTTTCTTTTTCTTGATCCGTGGCCATAGTCAAAAGGCCGGATGGCTTGTCGACGACGATCAAGGCCTCATCCTCGTGGATCAATTTGAACGACAGCTGATGCTCCATCCTATGGAGAGAAGCTTCTTTGACAGTCAGAAAATCAAGCGTATCGCCGGGCTTAAGAGGAAAACTGTGAAGTGTTTGCACGATCCCGTTCACGCGGACAGAGCCATATTTCAACATCTGCTTGGTCTTGGTCTTTTTTTGGTCCGCAAATGCTTTGAATAAAAAGTTTAGAAGCTGGTCGGGCTCGGTGACGCGTAGAGGTTTCACAGTTTATTTTTCCACTTTAAAGATCGTGTAGGCGGGGCGTGTTTTTTGGGTGCCCGTGCCGCGCAACTGCCAGGCATAGGTTTGTCCGTTTTCGAACAGATCTGCCGGAAGAAGCACTCTATCGTGATTCGCGGGTATCGTTTCGGCCTTGATGAGGCCGGCTTCTATGGTTTGGGTACCCTTGTACAATTTGAATTGGTATTCAGAGATAGTCGATCGGTCACCTTCGAAACCCCAGCGGAATAACAACTCATTTTTGCCGCGCAGATCCGCCAGCTCGCTGGGCTCAAATTGACGGGGTGGTGGAGGCTGCCCTCTCCTGCCGCCGGCATAGGCAGAGGACGCGAAAACACACAACATCAAGAGAGTGAATAGGATAAATAACTTTCTCATACCCCTATTAAACCTTTTTTAGCCTCGTACGTCTAATCAATTACACAAGGAGAGTGGTTATGAACAAATCTACATACTTTAGAAAAATTGCGGCAGGTTTGGTTTTAGGCGCTTTATTGACCGGAAAAGCATTTGCCTCCGAGGAGGATCTTCGTATCGTACGAGAAGGTTTGCTGGGAGCCGGTGTGGGAGCCATCTCTTCTTATGCTTCTGGCGGGAGCGGCGGCAAAGGCGCTTTGATCGGAGCCGGCACACAAGTGATCGGCGGTGCCCTGTTTAATGTTTTGACGCAACCATCTGGACAAAATGGCCGGCAAAACTATGTATCGCAACCGTCTTATTATTCGCAGCCAACGCCATCCTACAATTACACAGTCACACCGGCGCCACAACCAAAGCCCGTACAAGTGCAAACTCAGACGGTGTATGTATACCGCCAAGAGCCTGTGTACATTCCACAACCACAGCCGGTTTACACTCAATACGGCTATGCTCCACAGGAAGATTACAATCGCAGGATCATTAAACAAGGATTGATGGGTGCGGCTGTCGGCGCTATTTCTTCGTATGCATCTGGCGGTAAAGGTGGTCGAGGTGCGCTGATCGGAGCAGGTACCAATGTGATCGGCGGATCGCTCTTGGAAATATTACTTGGCGGTCGCTGATTTAAATAAATGTTCGTGTGTGTTCGACGATGTTTTGCATCACGGACACTGTTTCAACTGGATAGGCACCGATGGCGGTTTCTCCGGAGAGCATCACAAAATCGGTGCCGTCCAGCACGGCATTAGCGACATCCGAAGCTTCCGCGCGCGTGGGCCTGGGGTTCTCGGTCATACTCTCCAGCATCTGGGTGGCGGTGATCACAAATTTGCCGGCGCGATTCGAAGCGTGGATAAGTTTTTTCTGGATCATGGGCACTTCCCATATCGGAAGGCATACACCCATATCGCCCCGCGCGACCATGATGCCATCGGATACTTTTAAGATCCCTTTGAAATTTTGGATGCCTTCTTGATTTTCAATTTTGGACACGATCTTGACTCGCGGAAGCCGGCGATGGAGTTTTTCTTTGAGATGAAGCACATCCTCAGCGCTTCGCACAAATGACTGGGCCATCCAATCCACCCGGTGACGAATTCCAAATTCGATATCCGCTTCATCTTTATCCGTGAGCCCATCAAATATAAGCTTGAGATCCGGGATATGGACGCCTTTGCGCTCTTTGAGGAGCCCCGGCACCACAACTTGGACAATGAGCGATCCTCGCTGCGAGGCGGTTACCTTAAAAACAAGATTTCCATCATCAATAAAAACTTGGCTGCCGATCCTGATCTCTTTGAAGCTGCCCTCATAATCCAGCGGAATCGCATGAGGATGATTTTTTATTTCTAACTCGTGGCAAAACACCAGTTTTTGCCGCTTATGAAGGTGGATTGGTTTACCTTTTGGTAAGTGCCCGACACGAATCCGAAACCCTTCCAAATCCTGTAGAATACGGATATCTTTTTTGGTTTCACGGGAAGCTTGCCGAATGCGCTGAATAAGCCTAGAGTGAAAAGCGTGTGACCCATGCGAAAAATTAAGCCTCGCCACAGTCATGCCCGATCGCATGAGTTTTTTCAGAACCGACACGGAACTCGTGGCCGGACCTATGGTGCAGATGATACCGACTTGTCGGGACATTGGTTCAGATGGAATATGTATCGATCACAAAGCGGTAACGCACATCGCCCTTCAAGATGCGCTCGTAGGCTTCGTTCACTTTTTGGACGGGGATGACTTCCACATCGGACGTAATATTTTTACGCGCACAGTAGTTGAGCATCTCTTGTGTCTCACGAATACCGCCGATCACAGAGCCGGCTAGCTTTTTTCGCTTGATGATCAGCGAAAAAGGATGAACCGTCGCAGGCTTATCCGGCACACCGACGATGACCATTGTGCCATCACGCTTAAGAAGCGACAACAGTAGATCCATATCATGCGTCGCTGACACCGTATCCAAAATAAAATCAAATCGTCCCGCCAAGAATTCCATCTCACCTTTATCGGTCGAAAGCACAAATCCTTTGGCGCCGAATTTGCGCGCATCTTTTTCTTTGGAGCGGTTGGTACTGATCACAGTGACAATGGCACCCATGGAAGCAGCCAACTTCACCGCCATGTGTCCCAAACCACCCATCCCCACCACCGCGATTTTCATGCCGCGTTTGACACCATAATATTTAAGCGGCGAATACGTCGTGATCCCCGCGCAAAGAAGTGGGGCTACTTTTTCGAGAGGAAGCTTTTTGGAGATCTTTAGCGCATAACTTTCTTCGACGACAATATGTGTCGAGTACCCGCCAAATGTAGGAGTGATCTTATCTTGCTCAACGCCGTTGTAAGTCCAAGTGCCCTGGCCTTCACAATAATTTTCCAGGCCTTCTTTGCAGCTGGCGCATTTACGACAAGAGTCTGTGAAACATCCGACACCAGCGTAGTCGCCGACTTTGAATTTTTTGACCTTAGCACCCACCGACTCGACTGTGCCCACGATCTCGTGTCCAGGCACCATCGGATATTTGGAGCCGCCCCATTCGTTGCGAGCCTGATGGATATCCGAGTGACAGATGCCGCAAAAATGGATCTTGATCACGATATCTTTAGGTTTGGGCGAGCGGCGCTCAAAAGAAAACGGTTTGAGTGTGTCCTTTGCGTGATGAACAGCGTAACCTTTAACTGAGATCATGAATTCCCCTTGTATCGAAATTTATTTCCATTTGATCGAGCAGCCCACCGCCGGCTTTTGCTCGGCTGGCACGGGCTTGCCTTCGATCAAAGCATCCAGCACAGCGCGCACGTCTTTGCCATCGGCTTCGTTGCCGCTATTGGGACGCGAGTTATCGAATTGTCCGCGATAGACCAGCTTTTGATCTTTATCGAAAATAAAAACATCGGGCGTGGCCTTGGCCGTATAAGCTTTGGCAACCTCTTGAGACTCATCATATAAGAAAGGAAATACAAATCCCTCTTGCTGCGCCATCTCCTTCAGGCTCTCCGGAGCATCATCCGGATATTTCTCTGCATCATTGGAGCTGATCGCCACGATGGCAGCGTCTTTGTCTTTATAATCCTGTCCGATTTGTGCCAGTGCTTTCTTAATATGTTGAACGTATGGGCAGTGGCGGCAAATAAAAACCACCATCAAAGCTTTTTTACCTTGAAAATTTTCGAGAGATACTTCTGCGTCCGTCGTAACATCCGCAAGTTTAAACGCCGGAGCCTGTGAACCTTTGGGAAGAAGGCCTTTGGCGCCTTCGGTCGTGGTGGCAGCCCAAACGGAGCTGGTGAAGCAGATCGACAATGCTAAAAGTGCTAATTTTTTCATTTTATCCCCCGGGAGATGCTTATCATATCAGCTTCCCGGTCCAAATGAAATCGGGATAGAAAATGGCGACCCCAGCGGGATTCGGCGCCCTGCGCTGCGCATGTCTTCACTCCCTCCGGTCGTTCAGCATTGCTCGCTCCGGGTCGGCCATTCGCCTCGGCGATGGAATTGTCGAGTGCCTTTGTGGCACTCGCCCTATATCTCAAGGGCGCCTCGGCTCTCTTCAAATCCCGCAATTGCAAAACATTCATTTTTTCTGATTAGGGACTCAGATACGAGGCGCGACGTCGGGAGCGCGGGAGGCACTATGGAATAGTGTTGACCAAGCGGTCGACGGCGCAACGAAGTAGATGAGTCCCTAATCAGAAAAAATGGCGACCCCAGCGGGATTCGAACCCGCGTCACCACCGTGAAAGGGTGATGTCCTAGGCCAGGCTAGACGATGGGGTCAAGGTCGAAAAAGTTGCCTTATTCTAAACCAAACCCCTTAATTGTCAACGGATTCCAGGTGGGCTACCACTGAGCTCTTTAGTACCTTATCTTAACCATCGCCGTGCCATTGTGGCCGGTGAAGTCTTCTTTGACTTCAAAATCGTAGTTGAGATGGACTGAGACATTGCTTTGATTATAGATCTCAAGGCCCACACCAAGGTCAACGCCATGCTGGGATGGCTTAAGACCTTTGGTATCAAAGCTTGCTCCTCCGCCTTGGAAAGAGGCGGTCGTTTGGGCGCGATCTCCGACAAAGTCATAGAGGTATTTGGCATAAACGACGGGTATCAGTTTGCCCCAGTCTTGGACAGACGCCCAAGAAAACTTCGCCCCGAGGGCAGATTGCAATAAGTCATAGTTTGCTTTTTTAACGTTTAGGTTAAAAGCGCCCGCCCCATCTTCTGTATAACCCTCAATACGGGTATGAACATAATGAAGCGAAGCCGTGGGAGTACAGGTGTATCCCTCCCTCTGAGGCATGGGATAGCCAAAACCCACAAATCCAGAGTACTGCTGACCGTCATAATCAGCTTCGGCAATGCGGGAGGTGCTTACACCGTCGAATGTGATATGTCTCACGCCTTTATATTCATTCCAACCAAAACCAAGGGAAGTATCCATATACCAAGGCTCGGGGTTATATCGGGCATAAAGAGTGCCTTGATAGTTCTGGATGTCGGTTTGATCGTTTGAGGCGTCTGCATCCACATCAGCCACACCCCATCCTCCGGCTAACCCCATGCGGAGATTCTCTTGAGAGAGCCCATCAAAACCAAGTAGGGTTCCTGCTACCTGAGCATCATAACCTTGGACATTTTTTCTTTTGTCTTGTTCTAAGAAACTTCCATAACCTTTGAACCAAACATAGTTTTCCTGAGGCATATCGCCGGACGAAACACCCGTTTGGGTTGACAGCTCATCCAGATGACTATTCAAGGCATCCACCTGGCCAAGAACCATGCTTTGACCCGCTGCCACGATGCCTGAGTCGACTTGGGGATCGAGTGACTCGACTGCCTTCTCAAGAAGGGCTGGGTTCGTGATGGCTTGTATGTTATTGATCCCAGTGGTGAGGTCTTGATTAGCGGCACCTGAACTTAAAGCTTGAAGCGCCGCATCATAAGCAGATTGTCCTGGGCCGCTTGAGCCGATTGGCACTGGGGCAATAGCGGTCAAGCGCAGATCACCCGGGGTCGGTTCGCTGATCGTGAAAGAAACCGTTGAGCTATCGTCCGTGATCGTCGGAAGACCCGTGATATTGTCTACCGTGGAGGTGACGATATCAAAGGTTTGACCGTTTGAGATAGCCCCACTCACCGTGATATGAAACGTATTGGTGGCATTGATCGTCGCGGTTCCTGTGGCGCCATCCGATAAGACCTTACCAAAAACCGAAGCGCTATTGATAGTGAGCCTAAAGTTACCTCCCGAGGCCAAAGTAAAAATGCCTGCATTAGCCCCATTTAAATCAATGGTGTTCGCGCCAATATCGAGGGTAGATAGATTGTTGTTTTGTATTAATGCATTGGCGAATACATTTCCACCCAATGTAGCTGTTTCTGCGACACCTGAAACGTTATTAATGCCAACAGATGTTATGTAATTGGCATTAGTTCCGATCGTGCCATTAACGGTAGATGTTCCTTGGAGATCAACTTGCCCGGCGTTAGCCACGGTAGTCGTAATAGATCCAAAAAGGGATGCATTGTCCCTTAATCTAAACGCACCATTGGACACATCAACAATTCCCGTGTTAAAAGCGCTGCTTCCAAAATTCCCAGATAAATTCAAAGTACCACTCCCCGATACTGTGAGCTGATCGGTAAAAACGGCGCCTGTGATTTCAGGACCACCCGCCAATACATTAATAGCTGCCAAGGCAGCCGATGCGCTGCCGACATTACCCGTAATGGTGGAATTGCCTCCTTCTAAGGTTAACGTGCCCGTGCTGTCGGTGTTGGTGCTGATAGCCGCTGTAATGTTTTCGTTGGCATCCAGACTGATGGTACCGTTTCCGGCAAAGATAACGGATGTGCCCGTAATGCTATCTGAATTAATCGTGCCTGTGCCAGTCACCGTTAGTGTGTTGGCAAATACATCTCCATTAAAAGTCGAGGCCGATCCATTGGCTCCAACATTGATGGCTCCTAACCTGGATCCGGCCGCGGAGGCTCCGACATTACCGGATATCGTGGAAGATCCTTGAAGAGTCAATGTTCCAGTGTTTGAAACCGAAGTATTCGAGATAGAGGTGGCGGCCGTTGTTGTGATATTAGCGCCTGATTCAAGGATTAGGCTTTGATTTGCTGATTTGAATTCAAAGTCTCCATCCAGGAAGGCGTTGGCGCTCAAGGTAAGATCAGTGCCTGAAATCGTAATATCCACATCATTGATACTGTCCGCGGCGGCTGTGCCGATGGTACCAGAGATATCGCTATCCACAATGACCAATATTTTTCCAAAGTTATTGGTGCCAGGGTTAAAAGAGACCCCCGCCGTATTCCCTATAGAGGCGTCATCATCAATAATAAGAGTATTGTTGGTGGTAAAAAGCACACCTTCGGCTACGCAGCTGGCCCCGCAGGCGGCATCGACACCATTCACGTCCTGAGGAGCGGCCAGTAAAACGGATGATGATAGAAGCTGAAAGGCGAATAAAATCGATAGAGAAAAATAAATTTTTTTGTGCATAGGTTTTTGTCGGCTCCCTTTTTGAGCTTGATTTTAGGGTGCGGCGTGAGGCGATGACTTGGAGGAAAACGCATAAACTTTGCCAAAAACGAACTCAATGGCTTTTTTTGGCCTATTTGGTTCGCTTTAAATGAGACTCTCATGGATAATGGCAATTGATGGATCTCATTCTCAGCACCGGTCAATACCGGCAAAAGGACCGCTTTGAAGCATGGCGTGAAGATTTTTGCAAACGCCTGGTAGGTTTGGATATTCGTTGTCCAGACCAAAAATTATTTGAAGCCAAAGTACGCGTGATCCCCTTAAGCCAAATTTGTCTAACAGTTGGACAAATAAACGAAACCATAAATCTTCTACGCACCAAAAAACTCATGACGGATGGCAACGATCATCTAACCCTTATGATTTTAAAACATGGAAAGAACATGATGATTGATCAGGTCGGAAAAACCGGTGTAGCCCAGCGGGGAGGAGCGCTTATTGTTGATAATGGCCGCTCCGGGTCGCTCACCGTCTCACGCTCGGACCAAAAAAACCTCCCCAATGGAAGTCCAATCCATAATTCCTGCATCTACAGCCTGGCATTCAATAGAAATTTTGCGAGCCAATTTGCTGATCCTGGCCTGCTTACGGCCCGCGAGTTCCATCAAGACTCCCGAATTTATCCGCTTTTGGTTGGTTATATAGAGAGTTTTCTATCCTCTTTTTCTCTCAAAGATCCGCAGTCGCTCAAGGTCGTGGAAAATCATCTCGTAGATCTTTTGATGTTGATGTTAAAACCCAACCCCAAAAAATCGGAACTAGCCCAATCCCTTGGACTACGCGCGGCCAGAGCCAACGAGATCATGCAAGCGGTCAACCGAGATTATTCGACATCCGACATCAGCGGAAAAAAAATCGCGGAGCAAATGGGTATCAGCCAGCGTTATTTGCAGATATTGATGGAAGAATCCGGAGAGACCTTTTCCAGGTATTTGCTAAAAATTCGCCTGGAAAAAGTTAGATCCATGCTGCAAAACCCGGAGCTTGGAAATGCTTCCATCAGCGATATCGCTTTTTTGTGCGGGTTTAACGATCTGTCGGCTTTTAACCGAGCGTTTAAAAGAAAATACGGACTGACTCCCAGAGACTTGCGGGGTTAATAAAACCGAACCACATCTGGAGGAGACACGCTGGCTCAGTGAATTCATTATTACTCCACCCAGTTTCGGATATATGCGCTATAATACCCACCTTATGCATATCCCAATTGCTTTACTCATAGCGCTTTTAATGTGCGGGTGTTCGACGATGATCGATAAGGATACGAAGCTGTCGCTCAAAGGGCCCAAGGCAGAGGTTTCTCGAACCTTTTAGCACACCCAAGCTCTGCTCTCGCACTTCCTTCCGTTAACCAATATCCAAATTCCAGATAATTTTTGAACGAAAACGACCCCCCTCGGTGTCTTGTATAGCAAAAGGGGGTTGTTGCAATGGCAATTCAATTTGAAAATACAGCTTATATGCTGTATACTCGATTTAGAGTCGGGGCTCGTCAGTGTTTACGCTGATCGCGTACAAGGATCGCGAAGGCCGATCCCCGTTGAGAGAATATACCGAGGATCTGCCTCGCAACCAGAAAGCCAAAATATTGGCTTATCTGGCGGTGCTCGAAGAATTTGGTTTCAGCCTTAGAAGACCCATGGCGGATAGCTTGGGAAGCAAACTTGGGCTATATGAATTAAGGCCAGGTAGGCACAGGATCCTGTATTTCTTTTATGATAGGGATACGATCGTTTTATTGCATGCATTTTTAAAACAAACAGATGCCATTCCGCAGAGGGAACTGATTATCGCCTTGAATAGGAAGGCGGATTATTTAAAAAGAAAGGTCTCGCATGAAATCGACTGGTGAAAGCTACGAGGAGTTTAGAAAAAAAATAATAGGCGGGGACAAAAAATTGGAGGCTCAGATTCAGCTTGAGACCTCTAAACTTGAACTTTTGATGCATCTCGTCGAGTACCGAGAAAAAAAAGGCCTGACTCAGAAGCAGTTGGCGGACAAGCTCGGAGTTAAACAACAGGTCGTCGCCCGGATCGAGAATGGCTCCAACATCACGCTTGAGACGCTCATCAAATTCCTCGCCGTGCTGGGTATCGTATTTAAAGTCGAAGCTGTCCCCCGTAAGCGCCGCGAGCAAATTTTGCAGTTTGTTTGATCCCTCTGCATCTTGAATTATAATGTACATTAATGTACACTTATGTACATAGGAGATATCTATGACCAAGACGACTTTTACGGAACTGAGAAAACACGCGAAGTCATATTTTGATTCTGTGGAAAATGGCGAGACCATACAAGTCCTCCGGCACGGCAAAGTGATCGCGGAGATCGTGCCTCCCCATGAAAGCCGGGATCTTAAGCCTTGGAAAAAACCAGGCCTTAAACTGAGGCTTTCGGGGGTCTCGGGCAGTAAAATGATCATCAAAGAACGCGAGGATCGCTTTTGAAGTTTTATTTCGATTCATCGGCGCTGTTCAAAAGGTATGTTTTTGAAAAGGGCAGCGATGTTGTAGATAAGCTTTTTTTGGAAGCGGATTCTATCGCGGTGAGCGCCATAGCTTTACCTGAGATCATATCCACATTGTGTAGACTGCGCAGAGAAAGGAAGCTGAGTTCCGCGCAATACGCTCGGTGCAAGCAAGCGGTCATCGATGATTTTGCCGGGTTTGATATCTATCCTCTTACTCCCGAGATCATAAGATCTTCTATGGATATTTTGGAGGCTAGCGATCTGCGCTCCGCCGATGCTATCCATGTCGCCTGCGCCATCGAAGCCAGATCCGCTCGATTCATCTCGAGCGATGCTAGGCAGATCCAAACGGCCAAAGAATTGCATCTAAAAGTAGAGTCCGTATGACCCTCTGGATAAAAAAGAAAGGCTTATCATGACATTCGTCATCAAGATACTTCTCTCATCCATCATCATTTCTTACACCTCGTGGCTTGCGGGCAAGAAGCCAATGCTTGCGGGTCTTATCATCGCGCTTCCGCTTACGTCTATGCTGAGTATCTTGTTTTCGTATTCCGAGTTCAAAGATATGAACAAGATCGCGGAGTTTTCAAAGTCTATTTTTATCCTGGTGCCGCTGTCTCTGGCTTTTTTCGTCCCCTTCGTCTGCCAGCCATGGCTCAAGACAAATTTTGCGGTGACCTATCTTTTGGGTATCACCCTGCTTGTATTGGCCTATGGGGTATTTCGCCTTCTTGGCGGAGTGATATGAGCGATTGGCATCAACAGCAGACCGCAGAAGTTCTGGCAAAATTAAATAGCAGTCCGGCAGGCATTAGCTCCAATGAAGCTGCCGGACGCCAAGCTTTATATGGACTCAACCAACTCGTCGACCGTGGTTCAAAAAACCCCTGGCTTATCGCGTGGGAGCAACTTACCGGAGCCATGATGATCATCTTGATCGCCGCGGCTGTTATCTCGGTGATCTTGGGGGACTTTAAGGACGCGGTGGTCATCGTCGTCATCGTCGTCCTGAATGCTGCTTTGGGTTTTAGCCAGGAATATCGCGCTGAAAAAGCCATGGCAGCGCTCAAGAAGCTAGCCGTACCCCGAGTCAAGGTTCGGCGCGATACGCAGATCGCAGAAATTTCCGCTCTAGAGTTGGTGGCGGGAGATATTGTTCTATTGGAAGCGGGCAACATTGTGCCCGCAGATTGCCGTTTCATCGAGACCATCGATTTAAAGATACAAGAATCAACGCTCACCGGCGAGTCGGACGCGGTCGAAAAAACCACCGGAGCGCTTGCCGGAGCCGATCTACCTTTGGGAGATCGTAAAAACATGGGCTACATGGGAACTTTGGTCACTTATGGCCGCGGAACGGGGATCGTCGTCGAAACCGGGATGCGCACCGAGCTTGGCCGTATTGCGGAGATGATCCAAACAGTCCAGACAGAGCTGACGCCGATGCAAAAACGCATGGAGCAATTGGGACGCGGGCTAGCACTAGCCGCCATCGGCATCGTGGTGGTGATATTTTTTGCGGGACTTCTGCGCGGTGAAAGCCTAAAGCTTATGTTCATGACGGCGATCAGCATGGCCGTTGCCGTGGTCCCGGAGGGTTTACCGGCCGTCATGACGGTGTCGCTGGCTTTTGGCGCTCAGCGGATGTTTAGGAGACATGCACTCATCCGTAAACTTCCAGCCGTCGAAACACTTGGCTCCATTACCGTGATCTGCTCAGACAAGACAGGCACACTCACTCAAAACAAGATGACGGTCACGGTGCTGGATGTTGCCGGACATCGGATGGATCTGGCACCCACAGGCCAATGGCCTCAACTTCCCGCCGACAAAGCACATGATCTTAATTTGTTATTGGCGGCAAGTGCCTTGTGCAATGACGCGGATCCGAACTCAGGCCACGGGGATCCCACTGAAGTGGCGCTGGTATCCGCTGCTGCATTATTGCAATTACAAAAAACAGACCTAGAAAAAATACTTCCCAGAGTCGGTGAAAAACCGTTCGACTCGAACCGCAAACGGATGACGACCGTCCATCAAATAGTGGCGCCGGCACTTTGGATTCCTGAGCTTGGCTCGGTTTCTTATCTATCCTTCACAAAAGGTTCGGTTGAAGGTTTATTGGCGAGCTCGACGCAAGTCTGGCATGCTCGAAAAGCATATGCGCTGGATAAAGCTTGGCAGGATCGGATCACCAAAGCGCATGATGAGTTGGCTGATCGAGGTATGCGGATCTTGGGTGTGGCCTTCAAGCCATTACGATCTATTCCTGCTAAGGAGAAAATGGATCAACTCGAAACGGAGCTTATTTTTCTGGGTATGGTGGGCATCATGGATCCGCCAAGAGTAGAAGTAAAACAAGCCGTGCAAGAATGCAAGTCGGCTGGCATACGGCCCGTCATGATCACCGGTGATCACCCGCTGACAGCCAAACACATCGCGCGCGAGCTGGGTATCTCGGCTAAAGGCCGCGTCCTCACCGGGCAAGAGTTGACGAGTCTATCGGTAGCCGAGCTAGAATCCATCTGTGATGAGATCCAGATCTATGCCCGCGTGTCACCCGAACACAAACTAAAGATCATCGAGGCCCTTCAGCATCGCGGCCACATCGTTGCCATGACAGGCGACGGCGTCAATGATGCTCCGGCCTTACGAAAAGCAAATATTGGAATTGCGATGGGCATCACCGGAACGGATGTGTCCAAAGAAGCCTGTGACATGGTGCTCTTGGATGATAATTTTGCGAGTATTGTGGCCGCAGTCAAAGAAGGCCGTGTGATCTATGACAATATCCGCAAATTCATCAGGTATCTTCTGACCACCAATAGCGGAGAACTGCTCGTTATGTTTGCGGCACCCATTTTCGGGATGCCTCTGCCCCTCCTGCCCATCCAAATCTTGTGGGTCAATTTGGTGTCCGATGGCATCCCAGCGCTGGCACTGAGCGTGGAGCCGGCCGAGACCGATGTCATGCGCCGTATGCCGTTCAAACCGGATGAGAATATATTCGGTCGAGGGCTTGGACGGCACATCGTATGGGTCGGCTTACTCATGGGGACAGTCTGCCTCGGAACAGGTTATGTTTATTGGCGAGCCGGAAATCCCGCATGGCAGACGATCATATTTACCATGTTGTGCCTCTCCCAGTTGGGCCATGTCATGGCGATTCGCTCCGAACGAAGATCACTTTTTCAAATGGGACTATTCTCGAACAAACCTCTTTTGGTGTCCGTTCTATTCACATTCGCCTTGCAGTTAGCGATCATCTACTCCCCATTTTTCCAAACCTTGTTCAAGATCGTTCCTCTATCGTGGAAAGACTTGATGCTCTGCGTAGGTGTAAGTACGATCATTTTTATCGCTGTCGAGATTGAGAAATGGCTACTAAGGCGAAAGTTGGTTTAGCGCTTACCCTTCGATGACGAATTTTTTGCGGTTGTAGTCCATGCGGGTGTTGTATCGCCCCAAAAAGGACATACCGAGAAGGCCGTCTTTATAGCTCGCTTCGTTGGGCGGGTCTTGCAAAAGGATCAAAGTTTCCACGTCCTTAGCTTCGATATGTTGCAGCTTCAGGCTCTTTAGCTTCGTATAAAAAGCAGGCACCGAGCTTCCGTCGGCGATCTGGACTTTGGTCTGATAATGAGGATCCGTGGTATCGATCCCGAGTTGATCCCCCATTTTTTTAGAGAGCATGCAAATGGACGCTCCCGTATCCACCAAAAGCGTAGCGGGAGTCTGTCCGTTTATGACACAGTCCGCCAACATTTGATTGTGGCCATCCACAAAGTTGATCGGGATCTCTGACGGGTCGGATTTTTTGACACGCAAGACACCGGATTTATCGATCGTCATCGTACCGCCGGTTGGAAAAGCGATCTCTAATTTGCCATCTTCGTCACTGACGATGCGGCCTTCCATTTTACGGCCATTGCTAAGATAGATCTGATCTGCCGAGGCAAAAGGGGTGATCTCCAGTGAGAGTAGCATCATACAAATGAATAGAGAGCTCATATTCTTGAACATATAAAAAGTATATATTAGTAATTAATAGTTTACAATTATTAGCATTTATTTCATTTAAACACCCGATCGCCCTCGTGACCCATATCACATCGCCGTGGGTCATGATTTAGTACCATCAAATCACGGGGGGGTGATCGTAATGCCTTACTTTATCCGCAAATCAAGAGGCCCCAGACCATATAAGATCTTCAAAACCAGCACAGGTGAGGTTGTGGGCTCGTCAGTGACGTTGAGGAACGCTCAAGCAAGTATACGCGCCCGATACTGGGGCGAACACAGGAGGAAAAGCCATGGTTAAAAAAGCGAAGAAAAAAGCGGTAAAAAAATCGCCAGCGAAATGCGGTTGCGGTAAGATATGCAAATGCGGCAAGAATTGTAAATGTGGGCCTTCCTGTCCTTGTAAGCGGTGTCGTTGACCACATAGATCGCGACCTCAAAAAAATACTCTCTCATGCTATAATCGGGCATTCATGGAGGAAGCATGAGCGAAGCATCGGATAAGCACGAGCAATTCCTTAAAAAAGTGAATTTGTGGGTGGCAGTTCTCGCGGGACTGACCACACTTATCGTCGGCGCCTACAATGTCAAAAACATCTTCTTCAAAAAAGAGCCCGAGCCTGTAAAAGTCGTCCAAAAAGACTCCTCCAGCGCCATCCGCGAAGCCGTAGAGGAAGTCGGCGCATCGTGGATCAAGGAACTAGCGGCCAAAAATAAATAAAAACCCGGGAGTGCATATGCAATTAGGGATGTTTCCTCCCGTGTATCATACGATCTTTGAGTCTATCGCTTATTTCATTGGATTCAGATCTTTTTTAATGTTGCGAAAAAAAAGTGATCCGATCGAAGCCTCCCAAAGAAATTGGGTGACCGCAGGAGGCGTGCTGGGAGCGGCCATCGGCTCCAAACTGATCACCTGGCTCGATGACCCTTCTCTCTTTGTTCAAAATTTGTCTAATATTCAAATGTTGCTCGCCGGCAAGGGGATCGTCGGAGCGCTCACCGGCGGCTGGCTGGGTGTGGAGATCACCAAAAAGCTCATCGGTTTGCGCGAAGCCACAGGCGATCTTTTTGTGTTTCCGCTCATCATCGGTATTGTGATCGGAAGGATAGGTTGTTTTGTCACCGGATTCTATGATCACACCTACGGCACGCCGACACAGCTGCCTTGGGGATTTGATTTCGGTGATGGGATACTACGCCATCCGGCTCAACTCTACGAGATCCTATTTCTGGGCGGACTTTTTATTTTCATACGCGCTCGCATGCGATCCGCCTACGTCCAAGGAGATATTTTTAGATTCTTCATGATCGGCTATTTGTCTTTTCGGTTCATGGTCGAGTTCATCAAACCTACGCCTCATATTTATTGGGGGCTGGATACGGTACAGGTCATCGCACTCGTTTGCTTCTGGGTATGTCGCAGATCATTTCAACCCATGTTCACCTTTACGCCTCAAACCAAGAGAGCCATATGAACATCGCCGAGAGGCCTTATATTTTTTACGAGCTCACCAACAGCCTCTGCAGCCGCTGCCTCAAAAAAGTCGAGGCTAAGATCATCTTTGAGAACGAAAACGTCTATCTTCTTAAGAACTGTTTGGAACACAAGATCGAGAAAGTGCTCATCTCGACCGACATTGAATATTACAAGAAATGCCGCGCGTTCTTGAAGCCCGCCCAGCTGCCCAAGCGCTTCAACACCGCCACTGTGCATGGTTGTCCCTACGATTGTGGGCTGTGCCCCGATCACGAGCAGCATAGCTGCTTGACACTCATAGAGGTCACGGACCGCTGTAATCTCGAGTGCCCTATTTGCTACGCGGGCTCGTCTCCCTCAAGCGGCCGTCATCGGACACTGGATGAGATCGAATTCATGATGGATGAGCTTGTGAAAAACGAAGGCGAGCCGGATATTGTTCAGCTGAGCGGCGGTGAGCCGACTATCCATCCTCAATTTTTTGAGATCATGGATCTTGCAAAGCGAAAGCCCATCCGGCATCTCATGGTCAACTCCAATGGCGTGAAGATCTCCCAAGATCGCGAGTTCTGTAAAAAACTGGCTGGTTATATGCCGGGATTTGAAGTGTATCTTCAATTCGATAGTTTAGAGAAAAATCCTCTCGAAGAAATACGCGGGCTGGATCTGCGCTCGGTGCGGCTCAAAGCACTTGAACATCTGAATGAATTCAATATTTCTACCAATTTGGTGGTCACCGTCAAAAAAGGCCTCAATGACAAGGAGATCGGGAAGCTGATCGAGTTCGCGCTCAAACAGCGCTGTGTGCGCGGCATCACTTTTCAGCCCATACAGGCGGCCGGGCGGCTCGAGCAATTTGACCCGGCCAAAGATCGGCTGACCCTGGCGGAGGTGCGCCAGCAAATATTAAAACAATCTAAGGTTTTTAAACCCGAAGACATCATCCCCGTCCCCTGTCATCCCGATTGTATCGCCATGGCGTACGCACTCAAGATGGACGGAAAAGTGATCCCGCTCACGGGACTTATGGATCCGCAGGTTCTGCTCAAAGATTACCGAAATACCATTCTTTACGAACAGCAACCCAATATCAAATCCAAGGTATTTAGTTTATTTTCTCTGAATCATTCACCCAAGTCGACATCGCATGCGGTGCATGATCTCTTGTGTTGCCTGCCCAAGGTCAGCACCGACCAGAACCTGTCATATGATAATATTTTTAGGCTGACGATCATGGAATTCCTGGATCCTTATAATTTTGACGTGCGCTCGGTCAAGCGTGCTTGTGTCCACATCGCGCATCCGGATGGCAGAATAATTCCATTCGACACTTATAATATTTTTTATCGCGACAACAAAATCAACGTGACTTCACTGGCCCAATAAAAGCAGAAAAGGATGATTATGGATAGCAGATGGATAAATGACCTGTTTACACGCTCAATATTACTGATCCCTGTTGCTATCGGATTTGGTTATGCATTTATCTTGAGCAAGTTACCGGCCAAAAAGGAAGCCGGTGATGGCAAAGAAGTTAAAAGGGGTATCCTTTTGGTGCTCATGGGCCACATCACCGTCTTTGGCTTTTTTGCCCTCAGCAGCAGAGGCAATGAATTCATCCGCTCCATTACAGAGGCCATCAAAGCCTATTCAGCCTTTATTTTTCTAGCACAGCTGGCATACGTGATCCCCTTGCTTATCGCAGCCGCAGCCAAAGGCCGAGGCGGCATCATCAAAGGCGCCTTGATAGCCTCCAGCCTGACATTTTTATTATCCGTTGTTTCATGTTTCGGACTTGGTGCTCTGAGATAAATCCAAAATGAATGGTATAATCAGCCTCTTCTGGAGGCTCTATCAAAGTGCATAAAATATTGCGCATCGTATTTCTGGTGGTGGCCTTATGCGCTTGTGTCCAGTCCCTGGGCATTGATGAGGCCTTTTGCTGTGATTCTGCCGGCGAAAGCGGCTGCCGAGATTGCGCCGCCTGTTCTCATCATCCATTGGCAGCATCAGAGATGTCCGGGGTAACACCAGAAGCTATTTCCGGCGATCGTCTTTTTGCGAAGTATTCTTTTCAGTATTCACAATTTGTCCCTCTGCAGATCCTCCGCCCTCCGATTCACGCCTAAAATTTTATTCCGTTTTATTTGATTCGTTATTCTTAATTCAAGGAGTCTCTATGAAACTGTTGTTTATTGGGCTGATGCTATTACTTGGGACGTCGTCACCAGCGAAAGCCGAGCCGGATCTGGCATCCCAAGTGGAAGATCTAAAAAAGATCGTCTCGGAGCTGCAACAAACAGTCGTGCGACAGCAAACCGAGATCGATGCCCTCAAGTCGAAGCAACCTGCCATCGAGCCTGTCGCGGCAACTCCATCAGCCGCGGTGGGGCCGCCAGGATCCGCCACTCGTGGGCGCTGGAATCCAGACATTGGTGTCATTGCCGACACGGTGCTCAAGTTGGATAGCGCCAAAACCGACACAGGTGGATCGGATCGTATCAGTGTCCGTGAACTGGAGCTGGTGATGGGCAGCGCTGTGGATCCGTATTCGCGCTTTGATGCGAGTATCGGCTTCACGGATCTGGAGGAGGTTGAGTTGTCTGAAGCGTATCTTACGCGGTACGGCTTGCCGCTGGGAGCTACGGCGCGTATCGGGCGATTTAATCTTAAGGCCGGAAAATCACTGGCTGCACACCGGGATATCATCGAAACTGTGGACTATCCACTCGTGATCCGGCGCTATTTTGGCGAAGATGGTTTGCATAAAACCGGCCTCGATCTGACGGCGCCTCTGGATCTGCCTGTAGACTCTGCACACGAGATCGTTGTGGGTGTCACCGAAGGCGGCAGCGGTGAAGGCGGCCTCGCGTTCGGAGATACCCGCAGACGACCCACGTTTTACAGTCATCTGCGGAATTTCTGGGATGTGAATGATGTGACCACTTTTGAGCTGGGAGCTACCCATATGGCGGGCTCGGAGGATGCGGATAGCGCCTTTGAAACCAACATCGGAGGGCTGGACGGGACATTTCTTTATTTGTATGGCCCGGATCAGCGGCTCAAACTTCAAAGCGAGTTGTTTTATTTGAACAATGACGAAGCGCCCGATGAAACGCTGTGGGGAATGTACACGATAGCCGATGTGCGTTTTCACAAGCAGTGGTCCACTGGTTTTCGGTATGACCATGTCGATGACGACAATGGTTACACCGGATACGTGACCTTTCACCAGACGGAATTTGCTCGATGGCGCCTTCAGGCGACCCACACCGATATTGCAGACGGAGAAGATGATAACCAGATCATGGTTCAAGGCATCTTCTCCATCGGCGAACACAAACATAAACTAGCATGAGGAAAAAAATGAAAAATACGATCCGATTATTGCTGATCCTGGGTATCTTGTGCAGCCCCGGCGAAACAGCTTATACACATGAAGGCCATGGACGTGAAGAAGTGCCGGCATACGAGGGACCCGTCCAAGCCATCAGTGGAAGAAAATTAAAAATCGTCGCCACGACCACGACATTTGCCAGCCTCGTACGAGCTATCGGCGGAGATGCGGTGGAAGTCAAAGCGATTTCACTTCCGAAATTCAACACGCATTTCTTTCAGCCAAAATTCAGTGATGTGCGGAATGTCCAAAAAGCGGATCTTTTTGTGCAAGCCGGACTGGATCATGAGCTATGGACAGAAGCCATCCTGGAAGCCGCCGGAAAACCCGATCTTTTCCGCGGAGCCGAGGGCAATATCCCGATGTCGGACGGGATCAAGCTTCTGGATGTGCCGACAGGCCCTCTCTCGAGAGCCGAAGGTGATGTGCATATTTTTGGCAATCCACATATTTGGATGAGCCCTGAAAATGCGCGCATTATGGCGCTTAATTTGCTGGAGCGGCTCAAAAAACACAACCCCGAAAATGCGGCCTTGTATGAAGCCAATGCAAAAGCGTTTCTTGCTGAGCTGGATCAAAAAATTCCCATGTGGAAACAAAAGGCAGCTGGCACCAGCGGTAAAGAAGTGGTTTCCTATCACAAAGATATCGCATACTTTGCGGATTTTCTCGGGATCAAGGCGCTGCGTTTTTATGAGCCCAAGCCCGGGATACCGCCCAGCCCGAAAGAGCTGATCTCGCTGGAAAAATACATCAAAGAAAATAGTATTAAAGCCTTGGTGCAGCCGGTTTATTACTCGCGCGAAGCCACGGATGCGCTAGCCAAACGGGCGGGCGCCAAAGTGTATATCATCTGTCAAAATGCCGGGGAGATCCCGGGAACGGATGACTACATCAGTTTATTCGACTACAACGTAAACACTATCAGCGAGGCCTTGAAATAAATGACCGACTTTATCCAATTTATGATGTATCCGTTTTTGGCTTGTTTGATCTTGACCGGCATCCACACGTATCTGGGACAGCATGTGATCGAAAGACAGGTTATCTTCGTTGACCTGTCGCTTGCTCAAATCGCAGCCCTCGGGGCGAGCATTGCGCTGGTTCTGGGGCATGAGCTCAGCAGTCCTTTGTCATACTGGCTTTCTTTGGCCTTTACCATCATCGGTGCGCTGGTTTTCGCCTTTAGTCGATTCAAGAAACAGCTCATCCCGCAGGAAGCTGTGATCGGTGCGTCTTACGCAGTATCTGCGGCTTTGCTGATCCTGGTCTTAAGCCTTGCAGACGAGGGTGACGAGCATATTCGTGAAGCGCTGATCGGAAAACTACTGTTGGTCACGGACATGGAAGTATTGAAAATGTTTTTGATCTATGCCGCTATCGGTTTATTTCACTATATTTTTCGGAAGAAATTCTTTCTGATATCCAAAGATCATGAAGAAGCCTCCAAGCACCTTAACGTGCGTCTGTGGGATTTTTTGTTCTACGTTTCCTTTGGCATCGTGGTCACAAGCTCGGTGAAAGTAGCTGGCGTCTTGTTGGTTTTTTCGTTTTTGGTGATCCCGGCATCCTGCTCGCTTATTTTTGCCCGCACGATCAAATCGCGGCTCATCGTCGGATGGGCGATCGGATTCTTGGCGAGTGCGGCTGGTATGGCGGCTTCGTACGTGTGGGATTTACCAACAGCTCCCACGGTCATATGTCTTCTGGGAGCGGTATTGTACGGTTCGATCTTTCTTAAACGCGGACATTCTCAATAAACTGAGTCTGCACGGCGGTATGACGAGATCTCACTTTGCTTTTTTATGGGTAAAAGCCGTCATGCCGCCGTCCAAAACTTGAACCTGTTTAAATCCAGCCTGCAATAAAATCTGCGCGGCTGTGTGAGCGCGTCCACCGGAGCGGCAAATCGTCACGATGGGCATATTCTTTTTCGCTTCCAAGTCATTCAATCTTTTGGATAATTGCGCCACGGGTATATTCAATACCCCTTCGATGGATCCTAGCTCGCCTATCAGTTCGTCCGGGTCACGCACATCCAACAAAAATGGCGTTTTATTTTTGGCGATCTTGTCTTGTAAGTCCGCACAGCTTATTTTGGTCACCATGATATCGTTGGCCCCAAGACTCATCGTGCCTTTGACTTCACACGCTGGCACATCCACTGGTATCCATGCCGCTTTGGGGTCGCGGGCACAGGAATAATTCGCCTTGAGCACATCTTTCATCCAATCCGCAGGCCCTAGCTTTAAATCTTGGATATAACGGATAAATTCTTCTTTGCTGCGAGCCTTAAGATGCGGGTTGGATACTTTTTGATGTTCGAGGCTGGACGGCACTCGGTGACGGTATTCATGTGCAGGATATACGACCAATGACCCCGGAAGAGATAAGATCTTTTGCAAACTGTCCCAATGTTCGGCAGGATCGCCGCCCGGCAGGTCATCGCGACCCGCCCCTCCGTCATCGAGAAACAGCGCATCCCCTGTCAAGATGCGATCCGAAAGCACTAAACTAATGGAATCTTTAGTATGCCCAGGGGTTTCAAGCACTTTCACCGGCACGTCCGCCAAACGTATCTTGTCACCGTCATGCAGGCGTATCGTGGGACATGCAGCAGCCGCTTTTGCCTGCATCAAATATTCGCAGTGGGTTTTGTCTTTGAGCGCCGCTGATCCCGAAATATGGTCGGCGTGTGTATGAGTGTCGACGATCTGCTTTAATTTTAAATTTTCCTTTTCGAGCATCTCTGCATAATCCTGCACATGGTCAAGTACAGGGTCTATGATGGCGGCTTCGCGGGATCTTTCGTCTGCGATCAAATAAGTCCAGCAAGAATGAGGATTGAGCTGTCGAAATATCATGAGTCCCCTCCTAGTTTTTTACATCCATGTTTGCAACCCTACACACAACCCGGTGACGATGATCAGTAGGGCAAAAAGTTTAGCCAGTCGGGCCGAATCGATCTTATTCGAAAAATAAGATGAGAGTGCAGTCCCTGTCAGCATCGCCATTGCCATCAGCGCTAGATCAGTCGTCGAGATCGTCATTTGAGTATGATGAAAAAAGAAAGAAACGAGTGAATTGATGCTGATGATCGCAAGCGATGTACCGATCGCTGCCTGCATTGAGCATTTGAGCAGAAATGCTAACACCGGTACGATCATAAAACCCCCTCCCACACCCAAAAAACCGGTCAATGCGCCCACAACAAAACCAGCCAAAAGACTAATATAGATGTTAGGCTTACAAATTCCGGTAACCAAGGTCGAGCAGCGCGAGACATTGCGTATCATATATACACCGATCAAGATCATGATACCGGCAAACGAACTCATGAGAAATTCATTGGATACTTGGTGTGTCCACTGCGAACCCAACGCTGATCCAGCAATACCCGATAGTGAAAAAAGCCCCACCAGATATGGCCGCACATCACCTTTTTTCCAATACCGAACACCTGCCCACGCACTGGTCAAAGATACCAATAATAAAGAACCTGCAATAGCGTCTTTGGGAACCATGTGCGCTGCATAAACCAAAACCGGCACCGCCAATACCGATCCGCCGCCGCCAATGAGGCCAAGCGATAGACCCACCATCGCTAATAAAGCGATAGTCAGTACCATTATTGGTTCCAGGGCATCTTAGCTAGCACCATAGCCATGCCACAAGTGTTTGTGACAGCTGAGAAAATTAGCCCCGCAGCCACAAAAGCTGACAAGCCAATCCAGTAGGGATGCACGATGTAAGCTAGCACGATCCCCATTCCCACCAGAGTTCCTGCCGCACAGCGCACTTGGCGCTCCAGCGACCAGACCCGGGTCGAACCCTTGATAACGGGTTTGCCTGCAGACGCCCACGCACCCAAACCGCCCTCGATGACACGCACATCCTTAAATCCAAACTTTTCCAATTTATCTGCCGCCTGGCAAGCCCGGTTACCGCTTCGGCACAACATGTACGTCGTCTTGGAGCGATCCAGTGCCGCAACTGCACTCTCAGTTAAACCGCTCAACGGGTAAAGCGCAAATCCCTCCACTCGCTCCGAGGCATACTCCGGCTTTTCTCGGACATCCAACATCTGTGCCGGCTTATCTTGGGACGCCTCGATCACAAACTGATCCACGCTGATCTTTTTCATCGTCATTTCCCTCCATGCTGTCTAAGACAATTCAATACATTGATCACATTACGGTAAGCGATCGTGTAGTACCGAAAGGTACCATCCCCCTTGCTCCGCACGATATGTTTGGATTTGAGTATGGCAAGATGTTTGGACATCGGTACTTGTGCCAGACCCAGCTCCCGCATGAGCTCACTGACAGTCTTGGACTTCTTTTCCAAAGCCTCAACAATTCTCAGGCGATCTTTATGTGAGATCGCTTTGAGTATGACCGCTGCTTTTTGTATAGTCACCAGATCTATCTTTTTCATCATGTCTTCCTCGATCAATACTATATACCATTATATACCATTTTTGGTATATATAAATCAAAAAATGGGTGCTGTCAAGAGCCCCATCGGCCCAACACTTTTCGAGCCACCTGATATTTGAATTGATCCAGCCACAAGCCCGCTTTTGACGGCCAACGTCTGGCGAAGAAGTTCAGTCGCTGGTTGATCGTGCTGCCGAAAAACTGCTCGGCATGCCCCTTATGATTAAAATCAAAGCCCCATTTATTCTTGAGATAATCCAGGTTCGCCATGATCACTTTCATATCCCATTTCCATCGGAATATCTCAATGTCCTCGACGTCGGTCAGGCGCTCAGGATAATACAAATAGGCCTGCGACTTGGGCTCGAACATGATCTTACAGCCGTATTTGGCCAATGACAGCCCGGAATCGATCTCATTGAACTCCCGGATATTTTCGTCGTAAATAGGATATTTTCTTGCCGTCTCGGTAACCACTAGCTGACAGTGCACTTCTATATAATCACTTTCTTTGCGCTTAAGCTCGGTACTCTGAGCTACGCGATGATGCGCAAAGCGTATTTCCATGGTGATATATTTTTCTTTGCCATCGTCTGTATAAAAAAAGTCGCCTCCGGCGGTGTGTACCAGATTTTGTCTATCCAAAACCAGATTACCCACCATATCAGCGCCTGTTTCGATCTGACACTGCACCAAAGGCTCGTACCAGCCCGGGCGGACGTATACATCCGTATCGAGAAAAATGGTCAAACGTGTTTGAGACTCTTTGAGAGCCAAATTACGCGCTTGGGCAGTGTTGAGAAAATCAGGCTTTAGAATAAACTTCGCTTTGTGGCCAAACTCTTTCTTCAACTCCTGCTCCACCTTGGGCGGAACATGCCCCATGACGACCATCAAGTCGTACGGCTCGGGCGTGTGTTTGATCACATTACGCAGACACTTGGCCGCCGTCGAGAAACGATCGCGGGCGGTCATGACGATAGTTGTTTTTTCCATCAGACTTTAACCCCTTCAATTTCCAGTAATTTAACTTTTGTTTTCAATCCACCGGCATAGCCGCCGAGCGTACCGTCATGCGCGATCACGCGATGACAAGGCACGATGATAGCATGCGGATTACATCCATTGGCAGTGCCCACAGCACGCATCGCTTTCGATCTCCGAATACGTCCGGCTATATCTTTGTATGAAGCGGTTTGGCCATAGGGTATGCGCCGAAGCTCGCTCCACACCCTTTTTTGAAAAGCAGTTCCTTGGGCCTCGAGCGGCACCGTGAATTTTTTTCGCTGACCATCAAAATACTCTTCCAATTCTGAAACTGCTCGCTGCAATATCCTCACATGAGCTTTTTGTGATCTAAGATCAGACACCATGGGCACGTTTTGTCTTTCCCAAAATATGCCCTCAAGTCCCGTATCCGATGCCACTAGGTACAGCGATCCTATTTTAGATCTCATCCGCCACTGCGCTTTCGTCATGGTGTCACCTCTATAAAATACCGTAGTGCTTTTTCGTTGATAGTTTTATCCTGCCTGAATCCCATATGCCCCAGATCGGCGCGTCGCACCCACTCTAGCACTTGGCCGCCATTTTTTGGAATAAGCTCATTGGCATACTCCATCTGCTCGCTCATGGTGGGCCCCCAACTTTCGTCTTTATCGCCGCTGTACAGGAAAAACTGTGCGCCCTTGAGAGGCGCTTCGCCCAGCTGGCCCAAAGCCAGCATCTTAAAGAACTCGTCAGGCTCGGCTCCGGGGCTCTTCGCTTCGATCTTGAAGTTACGCGGGATCCCTCCGGAATGTGAGATAAATATATCGATGATGCGCTCATTTTTTGCATCCAGATAGGCTACTTCATAGCTCACTGCCGAGCCGCGCGAAAATCCGATATACCCCACACGGCTGAGATCATTTCCCGTCTTTTTCTGAATAAAGCTCAGCGCTTGCAAAATATCACCGTATAGCTCTTCCGCCTTGAAAAATCCTGTCTTCGGCTTATACCAATTCATGGCGACCACCATATAGTCATGTGTCCTGGCCATAGGGATCTCGTCCTTAAGCTCTTCGTAGGGATTGCCACCGGTCCCATGCACCGCGACCATGATACGGCCCGATGCATATCCCGGAGGTATGTAATAAGCGAAAAAATTATTCTTTTCGGGCCATATCACGACCTGCGCGCCCTCTTGTTTGACCTTTTCAAAACTGCGCGAGCGCTTCCATATCATGAGTGGATCATGATCGGCCACAACAGCCCGACCGACGGGGGCGGCCTCAGAGACTGCTGTGAAGATGAATGACAGCACTATAAAAACCAGTGATTTTTTTATCATATTCCTGAGACTATAATACCTCAAACCTCAGGTATAATGTCCACCATGCTCTATCTGGCATGGTTTACTTTTCTGTATTGGCTGATCCGAGGGGCGGACCTCATCATAGGCACATTATTTTGGGTGCCGCGCCTGCCTTGCGCGACAACGGGCCGGCAAGCCATGCATGGAAGCCCCAAAGTGAGCATCATTCTCGCTGCGCGCAATGAATCCAAACACCTTGGTGATGCTATTCAAAAGCTTCTCAAGCAGGATCATCCCAATTTCGAGATCATCGCCGTCAATGACCGCTCCGATGACGATACGCTATCTGTCCTGCAGGCGATCCCAGATCCGCGTCTTAAGATCGTCAACATCCAAACCCTGCCAAAAGGCTGGCTTGGCAAAACCCATGCTCTTTACCAAGCTTATCTGGTATCGACGGGTGAGTGGCTGCTATTTACGGATGCCGATGTTAAATTTTCACCTGAGACGCTGACAGACTCACTCTATGCCATGTACGATCGCTCTCTGGATCATCTGGCCATTTTTCCTAAAGTCGAGCTGTATACCTATCTCGAGACGATCTTCGTCGCCTATTTTTCGCTGACGTTTAACATGCGTTTTCGCACCTGGGCGGCACAGTTTCGCCGTTCGCGCGCGTACGTGGGTATCGGCGCCTTCAATCTTGTGCGCCGCTCGGCCTACGAAGCGATCGGGACTCACAGAACTATCGCACTGGACATCGCCGATGACATGATGCTTGGAAAAAAAATAAAACAAGCTGGCTTCCGCCAAATGGGCATGAACGGTGCCAGCCACATCTCAGTGCGCTGGGTAGAAGGCGCTCGCGGCGTCATGAATAGCCTGCATAAGAATGGTTTCCGCGGGCTCGATTATAATTTACTGCATCTGATCGTGATCAGCTGCGGGATGCTTGTGGTCGACACACTTCCATTTGTTGGGCTCTTTTTCACCCAAGGAGATGTGTTTTATCTTTTTGTGGGAACTGTTATCTTCATCGGACTAGTTTACGCGGCAGGAGCTTTGTATATACCGGCCACCCTCTTGGCATATCCCGCTCACCCATTCGGAAGCCTGCTTTTTATGGCCATCCTTTGGCGCTCAGCGATCTCGGCTTTGAGCTCAGGCGGTGTTGGTTGGCGCGGAACTCACTACTCTCTCGACGAATTAAAGAAAAACTCTAAGCCGCTTTAAAAGCGTTTTGTAATTTATGATCGGCAAATCCTTGCGGCGCTTTCTGATCGCGCACATATAAAAATAGAGCTGTGCGGTAGATCTCGGTCAATGTTTGGATGACCCCCGCTCCCATGACGAGGAGAAATGACCCCACTCCTGCGCTGATCATGCGCATCTGATCATCTTGAAAAAAATACACACCGCCCGCGATCACCGCGATACCCGGGATAGAAGCAATGAACCTAAACACAAACATACTGATATTGGCGACGATCTGATGCCCCCATGTCTTTCCCAAAAGTGATGATGAGCGCCCCATCGCTCCAAATGGATTGGCATTTTCGATCATGATAAGCGGCAGCACAAAAAACGTGAGCACATGAAAGGCGCCCTGCACTGCCCCACCGAACATTTTCTGGATCTTACCTTTGCGCTTGAACATACCTGTGATGGTCATGAGGCAGGCATACACCACCACCCATATCATCAGACTGGGCAGGCGCTTCAGCGCATCAAATATCCCGGTGAACACATTGGGATTACCGCCCTGAAGCCGGCGTGCCGCTGAACCTACGATAGCTGCGTTGAAGAATTGCCCGATCAAATGATAAGCGAAGATCAACGCTCCGCCCGCAATATACAGTTTTTGACGATCCCCCTGAAGATCCTGCCGCACAGACTCAAATCCATCCGGATACAATACGATGAAATTCTTGTACGCAAAATAGATCAGCCCCAGCTTGCAAGCCATGGCTAGCAAAAAGAAAAGCGTGATCTCCATGTCTTTTTTCAGGACATGCCAGGACGCGCCCAGCATCTCAAACGTATCACCAAACATAAAACTAACCTCCGAGTTATCGTTGCTCCCTCAAAACAATATCCAATTTATCACTGATCGATGCATTTGCTTCTCTTTTAAACTCTGAAATTTGCGTTTTATATTTGTGGCCCGCTGCGATCAAGCACTCCATAGCATAGGTACGCACGATCACATCTGAGTCAGAAAGCATCTTGAGATAGCCGTTCACGTCTTCGGGGGTAAATCGCCGCCCTCCACGTTGCTCCATGATACGCTGCGCGCTGATGAGAGCCAATGTTTTCAAAACAGGAGACTTGTCCTGCACCAAATACATCTCTAGTGCTGGGCGCGCAGATGGCCCCAGCGCAGCGATCTGATCCACTATCGCAGACTGATTGGCCATCGAACCATCTTGTTCAAATGCCATAAATATGCGACCTACTTCTGTGTCTATTTTTTTATCGTCAGGGGGCTTGTTCGCGCAAGAGGTGGCCATCATGCACAAGACGGCCGCATATATTGAAATTTTTAAAGATGATTTAATGAACAACTTGTAAATTAGGATATTGCATTTTTTGGTAGCGACGAAAATTCTCTATAGCTGAAAGGAATTCGCGGCTCTGCAAATTATTCTGAACCACACTTTGGTCGGCGCCCTGCCACACGTCCTCGACCCATTTCATCGCTTCCTGATGGGCCTTATCGTCCATCTCCTGATCCCAACTTTTCTTTTTACGGCTATAGTCTCTTAAAACTTCATTGTAGCGGCGAGTGTACTCGTGCACCATGCATTCCGTGGCTTGATCAGAAAGCGCTGCCTTCTGAAGAGAAGCCAAACCTTCCAACGCATACGCTGGCGAAACAAACATCGTGGTAAATACTGCAAAAACGATCGCTTTTCTCATGCCGCGATTATACCACGGCAAAAAAAATTCCATCAGTCGTCTAGCTCAGTGTCCCCCGAGCGTGTGGGCCTAAATGAAGTTACGGCCTCGGTCTCTTGGATGAACCTACATACGCGGTTGCGTCCTGTGCGTTTAGCCCTAAACAGCGCACGATCCGCGCGATCGATAAACCCCTCTGGTGAAACTTCATATGTTTTATCCAGCTCCCAAAGCCCGATGCTTACTGATAAATGCATAGGATTTTTGAGCACCATGAACAGATGCTCCGATATGGCCACCCGCAGCCTCTCAGCCACAGCCTCGGCTCTCTCGGTGGAAGTCGCCGGCAAAATAGCCAAAAACTCATCCCCGCCGTAACGCCCTAAGATATCGATACGACGCAATTGGTGTTTCATGATCTCGCCGCATTCGCGCAACACCACATCGCCGGCCAGGTGCCCATGACGCTCATTGATCTCTTTGAAATTATCCACGTCGATCATCAACCCGCACAACGGCTGCCCGTGACGCCTAGCACGCTCGATTTCCAGCGAAAGCTCGCCAAATAAATGCCGGTGATTGTACAAACCGGTGAGATCATCGTGATTGGCAAGATCGCGCACGGACGTAAGTGTTTTGTTGAGAGCTTGCGCTCTTTCTGACAGATGATCACAAAGAAGACCCAGAACAAAACCCAATGCGCCAAAAAACAGAGGTGTTAGATAAAGCGTATAAAAATAAAAGAACGAATGCTTGGCTATCTCCTGCTGCATAGCAGCCTCGGTCCATCCGCCCGTTTGCACCACTCGCAAAACAAAAGCACCTACCGGCGCACCCAATCCAAGCAAAGCGCCAGCCACCATCCCCCAAAGCCGATACCGAAACTGATGTTTGAGCTGCATGTTAGCGCCCTCACTTGTAACTTACGGTTACAGTTAAAGCGTATCACGGATAACTTTTTTAGACTGTGACGCCTGTCACGAATACCAAATACGCTGGATTAAACCGGATGGATGAATTAAGGTGATAGGACTTGATTAAGGTTTGTGAGATTTTTTGCCGGCTAATGGCCGTACAAGCCTCTCCGTCCAGTCTTCAATGAACTGAAAAAACGACAAAATAATAAGCGTCACCACGGACAATGTGACCGCCATCATGTACCTTCCAAATCCAATAGACGCGCCGATAGCTGCCAGGATCCACACCACGGAAGCCGAGGTCATCCCCTGCACCGCCCCCTGGCGCGTCATGATCGCACCGGCACCTAAGAAACCAATTCCCGTGACCACTTGCCCAAGTACGCGCGTGGCATCCTTTTCGCCGCCCACGACGGTTTCTCCGAGATAAATAAAAGCCATCGTTCCAAGGCACACCAAAATACTCGTTCGAATATCGATCGGTTTTTTATGCCATTGACGCTCGGCACCAACCAGAAACCCGCATACGATCGAATAAGCAATTTTGATCAGAAGAATTTTTTCAAACTCACTCACGGACAACCTCCCTTTGTTTCAAGATCTTCTAATATTCTGAATCAGCTGATCCAATCCCTGAAGAAACCGAGAGCGGTCTTCTTTTGAAAACGGCGCCGGTCCACCCAAATTGTCCCCCGAGCCGCGCAGCACATGCAGCAGATCGCGAGTAGCGAGGATACTGCCAATATTCTGCTCGTCATAAATCTTCCCTTGTGATCCTATCACCTGCGCCCCTGTTTTTAAGCTGCGATGTACCAGCGGTATATCCGCTGTGACCACAATATCGCCTTTGGCCAGATGCTCCACGATCCAGTCATCCGCCGCGTCAAAATTCCCCTCCACCACTTCTAATCTTGCACCCCATTCTTCGGGTAGCCGCATCCAAGAGTTGGATACAAAGATCACTTCGAGCTTATACCGCTTGGCGACACGGATGACTTCCGGCTTCACCGGACAAGCATCCGCGTCGACGTAGATGATCACTATTTTTTCATTAACTTCTGCACGCCTGCAGAAGCCCAAGAAATAGACGTATCAACCGCCGAGCCGACAATTTCCCCCACCGTTTTTGGCTTGGGTGCTGTGGCACATCCTGTAAGAAAACTCGTTAGCAAAATGATCGTCATTAATTTACTCATGGCGGGTATTATAACAGGTGGCACCTTTCATCGGTTGAGCCACCACAAGGCTGCGTTCAGATACGACGCGAAGCTGACCCATAGAAGATAAGGCACCAGCAGGCATCCCGCTATTTTGTCGGTGCGTAAGGTCTTTGTTGTCAGCAGTACCAAGCACACCCAAAGAAGCACTATATCAACGAGACCCGCCAATGGCTGACGCATCCCAAAGAATAAAAATGACCATATTCCGTTCAGAAAAAGTTGCGCCACATACAACATTTTAAGCCGTCGTGTGTCCGAGCTCGCCGCACCCCAAATACGCCACCCCGCAACCGCTATAAAAATATAAAGCGTCGTCCACACGGGCCCAAACACCCAGCTGGGCGGATTAAGCGGAGGCTTTTGAAGTCCCACATACCAGTCCTTGAGCGATGAGGCCGTGGACAGCCCTCCGGCAGCGCCTATCAATAAACACAGAAGCACAAAAATGAACAGGCTCACGAAGCGTCGAGTGGCCGGGGTTGTCATCAATGCTTACGAAAAAATTTCAATATAAGAGTAAGAAGGACGCTGACAACGATGCAAGTCGTGATGGGGAAATAAAACGAGAAATTCTCGCGCTTGATGGCGATGTCCCCCGGCAGCCGGCCCAGCCAGGGCAGCAAATTGAAAGACACCACAACACCGACGGTAAAAACGACGAAACCCAAAGCCATTAGAAGTTTGCCGAATGAAGGGTCCATGGGGTGATTACAGGCGGTATGCGTCCTCTGCTGCGAACGCATAGTCTGTGTACCCTTTATCGGTTCCGCCGTAAAATGTGCTTTCATCCCATGCATTGAGCGGCAAACCTGCCTCAAAGCGCTTGGGCAGATCCGGATTAGCCAGGAACAATTTGCCAAACACGATGAGATCCGCGCTGTTCTTTGCAAGTGCCGCCTCGGCTGTATCGCGTGTGTAGCCGCCACATGTCAGAAAGGCTCCCTTGAAACATTTACGAAGCTCGGCGGTATCGACCACCTTGGCGCCATGCCGGATATCTGACTCATCCGGTTCGACGACATGAAGATAGCTTAGCCCCAGCTCGGATATCTTTTGCGTAAAATAATTAAAATGCGCCTGCGGATCGGAGTCGCTCATAGAATTGAATGTACCGCTGGGCGAAAAACGCAGCCCCACACGATCCTTCCCCATCACATCTGAAACCGCTTTGGCCACTTCCAATAGAAGCCGTGCGCGGTTTTCAACCGAACCGCCGTACATATCCGTGCGCTGATTGACCCCATCCCTCAAAAATTGATCGATGAGATAGCCATTGGCTCCGTGTATCTCGACGCCGTCAAATCCCGCAGCCTTGGCTCGCCTTGTACCCTCAGCAAAAAGAGCCGGGATAGCCTGCGTCTCCTCGGTCGTGAGTGCTCGCGGTGTCTCGTAGGCTTGCATGCCCGTAGGCGTGTACAGCTGCCCCGGTATCGCCACTGCCGATGCAGAGACGGGAAGCTCTCCGCCAAGATACGATGAATGTGACACGCGTCCGCAATGCCAAAGCTGCAAATAAATCAGCCCGCCGGAGGCGTGCACGACGTCGGTTATCTTGCGCCAGGCCGCCACCTGCGCGTCATTGTATATACCCGGAGTTGCCGGATACCCCACACCCTTGGCCGTGACGACCGTAGCCTCCGTGATGATAAGCCCCGCCCCCGCCCTTTGTTTGTAGTAGGTGGTCATCATCGGTGTCGGCACACGCGTAGCCATATCCGCCCGACAACGCGTCAAAGGCGCCATCACAAGACGATTTTTGAGAGTATGTGGCCCTAATCGAAAAGAACTTAAAAGTAATGACATGGCAGCTCCTGGTTGAGGGGGTTATTGTAACATGTCAGCTATAACCCAAGAAGCCGGGCGGCGGGTCCTGTAATCGTGCTGAGTTCGGGGTCCTGCCGCTGCGCCAGCTCGTCCGCCTATGCGGCGGCCAAGCGCTCTGGCTCCGCGTCACCCCTCACCTCGTCCAAATCCTCGCACAACATGGTCCGGTGCCACCTGCTGCTTGGGTTAAATCTGAAAAAAATCGCTAACGTGTCCCTTTGGGACGGGGTACGGTATTCGACGGACTGCGTCCGGTATGCGGTATGATAGCTAATTCGAAACACCATTCTCAATATATATTTGAAAGTTCGTCACCAATAACTCTAAAAAACTCTCTCTTCTTGCTGGATCTGCAGCAATCCCACTAAACCTCGAGATTTCGTTTTTATAGAACTGACCATCATAAAGTTCCTTTATCATAGGATGAGCTGCATTACTTACTATGACGTACGCTCCCCTATTACTCAAGCTGGCGGCATATTTAGATAGTCGTAATTCATCGATCTGCGAAAACAGCTTTGAGTTATACTTAATAAACCCATTTTTTAAATGGCTTGTCACATAAGGTGGATCAAAATAGACCAAGTCCTCCTTCTGTGCATCTTTAACGACATCTTCGAAGTCTGCGCAGACGATTTTTGAATTCTTTAGTAATCGACTTGCTTGTCGTAGATGTTCCTCCTGATATACCAGCTTATCCTTTGTGAGGTTACCGCTAGGCACATTAAAATTTCCTTTATTATTCACTCTATAGAGGCCATTCCAGCAGGTTTTGTTCAAATATATGAAGTATGCCGCGCGCTTTATGTAGTCTGCTTTCGAGTAGCTATGATCTCTAATTTTATAATATGTGTCTTTATCAACTTGTAGTCTCTTTAGAATTTTTATAACGGTGTCACAGTGTCTCTTCACCTGCTTATAACAATTGATGAGATCGGGATTCGTATCAGATAGGACTGATTTGGGGGGTTCTAATGCAAAAAATAGACAGCCACTGCCTACAAACGGCTCGTAATAGGTCTTATATTCTGGTAGGCGATCCTTAATTAAAGGTGTTAACCATCTCTTTCCGCCTGCCCACTTAAGAAATGATAGCATTAGAGCTTAATAACCATTTTCTGCCGCGCCCTATAATCTGTTACTGCATCTTCTGATTTTATAGAAGAAACCATATCCGATATTTGTGCAAAAGCCTCAGCCGAAACCAATCGTCGTAATCGCGCTCTTTCGCTGTCGCCCTTTTTGTTAATTAATGAATAAAATAAATTGTATAATGTTTTGAATTCCGTGTTTCCGGATATCGATTCCTCCGGCCCTATAGCTCTGTACAATCTAATATTATCCTTGGTAGTTAAGGCAATGCACATATTTGAAAATGCGGTTAATTCGCGCTCGTTTATTGATGCGCGGAAAAAGTCACGAGATACAGCATCCGGTTGATTTATCGTTTCGTATAAACTGTTCATAAAAGATCGTATGCATTTAATTATAGACCCAAACTCCTTTAGATGCTTTGATTTGTCTAAGGCCTTTCCGAGTCTTCCATGAGAGTGCTTCTGTTTAACATTGTGAATATACTCCCTAAATTTTCTTGGGGAATCTGTTCTGGCGTGGCCATATATCTGCTCCAAGGCCTCATGTGGCAATTGCTTCCTAACTTTCTGCGCTGGGTCAATGAGGGGAAGTATCTCTGTTAAATAACTTAGTGATCTAATGCCTCCAACATCACGTAAAATATCATCTCTGGACTTCCAAATTGACCTTATCTTATAGCTTCGAAATATAGTAGGCCTCTTTATTAAGCCTCTGGTTTCTTCTTGCACTGCCCAACCTAATTGATGTGGCTTTTTTACACCCATTTGGAAAAGCTTGTCACCTATTTGCCACAAAGTTTCGACCTTAGTCCGCGTCGATGACCGGGGATCTCGATAATAATTATTCAAACTTGCAATCTGCGCTATGACATCTTTGGTATTTTTAGTCATTTATTCTAAAGTGTGTTCGATTTCTTCGTTAAGAACCGTTGCCGCAAGTTCTTGCTCCAACCGCAAACCCAGATCTATTACATTTGAACCAACCTCAAGCGGAGTAGGAACTTTTCCTCTTCGCTCAAATAATTTATGGACACATTCAGGTGAAATAACCATTGATACATAGTTCAATAGCCTTGTATCTAATTTAATCTTTCCTGACTTACTAGAATTTCGCTTTATAAAATCAGAGTGCTGTGTGTTTATTACTAAAGAATTACCTAGATTTATAACTCTGTCTGCTCCTGCATGATTTTGAAACTCAATCCGAGGACCCGTCGCTTGTATGGTCTGATCTTTTGATAGGCCTTCCCCCGATGACTTTGATTTTTGTTTATTTCCGCCGCCTTTTTCGTCATCACCTAGGCCGTTTTTGCCGCCAACCGCAACTTCACCGCCACTCCCCTGATTATTTGGGCCGGAGCCGCCACCTCCAATTTCATCTCCGCCAAATGGAATACTTCCAAGATCCTCCATAATTTTCTTTTCATACTCTCCGGGCATCGTTGATGGAGCCATTTGTTCGTATTGTAACTTAAAACCGCGCATTATTCTGGATAGGCAGTCTGACATTATGCTACTTAGCTTCCGAAATGACTCTTGAGTTTTCGAATCCATTACTTTGTCTATTAGGGTTTCAATATCCTTTTGAACCTCCAAGATATTTTCATACAACAGATCACGAGCCGGAGAATCCTTTATATCATCCCTCGTAAGATTAGGTGAGCATATATCGTTAATTTCAATAGCACCAACAACAAACGGATTTGACCAGACCAATATGTCCCTTCCATACTCTCGAGCGTAATTTTTATAACTCTTAAGATCAGCGATACTTTGAATTCTTCTTTGTTTATTGGTTAGAACGGGAAGTCTATTCTCCTGCACTTTTTCAAGAACTCTCAAATCTATGTTAATTTTCTTTGTCTCATCAGGTAATGATAATGCTATTTCCTTTTTGTAAGGAGTCCCAGCATATGCGCCGTGGTTAAAGGCCTGGCACTCATATTTTTTTGGGCTGCCGTCGGAAACAAATATCTTTATGATTCCCGCCCTCAGAACATCATCAAAATGACGTTCTATCTCGAATACCAGCGCTTTGAGAAATATAGTTTTTTTAAAAACTTGGGGATCGAACTTTGATATCGTGACTCTGGTTCCTGGCTTATCAAGCTGTTTTCCGTCTGTAATCTCACAAGGCACTTCCACATTCTCGTCAAATGATCTATCGATACGTATTCTGGCCTCATCTGTTCCCTTTTTCTTACTTATAAATATAGCTTCTTTGGCGAATGCCCTAAAAGCATGTACACCGAATCCAAACTGCCCATTAGCCCAAGGAACTGTCTTTTTCTTCGAGCGACCTACCTCCGAAAGAAGCTCTCCCAACTCAGGAGGCGACATCCCGCCACAATTATCTGTAAATGATACTTTCTTACTGACTAGATCTACTTGGATTTCTAAAATTGGCTTAATTAATTGGCCTTTTTCCTTCCCAATGGATGCAGCATCTACCGCATTATCGATATATTCCATCGCTGCCCTAAAAAAGTCTTTGTAAGTTCCTGCAATCTGATTCAAGAGCTCGTGTTGGTCACGGATTTTGAGTTTGGTTTTTAAAGCAATTTTCATTGGATCCTCCTAGTTTCCTGCAAGTCGATATTTTGTCCCACTACCCTCTCCCACACGAACTATTTCCTTTGTGGAAATTAACATACCTAGCAAGCGATAAGTTTTTGGCGGCTTTATTCCGCATTCATATGAAATTTCAACCGAACTCAATGAGCCTGCCTTGCAAAGGCATTCTCTAATCTGATCTAGATTCTGCATTCTAACTATAAATGCCAATCGTCTTCTTTTTTCAAAAGCTAGCCTTGATACCTCTGGTAATTCTCTTTTTGGCCTAACAATATTTAATTCGCTCCTAAACGCATCAATCGAGCCCCATAGGCGGCGTATCCTCATAGTAAGATACCGCCATCCACTTTTTCTTTGCATTTCAGTGGTTGATGGCACATGTCCAAGTTCTGCTTCGATATTCCTATGAAGCTCAATACACTCATTCTTTTGAGCATCCAACCTAATCTTTTCAAGTTCATCGTCGGTAATGCCATATGCAGTAAGCAGTTTCTTTAAATATGCGACTGAGATACGGTTTGATTTAGCAGCTTTACTCAGGCTCATGCCATCTGAATAGCTTTTTATAATCGCTTCTTTGGAAACAAATGGGTACTCATAGCCCGTGTATTTAAATAACCCAAGACGCGTACCTTTGACCAAGATCTGCCTAATTCTCTCGCGCGTTAGATCCATAGTTTTGGCGACACTTTCGAGAGTGCCCTGTTGTTCATACAGGTAGAAACATTCCTTGTAGAACTTTATCCGGTCTGCCCCAATAACCTGATTTTGAAGATTCTCAAGCGTTTTTGCTTTTGCCGGATATTTTTCTTTGAACTGACCAATTAGATCGGTCGGATTATTTGTTGATTGAATATTATTTTCGATTTTTGATATTATTTCATCGCTTAATTTCATTCCCAGCTTTAAATCTAATTGGTTAAGAAAAAATTGAATATCTCTCGCGCATTTTTTTCCTGCATTTTTTTGATTTAATATTCTTTGCTCAGTAAGGCGCACTAAATCTTTAATCGAAACAACCTTGAGCTTATCAAGACAGTTTCTGACTCTAACGGAAAATAATACTTGGGATACTGGAATTGATAACACTGTCTTCTGATAATCCAGGCTCTCCAATGCGTCGGAGGCATTCTTTTTATGTATCAGATCTATCGACTTTTTTGGTTTATACTCTTTACAAAATTGACGAATTTCTAATACTGTTTTTTTACCTAAATTTTTTATTGAATACAGCTTCCTCTCACTCAGACCAAGGCATTCCTCGACTGTTTTGTACCCCGCCGATCTTAGCGCGTTCATAGCACGAACTGACAGATTTGTGCTTCGAATATCCATGAGTGCCTATCTAAAGTTTAAAGTGCTTCCGGATCGAAAAGTGAAATTTGGACTTCGTTTCCCTTAGCATTTTTTCTATAGTGGAAAATATTTTGTTTATCTCTTCTTCGGTATATTCGTAGGCACTACGGTTGCTACAGTTACCAAGCACCCTTAATTTGTGCATGACAGCATTGGTTCGCTGCTCCGCCAAGCGTTTAAATCTCTCTCTCTTTGTATTCATCCTTAAATAATCTCCTCTAATGTAATAGGAATAACGTATTATACCAATAATATCTAATTACACAATATGAATATTATTTTGTACCTCGAACCCATGGCCGTATTAATATGAAAGGATAATCGCCAATGGAGGCGAATATAGTCCAAGAAATTGAGACATTACAACAGGCGACATTGAAACGCCGACCGGAGGGCAGCGCCCATACCGCACCTCGTTCAAATGAGCAAAATGGGGCTCTTTAACGCAATAAAAAACCACGTCATTCGGCGTGATTCCATACCGAACGCCGTCCCACCGGGAAGCATCAGAGGCGAAACTTCCCCTCGTCATTGAAGCCTTTTCGGTTTAGGCCTTTTTGGAATTTCTTCTCGACCTCGTCCACGGCAGACCTGAGGGAGGTGATAACTTTGTCGACTTGTTCGGCGGTGTAGTCGTAGCCGCTGCTGGAGAGGTTGCCGATGATCTTGATCTTTTTGAGGGTGCTATCGACGCGGGGCTCGACGAGGCGTTTGAATTTGTCCGCTTTGGATTCTTGCTGATCATCGCCCATAGGTACCTCCCGGATATTGGACTCAGTTTACCACTATCGGCGCACAAGGAGAATGGGCATTTCGGAGGGGGTTCTCGCCAGGACTGGCACGTAGATAGTGAATCCGTCGTAGTGCGAATAGGCCATTACAGCCTTAGTTAACCGATATGCAAAATACACCTACAAAAGTGAACGAAAATGAGGGGGGTCGGTGTCTTGTATAGCAAGGAGGGCTGTTTATGCCAAAATCTGTTCATGTTTTTGAGAAAATCGAGAGAAGGATCTGCATTGTTAGGGGCAGGAACGTCATGTTAGATAAAGACTTAGCGATTCTGTATGAGGTGTCGACCAAAGCGCTGAATCAAGCGGTAAGACGAAACTTAGAAAGATTTCCTGAAGACTTTATGTTCCGCCTCACCAATGAGGAGACACAAAATTGGAGGTCACAATTTGTGACCTCCAATTCGCCAATGCTGATGAGCTTGAGGCGGAACCCCTACGCATTTACTGAGAATGGTGTCGCCATGCTATCCAGTGTGCTTAAAAGCAAGCGGGCAATACAGGTCAACATTCACATCATGAGAGCCTTTACCCGACTAAGGCAGATCTTAGCGTCTAATGATCTAATACGCCAAAAAATCGAAGAACTCGAAAAGAAATACGATAAACATGATGATCAGTTCAAAGTAGTATTTGAAGCTATTCGCAAACTATTAGAAGAGCCCAGAAAAAATCCACCTAAAAAATCTATTGGGTTTCATGAGAAGTATTAGGACGCACCTTCGTGATATTTGTATCTCATTATAATCACTAAGGTTGCAATCTTGAGGTCACAAATTGTGACCTCAAACAGGGTTATCTTTTCGCTAGTTTACTTCGTGTCTCGTAGTAAGCATCTGGCGTATTCGAGGAAGTCTTCTCGGAGGGACGCTGGCGACCCGGAGCGGCCAGAGATGACTTCCTCGAATGCGCCTCGTGCTTATTTATCCGACGATAGCGAAGTCCGCTCGGACGACGGCGTTCACTTTCTTCTCAAGAGACGAGGTGTCATTGGTCCCCCAGTCGGAGACATCGTAGGAGTTGACTGGCGTGATCTGGAACACACCCATGCGCGCGGAGCGGATGGCACCTATTTTATTGCCGCTGGAAGATGCAATTTCTTCAGCGCGTTTTTTGGCGTCTTTGGTGGCTTCTCTTAGCATTTCGATCTTAAGCTCAGCCAGTTTGGTGTAGAAATACTGCGGTGCGTCAGATACAAGCTCAATGCCGCGAGTGATAAGCTCCGTCGACTCGCGAGAGACGTCAGTGACTTTGTCCACATCGGCCGATTGCACTTCTATGGGCTGGGTGAGGATATAAGCCTCTATCTCGTTGGTGTCGTTGCCTTTTTCATTTTTCTTGTACAGTGTGGTGGTCTGGGTCTGAGCGACGGTGATCTCGTCTTCCTTCACACCCTTGGAAAGAAGATACTCTTTGACGGCCTTCAAGTCCGCTTGGATCAGGGCAAAAGTTTCCGGCAGAGTCGCTGAGCGCTTGGAGAAGCTCATGCGCCACACGGTGAAGTCGGAGTTTATTTTCTTCTCAGCAGAACCCGTGACACTCACGACTTCTTTGGAGAATCGCATGGCACCTGTCACGGCTTTGGACAGGATCACGGTGGACACGATGGTGGCGATGGCGATACACACACCCAACACGACGATCTGTGAATTTCTAAAAAATCCCTGGCCTTCCATACTTCTCCTCCTATCGTTTGAATAGATCCAAATACTCGGTGAATGCGAACATCCTGTTTCGCTTATAACCTGTGACTTCTCTTAAAATTTCATGACGGACGAACTCCGCCAAAAGCGTATTCACGGCTGGGTGCGTGAGCCCTATCGCTTTGCACACCTCCTTGGCGTTGACGATCGGATTGGAGAAAAGATGTTTCAAAAGCTCCTTACCGGATTTGGTGCGCTTACCCAGCGTCATGATGCGGTCTTCGGCGCGATGACGCAAAGCTATGATCTTCTCGAAAGTGGTTTTGCCTTTGAGCGCTGTCTCGGAGACGCCGTTTAAAAAAAACTTGAGCCAATGATCCATCTCATCGGAGGTTCTCACAACCGTCAGCGCATCGTAATACGCGCCTTTATTCCTCTCAAAAAAATCTGAGAGATACAAAGTCGGTTTTTTGAGTATCCCCTGCGCCACCAAATACAACGTAATGAGAAGGCGCCCGATGCGGCCGTTGCCGTCCTGAAACGGATGGATGGTCTCGAATTGATAGTGACTGATCGCTATCCGGATAAGGTGCGGCATATGGATCTGGCGGTTGTGCCAAAATCTTTCCAGATCACCCATGAGCTCAGGCACTTCACTTGCATGCGGCGGGATAAAAAATGCGTCACTTGGCCCGGAGCCTCCTATCCAATTTTGTCCGGTGCGGATCTCTCCAGGGGTTTTGTGCTGGCCGCGGGCATTCGACATAAGTGTTTTGTGAGTTTCTTTTAGCATGCGGCTTGATAACGGCAGGCTCTCGAGCTGACCGATAGCACTGTTCATCGCGAGCGTATAATTTTGTACTTCTTGCCAATCATCATGCCGCTCGGGATTTACTTCTTCTTTGGGCAAGAGCGCATCATCCATCTCGGTTTTGGTGCCCTCGATGCGGCTGGATGCTGTGGCTTCTTTAAAAACGTGCATACGGATAAAAAAATCCACGTCGGGGACCAGAGTGGAGTAAGCATTTAATTCGCCCAGGTTTCTGTTGGCTTCTTCCAAAAGAAGGTCGATCGCTGGGTCCTGCCATTTGTATCCAATATCAATGGGATAGGGCGAGAAGCACTTGTACTGGTACTGCTGTTTGAAAACTCCTGCTTTGAATTTCTTTTCCATGACCTTACATTTGATTGTGGGTATTTATGTTTAGTGATTCAATCTTACATATAGAATATTATATGTAATATTAAGGCTAATATCAATGATATTTATAAGATTTTATTCGATTAACATAGAGTAAGTAGACTGGGATTCAATATGAATTGCGGTATAATGCACGGATGAAACGCTATTTATCTTTTATGGTCATGATCTTCGTTTTATCCGGATGCGGCTCTGGGCTGAGCTCAGACCAGAAGGCTTTGCTTTCGGATATCGCTCAAGATATAGAAAGTATTCGCTCAGATTTTGCGGAGATCGAGAATTTCCGAGCGGACATGGCGCTGGCGGGTGACCGCAACTTTTTTAGTTATCTGCGCAAAGAAAACAAAGAGGCGCTGATCATGAATTCAAGCGTGTATTGGTTCAAAGTATCCTTGACCAATAAAGCCGTGGACATGATGGACTCACCTCAACCGGTGCTCTCGGTCGAATTTCCAGAGACCAAAAAACACCTGCACTTGCGCGTGCGAGGCCGCGATCAAAAGCTGACAACGACTCTCGCCCAGATCGTACTCAGAAACGGAGAGGCTGCGGGCGGCATCCAACGTCTCTATAAGCCGGAAAATGCTGTGGAGCAGCTTTCCCGCGCCCGCAAAGGCCGTCTCCGATAAATTAGACCGATTAAACCAAAATTTATTTGAGCTTGGAGTGAGTCCCGTCACAAAAAGGTTTATTGGCGGACTCTTTGCAACCGCACCAGGCCACTTTTTTGTCGGCGTCGATCTTGGTGCGCATCGGCGTCTTGCCGGTATTGAGCCTGGCATGGGCGCCGTCACAAAATGGCTGCTTGGCGGACTCGCCACATGAGCACCAGGCATAGTCCCCGGCTTTCATATCCATCACAAAAGGTTTGTTTTGTTTCGTGCTCATGGTCGTCTCTCCTTGGGTTTTATTACTTTTGACCTGGCCTATCAGCGGCTTGACCATATCGATACACCGCTCGACCAAACCGTGAACATCATTCTTCAGATCCTCGCTCTCGAGAACCGTTTTAATATTGGTTTCCATATCTTCCGCAGCCCATCCTCGGCTATACCCCACAAATGAGTGCGACGGAAAAATGAATCCGATCTCCGTAAAGAAAGTCATCATCTGTCCGGCGACAGCTTGAATATTGTCCTGCCCTCCGGTGATGAGAAAACCCGCGACTTTGTTGTGGATGAGTGTGTTGTTGGCGATCGTCTCCTGATTCTGAATACAATTCATACGCTCGACCATCTTGTAATACAGCGAGCTCGCCGCACCCCAGCGTATCGGCGTCGACACCAAGACCACATCCGCCCAGAACACCAGAGCTTCGTACACCCGATCCAATTCATCCGTGGCATCCATCTGAGTGATGGTGCAAGGCCATGTGCAAGCCTCGGCACTGCGAGAATAATAGCCTTCACATGCGCGAAACTTAAGATCATTGAGCTTGATGAGTTTGGTCTCAGCGCCTGACTGTTGCGCTTTTTTGAGTGCTTCTTCCAGGACAGCGTCGGAGGTCGAGATGCGCGGGTTATTTTTATTCATCACCGTCGTTGAAATACCCACGACACGCACAGGACCCGGAGCGCGCTCGATCTTACGAGTAAGGGGATGTGCTTTGTGCTCGGCGTGTTTATCCTGGGTCACCGGTGCCGGATCGATAAAAAGCTCGCCGTTTTCTTCTTTGAGCGCAAAGCTTGCCACCTGCGCTGGTATGCCGGGGCGCGCCTTGCCGGACTGACAATCAAACATCCACTGATGCCAGGGACAGACGATGTAACCGTCTTTATCGATCGTACCTTGTCCTAGCGGCCCGCCGATGTGCAGGCATGTGCCGGACACGGCCCCAAATTTGCCATCGCGATAAGAAAGCGCTATCGTTTTGCCCTGCACGCTGACTTCTTGGAGTTCTTTTTTCTTAAGTTCTGAAACTTTTCCCAACGAGACCCAAGCGGACATAAAACCTCTTTATCTTCGAACGGTTTCTTTGAGACGCATCGACAATGATATGCGACGGCGCATTTTGTCGATCTCCAGCACTTTCACTTTTACGATCTGTCCCGTCTTGACGACAGAACGGGGATCTTGCACGAAGTCATTGGAGATCTGGGAGATGTGCACAAGGCCATCCTGATGCACGCCGATATCAACAAAGGCACCAAAGTTAGCAACATTGGTGATGACCCCCTCAAGGATAAGCCCGGGCGTCAGATGCCCCATCTCAGTCACCTTGGCATCGAACACCGCGGTCTTGAACTCCGGCCTCGGGTCACGGCCAGGTTTGTCGAGCTCATTTAAAATATCACTCACGGTGATCGCGCCGAAGTTTTCATCCGCAACATCTTCGGGCTTGATCTGCTTTAGAATGTCGCTGTTTCCAAGAAGAGTGGCCAGGTCGATGCCCACTCGATCGAGAATCCTTTGCACCACCGGATATGACTCCGGATGTACCGCCGAGCGGTCGAGAGGGTTGTCCCCGTTTTGGATACGCAAGAAGCCCGCCGCCTGCTCAAATGTCTTGGGGCCAAAACCGCTTATCTTTTTAAATTCATCGCGCGTTTTGATGGCGCCATTTTTATTGCGATACTCGACGATGCTGTCGGCTGTTTGTTTATTGAGGCCGGCCACATAAGATAAAAGTGCAGGTGATGCGGTGTTCACCTCTACGCCCACGGCGTTGACGCAATCTTCGACGACGTTCTTCAGCATTTTTTCGAGACGGAATTGATTCACGTCGTGCTGATACTGCCCCACACCGATGGCCTTGGGCTCTATTTTCACAAGCTCCGCCAGCGGATCCTGCAGACGACGCGCGATGGAGACGGCGCCGCGCAGTGTCACATCCAATGTCGGCAATTCTTTAGAAGCAAGCTCGGATGCCGAGTACACGGAGGCACCCGCCTCGGAGACGACGACTTTTTGAGATTTGAGATCCGGGAGAGCTTTGAGGAGATCCTGCACCATGCTCTCAGTTTCGCGAGAAGCAGTGCCATTGCCGATAGCGATAAACTCGATATTGTGTTTCACGATAAGATTGCGAATAATTTTCATCGCACCAATGCGGTCTTCTTGCGGCGGATGAGGATAGATGACCGCACATTCAAGAACTTTGCCGGTTTTGTCCACACAAGCTACTTTCACTCCAGTACGAAGCCCTGGATCCAGGCCCATCACCGCTTTTCCTCCAGCGGGAGCCGCCAAAAGAATTTCTTTTAAATTCTCGGCAAAAACTTTGATCGCCTCTTCTTCGGCATTTTTCTTAAGGCGCATCATGACATCGATTTCAAGACTCACCCGAATTTTGTATTTCCAGGCGTATTTGACAGCTTCGAGTATCCATCGGTCCGCGGCGCGGCCGCCAAAACGGATACTGAATTTTTTAAGGATGGCCTCGAGATATTCGGAGTCCTGATCTTTGTTATCGGTATAACCAACCAGCCCATTGGTTTCCAGTCGCGTTGTAAGCACATTTTCGGCGCGCCCGCGCATGATCGCCAGAAGACGATGCGAAGGTATTTTGACAAACGCCTCTCGATAATCAAAATAATCCCTGAATTTTTGTGAGTCTGGATGAAGTGATTTTTCTTCCGAGGCGGCTTTAGAATACAACCAGCCCTCTTTCCAGAATTTCTCTCTCAAAAATCCTATCAACTCCGGCTCTTCTGAAAATTTCTCAGCTAAAATATCGCGAGCACCATTTAAAGCTTGATCAAGAGTCGTGATCCCTTTGAGCTCGGAGATATATTTCTGCGCTTCGGTCATGGGATCGGTCGCCGGTTCTGAGAGCAGTTTGAGAGCGAGAGGCTCAAGCCCTGCTGCACGCGCGGCCTCACCACGAGAGTTGCGCTTGGGTTTAAAGGGCAAATACAGATCTTCTAGCTGTGCTTTGGTCTCAGCTTTTTCGATGGCTTCTTTCAAAGCCGGTGTCATCTTGCCCTGTTGCTGAATGGAATCAAGGATGGTCTTGCGAGACGCCTCAAGTCCGCGAATATACTCGAGCCTGTCCGCCAAAAGCCTCAGATGAGTATCAGAGAGCCCGCCCGTTTGCTCTTTGCGATAGCGCGCGATGAATGGAACCGTCGCCCCGCTGTCGAGAAGGCGAATCGCCGCCCATACCTGATGCGGCTTTACCGCTAATTCTTTGGCCAGCGTCTTCTCTATCGGCAGAGAGCCCGCTTCATTGACAACGTTTTCGCTCGTAAGTATCGTCATAGTGTGTGATGTGCATCACATTATAGCAAACGTCTTTGCGCGATACTGCAAATAGATCTTCTTTGAGCTAAAAATTTGAGGAGGATGTTTTATGAACGGCCAGGAAACCCAAGAACAACAACCTGTCGAAGCCTTGAAGCGCTACGGACGCGATCTCACGGAGCTAGCGCGCACCGGCAAACTCGATCCTGTCATCGGACGCGACGAAGAGATACGGCGCACGATCCAGGTGCTTTCACGTCGTACAAAAAATAATCCTGTCCTTATCGGCGAACCCGGTACCGGCAAGACCGCCATCCTCGAGGGTCTGGCCAAACGCATCGTGGACGGCGATGTGCCCAGCGCTCTCAAAGACAAACGCATCGTGGCCCTCGACCTCGGCGCTCTTGTCGCCGGAGCCAAATACCGCGGTGAGTTCGAGGAGCGCCTCAAAGCCGTGCTCAAGGAGATCACAGAGAAATCGGGCGAGATCATCCTCTTTATCGACGAGCTGCACACGCTGGTTGGAGCCGGCGCCGCTGAGGGTGCGGTGGGCGCCGCTGATCTTTTGAAACCCCCTCTAGCTCGCGGTGAGCTCAAGTGCGTGGGAGCCACCACTCTCGATGAATACCGCAAATACATCGAGAAAGACAAAGCGCTCGAGAGGCGTTTTCAGCAAGTCATGGTCGGAGAGCCAAGTATCCAGGATACAATCGCCATCTTGCGCGGCCTCAAAGAAAAATACGAGATATTCCATGGCGTGCGCATCAAGGACAGCGCTCTCATCAGCGCCGCCATCCTGTCCGACCGCTACATCACAGCAAGATTTTTACCCGATAAAGCCATCGATCTTATCGATGAGGCTACGTCCAAACTCCGCATCGAGATCGACAGTCTCCCCACCGAAATAGATGAGCTCGACCGCAAGATCCTGCAAATGGAGATCGAACGGCAGGCTCTGGCCAAAGAAAAGGATGAGGCTTCAAGAGAGCGTCTCAAGAAACTGGACGAAGAGCTGAGCTCATCCCGCGAGAAGTCGAAACAAATGAAGGTGCACTGGAAAGGAGAAAAAGAGGTCATCGACCGCATCCGCAAGATCAAAGGCGATATCGAGAAGGCCAAGTCGGATGAAGAGCGTTACGAAAAAATGGGCAAGCTCGAAAAAGTCGCCGAGATCCGCTATGGGGTCATGAAGAATCTCGAGAAGGAGCTCGAGAAAGAGAACAAGAACCTGCAAGAGCTGCAAAAAAAAGGAAAAATGCTAAAAGAAGAAGTGGATGAGGAAGATATCGCTGAAGTCGTCTCCAAATGGACCGGCATCCCTGTCTCAAAGCTCATGGAGGGTGAAGTCGACAAGCTGGTCCACATGGAGGAGAAGCTGAAGGAACGTGTTGTGGGTCAGGATGAGGCCGTCTCTCTTATCGCCAACGCTGTACGGCGCTCACGCTCCGGCCTCTCTGACCCCAACCGCCCCATCGGCTCTTTTATCTTCCTGGGGCCCACGGGCATCGGCAAAACCTATCTCACCAAGACACTCGCTTGGTTCTTATTCGACGATGAGTCCACCATGGTGCGCATTGATATGTCGGAGTACATGGAAAAACACTCCGTGGCTCGCCTCATTGGCGCTCCTCCGGGATATGTGGGTTTCGAGGAAGGCGGACAGCTCACAGAAAAGATCCGTCGGCGTCCCTATGCCGTCATCCTTTTTGATGAGATCGAGAAAGCGCATCCGGATTGCTTCAACATCCTCCTGCAGATATTGGAAGATGGCCGGCTCACCGACGGTCAGGGGCGCGTAGTCAATTTTAAGAATACACTCGTCATCCTCACTTCGAACATCGGGAGTCATTTGTTCCAGACCGAGGGCGGGGACTTTTCGAAGATCAAAGCTCAGGTCTTGGACGAGACGAAGAAATATTTCAAGCCGGAGCTTCTCAATCGCGTGGATGAGATCATCGTATTCAATAAATTGACCCAAAAAGACATCACGCGCATCGTGGACTTGGGATTGGCTGATCTCAAGAAAAAGCTTCAGGAAAAGAATATCAGCCTCGAAGTCGACTCTGCCGCTCAAGAGAAATTGGCGCGTGATGGCTACAGTCCCGAATATGGCGCAAGACCTCTGAGGCGGCTACTGCAGAGACAGATACAGGATCCGCTGGCGTTGGATCTGCTGAAAGGTGCATACAAAGAGGGCGATCATGTGCGAGTCAGCGTGGACCCAAAGTCCGACGGCTTTATTTTCCGCTCTGAGCCGCGTGAGAACCCGACACAAAACCGGACGCCCAAGCCCAAGCGAGGTTGAACCCTCCTCGCTTGCCGTCTACATCCAAGATCTCGCCGGCCAAATAAAGTCCCGGGCATTTTTTGGACTCCAGCGTCTTGTCATCGACTTCTTTTTGACGGATGCCCCCGGCGGTGAACTCCGCATCGCTCCAGCCTTTGGTGGCCGTGATCCTGAATCGTCTGTTCTTCACATACTCCGCGATCTCGGTGGGATTGCGTGACTTGAGGACATTCTCCAACACAGGAGCGAATTTGGGAGGCAAAAGACCGGCCAAGAGCATCTCATTAGGAAAATTGCGTCTCAGCCTCGAAGAGATCTCCTTTTTTAGCTCGTCCTCATGGATGAATGGCAAAAGATCCACGACCACGGCTGTGTTCTTTTTGTGCTCGCGGTGGATAGCGATAGCTAGTTCATCACTCGAGTCGAATATCGCAAGTCCCGACAGCCCATAGTCCGTGAATAAAAGATCATGCTCGAGCGGCGGGCCCATCTTGCCGTCTATCTCCCATCGCACGGTGGCGACTATCTTCTGCCCGGTCAACTGCTTGCACCAGGGGTCCTCACACAAAAGCGGCACGGTACTGGGCACGGGCTCCGTGAGCGTGTGGCCGAACTGTATCGCGAGTTCATAAGCCGTGCCATCCGTGCCGTATATCGGATACGATTTTCCGCCGGCGGCGAGAATGACTTTTTTGGCTGTGACAGGGGCAAAACCATCGCCCTTGAACTCGATCTCAAAACCTTGCGAGGCTTTTCTGATGGACTTTACTTCACAGCCGGTACGGATCTCAACGCCCAGTCTGGACAGCTCTAACTCCAAGACATCTATCACGGACGCCGACTGATTGGTGATAGGGAATACTCTGCCCTCTTTGTCGGAATATAAACGAAGGCCAAGTTCCTTGAAAAATTTAAGGATATCCAGCCGCCCAAATTGCGCGAAAACAGATTCTACGATGGCCTTGGCGTCTTTATTAAAACAAGTGTGATCGAGCTTATCGTTGGTCAAATTGCAGCGGCCATTGCCAGAAATACGCACTTTTTTGGCGATCTTGGGCATCTTTTCACACAAAAGCACGCGCGCCTTCTTGCGTGAAGCGCTGATAGCGGCTGTGATACCCGCACCACCCGCTCCGATCACCACCACATCGTATGTATTTTGACGTTCTGCCACCTAATTTAGCCCCCAAAACTCTATTTAGCTCATTCTAGCAGGTTAGTGATATAATGCGCGCCTGTTAATTAACGAAACTTGAACCCGGGAGACAGCATGAAAGCTCAGACATTTAACCGCGCCGAGCGCAAAACCACCAAGATCGGCAAAGCAGAAAAAGTCCGCAATGCCCTTGTAAAAGATAAAACGCGCTTGGCCAATAGCCAGAAAAAAGAAAAAGTCGCCACTGCTTAGTCTTCAAGAAACGCCATAAAAAAACCCGGCAGGTTGATCCTGCCGGGTTTTTCTTTTAACACTTACTTTTTTATCAGTTATTTCTCTTTGGTGGAACTGCTTTCAGGCACTTCCGGCAGATTATCATCATCTTCCGGCTCCACCTTTGCAAGAGCTGTCACGATGTCATTGGCTTTTTTGAGATTAATAAGCCGTACACCCTGCGCCACACGGCCGGTTTCGCGGATATCTTTGACCGAGGTGCGCACTGACATACCTTCCTTGGTCATGACCATGAGATCGTCTTTATCGGTGACGCACTTCACGCCCACCACTTCGCCGTTTTTATCGGTGACTTTAATATTGGTGACACCTTTTCCGCCGCGAGATGTGATGCGATACTCATCTATCTGTGAGCGCTTTCCAAAACCTTTTTCTGTGACGGATAGAAGGGTCGCTTTTTTATCCACGACCTCCATACCCACAACATAATCCTTGGCTTCCAAGTTCACGCCACGAACACCGCCTGCGCTGCGGCCCATGCTCCGCACAAATGATTCGGGGAAGCGGATAGCTTTGCCTTTGCGGGTCGCGATGAATATTTCAGACTTTCCGTCGGTGAGAGCCGCTTCGATAAGCTCATCTTTCGGATCCAGGCCGATGGCGAGGATGCCGTTACGGCGGGTATTCTCAAATGCGGTGAGGTCGCATTTCTTGATCTGACCAAGCTTGGTGGTCATAACCAGGAACTTACCTTCTTCAAACTTGCGCACAGGAATATAAGAAGTGATCTTCTCGCCCTGAGCCAATGACACGAAGTTCGTCACAAATTTACCCTTGGCTTGACGGCTAGCCTGAGGCAAGTCGTACACCTTGATACAAAACGCTTTGCCGCGAGAGGTGAACAGCATGAGATTGTCATGTGTGGACGCTACGAAAAGATGCTCCACAAAATCTTCCTCTTGCTGGCCAGATGTTACGCCGACACCGCCGCGTTTTTGTTTACGATAAGTAGTCACCGGTAAACGCTTCACATAATTTTGATGACTGATCGTGACGACAACGTCCTCGTCTGCGATCAGATCCTCAATATTAAAATCCGTATCCGCATCGCGCGTGATCTCGGTGCGACGAGGATCGCCGTATTTTTCTTTGAGCGCCTTGGTCTCTTCTTTGATGATCTCCAATACTTTTTTATCGGATTTGAGGATAGACTCGAGATAGTCGATACGTTTATTGAGCTCTTTATTCTCTTCCTGAAGCTTATGTATTTCCAGACCCGTCAGCTTCTGTAGCTGCATTTCCAGGATCGCCTGAGCCTGTTTGTCCGAGAACTCGAACTTCTCGACCAATTGGACTTTGGCTTCTGCTGGATTTTTGGATGCACGGATCGTCTTGATGATCTTATCGAGAATGTCGACAGCTTTGATCAAACCTTCAACGATATGTTGACGCGCCTTGGCTTTCTCGAGATCGAATTTGGTTCTACGAATGATGACTTCTTTGCGGTGCAGGATGTACTGCTCGATGATCTGTTTGAGATTAAGAACCTTGGGACTGCCATCGACCAGCGCCAACATGATGATACCGAATGTCGACTGAAGCGCCGTGTGTTTGTACAGTTGATTCAGGATCACCTGCGCATTGGCGTCACGCTTAAGATCGATGACCAAACGCATACCATCTTTATCAGACTCATCCCGAACGTCAGAAATGCCTTCGATCTTTTTATCGTTTACAAGATCCGCGATGTTCTCGATGAGGTTGGACTTATTCACCTGATAAGGGATCTCGTTGATGACCAGCGCTTGCTTACCGCCCTTGAGCTCTTCGATGTTTATCTTGGCACGTATTTTTACGATCCCGCGACCGGTATTGTATGCGGACTTAATGCCCTCGGTGCCGCATATCATGGCGCCCGTCGGAAAATCTGGGCCCTTGACATACTTTAAAAGCTCTTTGATTTCGGTCTCCGGGTTATCAATGACCGCCGTGATGGCATCCACCACTTCTCCGAGATTGTGCGGAGGAATATTGGTGGCCATACCAACGGCGATACCGCTCGAACCGTTACAAAGAAGATTCGGGAGCACGGCCGGTAAAAGTGTCGGCTCCTCGAGAGACTCGTCAAAATTTGGAGCAAAGTTGACCGTGTTTTTGTCAATATCACCCAAGATCTCGCTGGTGATCGCAGCAAAGCGAGCTTCGGTGTAACGCATGGCGGCTGCATTATCACCGTCCACGGATCCGAAGTTGCCCTGACCGTCGACAAGCGGGTATCGAAGAGAAAAATCCTGCACCATACGCACCAGCGTGTCATACACAGCGGTGTCACCATGGGGATGGTATTTACCAAGCACTTCACCGACGATACGAGCAGATTTTTTGTAGGGACGATTATGCTCCAGACCCAGCTCTTTCATGGCATAAAGGATACGCCGATGCACCGGCTTTAAACCATCACGCACATCGGGCAAAGCGCGACCGACAATAACACTCATGGCGTAATTTAAATAAGAGTCTTTCATTTCCCTCTCGATCATCACCGGCCTTACTTTTCCGGTGAGAGAAGGATTTGCTGCTGAAGGTATGGGTTTTTTTTCGGCCATGATTATATATCCAAGTTTCTAACTTCACGGGCGTATTTCTGAATAAAGTCGCGCCGAGGCTCGACTTCATCGCCCATCAAAGTTGTAAATGTTTTATCTGCTTCGACAATATCTTCCAGTGTGACCTTGAGCACCGTACGCTTATCCGGATCCATCGTGGTTTCCCACAATTGCTCGGGGTTCATTTCTCCAAGACCTTTGTAACGCTGGATGGTCATGCCTTTTTTACCATCCGCCTGCACATATCGGAGACACTCGGCCAAGCTTTCAAAATAAACCGGTGTCTCGTCTTTTCTTTCCATCTTATAACGTGTGGCTTTTTGACCTTCTTTGGCTTTGGATGCCTTGGACTCTTCCGGGTTGTAGTCTTCGATATCAACACCCAGCTTCTCCAGCTGCTTCATGTTGTCAGATAGATCATCTGCCTCAAAAAATTCTACCAAGTCGAGCTTTTTGGCGATCAAGCTTTGTTTTTTGTCTTTCTCAAGCTCGCCCAGATCTACTTCTTTGCCGATCTTCTTCTCGTATTTCTTGATCACCTCTGCCAGCTCATCATCACCGTGCAAAAACTGGCCTTCGTCCTCCACTTTGACCATGTATTTAGGGAGTTTTTTGGTCTTCTTATCTATATTTTCGATATAATCTGATAGATTTACTCCCCTTTTCGAAATACCCGTAGCTAGGCTATCAAGATCGACTAACACCTTCATCAAATCCACCAACTTCTTACCATCGAACTTGGTCTTGTCTTTGACACGAGTCAGCGTAAGATCTTCAGTGCCCATCTCCAAGATAATATTGTTCATATGCTCTTCAGTTTCGATGTATTCCTCTCTCTTGCCGCGCTTGATCTTGTACAGAGGCGGTTGAGCGATAAACACGTGGCCCTTTTCAACCAACGCATGCATTTGGCGATAGAAAAAAGTCAGGATAAGTGTACGAATATGGCTACCGTCGACGTCGGCATCGCACATGATGAGGATCTTGTGGTAACGAAGCTTCTCTAGATTAAAGTCTTCTCCGATTCCGGTACCCAAAGCGTTGATGATGGTGCAAATTTCATCATTAGAAAGAACTTTGTGTAAACGCGCTTTCTCGACGTTTAAAATTTTACCCTTAAGAGGGAGGATGGCTTGGAACCGACGATCACGTCCTTGCTTGGCTGAACCACCGGCCGAATCACCCTCTACCAAGTACAATTCGCAAAGCGCTGCATCATTTTCTTGGCAATCTGCCAATTTACCCGGGAGCGACCCGCTCTCGAGAGCACCTTTGCGGCGCGTCAGCTCTCTGGCTTTACGTGCTGCTTCGCGTGCTCTTGCTGCAAGAACGGCTTTTTCGATGATCTTGTTGGCGACGCTGGAGTTCTCTTCGAAGAATTTTCCGAGGCCTTCGTTGACCACTGACTCGACAAGTCCTTCAACTTCACTGTTGCCAAGCTTCGTCTTTGTTTGGCCTTCAAACTGTGGATTGGGGACCTTGCAGCTGATAACCGTCGTCAAACCCTCGCGGATGTCATCGCCTTGTATGGATACATCGTCTTTAATGATATTTTTGCCTTTGCAATATTGATTGGTGCAACGTGTGAGTGCAGATTTGTATCCGCTCACATGGGTGCCGCCCTCAGTGGTATTGATATTGTTGACGAAGCTGAAGATGTTTTCGGCATAGCCATCGTTGTATTGCATGGCGATCTCAACGTACACCCCGTCTTTTTCTTTCTCAAAATAAATAACTTTGGGATGTAGGGTATTTTTGTTTTTATTGAGCTCTTGCACGAAGGAAACGATACCGCCCGTAAAATAAAACTCGGCTTCTTTCTCCTTGCCAGCCCTCTCGTCTTTGAGCGCTATTTTGAGGCCTTTGTTCAAGAAAGCCAGTTCACGAAGACGATTGGCTAAGATATCGAAATTGTAATCGATAGGAACATTGAAGATCTCTTTATCCGCCTTGAAGGTAACTTTTGTGCCGGAACTCTTTGATTTACCTATAGTTGTGAGCTTTGAGGCGGTGACACCCTGCTCAAAGCGCATATGGTAGGCCTTGCCATCGCGCTTGACTTCGACTTCGAGCCATTCCGAGAGAGCGTTGACGCAGCTGACACCGACGCCGTGCAAACCGCCGGATACTTTGTAGGATTTTTTATCGAATTTACCGCCTGCGTGCAGGACGGTGAGCACAACCTCAACGGCGGGCTTCTTCTCCGTCTTGTGCATATCGACCGGAATACCACGGCCATTATCGATAACGGAAATAGAATTGTTGGAGTGAATAATGACTTCAATGGCGTCGCAATGGCCGCCGAGCGCTTCGTCTACCGAGTTGTCGACGACCTCATAAACAAGATGATGCAAACCGCGCGTGCCCACGTCGCCGATGTACATGGCCGGGCGCTTGCGCACCGCTTCCATACCACCCAAAACTTGGATACTTTTTGCGCCATAGTCTTCACTAGCGCCACCATTGGATGCAACTGTTTCGACGTCTTGATTTTTAGGCTTATCTGATTTGCTCTTAGGCGCTGCTTTTGGCATTAAAATTCCCCGATCTTAAAGTTGATTCCCGAAATTTTATCTTTTCCGAAGTTGCTTTTCAACTGTTTTAACACTTTTCTTTTTTCGATCGCCATTCGATGCATCCATGTGGATGAGTCTACCAGTACCGTCAACACACCCTTTCTAAGCGACGCTACCTTGGTGTGTTTCTTTCCTTGATCACCGGCGATCTCAAACCATTTCAACTCAACATCTTCTCGAGATAAAGTCTTTCCTTTTTCTATCTCGGCAAATACACTTTTTAAAACTTCCCCTATCGGACTGGCAGACTTTTTCATTTCATTTGGTGCTTTTTATCTTCACCGCATCAAGTGACTTGCATGGGCAATACGATATAAGTGTAATCATCCCCGCTTTTGATAACGGCCGGCTTCTCTGGATCTATAAAACTAAATCGAACATGCTCTTCTTCCACATTTTTGAGCACATCGATCAAGAAGCCGGGATTAAATCCGATCACAAACTCACCACCCTTATAATCTACTTCCATCTCTTCACGAGCTTCACCCAGATCCGGCGTGCTTTTAGTGATGATCATCCTGTCTTTAATGATATTGATCTTCACGGATTGCGAATCTTGATTCGTTAAGATACTGGCTCTTCGTGTGGCTTGTAAAAAATCCTGTGTATTTAAACTCAACTCTTCCTTTGTTTTTTTGGGGACAACCTGTTCATAATTCGGGAATTCGCCCTCTATTAAACGCGATGTAATATTAATGGCACCCAAATTAATAAGAAGTTGATTATCTTTGAAATAAAAATTTACATCCCCTTCTTCTCCTAAGCTACGGTTCAATTCCTGGATCGTTTTCATCGGCACGATCATATCTTTTTTAAGAGCACCCAATTCCGGGATATCTTTTTGAATGATCGCCAAACGTCTTCCATCCGTCGCCACCATCTTCAAAGCTTTATCTTTAAAACTAAATAGAATCCCGTTCAATATATATCTAGTTTCATCATGACTCATTGCAAATGAAGTAAGCTGGATCATACTCTTTAATTTTTTCTGAGGGATCTTAATACAATCAATTCCTTTGGAATTGTTGGATGAAGGCACTTCCGGTAATTGAGGGAAATCTTCGCGCGGCAACCCATTTAAACGAAAATAGCTTTTTCCACACTCAATACTGACGGAATTACTTTTTTTAACCGTGATATGGATAGTTGGAGAAGCTTGTAGTTCTTTTACGATCTCACTAAATTTTCTAGCCGGGACTGTGATCGAACCTTCTTCAATAACTTCCCCTTCGATTTTAACCGAAACACCTATCTCAAGATCTGTCGCTGTTAACCTAATTTCATTCTTTTTTGCTTCCACCAATATATGGGAAAGAATGGGTAAACTATTTTTAGAGCTAACCGCATTCTGAACCGTTTGAATTCCTTTGAGCAAACTATCTTTATTGGTATTTATCTTCATTATCAACAACCCCTTTTTATCTTTTAAATTAATCTCTCAAGCAAATCAGTTTTAGTCATAGAGCCTGTGTTTACTGTGGATACTTCATAACTCTTTATTTATCAATACCTTAAAAATCTAATAACCTGTGGATAAGGTTGGGTTTATCCACAGATAGCTGACCTTAAAATTATTTCTTAATTTCAAATACCAACTTATCCACAAGTGATTTCGTCTTTTGATCTTTACGAACATCCTTCTTAATTTTTTCATAAGCATGCAAAATAGTGGTGTGATCGCGGCCACCAAATTGATCCCCTATTTCAGGAAAAGAAAGGGATGTCATTTCACGCGATAAAAACATGGCGATATGGCGCGGATAAGCCACATTTCTAGAGCGCCTCTTAGCCGTCATGTCTGAAGGGCGGATTTCAAAATACTCAGCAACCGTTCTCTGAATAAGATCCACCGTGATCTTTCGTTGAGTCTCGACAATCATATCTTTTAGGACATCTTGCGCGACAGACACGTCCACATTCTTTCCGACAAGCTTAGAATAGGCCACGACACGGATCAGAGCACCCTCTAACTCACGAATATTGGACTTGATCTTATCGGCTATGAAAAATGTAACCTCATCTTGTATGTCTAAATTTTCTCTCTCCGCTTTTTTTCTAAGGATCGCTGTCCTCGTCTCAAAATCCGGCGCTTGGATATCCGTGACAAGCCCCCACTCAAAACGGGATATGAGCCTTTCTTCTAAGTTGGAGATCTCTTTGGGCGGTTTATCACTTGAGACGACGATCTGTTTGTGTGCATCATAAAGAGCATTGAATGTATTAAAAAATTCTTCCATCGTCGCTTCTTTACCGGCGATAAAGTGAATATCATCGATAAGAAGAGCGTCGAGATTTCTGTATTTTTCGCGAAATTTCATGGTCGTGCCGGTTTTGATGGCATTGATCAGCTGATTGGTGAATCGTTCACTGGTGATGTATAGAATACGAGCCGAAGGATTTGTCCTAACTATTTCATGTCCAATAGCTTGCATCAAATGCGTTTTTCCCAAACCAACCGGGCCATAAATAAAAAGAGGATTGTAGGATTTGGCCGGAGACTCGGCTACAGCCAGAGACGCTGCATGAGCGAATCGATTGGAAGGCCCCACCACAAAACTATCAAACGTGTACTTTGAATTCAGAATATTTTCAGGCTGTATCGAAGGCCCAGCCGAAATGGATGGAGAAATGTGCGGTTGAGCAGGTCTTTCAGGAGCATTTTGAGATGGTACGGGAACGGAAAGGACTTGAAAATGAATTTGCGGCTCAGAAGATCCAATGATCTCCGCCAAACAAGCCGACATCATCCCGCCATAATGATCAACGATCCAATTTTTGAAGAAATCGTCGGGAACACCCAAAGTCAGCGTGTGCTGGTCAAAATCCACCACACGTATAGGCTGTATCCACCTCTCAAAGGCGTGTTGAGACAGCTCCTTTTGAAGGTTTTCGAGTATTTTCGACCATATATCGGTGGCTGGCTGTTGCGTAATGTTATCCACAGAAAAGCTCTTTTATTTTTTGATTATATGAACAAAAATTTTATAACACATTGAAATATAAAGAGTTATGAACTTTAAATGTTATCAACAGGAAAACATTTAATTATCTGAATATATCCACATGTTATCCACAGGTAGACAACATCGTCCGTGTTGAAGGGATTATAACAAGCACCCCCCTCAATTGCAATAGCTTTTTGAGTTGGCTTGCATTTATCTTGACTCGACTGTTGCCTATGTTATAATCCAACCCCTATGAAAAAAAATCTAACAAGAAAATCAAATAGAAAAAGACTTCGTACTCACGGATTTAGAAAGAAGATGAGAACGAAGGATGGCCGCAACGTTATCAAGCGTCGCCGCCAAAAAGGACGTAAGAAGCTCACGGTTTAAGTTTTGCGTTCGATGGATGAGCGCTGGCTTAAGGTAGTGGTCTCAGATATCAAGACCAAACCACCCAAGCTGTCCGGTAAGATCCTGATCTCTATTCCCAAAAAGGTCATTGCCAAAGCAGTTTCTAGGAATCGAATCAAGCGGGTGCTTCGCGTGGCGGTTCTTTCTATGATCAAGCCACAGCCTGGCCAAGCCTATTATTTGAAGGTGGTTCGTGAACCCAAGATAATGAACGTTCACGCGGCAAAACAAGCTTTGGAGAAGGCTCTCGGATGAAAAAAGTGTATGCATGGTTGATCTACTTTGCCTCCTCTTTTCTTAAGATGGGTCAATATTCCACTTGCCGCTTCCACCCGACCTGCAGTGCATATGCCGTTGAGGCACTCGAAAAAAGATCATTTATGGATGCGCTGGCGATGATCGCCAAGCGCCTATTTCGTTGTCACCCATGGTCTTCTGGCGGGTCTGACCCCGTAGAGCCAAAATTTCAGGAGCTGTGATGGAAAAAAGAACTTTGATCGCCCTAGGATTATCTTTCTTGATCTTGTCTTCATATCCCATGTTGATGCGGAAAATGTACCCAGATTATTATAAAAAACTAGACGCGGCGCAGTCGGTTAAAAAATCCGCAGCCAATAGCCCAGAGCCCACGGCGAGCAAAACACCCGCAGTGGATGGCCCGCGGGTCACGGCGACTCTCAAAGCCGGGAGTCTTTTGCCGGAGGATGATTTTTCATTCAAGAATAGCGGCGTTGATCTGGTGTTCAATAAAAAAGATGGCGCCATCAGACAGGTTGGTTTTGTGCGGTACCCGGATGCGGAGTCAAAAACACCCACAAAATTATTATCGTTGAGAGATTCCGGAGCGACCCTGACATCTCTCGGCATCATTGAAGGCGGAAATTTATCCATGATCTTGGATCATGAAAGCTCGGTTAGCGGAAACGATGTTCGTTTCACATCCAAATCTCAGGGGCTCAAAATCCAAAAGTCGTACGCATTCAAAGAGCCCTACGGCGCAGATCTTTCAGTCACATTTGAAAACACATCCGGCGAAACACGTTCCGTGGCTTATGAATTGATCGTGGGCTCGGGTATCCATCCGCGCAATTCCATCGACTCTCAGTACATCGAAGCGAATTTTTTCTCAGAGCTAGGTGATAAAAAAACGCTGCGTCATATCAAAGAAAACCGTCTTGGCAAACAAGTGCCCAGTCAGGGTTTTGTGAAATGGGTCTCCGTGAAAGACAGGCATTTTTCGGTTATTGTGATGCCCAAAACAGCGCAGAATTTCACAGGGCTTGTACGTGGCTTGGGCCACAATGATCTATCCGCTAGCCTTATCGCTTCCCCTGTTTCTATCCCACCGGGAAGCTCTGTTACGCACGATTTTACGCTGTACATAGGCCCCAATGAATTGGAATATTTGATGCCGTTAGGATTAGAAGAGCTTGTGAACTTCGGTAAATTCGACGGGATCGCGCGTTTTTTTGTCGGAGCACTCGAGCTCCTCTATAAGATCTTTAAAAATTATGGCATTGGCATTATCGTTCTTACGATCCTGATCAACGTTTTCCTTTTCCCCTTCACTCGCGTAAGTTACATGTCGATGAAGCGTATGCAGTTGGTGCAACCCCAGATGAATAAATTGCGCGAGCAGCATAAAAATAATCCACAGCGCCTCAATAAGGAAACAATGGAGCTGTACAAGAAACACAAAGTAAATCCGTTCGGCGGATGTTTGCCGATGATCATACAAATACCGATCTTTGTTGCGCTGTATGTGGCGTTGTCCAAGTTTGTGCCGCTGGTGAATGCAAAGCTGTTGTGGATCAAAGATCTATCGGCTCCTGATCGCGTTTATTTGCCTTTCACTCTCCCCTTTGTCGGGAATTATTTTCATCTACTTCCCCTGCTGATGTGCGCCGGCATGTTTTTCCAGCAAAAAATGACCGGCATGACGCAGTCCAACGATCCGCAAATGGAAGCGCAGCAAAAAATGATGGGCATTATGATGCCGATCGTATTCGGATTTATTTTTTATCAAATGCCTTCAGGCCTTGTTCTTTATTGGCTCACCAACACCGTTTTGATGACCGCCTATCAGTTGAAATTAAAAGGAATGAAACTCGCGGAGTAATTCGTCCGTGTTTTAGTTTTTAAAATGCCTATCCCCTCTGACAAAAAATACGACGTCATTGTCGTCGGTGCCGGTCATGCCGGCTGCGAAGCGGCTCTCGCCTCTGCACGCATGGGTGCCAAAACACTCATGCTCACTATGCATTTGGAGTCCGTAGCGCAGATGTCTTGCAATCCCGCTATTGGCGGGGTTGCCAAAGGCCATATTGTGCGTGAAATGGACGCTTTGGGCGGTGAAATGGCCAAAGTCACGGATCAAACCGGCATTCAATTTCGTATGCTCAACACTTCCAAAGGCCCCGCTGTGTGGGCTCCCCGCGCTCAATGTGACAAACGTGTGTACGCGATGACCATGAAAAATATTTTGGAATCACAAGTGAATCTGGATCTAAAACAAGGTGAAGTCAAAGAGCTCGTGGTGAATGGAAATTCTATCGAAGGCGTGATCACCAATATTGACACGCTTTACACTGCCAAAGCCGTCATCATCACGACGGGGACTTTTTTAAATGGCCTCATTCACATCGGCGAGATCACATTTGGCGGCGGCCGTGGCGGAGAAAAAGCATCACATGGGCTCTCGGGATGTTTGCAAAATCTGGGTTTTGAAGTGAAACGTTTAAAAACGGGCACTCCCCCACGTCTCGATGCAAAAACGATCAACTACTCTGCCCTTGCATTTCAAGACGGCGATAAAAATCCGCTGCCATTTAGTTTTCAAACAGAAAAAATTTTACAATCACAACTTCCCTGTCATATCACATACACCAATGAAAAAACGCATGAGATCATCAAAAAGAATTTGAACCGCTCCCCCATGTATTCTGGAAAAATACAAAGCCGCGGGCCCAGATACTGTCCATCGATCGAAGATAAAGTTTTTCGTTTTGCGGATAAAGAAAGACATCAGCTATTTCTGGAGCCCGAGGGTCGTTTTACACAAGAAGTTTATATTAACGGTTTATCAACAAGTTTTCCACAGGATGTTCAAATAGACATTGTAAGAAGTATACAAGGTCTTGAAAATGTTGAACTTATGAGATTTGGATACGCCATAGAATACGATTTTTGTCCACCGACACAAATAAAACCAACGTTAGAAACCAAAAAGATAGAAAATCTATATTTGGCCGGCCAAATTAACGGAACATCGGGATATGAAGAAGCGGGTTGCCAAGGGCTTATGGCCGGGATCAACGCTGTGCTTAAGATAAAACACAAGGATCCATTGATATTGGATAGATCCGAAGCTTATATTGGTGTTCTAATAGACGATCTGGTGACCAATGGTACTGAAGAGCCTTATCGCATGTTTACGTCCAGGGCAGAGTACCGATTGGTGTTAAGACAAGACAACGCAGATGAGAGATTGATGAGTTATGGTTATGAGCTAGGACTGATTCCCAAAGCAGTATTCGATAAGCAAAAAACCCGAAAAGAGACGATAGGCCAGTGGATAGAGAAGATACGGGGTCAGCGGTATCAAAATGTGTCTCTTGAACAGTATTTAAGACGACCCGAGGTGAGCTTGAAGGACGTTTTGGGCGTCATGAATGAAGAGATAGGGGACTTTGATATCGAAAGCAAGATTGAGATGGAAGTCAAATATTCAGGCTATATCCAGAGGGAAGTGGGTCAAATCAATCGTATGAAGCAATACGACGATAAGAAAATCCCTGCGCATATCACTTATCAAGATGTCAAGGGACTTGGACGAGAGGCGAGAGAGAAGCTTGAAAAGGTGAATCCAACGTCACTTGGGCAAGCTTCACGCATATCCGGCATCACACCTTGTGATATTTCGCTTCTAGCGGTATACATAGAAAAGCAAAAACAAACACCTTCCACGTGAAATAAGCTCTATAAAAGCATTTTCGATTGTTGACAGTCTAATTTAAATTCGATAGACTGCACACATGCCTAAAATCGTTGCGATTTGCAATCAAAAAGGTGGTGTGGGGAAGACAAGCACCGCTGTTTCAATGGCAGCATGTATCGCGCTCGATGGCCGAAAGACAGTTCTCATAGATCTAGATCCTCAGGGTAATTCTACCAGCGGTGTTGGTGTTGATAAAAGCCAAGTCCAAAAATCTATTTACGACACACTCCTAGATAATACGCCTTTGTCCGAAATTCTCCTCGATACATGTGTTGATAATTTACAAGTTATTCCCGCCAATCCTGATTTAGCTGCTACCGAAGTAGAGCTTGTGGGGGAATTGGGCCGAGAAGGGCGCTTACGGAAAGCCTTAACGCAGATCGATCCATCTGTCGACGTGGTTATAATTGATTGTCCGCCATCATTTGGTTTATTGACCGTCAATGCTCTTACGGCGGCACACTCCGTGATCATTCCCATCCAATGCGAGTATTATGCGCTTGAAGGCGTCACACAGCTTATGAAGACGATCAACCTCATCAAAGACAATCTGAATCCCAATCTTGAAATAGAAGGTATTGTGATGACTATGGCGGATTATCGAACCAAGCTCACGCAGGAAGTTGTGGATGAAGTTAGAAAACATTTTGGAGAAAAAGTATTTAAAACGGTGATCCCACGCAATATTCGTTTGAGTGAGGCACCTGGATTTGGAAAGCCGATCTTTCTGTACGATAAAAATTCAGAAGGCGCCGTGAAATACAAAGAACTCACAAAAGAGTTCATTTTAAATAACGCAACTCTATTGTATAAAAGAAGTTACGAGAAATTAGAAAAAGATAGCACGCCGATCATTACCTAGGAGAAAATTATGGAAAGAAGAGTATTGGGCCGTGGTTTAAATGCGTTGATCCCACAAACACCGGCGGGCACACCGGATTCGCGCGAAAGAGTTCAGATATTAAAAACCGAACAGATTTTTACGAGTCGTTTTCAGCCGCGCCTGACATTTTCACAGGAAAAGATCGAAGAGTTGGCCAATTCAATTCGAGAGCAAGGTGTTATTCAGCCTATTCTGGTGAGAGCGGTTGATGTGGATAAATATGAGTTGATCGCAGGAGAGAGGCGTCTTCGTGCGGTAAAGCATCTTGGAAATAATGAAATACCAGCCATTGTTCGCAGGGTTGCTGACGCAGATGTGCTCGAGATGTCGATCATCGAGAATATTCAGAGAGAAGAACTTAACGCATTGGAAGAAGCCAAGGCATACCGTCGTTTGGCGCAAGAGTTTGGGCACACACAAAATCAAATTGCGAATCGTGTGGGTAAAGATATATCTTCAGTTGCTAACATATTGAGACTGCTTAACTTACCAGAAAAGATACAAGAGTTTTTATCACAAAACCTGATCACGTTTGGACATGCCAGGGCACTTCTTGCGATCAAGGATGAGGCGCGGCAAATGAGTGTTTGCGAAAAAGTGATGGAGCAAGGGCTGTCCGTTCGGCAAGTAGAGCAGTTGACGACAAGTCCAGCACGCCGTTCGGGGTCGAAGATCACCAAGAAAAAGCAAAACGATGTACATCTTCGGAGCATCGAAGAGAAATTGCAACAGATCTTGGGTACCAAAGTCAGGATCCAACACGGCATCAAACGTGGAAAAATTGAAATTGAATACTATTCTCTGGAAGATTTGAATCGAGTCTTGGATATTCTCAAAGCCATATAACCTAAAAAAGCTCTACAGCAACTAAGTATCAATTGGCTATTGACAATCTAGGCTCTTTTTCTTACACTATAGGTTTATATAACTTTATTATTCACACGGGATTACAACATGGATCAACCAACGCTCGTTATTATCAAGCCAGACGGTTTACAAAAATCTCTGACAGGTAACATTCTGACCAAATTGTCAGATGCCAAGCTTTCTATTGTGGCCTGTAAGATGAAGACCGTTGCCCGTGAGCTGGCCGAGCAGCATTATATCCATATGAAGGACAGGCCATTTTTTGAAGATATCGTTCGGTATCTCATGGGTGAGTACCACACCAAGCGCACAATGGCGCTTGTTTATTATGGAACGGATTCCATTGCAAAAGTAAGACAGATCTGCGGTGCCACAAATCCTGAAGAGGCGGCTCCCGGCACGATCCGCGGCTCTTATGGCCGCATCACCACCAAAGGTGTTTATGAAAATGTGATCCACGCTTCTTCCAATCCCGAAGATGCGGAGCGCGAGATCAAGCTTTGGTTCGAGCCGCATGAAATTCTCGTCGACAACCTTTATCCTACCAAGTTAGTGACACAGTCCATCAAGACACACGTGTGGGCTTGATCTTGTTTTTTATTCCATCTAAATGATCAGAAGTATGACCGGTTTTGGGCAAGCCGAGGTCAAGGCTCCCCAAGGTAAGATCCGCGTAGAACTCAAAAGTACGAATCATAAATTTCTGGAGATCTCGACCCGCATCCCAGGACATATGGCGGAGTTTGAAGATACCATCCGCAAAAAAATAGGCGACAAAACGCGCCGCGGGAAAATTTTATTGTTTGTGGCAAGCCCCGACCCGTCTCTTTTTATTAGCAAACTTTCGTTGAATGAGTCTTTGGCAAAAGAAGTTTTTAATAAAACGCAACAGGTTCAAAAAATTTTGAAGTTGTCCCATGTGACGGAAGATGCGATCTTACGGGAAGTGCTGCGCTATCCGGATGTGCTCACTAAAGACACATCGGAAGATAAGAGATCCCATTATTCTCAGCAACTCTTCAAAGCGCTGGATGAGGCGCTTTTGAATCTTGATCGCTCTCGCGCGCAAGAGGGGCAGGCGCTCCTCAAAGATCTGAAGAATCGGGTGAAGGAAATTTTAAGCTCGCTCAAAAAAATTGAAAAAAGAATTCCGGTGGTGGCCAAAGAATTCAAACACCGTCTGACGGGTCGAATGAAAGATTTTTTGAAAAATAACGAATTGGATACGGACAGGCTCACAACGGAAGTAGCGCAGTATGTAAAAAATTCTGATATTTCGGAAGAAGTGATCCGTTTGAGAAGCCATTTGGATGCGATGAGCCGCGCGCTGAGCGAAAAAGGGGAGTTGGGAAGAAAGATCGATTTTATTGCACAAGAGATGACACGCGAAACCAACACCATCGGCTCCAAATCAGCTGATGTGGCTATTGCAGAGGCAGTGATCGAGATCAAGGCGGCCATCGAAAAAATAAGAGAGCAGGCGCAAAATGTCGAGTAAGCGAAAAGGCAGGCTTTTTGTCATCTCCGCATCTTCAGGAACAGGAAAGACGACGCTTGCCAAAAGGCTGTTTCAAGAAGATAAGAATTTGGTGCAATCTGTATCCTACACGACGCGCCCTCCGAGACCCAACGAAGTGCAGGGGAAAGATTATTTTTTTGTTTCCAATAACGAATTTCAATCGATACGGCGAAAAAAAGGTTTTCTCGAGTGGGCCAATGTGTTTGGCCGTTATTATGGGACACCCAAGCATCAGGTAGAAGAGCATGTCAAAAGCGGCCGCGACGTACTTCTTTTGATCGATGTGCAGGGTGCCAGACAGGTCAAAAAAACCAAACCCGACGCTGTATTTATATTCGTCACGCCTCCTTCCAAAAAAGAACTCATGCGGCGCCTGATAAGACGCGGTACCGAAAGTCGCAAAGAGATCAATCGTCGTTATAAGGTAGCGACGACCGAGCTCAAAGAATTGAACGAGCTGGAGCTTTGCGATTATCGCATCGTGAACCGCGAGATCCCTGTTGCCCATCACGTGCTCAAATCCATCATCCTCGCCGAGAGGCAAGCCAAAGTACAAAAATGACATCCAAAGCAGCCGGAAAAAACATTGTACTTGGTGTCAGCGGATCCATCGCTGCATATAAAGCATGTGATCTGATCACAGGGCTGCGCGAGCTGGGTCACACCGTCACGGTGGTGATGACCAAAGATGCGCATCATTTTATTACAGCGCTCAGTTTGCAAAGTTTTGCAGGAACGGAAGTGATACAGGATTTCTTTTCAACCGAAGGAAGGCTTAAGCCTATTCATATCGAGCTCGCCAAAAAAGCAGATGTGATCCTGATCGCGCCGGCGTCGGCGGATATCATCGCAAGATTAGCACATGGATTGGCAGATGATGTGCTGGGCTGTACGGTCTTGGCCAGTGAGGCTCCGATCCTGATCGCGCCCGCCATGAATGAAAAAATGTTCTATAACAAGGCGACCCAAGAAAATATTGAAAAATTAAGATCGCGTGGCGTTAAATTTGTAAACCCCATCGAAGGGCATTTGGTTTGTATGGACAAAGGGATGGGGCATTTGGCTGAGCTTGGCGATATTATTAAAGCTGTAGGATCTGTATCAAAGCCGTGAAGGCTCGCTTTTTGATCGCATCAGGGCCCACGCGTGAGCCTTTGGATCCCGTTCGTTTTTTGTCGAATTATTCGACGGGTGTCATGGGAAAGTATTTGGCGCAAGAAGCCAAAGCGAGGGGCCACAAAGTCAGTTGGGTGCAGTGTCCGAGCGATGCTGAAACGGCGATCGATCTTTTAAATAAACTTAAAACGCTTTTGCCGCAACACGACGCGCTCATCATGGCGGCGGCTGTGGCAGACGTAAGGCCAGCATCCAGATCGGCCAAAAAATTAAAAAAAGGAAATTTGACCAGTATTCGGCTTGTCAAAAATCCTGATATTTTGGCGACCTTGAGCCGAAAAAAGACTCAAAAACAGGTGTTTGTCGGTTTTGCCTTGGAGTCTGAAAATAACCATGAAAATGGTGCCAAAAAGCTCAGGTCGAAAAATTTGGAAGCTATTGTATTACAAAGAGTTACAAATAAATTAAAGCCTTTTGGTGAAACGCCTGTATGGGCAGGGATTTTGAAGAAAGACGGCTCTTTAAAAAGTTGGAAGTCGATATCCAAAAAGATGCTCGCGCGAAAGATCGTGCGGCAAGCAGAAGACCTGCTAGCCGAAAAATCGTGACTAAGAAGCAGCGTTTTTGATAGATTAGGGGGCTCTTAAAGAGCCTTTGTTGGACACTGGCGCGATGGCCGAGCAGTTAGGCAGCGGTCTGCAAAACCGCGTAGACCGGTGCAACTCCGGTTCGCGCCTCGTGTGTGCGCATTTTTTTGGGCGAGTGGTGGAATGGCATACACGACAGACTTAAAATCTGTTGGGCTTCGGC
>CAYODQ010000004.1:0-64393 GCA_964402785.1 uncultured Planctomycetia bacterium
TTCAGATGGAGCAAGAGCTTAAGAAAGAAATAGACCGTCTTAATCAGAATCTAGCATCTTACAAGAGACCCACAAGAATTTTTGTGTACCCAGAAGATTTACCCAAGACCGCGACGAGGAAGATTAAAAGACCTTTGGTTTCGGAGTGGCTTAAAAGCCAGTAGGAAAAAAATATGCTGATCATAGCCTATGCAATTATTGGATTTCTTGCCCTGTGTGGTGTGGTGTCCATCTACAACTTCTTTACTGGTCGAGCGCTTCACTCGTATGTTTTGAAGAAAGAAAAACATCCTGAGTTAGGAGTCATAAAGGGTGCCGAACCGATTTATCTTAAGAATCACACCGACAAAGCAGTTCTTCTCATTCATGGTTTTATTGGATCCCCGGCCGATTTTGGAAGATTGCCCAACCTTCTTCATGCAGATGGATACACGGTCGTCGCGCCGCTTTTACCGGGTCACGGAACCGATCCAAGGCATTTTTCAAAGACGACCCCGGAAGAGCTAGAGAGTTTTGTCCTTCGCCAATACAGGGAACTTAAAACCCGTTATAGGGAAGTAACTCTTATCGGATTTTCTATGGGGGGCGCCTTAAGCATTTTAACTGCGCTGACCGAAAAGGTAGACCGACTTGTTCTCCTTGCGCCTTACCTTAAGATTGCACACCAGTGGTACTACGTTTTGCCCGCAGAGTGGCACAATGCGATATTTATAAATATCATTCCTTATACCTATCGGCCCATATCGTTTAAGCAGATCAATAAAAAGGAAGCGATGGGCAATATTGTCGATTACGTCTACGTGTCACTTCGTGGAGCAGACACCGCTATTAAACTTGGTGACAAGGCTTTAAAAGTGGCTGGCAACTTAAGACAACCAACGCTTATTATTCATGGTCTTAAAGATAGGGCCACAGATTATAAGTTTTCTGAGAAACTTACTAAGGATTTACAAAAAAATACTGAGTGTGTTTTTGTTTCATTGCCAAATACGAACCATATGATGATGTGGGATTATGATGCGGAGATTGCCGAGAAAGAGATATTAGCGTTTATTTCCGGCCAAAGAACAACGGAGGTGGCTCGATGAAGATATGTCCTAAATGCAACAAATCATACGATGACACCTGGAAGGTTTGTCTTACTTGCAGCATTCCTATCGTAGATGCTGTTGACCAAGAGCTGCTGGACATGAAATCCGAGGTTTCTGAGGTAAGACGTACTATGTCCGATATCAACGTACGTTTAAACCGCATCGAATACTTTCTTGAGAACCGTGGTAAGGAAAAGCCGAAACTGGTTCCGGCTACACAGGAAAATATAAGCAAGAAACCTCTCGACTTACAACCCGCAAGTGAACCTGTGATCCCCAAAAAAGAGATAATTCTTCCCGCATCCGAGAGGGGAACGAGATTCAAATATATTTGGTCTTTGCCCGGACAGAAGAATATTGAGGGTGAATTTACGTGTAGTGGCGTTGAGGAACTGAATGCGCACATTAAAAGCTTGGGCGGCGAACTTGTTCAGATTTTGTGGAAAACCGAAGTAAATCTCAAGCCTGAACCTAAACAAGATAAACCCATTCCTTCGATTGCTTCTGTAGAAAAGCCGGCAATCAGGCAGACAGTAAAAGCCCCCGAGCCCAAGAGAAGTCTCACAGAAAACTTTGAACAGGCTCTAGGTGAAAAATGGTTTAACAAACTGGGTATATTTGCGGTCGTTATAGGCGTAGCACTTCTCATCGGATATTCTTTTCAATACTTGGGAGCTATCGGAAAAATCAGCATTGGTTTTGCTTTTGGTGTGGGCATGCTCTTATTTGGGCATTACATCGAAAAAAAGAAAGACTTTTCTGTTTACGGGAAAGGTCTTATTGGCGGTGGGTGGGCCATCTCATATTTCACAACATTTGCGATGCACCACATTCCAATGGTTCGGCTTGTCGCTAGCCCTTTTCTTGGCATGGTTCTTTTGATACTCGTTGCGCTTGCGACCGTGTTGGATATATACAGGTACAAGTCGCAAACGGCTACGGGGTTTTCCTATCTACTTATTTTCATCACCCTCATGATCGGCCCAGCAACAACCTTTACGATGCTCGCGACTATCCCCGTCGCTCTATCTCTTATATTTTTCATGAAGAAAATGAAATGGATGGAGTTCGGGTTGTACGGGATGTTCATGACCTATGTGACCTATATGGGCTGGTTCAGAATCGCCAACCTTTCTGGTAGGACGATTCTGACTCACGAACAGTTTGTGAGTGCAGTTATGTTTTTAGTTTTGTATTGGGCCATCTTCGTTTTTGCCGGATTTTTTTCGGACAAGGGTTCAAAGAGTAAATTATTTGACTCATTTGGACTGAATATCGACATGGAGCACATCATTCACGTTCTAAATACATCAATTGCTTCATGCATTGGTTGGATGCTTATCGGAGCGGGGCATACTCAACACCTTCAACCGGCTCTTCAAGTGTCTTGTGCCGCTTATATCGGATTGACGGTGGCGGGGTATTTCTTAAATAGAAAACTTGTTCTTACGAGCTCGTCTTTTTCTATTATTTATGCGGCTGTTTACCTGTCATTGAAATATACCGGGTACACGCTCATCACATCTGAGCTTGTGTTGGCATCAATAGTTTTGCTGATTGGCGTACTTATGAAAGAAAGCTATTGGCGCACTATTTCCTTGGGTGGCCTTGTTATCGTTGCTATTAAGCTCTGGACGAGTTACGGATTTCCTGCATCAAAGATTGATCACGGGCAATTTGTTTTGTCTGCGATATTTTTAGCTACGTTTTGGGTATTTTCTTTATGTGCAGCCTTTTTATCGGATAGGGATTCAAAAAGCAAGGTACTTTCGTCCTTTCAACTTGGCGTAAGAATGGATCACCTCATTTATGTTCTTATTGCTTCTATTGCATCTGACGCAGGATGGTTGATTATAAACGCCGGGCACAAACAGCACTTGTTTTTAGCGCTTCAGCTAGCTTGTGCGGGCTATGTAGGTTTAACGGCTCTCGGTTATTTCTTCAAGAAAAAACTCATTCTTTTGAGTTCCTCCTTCGCAGTTATCTATGCGGTGACGTACCTATCGATGAAATATTCGGGGTATAGCCTAACAGTTTCATATCTTTTATTGGCAGAGATAATTCTGCTCGCCGGTGTTCTTCTTAAAGAAAGCTATTGGAGAGTTTTGTCGTTTGCCGGGCTTATGATAATAATTGCCAAACTTATGACGATCGATAGTTTTTATACACGAAATACGGTTATGGCCTACCACTTAAGCGCGCGGACACTTTTATTCGCATTGGCATTGGTAATGTATTTTATGAACACCTATTTGTACGGCAAATTAAGATCAAATAATCTATTAACTAAAATCGAAGAAAACCACCCAAACATTATTTCCTATAGCTATCCGCTAATTTATGCCATGGGGACTTGGCTTGATTTTCCAAAGGTATTAACAGCGCCATGCTGGGTTATTCTTGGAGTTGTTCTTCTTCATCTTGGCGTGGCGAAAAAGAACTATCACCAAAGGATGCAAGGATACATCCTGACCACGGGTGCTTTTGTTCGACTGCTCATGTCTAACATGATCATTCAGGGCGGTATTAGTGTATTTAGCTACAGAATTCTAACGGCGATTCCTGTTATTTTGATTCTGTATTATTGCTTGATGCTTCTGCAAGACAAAACGACAAAGAGTGTTTTAAGCGATCCCGAAAAGAAGATGGTTTATCTATATCCTTATATGGTTTTTGTGGCCATCATGACCCTTGTCTGGTATGAGGCACCAAAAGACATGGTCGCTCCCGTGTGGGGTGTTATGGCAATGATTTATTCGTTGCGGGGGGTTTATACAAAAGAGAAGCATTACCTCTCCATCAGCTCAATCGCGGCGCTTGCGGCTTGTATGAGGGCGATATTCGTTAATCTTTACCAGGGAAAATATCTTGTTGGCGCAGAAAGCAATATCATCCTGCCCATTTTGACAACGGCGTTGCTTTATGGTGGCAACATTTTCTATCTGAGTCAAAAGAATGCCGCAAACGAAACTGACGAACCGAAAGAAGGTCGGATTAAGGCATTTCTACATTCCTCTCGGCTAGTTTTTGGCTTTTCGGCGACAGCTCTTTTAACGGCTCTTTTGTATATAAAGCTTGATGGGGCGCTATTAACCGTCGGCTTAGGGATTGAAGGTTTGCTGCTATTCTTACCGGGTATTTTTATTAAAGAAAAGCAATGGAGGATCTACGGCCTTTTGGTTTTACTTTTTACTCTGGCAAAAGCATTCCTGGTTGACCTGAGGCAGTTGAGCACGATCCACTATATTTTGTCATTAATTGCTCTAGGGTTGGCACTTCTGTTTGTATCGTATATCTATACAAAGCACAAAGATAAGATCAAGAAACTTATATGATGAATCTAAAACTGCGGCATATATTTCTAATCCTAAGCCTCTTGGTTTGTTTAAGCTCAATAGCGCTTATTATGGTCAAAGGACACCCTGAAGATCGAGTCAGCTTGGATTCTGTTTCAGAGATTGGTGAGGGGTTTTTAAGCAGTGTGAATAAAGCGGGGCATATCTTTGTCTCTACGGATGACCAAGAGGAAATGGAAATAGGGGATCAGATAAATACGAAAATACTAAAAACCCAACCAGGCAACCAAACAGGCAATGCGCTGTTGGAAAAATATGTGAATGATGTTGGAAACAGAGTTGTTGAAAATGTAAAAAGGCCAGGAATTAAATATAAGTTTCATGTTGTAGAAGGCTTTTATCCCACAGCGCGTTCTGTCGCAGGCGGGCATGTCTATGTGACGACAGGCCTAATAAAAACTCTCAAATCGGAGGCCGAATTGGCGGGGGTTTTGGCTCATGAAATAACCCATGTAGACGCAAAACATTGCTTTAACGCAATTCAATTTAAAGTTCAAAATGGAAAGATCGAAGAATCTGGCTATGGGGCTCTTGCTGAGATCGGGTATGACGTGTTTTTTAAGCCGGGGTTTTCTGAAGCACAAGAAATAGAGGCGGATGCTGGAGGAGTTTATTTGGCATATCGAGCAGGTTACCACCCAATGGCAATTATTTATGCTTTTGAGCGTATCAATAAGGATGAGTTATCAAGGTCGGGTCAGGATAATTCAGCGACGTTAGTAGGGGACACGATGAATGCCGTTGGTGGGCTGCTTGTGAGGTATTTCAGCTCACATCCACCTACGGAAGATCGCATCAACATGATAAAAAGATATATCGCTGATAACAAGCTGATGAGTTCAAATCAGCGATTTTATATTGGACAGAGAAATTACGAAGAAAAAATAGCCTACAAGATCAAGCCATATAGGGATGAATTAAAGAAGGAATATGTCCTGAAAGGAGCTTTATGAACAAAAAAGCGGTGCAATGGCTTCATAAAGAGTTGCCTGATTTGGTAAGTAAGGGGGTTATTTCTCAATCATCCGCCGATAATTTGCGTCAGCATTACCGCGACGTAAAAAGCGCGGATAAAAAATGGTTTGTCATCATTTTGTGCAGCGTGCTTGGGGCGCTGCTCATTGGGCTTGGTATTATTTTACTTTTTGGCCACAACTGGGAAGAATTGTCTCGTCCCGTGCGTGCGGTACTTTCTCTGTTGCCTTTAATGGTTGGGCAGGGACTGGCGATGTGGGTCGTGTTAAAAAGGCCTGAGTCTCAAGCTCTCAAAGAGGGCACAGCAACATTCTTGAGTCTTATGGTTGGGGCCTCTATCGCGCTTATTAGTCAAACATACAACATCCCCGGAGATACACCGTCATTCATTCTAATGTGGATGTTGCTCATTGTTCCGCTGACCTATCTTATGAGGGCTACGATACCGGCAGCTATTTTTGTTGCTGGAATTTCAGCTTGGGCCTGTCATTTTTGGGATGAGCCGCTCAAGGCGTTTCTTTTTTGGCCACTCTTGGTGATTGTAATTCCTCATTTTATTTGGTCATTACGACAGGAAAAATACACTATTCGTGCAGCGATCTTGGCGCTCGTTATGGCGGTGTCTGTGAGTGTTGGAGCACATTTTACTTTGGGCAGGTCATGGCCGGGATCCTGGGTTGTTATCTATTCAAGCCTTATTGCAGGGTTCTACCTTCTTGGTGCCTGGGAGTTTAAGGAAGTTTCGACAAACTGGCAGAGACCTTTTCAAGTTCTGGGAGGGTTGGGTATTTTCATCATAATGTTTATTCTTACTTTTCGGTGGCCATGGGAATCAGCGGCTGGGAAGTATTGGTATGCTAAGTATGACTTATCTCCTTGGATGGCTATCCCGGACCATATATTAAGTTTCTTGTTGGTGGCTGGTGCGCTGCTATTGTTCTATCAGTATGCCAAACGTCAGGACTGGATGAGGACGCTATTTGGAGTATTGCCCTTACTGGCTTTGGTTGGCTACGCTTTTAGCGGAACTTCAGCGGTCTTTCCCATGCTGTTATTCAATTTCTATTTACTCTCTGTCAGCGTCTTTCGTTTGATGACAGGAATACGGACAAATAATCTGAGTGTTATTAATACAGGTATGGTGATGTTGTCAGCGCTGGTTCTCGCAAGGTTTTTTGATAGTGAGATCAACTTCGTCCTCAAGGGACTTGTTTTTATATTTATTGGCGTTGGTTTTCTGGCGACAAATGTCATTATTTTGCGCCGCAAGGGAGGTGCAGCATGAGAAAAGAACTTGTTGTTGGACTTTTTGCTGGTTTGATTGCACTGCAAATTGGTTTACCCGTATCTATGATCGCCAAAAGAGAATCAACACTAAGGGATGGCGCTGTTTTTCGTTTTAAAACCGCACCCGTAGACCCTTATGATGCTTTTCGTGGTCGATATGTAGCCATCAGAGCCGAGATAAACAAGGTCAAAATACCAGAAGGGGGGAATCTTAAATACGGACAGAAAGTTTATGCGCAGCTGACCGTTGATGAGAAAGGGTTTGCTCAAGTCTCGCAGATTACATTGCAGAGGCCCAAAGACTCTGCATATTTGACCGCGTCTGTTACATATCCTACCGGCAATGACATCGGACTTAATTTGCCGATTGACCGTTATTACATGGAAGAGAAGGCAGCGCCTCGTGCTGAACAAGCGTACCGGGAGCATAGCAGACGCGATAAACAAGATGCGTATATAACGGTAAAGATAAAGGATGGCTTTGCGGTCGTAGAGGGTTTATATGTGGGTGATCAGAAAATCGAAGATTTGGTGAGGCTCAAAGTCAATACAGCCTAATGATAAGTAACTTCTAGATGATGAAATTTGGGATACAACTGGGATACAGTCACTGCCACCGATGGACGAAATTAGACGAAAGTAGAAGAACAGAGTTTTAGAGATTTATTGTCGTAACCCTTCTGAACTCGTATACTAATGCAAGTATGCGAATCTCTCCGAAAATAAACGAAAAAGAAAAATTCTTCTCAGAGCACAAGCACAAAATCTGGGGCGTAATGTAGGGCTGTTTCAGTTTTTGTGCGCCTAAGGTGGGTCGAAATATGCTATAGTGAGCGGCGTGACCGCTTATACAACAAAAATAAAATTATTCAGGCCGTCCTGGAAGTTTTTGGTGCTGATAGTTTTTGTCGGTTTTATCGCCTATTCCAATTCGTTCCACGCTTCCTTCCACATGGATGATGAGGATTCGATTATCAAAAATGTGGCTATAAGGCACCTTTGGGACATTCGCGCGATCTGGGATTTCTATCCCAGCCGGTTCCTGACGTATTTTACGTTCGCCATCAATTATGCTGTTGGCGGGCTCAATGTTGTGGGGTATCACTTTTTCAACATTTTCCTCCATCTGCTTTCGGGCATTCTCGTTTATCAGCTGGCATTGTTAACCATTTCTCTGATACCGTTAGATGACGAGAAGTTGAAGGGGAGGCCCGAGTTGATGGCTGTTTTCGCCGCGCTCATTTTCGTATCCCATCCTCTGCAGGTTGGGGCTGTTACTTATATCGTTCAGCGAGCCGTTGTGATGAGCTCATTTTTTTATCTACTTGCGATGGTTTGTTACATTCGCGGCGTCAGAGACAATTTACGCAGTTATCGGCGGGCCGCTCTGGGAGCTGCGGTGTTGTCTCTGTTTTCCAAAGAGATGGCGTTGACGCTGCCAGTTGCTCTCCTTGTTTACGATCGGACATTTTTTCGCGAAAAAAAAGGCGCTTTTTTGCGGCTCATGCCGTTTTTTATTGTAATGCTGCTAATGCCGGCCTCACTTGTCTTTTCCAAACATTTCAATCTAAAGTCATTCGAGCTTGCCATTGATTTGAGTTCTCGTCCCGCGCCCTTGAATTATTTGCTGACACAATTCAGAGTTTTTCTTACGTATACAAAGCTCCTGCTCTTTCCTTTACACCAGAACTTCGATTATGACTATCGTCTTTCAAAAACATTGTTTGAGCCTGGAGTGCTTGTGGGGCTGGGGATGGTTATATCATTATTGTTATCCGGATTGATCTTGCTCAAAAAAAATCACCCTTTTAAAGGGTTCGTGTTGATTTGGTTTTTCTTGTTATTGCTCCCAGAATCTAGCATTTTTCCGATACACGACCTCGCAGTTGAGCATAGGCTCTATCTCGTCGTGGCAGCGTTTTCGTTATTATTCGCAACCAGCCTTTTCTCTGTTTTGTCGGAAAAAGCCAGCGGCTATATTCTTTTATTTTTTGTCAGCTTCTTATTCCTATTGACTTACGACAGGAATATCGTGATGAGCGATGAGGTTAGCCTTTGGACAGATACAATCCAAAAATCTCCCAACAGCGCATCGGCTTACCTGGCGCGGGGAACAGCTTACAACGCCCGCGGGCAGATGGATCTCGCAATTGAGGATTTCGACCGCTGTATCGAGATCGAGCCCCATTTTGTCCGAGCCTATAACAATCGGGGGATCGCTTATTACACAAAAGGGGATTTTTCACGTGCTCTTGAAGATTATAATAAGCTTCTGAAACTTAATCCAAAGTTTTCCTCAGCCTACCTTAATCGGGGGGCTGTTTATTATGCGCAGGGTAATGTGGGCAAGGCCTTTGAGGATTGGACCAAGGCGATAGAACTCGACCCGCTCTCCGCAGAAAACGCCTATAGCAATCGCGCCGTGATCTTTGGTGCTCGGGGTGATTTGCAGGGAGCTCTGCATGATCTCAATGCTGCGGTCGGATTGAACCCTTTAAACCCAAATTGGCGGTTGGCTCGCGCTCGCGTCCATTACAAGATGGATAATAAAAAGGCTTGCTTGGCGGATATACAAGAAGCGGAAAAAATCACACGAGAACTCCCCGAAGACATTCTGGCTGTGCTCAAAAATTTGAGGTAGTAGTAATTATTAAATAGTGGCTGAGATGGTTGGGCTCGGCTGATCAAGGGATGACTTGACGGCAGAAAATTTTTGAATAACAAAAATTGCCTGAGTGAATACTGTTGCCCAGATGATTTTGCAGCTTAAAACAGTGCCGTGTTGCGACGCTACCCTTTCAACCTCACCGATTGTTAGAGCGCGCTCATCAAAAAATATCCAGGATCCAAGTAATTCTGATAGGCGCCGGCTGATTTTGTACAGCCAGGTGGGTGTGGGGAAAGTTATCACGGCCACGCCTCCAGGTTTGAGAATATTCATATGCGCTCGAACAGCCTTTTTCATATCCTCGTGACCGAAGTGCTCGATCAATCCGATGCTGAGCGTTACATCCACTTGCGGCGAATGCTCAAAATCCAAAATATCTTTTTCATGAAAATGCAGAGACTTGCCGCAAAGCCGGCCGGGTTTAGTGGGATATTTGTCTATGATGTGATACTCCGCTGGGTTGAGCGAAAAATTAAGAATTGGGTAAACAAAGCTGTTTGCGCCACCAAATTCTGCGATGACAATAGATCCTTTGCCGAACAGGAGTTTTTTTAACTGCCGACTGACATGTCTACTGAGGATGCCACGCGTCACTCCGGCCAAAGGATAGGGGTGTGTATAATAGTGATGCCAGTTAGTTTTTAGGTCGCGACGCTTCATTTGAATTAAAAGTATAGTAGATTCTTGGGGTGAGGTCATTTAAAATTTCGTGTGATGTGGTATGCTTTGATAGGGTTTTAAGAAGACGGAGTTATCGCGAGAAAAAGTGATTATGACAATAGTTGTTGCTACCCAGAATAAAGATAAATGCCTTGAGATTAAAACGTTGCTCAGAGATCTCAACATCAGGGTTTTGTCCTTGGAGGATTTTTCTAAGTCCTCAAAAGTTGTTGAAAATTGCGATACCTTTGAAGGTAACGCTGAAAAAAAAGCGCGGGTGTATTCTAAGCGGACTAAATCTCTTTGCGTGGCAGACGATTCGGGCTTGATGGTTCGCGCGCTGAATGGCAAGCCGGGTGTTTATTCAGCAAGGTACGCGGGAAAAAATTGCACTTATGATGACAATAATCGTAAGGTTCTGAGCGCGCTTGCTCGCGCGCCCTGGCCTAAGCGGACTGCTAAATTTGTTTCGGTTGTCTCTGTCTATGACAATGGCCGCAAGATCAAGACCGTGCGAGGGGAGTGTGTGGGACGTATCGGGTTCATGCCCAAAGGAGACAATGGATTTGGCTATGACCCGATCTTCATTCCAAAAGGCTCGCCCAAAACGTATGCCGAGATGACCAGCGAGGCTAAGAACGGCATTAGTCATCGCGGGAAAGCGCTTCGCAAGGCAAAAAAGGTTATCCAGGTTTATCTTAAGAAGAAAGGATCTAGCTGACGATCTTTTGAACGATCCCGCCCAAAGTCTTTCCCACGGCTCGTCCCGACGGAAGTATATTTTTTTCGAACACAGGCGCTTTTAAATTACCTCTGACACGATGTTGAGAGATGAATCGGCCGGCTTCATTGACCATAAAATTCGCAAGGCCTCCGGTAGCCTGAGCACCGCGAAACACATCTTCCGAGTAATTGATGTCCATGAGCATATCCAGATCGCCATTCAGATGAATATCCCCCTCTAAGGATAGATTCACCGAGTCGCCAAGCAAGCTTAGTCTAGGAGCGTGTATTTTTTCGTTCTCCAGAGTGAATTCGGAGGTGAGTTCATGAAATGTCACCCAATCCAGACCTTCGACGCGGACAAGAGGGAGTTTGCCCATGGCCTTGAATTTGTCCGTTTGGAAGATAAAGCCGTTCGTGATGCTGAGAGTCCCGCGGCCACGCCAGCTGGGGCGATTTTGTAAGATCCCGCTAACTTCTGTATTCAATAGGAGCGTCCCGGATAATTTACTTTGCGAGCCCGGCAGATCCTTCGCGAGCTCTTTTAAATTGACCTGGTTGACGAACAGTTTGGCCACGAATGGGGTGGGTGATTTGGATAGATCAAATGCCCAGCTGCTGCCCATGGGGCCGCCATAAAAATCAGCGTGAAAATAGGGGATATTCAGGATCTTTTGCGCCATGCGCAGCTGAAGTTGAACGGATCTCAATTTGAATTTTTGATTGAATACCACCGACTTGGAGCTTGCATCCATTTGAATATTTGCCGCAAGCCAATTATCAACGCTGCCGTTAAAGGTGAATGCGCCCTCCAGCGTGCCATCGACGGCTGTGCGCTTTAGATCCGGATAGGTTTGAGCGGCCCAGGCAAGCGATCTTCGTAGATCGATAAGCGCCTGCCCTTGAAGATTTAGGTGTGGTTTTTGCCAATCGATCACTTGCCCCCTGAACGCCAGGGACGCGCCAGCCATGCGCAGGGTGGCGTTGGATAAATGAATATCGGAGCCCAGCACTTTAAAATCAGAAAAAAATCTCAGTCTTTGTGAGCGAGCCTTGATCGTTCCGCTAGGCGGGGTATTTTTCGGGATACTGCCATTGATCTGCACGGCTTCAGCGCCCAGCATAAAATTTAGATCCTGGATCCGAAGTCCGGATGGATCCATAAAAAAATCGCCGGAGACTTGTTTTAGGCGGATATTTTTAGGCTCGCTTGTGACAGCTCCTTCCGATAAACGGATCTTGTGTTGGGTTTCGACCCGAGCACCTTTTTTGAGCGAACCTGTGAGTTGTGTCAGTGTCTGGCACTGACCTTCAATTTTAAGATCTTTTATTTTGTCCAAAGTATCTTTGGGAATAAGCGCGCGCACCTGATCCATGGTCAGCGCGGATCGGATCTCTCCGTTCACCAAAAGCTCTTTGAACGAGCGGACATGGCCGACCGCTTCAAAGGCGATATTTTTATATTCCCCACGCAGAGAACGCACCGTCAGAAGGTCTTTCTCAAAACGGATCTCTCCGTTGAGATCTTCGATCTTGTCGATCTGTTGTGACAGCTTGAAGGCATTGACGCGAGCCATAGAAAGGCTGCCTTTATATTGTTCAAATTTACGAAGTATGGGGTCGAACACGCCCTCAGCCTCTAGTTTCATATGACCCTGATAAAAGCTTGGGGAGGTCGATATCTCGGCTTCTTTGAGATCCGCATGGGTATGAAAAAGTAGCAGCGAATGCTGTCCGCTCCAAACTTGGGTTTCCAGATACAATCTGCCTTTTTGGAGCTGAATAAAATTATTTTTTTGATAGGCGCGCAGCCATTCGGGCACTTTTTTGCTATGCGTTTTAAGATTAAAAGTGTAGTTACCTTTTTTAAGGTCCCAATTTCCGGTCAGCGATACGTTGGCGTAGGAGTCTTGGCCGAGGCTGACGTTTCCATCAAATCGAATGACAGGTGGCTTGTGAAAGCCCATCCGTATATTAATCGAGCGGAGTGTTTCAGCTACCGGTGATGTTTTGGTCGGGCTAATACGAACGACGCCATTGATGATCTCAATTTGCTCCAAATAAACATTCTCGGGCAGGAATGTATCAGGGCCGGTGGCAATATCCTCCAATTTATAATTCGGCTGATTGCTGATGATCGGGACGCTGATCTGTCCGGAGATCGCTGTTTTGGGGGCTTCGGGCTCTGCTTTTTTGGGTTGGGCGATCACGAGATCATAAACAGGCGTATCCAGCACAAAGTGGTCGATGATGATCTTTTTTTGTTGGAAAAAGGGGATCAGCTTGACGTTGACTGCGACGCGCTTGGCCGAAAAAAGGAGAGACCCGTCTTCCTTGTACCAACGCACACCTTGCAAGTTGAGTCCTGAGAAAGGCAGGTAAACAGCTTTGTCAAAGTGAATATCTTGATGCGTGATCCGCTTGAGCTCAAGAATAGCCTTTTCTCGTAGTTGGCCGGGAAACAGCCCGATTTGGACATAAGTTAGGCCGAGCGCCGCCACGAAAGAAAATGCCAGGAACCATTTGAATGCCCTGCGATGTCGAGATTTCATAACTCCTGATTATAGCATGAGTTGAGATACAGCGGTCAGGAGCCGGAGAAAGTTGTTGCGGGGTATAATGCCTTTCTCTATAATGCGCGCATGAAGAAACGCAGAACCAAGGGCATTTATCCAGGCACATTCGATCCCGTGACCAACGGACACATAGATCTGATCCGGCGGGCACTGGGTATCTTTGACGAAGTGCTCGTGGCTGTGGCGGATGCCGGGTCTGATAAAAATCCGCTTTTTTCGACCCGGGAGCGCGTTGATTTTTTAAAACGAGCCACCCATGATCTGGGCTCGCGGGTGACGGTCGAGTCTTTTGACGGGCTGGTCGTAAATTTTGCGCAAAAAAAGGGTGCCGGCACCATGATCCGCGGTGTGCGTATGTTCTCAGATTTTGAATATGAGTTTCAGATGGCGCTTACCAATCGCAAGCTCAATAAAGAGATCGAGACGATGTTTTTGATGCCGCATGAATCGTATTCTTATTTATCGAGCCGGATGATCAAAGAGATAGCCAGGCTCTCGGGTGATATCCGGCCCTTTGTGCCGCCATACGTCGAAAAGGCATTGAAAAGCAAATATCAGAGCTGAAGATCTTTTAATGAAAATCAATTTAAAGAACGCGGAAGACGATAAAACAATTTTTTTGGAAGATGTGCTGGATTCCAAGGCCCTGGATCTGGATATTGGGATCATGCATTTTCCGGAAGAGATCCGTTTGAAGGTGGAAGCCTGGAAAACGGGGGACGATCTGACGGTCAACGCACATGTCGAAGGCGATCAGCAGTTTACGTGTTCGCGGTGCCTTGAAGAATTTGATAATCTATTTGAAAAAGATTTTACACTTCATTATGATATCAAAGGTCTTGATTCGGTAAGTATCGACCAAGAGGTTCGGGAAGAGCTGATGCTTGAGTGCCCGATCCGTATTTTATGTAAGCCCGATTGTAAAGGGCTATGTGTATCTTGCGGGGCCAACTTAAACGAAGGACCCTGCGGCTGTAGAAAGGAATCTAATGCCTAATCCAAAAAGAAGACACTCGAATACCAGAACGCGGAAGCGCCGTACGCATGATGTGATGTATGCGACGCCAACGTCTGCTTGCAAACAATGTGGTAACCCTATTATGTCTCACCGCGTATGCCCCAAATGCGGTTTTTACAAAGGACGTCAGGTTATCAACATCAAAACCAAAGATAAGAAAAAGACTCGTTGAGGATAGCCCTTGACGCTATGGGCGGGGATGATGCTCCCCAGTCCATGGTTGCGGGAGCGATCTTAGCTGCCCGCGAATACGGATATCGCATCGTGCTTGTCGGGGATCAGACGCTTGTGCAGTCTGAGCTTGAGAAGCACAAGAATGTACCCAACACGATCAGCGTTCATCATGCGGGAAGTTTTGTCCGCATGGATGAATCGGCTGCGTTGGCGATCCGCAAGAAAAAAGACGCCTCTGTGTCCATTTGCGCTGAGCTCATCCGGGACGGAGTTGTGGATGCGATGGTCACGGCTGGACACACGGGCGCGGCCGTTGTGGCGTCTACGCTCAAACTTCGGCTTCTTGAGGGCATTGAACGCCCCGGCATCGGCATCCTTTTTCCCACACTCAAAACGCCTTGTTTTTTAATAGACGTTGGCGCCAACATCGATATCAAGCCTGTTCATTTATTTCAATACGCTTTGATGGGGGATGTGTATTTCCGTTATATTCTCCGTAAAAATCGTCCATCTGTAGGTATTTTGAATATCGGCGAGGAAGAATCCAAAGGCACCGAATACATCAAAGAGGCTCATCGTCTTCTCAGTGATTCCAAACTTCATTTTATAGGCAATGTCGAAGGCCGTGACATTTTCAACGGTAAAGTCGATATCGTCGTGTGCGACGGATTTGTGGGTAATGTTGTTTTAAAGGTAGCAGAATCGATCGCAGATGTTATTGGAAAGCTTTTAAAGCACGAGCTTAAGAAAAGCCCCGTTACTCAGCTGGGAGCTTTTTTAGCCATGCCCGCTTTTAAGGCGCTTAAGAAAGAGATCGATTATGCTGAGCAGGGCGGCGCGCCTCTTTTGGGTGTGAATGGCACGTGTATCATTGGACACGGATCCTCCAATCCTCTCGCGATTAAAAATGCTATCCGCGTCAGCGCCGAGTACGTCAAATACGAGATCAATCAGCATATTCTTGAAGCCGTTCGGGCGAGCAAGGCGTAGTCCATGACAAGGCGTGCCGCGATCGCAGGCTTGGGATATGCCGTGCCCCCAAAGATCCTCACTAACCAAGATCTTGAAAAATTGGTGGATACCAGCGATGAGTGGATCCGCACTCGCACCGGGATCTCCGAGCGACGTATCGCAGAAAAAGGGTCTGGTACAAGTGATCTGGCTGCAAAAGCGGCTGAGAAAGCGCTCACATCCGCCGGCGTCAAAGCCGAAGAGATCGACCTCATCATTGCCGCCACGAGTACACCGGATATGCCGCTTCCATCGACCGCCTGTTTTATTCAGCAAAAGATCGGTGCCAAAAAAGCAGCTGCTTTTGATCTGGCAGCGGCTTGTGCTGGGTTTGTGTATGGGTTAAGTACCGCTGAACAGTTTATTCTGGGTGGTATGTATAAAAAGGTCTTAGTTATAGGTGCAGATGTGATCTCTCCTTATATAGACTGGTCCGACCGATCCACATGCGTGCTGTTTGGGGATGGTGCAGCTGCTGCTGTGTTGGTTGCTTCGGAATCGCACGGTATTCTTTCAAGTGTGTTGGGATCCGATGGACAGTACGCTGATCTGCTCACGATCAAATGTGGAGGCTCTCGTAATCCGGCCTCTCACGCCTCGGTGGATGCAAAGGGTCATTATCTCCAGATGAACGGCGCTGAAGTCTTCAAGCTTGCTGTGCGCGGCATGACCGATGCTGTGATCGAAGCGCTTGAGAAGTCACATATCAAAAAAGACGAGATCTCTTGTTTTGTTCCGCATCAAGCCAATCTTCGCATCATAGACGCTGTGGCCGATAGGCTTGAGCTGCCCAAAGAAAAAATATTCGTGAACTTGCAAAAATACGGCAACACATCCGCAGCTTCATGCGCCATCGCTTTGTGCGAAGCGGTTGAATCCGGAAAAATTAAAAAGGGTGACAAAGTGGTGATCGCAACTTTTGGAAGCGGGCTTGTTTGGGCCGCGATGGTGATGGAATGGTGAAGTGCGCTTATCTTTTTCCGGGTCAAGGATCGCAGCATGTAGGGATGGGCAAAGATCTTTACGATCATTACCCGGCCGCCAAGACGATCTATGACCGAGCCGCTCAGCTTTTGGATTTTGATATCAAGAAGATCTGTTTTGAAGGGCCAGCGGAAGAGTTGACCAAAACACGGTATGCTCAGTCCGCCATTTTTGTGACGAGCTTAGCGGCCTTGGAGGTCTTTAAACATCATCCCAAATTCAGTCAGTTTCAGCCCACATACGCAGCAGGGTTGAGCTTGGGAGAGGCGACGGCGTTGACGGCTGCGGGAGCGGTGAGTTTTGAGAATGGACTCGGCTTTGTGCGCGACCGAGGTCAATTCATGGACGAAGCCTCTATTGAAAGCCCTGGCCTTATGGCGGCTGTGCTGGGTATGGAGCTTAAAAGTGTTGAAGAGGTGTGTCAGGCAACTGGCGCCGAAGTGGGCAATCTTAATGCGCCCGGACAGATCGTCATCTCCGGTTTTAAGAAAAATGTTGAAGAGGCCATAGAAAAATTGCGCGAAAAGGGTGCTCGTAAGGTCATTCCGTTGGATGTGAGCGGCGCTTTTCATTCCAAGTGCATGGATTCGGCGTGTTTGCGGATTGAAAAGGCGCTGCGGTCTGTTGAGCTCAAGACACCCGATATAGAGGTGGTCAGTAATTTGACAGCCGGCATCGAGACCGATCCCCAAAAGATCAAAGATAATTTGGTCAAGCAGATGAATCATCGTACCCTCTGGGAAGATTCCATGCGCTTTATTTTATCCAAAGGGGTCAAGACGTTCATTGAATTCGCTCCGGGAAAAGTGTTGAAGGGGCTTATGAAAAAAATAGATCCGGAGGCAGAGGTGATCTGTCTAGGGTCAATGGAGGATTTTCATGTCTTCGAAAATTAAACGCCTTCAAGATAAAGTTGCGATCGTCACGGGTGCCAGTCGCGGTATCGGCAGGGAGCTTGCGCTGGTTTTTGCACAAGAGGGCGCAAAATTAGTACTCACAGCACGCTCGTTGGATCCGCTCAGATCTTTATCAGATGAAATTGTAAAAGCGGGCGGCTTTGAGCCTCTTTGTATTGAATTGGATGTCAAAAATTCCGAAAAAGTGGACGAAATGGTGGACAAAACTCTTGACAAGTTTAGTCGTGTTGATATACTCGTCAACAATGCGGGCGTGACGCGCGATGGTTTGCTTTTGCGCATGTCCGATGACGACTGGGATGAAGTGCTGGATACAAATTTAAAAGGCGCTTTTCACTGTCTACGCGCTGTCGCTAAGCCGATGATGCGTCAGCGAGCAGGAAGAATCATTAACATGGCCTCGGTGATCGGGTTGATCGGAAATGCCGGTCAGGCCAATTATGCAGCCAGCAAAGCAGGTTTGATCGCTTTGACAAAGTCGGCGGCCAAAGAGCTTGGTTCACGCAATATTTTGATCAACGCGATAGCGCCGGGATTCATCGATACGGATATGACGCAGGCGCTGTCCGAAGAGGTTAGAAAAGCAATTTTGAAAAATATACCGACCGGCGTTTTTGGGAAACCGGTCGACGTCGCGAGAGCAGCGGTTTTTCTCGCTTCGGATGAAAGCAGTTTTGTGACAGGGCAGGTTCTCACCGTTGACGGTGGGATGGTCATGTGAAAAATTTAACGAGAGGAGCTTAATCGATGAGCGATACAGCAGGTAAAGTAAGGTCCATCATTGCAGAGCAGCTGGGAGTTAAGATCGAGGAAGTCACTGACTCAGCGTCTTTTGTGGACGATCTAGGTGCTGATTCATTGGACACGGTTGAGCTTGTGATGGCTCTCGAGGAAGAGTTTGGTATCGAGATCCCCGATGAAGACGCCGAAAAGATGACCAACGTCGGCGAAGCTGTCCGTTACGTGGATCAGAAAGCCACCAAAAGCTCTAAGTAACTTTTTTAGTCTAATATAGCAATGTCATCCTATCCGCGTGTCGTAGTCACAGGCATAGGCGCGGTCACCCCGATTGGCAACACAGCCCAAGATTTTTGGGCTGCGGCAGTATCTGGTAAAAGCGGCGTTGATAGAATAACCGCTTTTGACCCGGCTGCCTTCGATTGTAAAATTGCCGCTGAAATAACTAATTATGATCCCAAGCTAACCATTCCCGTTAAAGAGTCCAGGAGGATGGAGCGCTTTTGCCAATTTGCCGTGACGGCCGCGGGTGAGGCGATAAAGGACGCAGCATTGGACATGAGCAAAGAAGATCCTCATGCCGTGGGCGTCATCATTGGTTCCGGCATCGGCAGCTTACGCATCGTCGAAGAGACGCATGCGCAGTACATGGCCAAAGGCCCCGATAAGTTCACCCCTTTTATGATCCCACTTCTTATTATCAACATGGCCTCTGGATGGGTCTCGATGTTGCATGGCTTAAAAGGCCCCAACACAGCGGTTGTGAGTGCTTGTGCAACCGGTACACATGCCATCGGCGAAGCGTATCGTATGATCAAGCACGGGTATGCCAAGGTTATGGTGTCGGGCGGAACGGAGAGTTGTGTCACGCCGCTAGGTATTGGCGGTTTTTGTGCGCTCAAAGCCTTATCCAAAAGAAATGATGATCCTCAAAAAGCTTCCAGACCCTTTGATAAAGATCGTGACGGTTTTGTGATGGGAGAGGGCGCGGGCATTGTTGTTCTGGAGGAGCTGGAGCATGCCAAGGCGCGCGGCGCTAAGATCTATGGAGAGGTAGTGGGATATGCGCTAAACGGCGATGCTTTTCACATGACAGCCCCTCATCCGGAAGGCGAGGGGGCAGTGTATTGTATGAATCTGGCATTAAAAGATGCCCGCATGAAGCCGGAAGATATCACGTATGTAAACGCGCACGGAACTTCCACCGAGCTCAATGACAAGATAGAAACTTTGGCGATCAAAAAAACATTCGGTGATCATGCTAAAAAATTACAGATCAGCTCAACAAAGTCTATGACGGGCCATACATTGGGCGCTGCCGGTGGCATCGAATTTGTTGCGTGCTGTTTGTCACTCCAGCATCAAACGCTTCATCCGACCATCAATCAGATCACGTCCGATCCGGAATGTGATCTGGATTATATCCCTAATACCGCGCGCAAGACACCGGTTGAAGTTTGTTTGTCCAATTCTTTGGGGTTTGGCGGTCACAACACCACCATCATAGTTAAAAAGTTCAGGGGGTAAGTATGGCCGGATTATTAGAAGGTAAAAAGGGTTTGATCCTTGGCGTTGCCAATAAAAGAAGCATTGCTTGGGGAGTGGCGCAAAGCTGTGCCAATCAAGGCGCTGAACTTGCTTTTACGTTTCAAGGCGAGAGGTTGGAAGAAAATGTTCGCGAACTCGCCAGTACGCTTAAAGGCTCTCTTGTGATGCCGTGTGATGTGATGAAAGAATCCGAATTGGATGCGGCCTTCAATAAAATAAAACAAGAATGGGGCGGATTGGATTTTGTAGCGCATTGCATTGCATATGCGCAAGCAGATGATCTCAAAGGCGAATACCTAAAAACAAAAAAAGATGGTTTTGATATGTCGATGGGCGTGAGCGCCTATTCCCTGACAGCTGTTTGTCAAAAAGCCGCACCGCTTTTGGAAGCGCGCGGCGGCGGAAGCATCATAACACTTACTTATTTGGGCGGTGATCGCGTATCTCCAGAATACAACGTGATGGGTGTTGCAAAAGCAGCGCTTCAATCCAGCGTTCGATATTTATCGTATGATCTAGGCCCCAAAAATATTCGTGTCAATGCGATCTCGGCAGGCCCTGTGCAGACGTTGGCTGCACGCGGCATATCCGGCTTCATGGATATGTACAAAATTGCCCGTGAAAAAGCACCACTTCGTCGCAACACCACTCCTGAAGAAGTGGGCGACACCGCTCTCTTTTTGGTGAGCGCTTTGGGGCGTGGTATCACGGGCCAGACTATTTTTGTCGACAACGGCCTCAGCATTTTGGCGTTTTAACACCAAAAATTCTCTCGTTTTTACCCCCTACATATAGTATTTAGTTTGACGTCGCACCCCAATCATGTTATTGTGCTCGCAACAACATTAACAAGGTCTAACTATAACTATGTATTTTAAAAAACTGGAAATATTAGGCTTTAAATCGTTTGCGGATAAAACCGTAATTGAATTCCAACCCGGTGTCACAGCTATCGTAGGTCCCAATGGTTGCGGCAAATCCAATGTGTCGGATTCTATTCGATGGGTGTTGGGCGAGCAAAGCGCCAAATCACTGCGCGGATCCAGCATGGAAGATGTGATATTCGGCGGTTCGATTGATAAGGAGCCGCTCAATCTTTCTGAAGTTTCTTTGACTCTTTCCAACGAAACCAAATTTTTGGCCATCGATTATGATGAAGTGACGATCACGCGGCGTTTGTACCGCTCCGGTGAAAGCGAGTATCTTCTCAATAAAAATGTTGTTCGGCTCAAAGATATTCATGAGCTTCTTTTGGGCACGGGCATCGGAACCGATAATTATTCGGTGATCGAGCAGGGTAAAATGGATCGCGTGCTCAATTCCAAACCTGAAGAGCGCCGCGTTATATTCGAAGAAGCGGCCGGCATCACCAAATTTAAATCCAAGAAAAAAGAAGCGCTGAGAAAATTAGAGCAAACGGACGCCAATCTTTTGCGCGTCAATGATATTATCCAAGAAGTGAAGCGTCAGATCGCAGCGGTCGAAAGACAAGCCAAAAAAGCCGAGCAGTACAAAGTCGAGTTCGAGCGCATGAAGCAGCTGGAGTTGTCGCTGGCGAGCCGCGAATTTCTCACTTTCGAACAAAATAGAAAAGCAAAAGAGGATGAGCTTTGCCAACTCAGAGAAGAGGAGGCTGCGGCGCATGAAGTGGTATCTTCGATCGATACGCGTTATCAAGAATCACGTTCCCAGTTAAATGAGTTGGAAGAGCAGCTGAAGTCGTTAAGCCAGGATGAGATGGCCTCTCAAAGCGAAATACGCCGCACCCAAGATCGTATTCTGATGAATCGTGAGCGTATGGGTGAGTTGGTTGAGCGGCGTGGTCAGCTTCTTTCGCAGAACGAGTCTATTCAGAGCCGACTGACCGAGCTGGAGTCCGAGATACAGAATTTATCGCGTGTGTATGATGAGGCGGTCGAGCAAGAAGCGCAAGGTGAAGGCTCTCTCTCAACAGCGCAAGCAAGTATGGATGAAGCGGAAAGTGTTTGTGTGTCCGCCCATGAAGAAGAAAATCGTATCAAGTCTTTGATGTCCGAAGTTACCAAACGGCGCTCCCAATGGCATGCGGATATGGCCAGGATACGCGCTGAGATCCAGTCAGCCGCCTCGCGTCAAAAGCGCTTGGCTCAAGAGCAAGAACAGCATTTGCAAGAGATCCAAAAAATTGACGAGCGTATGAGGCTGCCTCTTTTTGAGGATGCAGCGGGCGCCGGCTCAAATCATAGCAAGATCCAGGAAAAGATCCTTGGGTTTAAGTCCAAAGTGATGGATTTTGTCCGCAGGTTATTTCAGGGCGGAAACCTGTCGGATGCCAGTTTTGAATCTGAGATCGAAAATGAAATAAGACAGTTCACGGACGAGATCGGCTCTATCCAGGCAAAGATGGATGGCCGCGACATCGAGGTGCGGCATCTTTCTGAGAAGAGGCAGGATGCAGAAAAGCGCATGCGGCTTCTTAATGAAGAAGAAGCTCAGGTGATCAAAGAGGAAGAAAATCTTAAGGAGCAGGAGCTTTCCTGCGGCTCCGATGATCAGGCGATCGCTGTGGAAGAAACGCGATTTGAGAGCATGTTGGCCGAAGCACAAAATGTAACGGCAGAAGCGCTCAAGTCCAAGGATCAAGTTCTGGTGCAAGTGGTTGAAGTGCGTGAGCGCCAAAAAAGCATTAGTGACCGGCGTGCGCAGGCTGAAAAGGATAAGAATTGGATCACAGAAACACAGCGTCAGCAGCAGATCCAGCTGGAGACTCAGACAAAAGAAGCCGAAGATTGTATTTCTCGTAAGGATGCACTTGAGGCCGAAAATATCGCGTTGGAAGATGATGTGCAGCGTCATCAGTCCAATCGCGACGACATCCTTCGCAAAGTAGAGAATTTAAGGAGTGAGCGCGATGAGGCTTATGCCGGTTTATCCGTACTGGATCGCGAACGTCAGGAAAAACAGTCTTTTCTGGACGAGGCTCGCGATCGTGTTCACAAGTTTGAGATGGAAAGCGCTGAGCTTCGATTTGAAATGGATAAGCTCAAAGAAAGAATCTTTAACGCCTATCAAGTGGATCTGATGATCCAGAGCATCCAAGCTGAGACCGAAGCTGCGGCGACCGAAGCATTGATGGGAGATGCGGGCACATTTAACACAGAAGAGGCAAAAGCTGAGATCCAAAAGATCAAAGATAAGCTTAATCGTATGGGTCCCGTGAATCTGGTGGCGATCGAAGAGCATCAGGAGATGACCGAGCGCTTTAATTTTCTGGTGCAGCAGCAGGATGATCTTCTGAAAGCAAAAGACGATCTTCATAAGGCTATCCAGAAGATCAATCGGACGACCAAGGAGCTTTTTGCTGAAACATTTGCCAAGGCTCAAGAGTATTTCGCCGAATATTTTAAGATCCTCTTTAACGGAGGCCAGGCAGAGCTGGTGCTTTTGGATGAGCAAGATATTTTGGAGTCGGGTATCGATATTATCGCCAAGCCGCCGGGTAAGAAGCTTCAAAACATCACGCTTTTGTCGGGTGGCGAAAAAGCGCTGACGGCGATCGCGCTCGTCTTTGCGCTTTTCAAGATCAAGCCCAGCCCATTTTGTATTTTGGACGAAATCGATGCTCCGCTGGATGAGTCCAATGTGGATCGTTTTTGCAATGTCTTGAAAGATTTTATAACAACATCGCAGTTCATCCTGATCACTCACAATAAACGCACGATGAACCTGGCGGATGCGATCTACGGTATCACGATGGCGCAGACAGGTTGCAGCCGAGTGGTGTCGGTGAAATTTTCAGGCAAAAACGCCAAATCACAGGGCGCTGCAGCAGAAGTTATAGCTTAGTCGGTTTTCGGTAGACGCGCACCCGGTTCTTTCCATCGCGCTTGGCGTCGTACAAGGCTCCGTCCGCACAAAAAATAAGCTTATCTTTGTCTTCAGCGTCTTCCGGATAGCTCGCAACACCTATCGATACGGTTATTTGTTTGGGAAGGTCGTTGTGCGGTGAAGGGGTTGAATCTTTTTCGATCGCTTCGCGGAGACGTTCAGCCAATCGAGTGGCTTCTTGCTTTCCGGTTCCGGGCAACACTGCGACGAATTCCTCTCCTCCGTAACGCGCCAGATTGTCCATGCGACGCATGACAGTTTTGGAGATCTTGGACACTTGCTCCAGAGCGCGGTCGCCGGCCGGGTGGCCAAAGGAGTCGTTGTAGGATTTGAAATCATCCACGTCGAAGACAATGAGGCTAAGGGGTTGATCTTTTGCTTTGGCCTCGCGAATGCCTTCCGCCAGGATAGTTTGGAAATGACCGTGGTTCCACAACTTGGTGAGTGAGTCTTGATGGGCCGAAGTGACCACTTGGTCGTATATTTTTGAATTCTCCAGCGCCAAAGCTGCGTGGTTGGCCAACATCATCACTCTGCGGATATCGGTCTCTTCCAATTTCTTTTTGGTGGTGATGTTGTCGACAAGCATGACGCCGATGACGCTATTTTTGCCCCGAAGCGGCACTACTAAAAACTCTTCAATGTCCAAGCTGATAAGATTTCTTTCCGATAGCGCATGTTTGGCATCCAACTTGCCGATCAAAGACGGTTTATCATAGATAATGGCATTGGCAAGCGCGCCATATGATTTTTCCACGGGCATACGAACCTTGCTCACGATCTTGTTGAGCTCTATATCGATCTTCTTGTTGGCTTTGCGATACACATCCAAGAGGCCCTCTAACGTGATTTTTTTTTCTTCGATCATCTTCCAGACCTGGGGCGACGTCTCCGGGTGTGTGGGGCCTATTCCCATGCGGCCTTCTAAAAAAGCGCCTGTGTCATCCAACAGAAAAAGGATGGCCCGATTGTAGCCAAGGCCTTCGTGACTTGTCACGGCACTTAAAATAAGATAGATGACCTCATCCAGGAGCAAGGTGGTGCGGATGAGGTTGCCGATTTCGTACAAAAGCAGCAACTCTTGCCGTGTTTTTTTGAGTTCTTCTTGTAATTGATGGATGTCCATAGTAGGATAGGTGAATAGTACCATATTTATTGAGGTTCGCCCAATTGCCCGCCACAGATGAAGTGATTCAAGACCAAGCCCAGATTCGCGATATGTTTCAAGGGCTAGCCCCAAAATACGATATATTTAATCGATTAACAAGTATGGGAATGGATAGTTTATGGCGAAAAGTAGCCTTGGAGGTTGTCCGGCCAGGAATGAGGGTGTTAGACCTGGGTTGCGGAACAGGTGATCTGACGCTCGGCGCGGCGCTTAAAATGGGGCCAGGTCAAGGTGAGGTTATCGGCTTGGATTTCTCTCAAAATATGCTGGCGATCGCCCAAAAAAGATACAAGAAGATCGGGTTCAAATCAGCAACGGTTCGTTTTGTCGCACTGCGAGCGGAAGATATTCCGTTTGAGGATGCTGGCTACGATTTGGTGGTGTCTGGATTCGTGCTTCGAAACATATATGAGAACATAGATCTTATTTTAAAAAAGATCCATCGGTCGCTTTTGCCGCATGGAAAGATCAGGTTGCTGGATTTTACGGAGCCGCCATCCAGAGCTTGGAAAAAAATGTGGCAGCTGTATATGAACACGGCGGTTAAGGTGTATGGACATATTCTTTTTGGGAGTCAATTTCCAGATACGTATTTGACGCGATCTGCGGAGCGCTTTGCCAAACCGGCAGAGTTCGTTGGCAAACTCAAGTCCGCGGGATTTAGAAATATCGAGACCCAAACATTTCTTGGGGGCATTATTATTTTGTACAAGGCGGATCGATAGGAACATGAAAAGTAACTTTAAGAATTTAAGAGAATTCCTGAGTCTTCTTGAGAAAGAAGGTGAATTGATCCGAATACCCAAAGAAGTGGATCCAGAGCTTGAGATCACCGAGATCACCGACCGGGTTTCCAAGATGCCGGGTGGCGGCAAAGCACTTCTATTTGAGAATGTGAAGGGATCCAAGATGCCTGTTCTCATCAATGCGTTTGGTTCGTATCGGCGCATGGCGCTGGCCATGGGTGGAGAAAATATCGATCATGCCGCCAAGCGGATAGAGAAGCTTCTCTCGATCAAAGGTGTGCCCAAGACTTTTGCCGGGAAATTTGATCTCTTGGGCGAGATGATCGATCTTTCTAAGATCCCGCCAAAGCATGTCAAAAATGCCCCCTGTCAGGATGTCGTGGTGACGGACAAGGCGCGGCTTTCAAAAATACCCATTCTTAAATGCTGGCCCAAAGATGCGGGACGATTCATTACATTGCCGCTTGTGTTCACGCGAGATCCGGATACCGGCGAGCGCAATATCGGGATGTACCGCATGCAGGTATTCGACGACAAATCGACGGGCATGCATTGGCAAACACAGAAAGATGGTGCTATCCATGCTGAGAAAGCCAAGCGGCTAGGCAAAAAGCTGGAGGTGGCGGTGGTGATCGGGGCTGATCCTGCTACGGTTTTTTCGGCGGTAGTACCGCTTCCTTATGGATTGGATGAGCTTTTGTTTGCGGGTTTTGTGCGTGGCTCGGGTGTGGAGCTGGTCAAATGCAAAACGGTGGATATCGATGTGCCGGCTGAAGCTGAGATCGTGCTCGAAGGCACTGTGGATCCCAATGATCTAAAAGAAGAGGGGCCTTTTGGAGACCATACAGGCGTGTACACTCCCGTAGAATTATTTCCTGTGTTTCGGATCCAATGCATCACGCATCGCAAAGATCCGATTTACTTAACGACGATCGTCGGTAAACCGCCAATGGAGGATTATTACATGGGCAAAACAATTGAGCGGACATTTTTGCCGCTTTTACAAAAACAGATCCCGGAGCTGGTGGAGATGAATTTTCCCATGGAGGGGACATTCAACAATGCTGTGATCGTGTCTATCGATAAAGCCTATCCGTTTCAGGCGCGAAAGGTCGCACATGCGATCTTTGGGCTTGGACAGCTGTCGTTCACCAAATTTGTCATCGTCGTCGATAAAACGGTGAATGTGCACGATCTGTCCGCGGTGGCGCTGGCCGTATTCAACAATATCGATCCCAAGCGTGACATGTCATTCGTCGAGGGCCCCGTGGATACACTCAATCATGCAGCGCCCATAAAGGATTTTGGATCGAAAGTGTGCATAGACGCCACGGCAAAAATGAAAGAAGAGGGTTACACAAGAGCCTGGCCGGAAGAGATCGAAATGGATCAGGCCACGAAATCAAAAGTGGACGGCATCTGGAAAGAGCTTGGGATTAAATAGATATGAATATACGTATGCGCGAACGGGGCCTGCCGCCGTGCTGCACCCCAAAAAGCCTCGTGTCGGCGCGCTTCGCGCTGGCACTACGTTATTTTGGGGGCCCCGCACCGCGTCACCCGTTCGAGATGCGATATTCCACATCAATCGGCTCGCAATTTTTACTGACGACGTATGATAACTAGCAACAAAACTGTTCTAGAAATGTTTAAGGATCTTTGTGATTCAGCACATGAGGCTTGGGCATTAAGAAAAAGTATTGATGAGCAAAAAAATTTACTATTATCGCACCCACAACTCAATGATTTTTTTTGTAGAATTTCCATCATTCTTCAGGATCACTGGATACTGGAGCTTACAAAGTTACATGACCCAGCATTAGATAAAAAGAGTTTAAATTTAACTATTGATTACGTCGTAAGGTATGGAGGTTGGGATCCCGCCACAAAAGATAAGCTAAAAGGCTTGCAAATAAAATTAGATAAATTGAAGTCTGACCTGCTGCCAGCAAGAAATAAAATTATTTGTCATAATGATCTTGAGGCTCTGTTGGACGGGACTCGCTTGGGTAGTTTTGATGCCGGAAAAGATGAAAGTTATTTCAACGCATTAAAAGAATTTCTCGAGCTTTGCTACGAAAAAGCGGGCATCGAACCATGTCTTTTTAACACTCATGATTTTTTTAAGACGGATGTGGCAATATTGGCTAAAATTATTAACGAAGCAGCTATGAGGTGAAGTATGGGTTATGAGGCGGGGAATAAGGTGAGTTCGGTTTATTGGCAGTTTTTGGCGGCGGCGTTGGCGGCGTATGTGGCGGTGTCGAGTTTTTGGCTGGCCAATCTGATCACTCGCGTGGGTGATATTGAGCACGAGATAGAGCACAAGCATCATCCAGGACATAAATAGTCATTTTGATAGATGATGCTGAGCAAGCTAAAAACTTTTTTTGAATTGATCAAATTTGAGCATACGGTATTTGCGCTGCCTTTTGCTTATATGGGGATGGTGCTGGCGCAAAAAAGATGGCCGGGTTTCATCGTTTTTTTGTGGGTGACGCTGGCGATGGCATCTGCGCGGACAGCGGGGATGACGCTAAACCGCATCATAGATCGACAGATCGACGCCAAAAATCCACGCACCAAAAATCGCGCGCTCGTGACAGGTGAATTCAAGATCCTTTGGGCGATCGGCGCGGTCGTAGCAGGTATTGCTTTGCTTCTCTTGTCATCCTGGCAATTGAATGAGCTTTGTCTCAAGCTTTCACCCGTAGCATTTATTTTGCTCACAGGTTATCATTACGCCAAGCGATTTACTTTTTTGTGTCATTTTATTCTAGGTGCGGTGTTGGCGGTAGCACCCATCGGCGGGTGGCTGGCCGTGACAGGCGTTTTTGCTTGGCCTCCGTTCATTTTGGGTTTGGCGGTTCTTTTTTGGGTGGCTGGTTTTGATATCCTATATGCGCTTCAGGATACGGATTTTGACCGCGCCTCTGGTTTGCATTCGATACCCGTGAAATATGGCGAATCCAAGGCTCTTTTTATTTCAAAAATATGCCACTTGGTGACCGCGCTTTGGCTTATACTATTTGGGATCGTCGCTGGACTTGGGTCTATCTATTTCGTAGGTGTAGTCGTTACGTCTATTCTTTTGTGTGTGGAGCATTGGCTCATCTCGGAAGGCGGCCTCTCCAAAATCAACGCGGCTTTTTTTACGGTGAACGGATGGATCGGGATATTGCTTTTTATTTTCACACTCATGGAAATTTATAAATGAAACAAGTTATTGTTGGGATCACGGGTGCAAGTGGCGCCATCATCGGCGAGAGGCTGGTTCGTTTTCTTTTGGAGGCGGATGTGACCGTGCACGCGGTGGTGAGCCCCAATGCCGTGGAAGTTTTTAAAGCTGAGCATGATCTGGAGCTCTCGGGCAATTTTGAGTCCATGCAAAAGAAATTCATGAAACATTTTGGCCATTCGAAGAAATTAAATGTGGTGCCATGCAATGATTTTGCAGCGCGCATTTCGAGCGGTTCGGCGCCTATTGATGCCATGGTGATCGCGCCCTGCAGTCTTTCGACCGTGGGTGCTATCGCAGCGGGGATCACCATGAATTTGATCCAACGTTCAGCGAGTGTGTCGATCAAAGAGAAAAGACCGCTTATTTTGGTGCCAAGAGAGAGTCCGCTCAGCCCCATCCATCTTCAGAATTTACTGCGTTTATCCGAGATTGGCGTGCACATTGTCCCAGCCACAACCGCCTTCTATCATCGTCCCAAAACAGTCGAAGATATGGTGGATTTTACGATCGGAAGAGTGCTTGATATTTTAAAAATAAAGCATAAACTATTCACTCGTTGGCGTGAAACTGCCCAAGAGGAATAGATTGCCACGGCGCTTTCAGCGCCTCGCAATGACGGGGGATTTGATGGAATTTGTAAGAGAATTTGCGGATATTTTTGACAAGGTCAAGGCCGGGATCCGTCTTTCGCAAGAAGACGGGGAGAGGCTGATCAGGTCTCACAATGTGCTCGAGTTGGGGATCATGGCTCAATATGCCAAAGAGCGCCTGCATGGCAAGAAAGTTCACTTCACTCACAGTATCAATGTAAACCATTCCAATATTTGCGTTCTTGAGTGCAAGTTTTGTGCATTTGCCAAAAAGAAAAAAGAGCCCGGCGCCTATCAGCTGTCCAATGACGAGATCGAGCGTAGGGTTGTTAACGCGGCCAAGCACGGTGTGTGGGAAGTGCATATCGTGGGCGGACTAGACCCCGAGCTTAAGCTTTCGTATTACGAAGAGATGCTAAGCCGCATCAAAAAAGCTTGTCCTGGAGTTTTGATTCAGGCATTTACTGCGGTGGAGCTTGATTTTTATGCTCGTCTTGAAAAGATCCCAGTTGAAGAAGTGATCGATCGCTTGATCGCGGCTGGTTTGGGTGGTGTGCCAGGTGGCGGAGCTGAGATATTCAGCGAAAGAGCTCGGGCTCTTATTTGCGCACCCAAGATCAGTGCTACGCGTTGGCTAGGCGTGCACAAGCTTGTGCATGAGCGTGGGCTTAGATCCAATGCCACCATGTTGTACGGGCATGTGGAGACACCGGAAGAACGTGTGGATCATATGATCCGTTTGCGCGAGACACAGGATCAGTCCGGGGGTTTTCTGGCTTTTGTGCCACTGGCTTTTCAGCCGGAGAATAACGAGCTTTCACATATACCACGCTCAAGTGGTATCACGGATATACAAGTTTTGGCCACGGCGCGTTTGATGTTGGATAATTTTCCGCATATACGCCAGCTCTGGAATTATGTGGATGAGAAGTTCATCCATATCGCCATGGACTATGGTGTGGATGATCTGGGCGGAACCAATTTTGATGAGATCATCGCCAAAGCCGCAGGCTCTGCATCCAAGGGCTTCACATATGATGAGCTGGTCGGCATGATCGAAAAATGTGGACGCATCCCGGTCGAAGTTAACAGCACCTACACTGATATCAACAAAGAGTGCCTCATCGCACAATGACCGTAAGACTAGGCTCTATCGAATTTATCAACTCGTTGCCCGTGGATCTGGGGCTTCTTTCAGGTGAAGTTGCTTTTCCTGAGGCCAGGATCTATCAGGCGTCGCCCGCAGTTCTCAATCAAAAGATCTCCGAGGGCGTGTTGGATGTGAGCCCGATATCTGCTTTGTGGTATGCGCAACACGCTAGGAGCTTGTTTGTGCTTCCTGATCTTTCTATTAGCTCAGATAGCGCTGTGGATAGCGTACTTCTTTTCTCAAAACAGCATTGGTCAAAGCTTTCCGGCGCCAATGTGGCTATTTCAGGCAAGGGGAGGACCACGCCAGTGTTATTCCAGATTCTCTGTCGCGAGTTGTTTGGATTTAAACCGACGCTCCAAATGATTCAAGGAGAGATTTCGGATATGCCATCGGATGCCTCTGCGGTTTTGTTGATCGGTGATGAGGCTCTTCAGTTCAGAGAAAACCCGCTTTCCAGGAAATATCAGGTCGTGGATCTGGCGGAAGAATGGAAGCGCATGACGGGGTGGCCGTTCGTGTTTGCATTGTGGGTGGCGCGTAAAGCATTTTGGATGGATGATGCTGAGAAAGTATTGCGGACGCACCAGGCGATCTTGAAGTCGAAGTACTGGGGTCTTTTGCATCAGCGGATGATATTCAATGAGGCGGTGCAGCGCTCAGGATTGCCGAGTGAGACCGTACAGCGCTATTTTTCAAAATTATCTTATGGTTTCGATGACAAATTAAAAAGCGGGCTTCGTGTTTACTTTGAGCTTGCCAAAAAACACGGTTATTTGAACGAAACGCCGCAACTTGAGATGATCGATAAAGATCTGGCGTTGGTTTCTTAACCCAGGAGCATTATGTCAATTCGGGAAATATTGAAGAAGGCGTGGGATGGTGAGCGTATCAATGTGGCTGAGGGTGCGCAGCTGTATCGCGAGGCCGATCTTTTTGAATTGGGCGTCGTGGCGGATGAACTCAATCTAAGAAAGAATCCAGAGTCTAAGTATCGCGCGACGTTTCTTGTGGATCGCAACATCAATTACACCAACATTTGCTACACGTATTGCAAATTTTGCGCCTTTTATCGTGAGCCGGGGGATGTCAAAGAAGGTTATTTGAGGTCCACTGAGGAGATCTTCCAAAAAATAGAAGAGCTGGTCGCTATCGGTGGCACGCAAGTGTTGATGCAGGGCGGGCACAACCCGCAGCTCGGTATTGAATTTTATGAAAAGCTGGTGCGGGATGTGCGCGAGCGTTTTCCGCAAGTGCATGTGCATTCCTTCTCCGCGTCTGAAGTCCAGCATATCTCGCGTGTTTCGAAGCTATCAATTCGTGATGTCCTCACGCGCTTAAAAGAGGCGGGGCTCAATAGTTTTCCAGGGGGTGGCGCAGAGATACTGATCGATCGCGTGCGCAACGAGGTCAGTCCCTTGAAGACCAAAGCTTCAGAATATTTTGAGATCCATCAAACAGCTCATGAGATAGGCCTTATTTCTACAGGGACCATGGTTTACGGGTTGGGCGAGACGATCGAAGAGCGTATGATGCATTTGGATTCCTATCGTAAATTGCAGGATAAGACGGGTGGGTTTAGAGCTTTTATTCCTTGGAGTTTTGAGTCCGAATCCACCGAGATGACCATGCCGCGTCGCACCGGATCGGAATATCTGCGCATGATAGCGCTTTGTCGGATTATGTTGGACAATATCCAGCATTTGCAGGCTGGCTGGGTGACCGAGGGTCCTAAACTTTCTCAGATAGCGCTTCGTTTTGGTGCGGATGATTTTGGGGGGATCTTGATGGAGGAAAATGTCGTAAGCGCCACAGGATCCGATAAACTTTATTCCGGCGTGACAAAGGATGAGGCTATACGCCTGATCCGGGAAGCAGGCAAGATCCCAACCCAGCGAAATACCAACTACGAGATCGTAAAAGCCTATCCTGTCGAGATCGATTCTCCCATGGCTTTGGCTTAGAAAAGGCCGAGTATCATGGCAGTTCCTTTTATATATCTGGGTGACCAACATAAGCAGATCCGTCAAGAGGTGCTGCGCACACTTGCGCGTATCGCTGACTCACAGCTCTTTGTTCTGGGGGAGCATGTTCAGGCGCTTGAGCGGCGGATGGCTATTCGATGCGGAGTGCCGCATGCGATCGGCGTGGCCAATGGCTCAGACGCGCTTTTTTTATCGTTATTAGCGTTGGGGGTGGGCCCAGGCGACGAAGTGATCACCACACCTTTTACTTTTTTTGCATCCGCCGGATCCATCAGTCGCACGGGAGCCAAAGTTGTTTTTTGTGATGTGGATGCTAATACTTACAATATCGATCCGCAGAAAATAGCTAAGCGTGTCACGCCTCGCACTAAAGCAATTTTGCCTGTTCATTTATTTGGACTGCCTTCTGATATGGAGGCCATTCTTAAGATCGCGCGCAAACACCGCTTGTTCGTGGTCGAGGACGCGGCGCAAAGCTTTGGCTCATCGTACAAAGGAAAACCAAGCGGCGTGTTGGGCGACACAGGATGTTTTTCGTTCTATCCCACCAAAAACTTGGGTGGTGCGGGCGACGGTGGAATGGTGATCACGCGCTCTCAAAAGCTGGCGGATAAGATCCGTCTTTTGCGCAATCACGGCTCTTCGGTCAAATATCACCATGAAGTGGTCGGAATGAACAGCCGGCTGGATGAGATCCAGGCCGCGTGGATTGCCATCAAGCTGAAATATATCCATAAATGGAACGAGGCACGACGCAAACACGCGCGGGCGTACAATGCTGCGTTCAAAGGGCTTCCGATCCGCACACCGATTGAGCCTAAGGGCAGTGTTTCAAATTTCCATCTTTATACCATTCAAACCAGTCGGAGGGACGAGCTGGCATCGTATTTACATGAAAAAAAGATCGGCTGCGGGGTTTATTATCCCTTACCGCTTCATTTGCAGCCTTGTTATAAGGATCTGGGTCATCATAAAGGTGATTTTCCAGTAAGCGAACGGTTGGCATCCGAGGTCTTGTCTTTGCCCATGTATTCCGAGATGTCTGTATCGCAGCGCAGCGAAGTGATCCGTGCCGTGAAGAAATTTTTTGGTGGTCAATGATCTGGGTATTTTTGCCTGCTTATAACGAAGAAATAGCATTGCCGCGGCTACTCAAAAAATTCGACGATGTTTTGAAGGCAGGCCCAGAGAAATACTGTGTCGTGATTCAAGACGACGGCAGCTCTGACGGGACAGCGGCTGTCGCAGAGAAGCTTTCTAAACAATATCCGATCACCGTGCTTCGTCATGAGAAAAATTTGGGTCTCGGCGAGACGATGCGTGACGGGTTTAATTATCTTGTTGGAAAGGTTTCTGATGAGGATGTGATTGTAACATTAGATTGCGATGATACACACGAGCCTAAATTTGTGCCGGCAGCTATTCAAAAACTTCGTTCTGGCTATGACTTGGTAGCTCTCTCGCGATTTTGTAAAGGGGGAGGGCAGGAAGGTTTGTCTGGGCTTAAAAGTATTTTAAGTATGGGGGCTGGGATTTTTTTAAAGATATTGTTTCCAATACGAGGCCTCCATGAATACAGCTGTAATTTTAGGGTGTTTACCGGGGCTCTCCTTAAGAAGGCAGATAAAGTGCTGGGGAAAAATTTTATACAGCTGGCTCATTTGGGATTTGCAGTTTCTCCTGAGATCTTGATCAGGATGCGAATGTTGGGCGCGAAGATAGCTGAGTCGCCATTTGTACTTCGCTACGATCAGAAGCCCACCGCAAGTAAAAATAACTCATTGAGGACGATCAGGGGTTATTTTGCATTGGCGCGTTTGTATTGGTTGAGAAAAGTTTGATTTCGGTTAAGGATCAGATCTTACCACTGACATCGATGCGATTTTTTGCTGCATGGGCTGTATTTTTTTACCATGTCAGCTATTTTACAATGGGCACGGATTACTCAACGGCTTTGGCATATTTTTTTACTTACGGTTATGCCGGAGTCAGTTTTTTCTTTATCCTATCCGGATTTATTCTTACCCATAATTATCTTGAGCGGTTTAGGGAGTTAGATTGTAAGGCTGTGCGAAGTTTTTACATAACAAGATTTGCTCGAATATATCCTACTTACATTTTATTTTTTGCAGCCTCACTTCCTTTGATGATGGAGGTGTTTCAACAGTCTCCGTCTAAGACTCTGATCAAGGCGGCATGCCATGCTTTTGCGCTACAGAGTTTCGTTCCTTCTAATACGATTTCTCAAACATTCAACCCGCCGGCATGGAGCATCTCGGACGAGTTTTTTTTCTACGCAATGCTGCCTTTTATATTATATTTTCTAAGTTTTCTAAAATGGTTTGGTGCGAGGATGTGGTGCATAACAGCGGTCATGATATGGTTTTTGTCCTGCGCAGTTGCTTTTATTTTTAAGGATTCTCAGCTAGCCAATTGGTTTTTATATTTCTTTCCTCCATTTAGGCTCTTTGATTTTGTCCTGGGCACCGTCATTTATTTCATATATTTACACACAAAGGATTTTAATATAATAAATAGCCGCTTGCGTTTTACCCTACTTGAAATTTTTTCGCTGACACTTTTGGCGGCTACGTTTACGTATTGTCACCGCATCGACAAGCCTTACCTTTGGACGGTGGTTTTTACGCCTAGCATGGGATTTGTGATCTACGTCCATAGCTTTTCTAAGGGCTTTGTTTCCAAGTTTCTATCCAATAACTTTTTGGTATTTTTGGGACATATTAGCTATGTTTTTTATATGTGTCACGTTCTTGTGTTGCTATACACAAAGACGTGGTGGCCGGAAATGTTTACACAGTCGCCCGAGATCATCACGATTGGTGCCCTGGGGCTGTCTTTGGGTATTAGCTGTATCTGTTATAAGTGGTACGAGATTCCGGTGAAGCAATGGATCAAAGAAAGGTTTGCCTGATGCCAAGAAAGATCCACTATTCCGTGAGCCTCATCTCCCTTTTGCTTATTGGTTTGGCGACTGTCACCTGGCATGATGGAAACCTACCTCCGTTGAAGCCTGCCGTTCGACACGTTATTCTTGCCTTGTATGCCAGCTGGTTTATTTCTTATTGGCGCATCATCCATATCCGCGAAACTTCCATCGATTGGTCTCGTTTGTGGCCCTGGGTTGTTTTTCCTTCATTTTTTTTATGTTTTATGCCCCCCATTTTCTCTGGGGATCTGTACGAGTATCTGATCCGTGGGCGTATCCTGAGCATATACCATCAAAATCCATATGTTGCGTTTCCTGTAAACTTTCCAAATGATCTATTAAGGCCCTATTCGATTTGGATCACAAACCCTGATGCGTACGGCCCTATATCCGTTTTTATCCAGACCTTACCCGCTGCCTTATTTCAACACTCTGTCATGGGTATGATAGCCGCGTATAAATGTATTGTATGGCTATTTATGGTGGCGTCCCTTTATTTCTTTTGGAAAATAGTTCACCGTTTATCGTTAGCTGAGCCGGGGCGCATCTGGGCTGTTTTTGCTCTTTGTCCATTGATATGGGTGCAGGGGCTTATCGATGGTCACAATGACCTCCTCATGATGACGTTCTCAATCATCTCGCTGTACTTTTTTTTGCTCAAACAGCACGGAAAGGCTTTTTTCTTTTGGACTTGCGCATTTCTGATCAAATATACGGTGATCTTGCACTTGCCGTTTATGATCCTTTTTGCTGTCCGAGAGCGCTGGGAAGAGGAGGGGCGTTTTCCTAAGGCATTTATTATGCGTAATCTACTGATCAATCTCTTGGTGGTGATATTGTTTTTTTTGCCCTTCTGGAAGGGAGTCGGGGTTTTTGGAGCGGTCTTGCATCACTTGGGCCAAGAGGACCCATTTTATACCAACACCATTCCTTATTTGATTGAATGGGCTATGAATCGCGTCGGTCTGGTTGTGCCCGCCATGTGGGTTAAATGGGGATGTGTCGGCTTCTACGGAGTTGTCTATGCGTTACTTCTGGTTTGGTGTTGGCGCGTAAAAAATATAAATGATGCTGATTTTTATCGCATTGTGAGCCTAGCTTACCTTGGTTTTTATGCTTCTCTGTACAGCCCTCTGGTGCAATGGTATTTGGTTTGGGCTCTTTTTTGGATCATATTGGCTCGTTGGCCTAAATCCTTATGGCTTGTGGTGCTTTACTCTGCCGTGGGAGTTCTAGCTTTTTATAAGCGGATCAATTTCTTGATTGCTATCGCTTTAGTTTTTTACATGACGCTGTTTGTTTCCGATGCTGTGTGTGCTAAAATACAAAAACATGAGTCCTGACAACAAAACGATGGCTTTTCAGAGGGCCGGCAAGCCCGCTTTTCTAGGCATATTCTTTGTATCGCTAGCTACCCTGATCTACGAAATTCTTCTCACCCGTATATTCAGCGTTACGATGTGGTTTCATTTTGCATTTGTGGCTGTGTCAATTGCTATGTTTGGCATGACTGTGGGAGCTATTTTGGTCTATTTGTATCCTCGTTATTTTCCAGAGCATAAATTGCTGCAACGATTGACTCAGGCATCAATGATGTTCGGGGTGACGGTGCTTTTAAGTTTTTTGGCACACCTTCACATTCCTTTTGTCACGGATGTCTCCTTTAAGAACCTTTTTTTTATTGGACTAACGTATTCGGTTATTTCAGTTCCATTTATTTTTAGCGGAATCTGTATTTGTCTTATATTGACGCGCTATCCTAAAGATGTAGGGAGATTATATGCGGCGGATCTTGCGGGTGCCGCCATCGGTTGTGTGCTTTTGATCGTGGTTCTTAGCGTAACAGATGCCTCATCAGCGGTTTTTTTTACGGCCACCCTAGCTTCTCTTGCCGGTGTCTTTTTTGCATCCTCTGATCGCGGCGCTTTTTTTAAGAGAGCCGTTGCTGTTGCTGCTATACTCGCCGTTGCTTATTTTGCGCATGCTTCTATCAGCGCTTTTACCGGATCACCAATTTTTCGTTTGAAGCTTATAAAGGGATCCGTCGAGTCAAAGCCTCTTTATGAAAAGTGGAATTCGTTTTCGCGTGTTACGGTCACAGAAGATCCCAATGGGCCGGCTGCTTTTGGTTGGGGTTTGAGCTCTGTACATGCTAATGATCTGGCTCCCAAAGAGCTGTGGCTTCGTATGGACTCGGGTGCCGCGACTCCCATCACCGAATTTAGCGGAGATTTGTCTCAGCACCAGTATCTTAAATACGATATAACGAATATGGTGCATTACATTCGGCCCGATGCCAATGTTTTGGTGGTGGGGATAGGAGGGGGGAGGGATATTCTATCGGCGCTGGTTTTTGATCAGCGTTCTGTGACAGGCGTCGAGATCAATCAGGCGATCATCGATACTGTAAATGGTCCTATGTTTGGTGATTTTTCTGGTCATCTCGATCTTAACCCAAAAGTTCGTATGATTAACGATGAAGCGCGGAGCTTTGTAGCGCGGTCGAGAGAGAAATTCGACATTATCCAAGTATCATTTATTGATACAACCGCGGCTACTGCAGCCGGAGCCTTTGTTTTTACGGAAAACTCTCTTTATACCACCGAAGCGTGGAAGGCTTTTGTCCAGCATTTGACTCCGGATGGGATATTGTCGTTCTCGCGCTGGTATTATCTGGATCTTTCGGGAGAAATATACAGGATGATATCCATCGCCGATAACGTCCTCAGATCTATGGGTTTTGAAGATCCGCGCAAACACCTAGTTTGTGTGCGAAATATTCGCGAAGAAGGCATTGGTGAAGTAGGCACTCTCATGCTCAGTCTTTCACCCTTTACTGCGGAGCAGCTAGCGGAGTTGGATCGATTGAGCGGAGAGTTTAACTTTGAGGTCATGCTAAGCCCTTTAGTTTCCAAAGATCCTGTGTTTGACAAGCTCTTAGGAGAAGGTGATAAGGAAGAATTTTTAAATAAATTTCCGATCAATATTGCGGCTCCGACGGATGACAACCCATTTTTTTTCAGCATGGTGAGACCTTGGGATGTGCTTAAAGAAAGTATCACCGGATACAAGTTGGCTACTTTTAATGTCAAGGCTATATTTGTGCTGGCGGCTCTGCTTTTGATCGTCACCGTGCTTACGCTGCTATGCATTTTAGTGCCGCTTCTTATGACGGCCGAGAAAAGCAGCCTGCGCGGAACACTGCCACTTCTTTTTTATTTTGCAATGATAGGGCTTGGTTTCATGTTTATTGAGATATCTCAAATGCAGCGCTTGAGCATATTTTTAGGTCATCCCGTCTATGGGTTATCCGTGGTTCTTTTTACTCTGCTCTTGGCGAGTGGCGTTGGAAGCTTTATGGTGGGCTCTGGGTCGGTAGATACTGTGGATCATCAGGGCAAAACAAGGCTTTTTGTGCTAATCGGCACGCTTATTCTTATTGGTCTATTTACACCTTCTCTGGTAAGGAAGTTTGAGGTTTGTGGCACACCCGTACGCATTATGATCTCCATGTTGGTTTTGACGCCCATGGGGATCACGATGGGCATGGCATTTCCCCTAGGGATGCGTTTAGCCGGGAAATATTCGTCATCCCTCACGCCATGGTTATGGGGCATCAATGGCGCAACCTCGGTTTATGCTTCGGTTTTGGCGGTGATCGTTGCTATCTCATTTGGAGTTTCGGCCTCGTACTGGACAGGGTTAGTATGCTACTTTGGGGCATTTGTGGCTTTTTTGGTAGCAATGTATGGGATACGCCGACAATCGTAGCATGAAAGCATTTCGCTTTTCTGATATCCGTTTAGGGCAACAGAAAAGTAAGCGTTATATTCTCACCCGAGAGGTGTACGAGGGTTTCCTCGCCACTTTTAAAGACACAAACCCCCTTCATATCGATGATCGTTTTGCCAGAAGAGCCGGATTTAAATCCAAGGTCATGCACGGCGCCATTCTTAATGGGTTTATATCGAATTTTATTGGTACTTGTTTTCCGGGAAAACATGCGGTGCTGCACTCGGTTAGCATACAATACCGCGCTCCTGTTTATTTGGGGGACGCTCTTCTTCTTAGATCAAAAGTTGAACATAAATCGGCAGGCACCAAAACAATTCTTTTGAATATTTCTTGGTTTCACGTTTCCCCTAAACATCTTGTTGCTACAGCAAAAGTTCAAGTGGGGGAGACCGCATGAAGGTTTTGGTGGTGGGTGGCAGTGGCGGGATAGGCGCAGCTATTGTTGAGCAGCTATGCGCCGAGGGTAACGAAGTTTGGTTTACGTACCGATCCGGACGGGCTAAAGCGCAGGCTTTGGAGGCTAAAACGCAGGCAAAAAAGATCGAGTTTGATTCCAACTCCCAGGACTCATTGGATCGTCTGTCGGGGTGGTTGGGGGCAGCAATGCTGGATGGGCTGGTCTATTCAGCAGCCGAAAAATTTGAGAGAGAGACGCTTTTTAAAATGCAAACAGAGCCTTTTTTGGCCTACATCGATAAAAGCCTTCGCGGCTATTACGCGATCTCGCAAGCGTTCGCTTGCGCTCTTAAGGGCCGAAAATCACCGGGAGCCGTTGTAAATATCCTGTCCTCTGTTGTGACGGGTTTGCCTCCAGCCAAGCAGGCAAGTTATGTGACATCCAAGTATGCGCTTTTGGGGCTCATGCGCTGTCAGGCTATCGAGTTTGGGCCGTACCATGTTCGGGTCAACGCCGTGTCTCCCGGGATGGTTCGTACCGATTTTAATTCGGATCTTCCAGATCGTTTCATCGAGATCTATGTCGAGTCTTTACCGATGAAGCGCCTTGTTTTGCCTGAAGATGTTGCTAAAGCAGCTTGCTATCTTTTATCGCCGGAAGCTTCGTTTATCACGGGCATCCAAGTACCTGTGACAGGTGGTGCGGCATGATGAAATACGGCTTAGAGGAACTAGACTATATGCGCCTTTGCAGGGAAGCAAAGAGGATCCCGCCGCAGGAAGGTGCTAAAAAATTAAAAATAGCCGTGATGGCGGATTTTTCTTCCCAACAATTGACGCTTGTCTTAAAGGCTCTCTGCCACAAAAGCGGGCTTGCAGCCGAGATCTTGGAAGCCGAGTTTGATTCCATAGATCATATGATCTTGGCCCAAGACTCAGCGTTGGAGGCTTTTTTGCCGGATCATATCGTGTTGCTCGAATCCACGCAGGCGCTGAGAAACCGATACGGCTCGTTTAAAGGCTCGGCGCAGGAATTTGCTTCTGAAAAGATACAAGAGTTGGAAAGGCGCTGGAATAAGATACGGCAGAAATACCCAAAGGCTACGATCCTTCAAACGAATTATGTTTTGCCGTACGAAAGGCCGTTTGGAAACTACGGAAATAGGGTTTCGGGATCTTTTTTGTCATCGGTTCAGCATATCAATGAGGCGGTCTCAAAAGGTAGTGTTTCGGGAGCTAATATTTTCAGGCTTGATATCGAGTCGCTCGCATCTTATGTAGGCAAAAAAACTTGGTTCGATGAGCGGCTATGGTCGTTGTATAAATACCCTTGTGCTCTTGAATTTCTTCCATTCATCGCACAATCGATTGTGGATGTGGCCGTGGCGCTTCAGGGCGGCGGCATCAAATGTGTCATACTGGATCTGGACAATACACTGTGGGGTGGTATTGTCGGAGATGACGGCGTGGATGGGATACAGCTGAGCCATGGCGAAGAAGGGGAGGCTTTCCTTCTCTTCCAATCGTTCCTTTTGGATCTTAAAAAACGCGGTGTTCTTTTGGCTGCTTGCAGCAAAAATGATCCGGAGAACGCAAAGCTTCCTTTTACTCAGCGCCCGGAGATGATTCTTAAGCTGGATGATTTTGCGGTGTTCGTTGCCAATTGGGAGGATAAGCCCGGAAATATTCGGTTGATCCAGGAAACGCTCAATATAGGTTTTGATTCATTGCTGTTCTTGGATGACAGCGCTTTTGAGCGCAATTTTGTGCGTCAGGCATTACCCGATGTTGTGGTGCCTGAGATGCCGGAGGATCCGGCACAATTCGTTAAGTTTCTCACTGAACTGAATTTATTTGAAGTTGCATCGCACTCGGAGGCTGATTCTTCGCGTACCCAGATGTATCAAGAGGAGTTCCAACGCAAACAACTCAAGACAAGCTTTGAGGATCATGATGATTATTTAAGATCGTTGGATATGAAGATACGGCTTGAGCGCTGTACATTACACCATTTACCGCGCATGGCGCAACTTTTGCAAAGAAGCAATCAATTCAACCTTTTGACCCGCCGGTTCACTGAAGCGCAGTGCGAAAGTTTTATGAATGATGAGCGCGGAGTGCTGCCTTTGTGTGTTACGCTGCAGGATAAATTCGGGGACTACGGGATGATCTCGAGTGTCGTTGTTTCCTGGGGCCAGCGCGAAGCAGCCATCGAGGAATGGGTGATGAGCTGCCGTGTTCTTTTTCGGGGCGTCGAGCAGTGCATCATGAATCATGTTGTCGAACAGGCCAAGTCCAGAGGATTTAAGCGGCTCTTGGGCCGCTACATTCCTACGGATAAAAATAAAATGGTAAAAGACTTCTATTTAGGTTTTGGTTTTGAGCCAAATGGCGCAGCTGCAAATGATGGCAGTCAGCAATGGACGCTGGATCTTGCTCATTATCAGCCCAAAAAAGTTTGGATGGAGGAAATATCACTCGCTCAGAAAGCATGATCCAGAGATTATCCAATATGGCTCAAGAGAAGACGCCTTTCTTTTCTGATGTGTGGAAGCGGCAAGAGGAGGAGTTTGGGCATGCATGGGCCAAGGATCTTTCAGAGAATATTTCAAGCCTGCTTGGCCGGGAGAGCGATGAGAGCTGGGAGAACATGCTCTTTGGATATGCTGATTTTTCAATGGAGGCCGTGCGGCATCAAAAGTATTTTGAGGAGCATCGCGAATACCAGAAGCTTTCTCCCGATCATTCGCTCCAGGCCTTTTATGATGATGAGAATTTCATGATGACCACCTATTTGCCGGGTTTGTTTCTTTCACATTATTTGTGGCGGCATCATTACCGTTTGCTCAACTATTTCAGGCAGGAGGTCTTGGCGGGCTTGGTGCCTCCGAAGATGTTCTATGAGATCGGTGTGGGAACGGGGCTTTATTCCTGCGAGACACTGAAGGCGTTCCCGCATGCAAAAGGCAAGGGCTTTGATATTTCAAGGTATTCGGTGGATTTTACAAAAAAGCTTCTGGATGCCCACAGTTTGTCCGGGCGTTATTCGTTGGAGATTGCGGATATATTCAAATCCAAGATATCGCCCGATAGCGCTGATTTTTTGATATGCCAGGAAGTGTTGGAGCACTTAGAGGATCCGGCTGCGCTTTGCCGTGTTTTACTGAAGATAACAAAGCCCGGTTCAAAGGCGTATATCACGGCGGCGCTCAACGCAGCTCACACGGATCATATTTATCTTTTTCGTACTCCCTCTGAAGTGGAAGCAATGCTGCGTGGAGCGGGCTGGGACATCCTGGGATCGCGTTCAGAGTTGGCGTATGACGGGAAGCCGGCAGGCATCACGCCTTGTGTCGCCGGTTTCCTGTGCAAGAAACCATAACGCTTTATTCATAGGAGATAAGATGCCGGAAACCAATGCGCAAGATACAAGATCAAAGCTCAATCGGGTGTTTCAAGAAGTGTTTGGGGATGACTCCATCCAGATTTCGGATAATATGACCGCGAAGGATATCGATGGTTGGGACTCGCTGACCCATGTGAATCTGATCGTAGCGGTCGAGAAGCGGTTCAAGATCGCGCTCACCACGAAAGAGGTGGTGTCACTGCGCAATGTGGGTGATTTTTATAATCTGATCTTAAAAAAAATCTCTTAATCAATGCCTTTTAATTCGATCGAGTTTTTTGTGTATTTGTGGCTGTCGCTGGCCGCATTTTATGCAACCCCTCTGCGATTTAGGCGGTATACGCTTCTCTTTGCTTGTTATTTATTCTATGCGCTTTGGAACCTTAATTTTTTAGGGCTCCTGATCCTTTCAACAGCAATCGCTTACGGTTTGGCTCGATGGATGCAGCGAGCGGCGGATGCAGGCCAAAAGCGGATCATTTTGCTCGTCGGACTTGTTTATTTTCTCGGCAGTTTTGTTTTTTTTAAAGGTTTGCCAATTTGGCGCGGACAGTTTTGTTTTCTATCATCCGTGGTCATGCCTATCGGGCTTTCTTATTATACTTTTCGGCTTACGAGTTACCTGATCGATGTGTACTGGGAAAAAATAAACCCGGAAAATGAGCTGCTAAGCTTTGCATCGTACGCAGCCTTTTTTCCGCATCTTTTGAGCGGCCCAATTCAAAGATCGAATGAATATTTTCCTCAGCTCCATATCAATAAAAATGAGCCTAATATTGCACTATGGGCCTCCGGATTGCGCCTTATCCTCTGCGGTCTTTTTAAGAAACTTGTTATTGCGGATAATATTGGAGTGGTTGTGGATAATGTTTTTGGCCATGCTTCAATGTATAACTCAACGGCACTCTGGATAGCTGTGTACGCTTTTTATATCCAAATATACGCCGATTTTTCGGGGCTAGCCAATATCGCGATCGGTGCTGGTCAGTTGTTCGGAATTGATTCGCCGCCCAATTTTAATGCGCCTTATATGGCCAAGAATGTGCAAGATTTCTGGAGGCGCTGGCATATGACGCTATGCCGATGGATTAATGATTATTTGTTTTTACCATTAAGAATGTTTTTGAGGGGTCAGGGAAATGCTGGGTTAGTTTTGAGTGTTTTTATCAGCATGTTGGCTATAAGTCTTTGGCATGATGTTTCGTCGGGTTTTATTGCGTTTGGTATCATCCAGGGAACGCTGATTAGTATTTCTACTTTTAGCATGAGGCCGCGCGACGACTTTTTTAAGTGTCATAAAAGCTTGGCTCGTCTGCGTTCCATTGCAGGCGTATTCATTACGTTTCATTTAATGGTATTTTCTTTTATTTTTTTTCGCTCGACTACCGCTGCGGCTGGATTTGATTATATACGCGGCTTATTTGCGGGATCGTTCAAATTCACCGGGCTTGGGATGGGTTTAGGGCCCAAAGCTTTGATGGGATGTTTCTTGGCGTTGATTTTGGCCGAATTATTTGAATACTCACTCAAGACTCGAGGCCGGTGGGGTTTTGAACGCTTGCCTCAAGCGTCCCGATGGGGTGTCTATTATGGGATGATGGGTGCCTTTTTATGGTTTGGTCGATTTTGGCCCAAAGAATTTATATATTTTAAATTTTGATGATCAGACGCTTCATTAAATATTTTGGTTTCAGAATGGCGATATTTTTTTTACCTATCGCTCTGCTAATGTCTTTCCCAGCCTGGGTTCTTTGGGTTTCGGGAGAGTGGACTCCCATGGATAAAGTTGTGCAAGCACAGCAAGTATTAAAAGTGCCTTTGAGAGTGGGTTTGGCGTATAGCAACCCAGCCAAATATTACAAACTCAAGTCGCTTATGGCCAGAAATGCCGAAATCGTTGCTTTTGGGAGCTCTCACTTGATGGCGTTTCGCGAAAATTTTTTTACTCCCCGCACTTTTTACAATGCAGCTGTGGGCGGATCCCGTCTTAATGATTTTGAGAAATTCATCTCACATGTGCCGATAGATTGCCAGCCCAAGATCTTGATCGTGGGGTTGGATCCTTTTTTTGCCAAACCTGATTTTGATTGGTCCCAAAAGGAAGAAGATCGCTTCGACCGTCGAGCGGGGCCGCTGGATGCTATTCGCATCCTGGGAACTTCCTGGAAAAGTGTTTACAAGGATCTTTTCTTGGGCAAGTTTTCCGCGAGTCAACTATTGGCCGCGAATGATATGGACGATAAGCCCATAGGTCTCGAGGCGGTTGTGAAAGGAAGTGGATTTTTGAATGACGGGGCTTATTTCCATAATAAGCCCGCATCCGCAGCCGAAGGTGAGGCGCCCGACCGTTCCAATTTAAAAGACGGGGAAACGTACGACGAAGTCGGGATAAACATGTTGGATCGTTTTTTGCAGATATGCCATGACCGCAACCTACGTGTGATCGGTATCTTGCCGCCCGTGCGTGAGCGCGTATACGATCAGCTAAACTCATCCGGATATTTATATTGGAAGGAGCTACCTAAAAAACTTGAACCCTTTTTTAAAAGTAGGGGTTTTTCGATATATGATTTTTCAAGCCCATCTTTTTATGGCGGAAATGACGCGGAATTCTATGACGATTTTCATGCTGCCGAAGACGCATATAGACGCGTTGCAGATAAGATTATCGAGTTAGAACAGCTTTCCAAGCCCTAACCTCTTTGCTATCATAAAGTAGATTCCGTAACTATATATTTAAAAAGGACTTAGATGACTAAGCGCGCCTTATTTTCGGTTGTTTTGCTTTTGGCCGCTTTATTTGGTCAGATTTTTTTTTCCATGCAAAAAAAAGCCCCCACTTGTGATGAGTTTGCCCATCATACAGCCAGCGGCTTCTCACACTTGGTGACTCGGGATTTCCGGATGAATCCTGCTGCTCCGCCTCTGCCCAGGCTTCTATCGGCGATACCTTTGTATTTTTTGGGTGTAAAGGCACCGCTGGACGATGTGTCTTGGGAACAGGGTGATAGTCCGGCGTTTGCTCAAAAATTTTTCTATCAAGAAGGTTTTACCCAGGATGAGATCATTTTTTGGGCGCGATTGCCCATATTGCTACTTTCTCTGGTTTTTGGTTTTTTTGTGTATCGATGGTCATCCGAGCTGTTTGGCTTTGTCGGCGGAATAGCCTCTTTGGTTTTATTTGCATTTTGTCCGGACATTCTTGCACACTCAGGGCTTGCAACGTCTGACCTATCCGTCGCCTTCTTTTTTTATATGACGATTTGGCGGTTTTGGAAATATTTGGATAAGCAAAACGCCAAGAATTTGGTTTTGGCCGGGGTGATGGCCGGACTAGCGTTTCTTTCTAAATTCTCGGCTATCCTTATTTTCCCCACACTGATATTGGTTGCCGCTCTTAGTCGCTCATGGAAAAAATTGTCGATCGGGAAGATCGCGATGTTTATTGCCGTGTGTTTGTTTGTCGTGTGGGCGGGCTATGGTTTTGAGATAAAACCTCTTCTAGAGAATACTCCAGACCCACCAAAAAAAATTGCCGTGTATCGCCAAATTGGGGGAGAGAATTTGGTGCATTTTGCTGAAAAGGTTCCTGTGCCGCTGTCCACATTTGTATCCGCCTTTAGCAGTATGATGTTCACGCGAGCCAAAGGGACAAATGCATTTTTTATGGGCGAGTGGTCCCATGGAACCAAAAGTTTTTGGCAATATTATTTTGTCGCTTTTGTGATCAAGAATACAATTCCATTTTTGATTCTGATCTTATTTTCTTTTTTTACGATGCGTTCGCTGAGTATAGATAAGGTGACACAGGCAGCGCTTTTAACTCCTGTTGCTTTTTTGTTTTTGGTGACGACGGGTGACAAAGCTCAGGCGGGTATCCGCTATTTCCTGCCCATCTATCCGCTGCTGTTCGTGTTGTGTGGGGGTTGTGTAGCCTGGCTGTGGAAAAATAAAAAGATCATGCGCTGGCTCGCTGTTGCGTTGCTATTTTGGCACGCCTATGAGGCAATTCGAATTTATCCAGATTATTTATCCCATTTTAATCAGCTGATCGGTGGCCCTGATCAAGGTCATCGTTATTTGCGAGATTCGAATATTGATTGGGGTCAGGATTTGAAGGGTGTGGCCGAGTGGGCACATGAGAATCATCACGGTGAAATTACTTTGGTGACCATATCTCCTGTGGATATGAAAAAGGCTTATGGTGTTGAATGGCGACTCATGGCTCCCGAGGAAAACCTCCAGCCCGGGCCGTATGTTTATGCGCTGGGGCTACATAATTTTGATACAGCAAAATGGACGCAGCATATCAAACCCGATAAAATCGTAGGTCACTCGGTCTGGATATACGATTTTACAAAAAAAGGAGATCTGGTTTGAGTCAGCTTGGGATCGGGATCATTGGCGGGGGATTTGGGGTTCGGGCTCATTTGCCGGCATTTCGAGCGGATAAGCGGTGCAAGATCCAAGCGATAGCGCTAAGCTCCAGCTCCAAAGCTGCGCGTGTTGCCAAAGCTTATAAGATCCCTAAAAGTTATGGATCCTGGAAAAGCTTGATCGAAGACACGGGTATCCATGCGATCAGCCTTGCGGTGCCTGCCGTTTTACAGCCGGATATCATCGAGTACGCGATCAAACATCAAAAGCCATTTTTTATTGAAAAGCCTTTGGCTGTCGATTTGGCGACGGCTCGTGAAATATCCAAAAAAGTTCTCTTGTCTAAACTCCCGCATGTGATTGATTTTGAATTGCCACAAACATCGGCTTGGAGCAAGGCTAAGGCATTGATAGAGGCCGGCAAGCTGGGTCAAGTGCGACATGTGCTTTTAAATTGGCAACTCATCACAGCTGCTAATAAAGAGGGCCAGCGTTCTTGGAAGACGGAGTCTGCTCAGGGCGGGGGGGCGCTTAATCTTTTTGCGAGTCATTCATTTCATTATTTAGAATGGCTTCTGGGGCCCATTGATGCGGTGAATGCGCGCTTACTCAAGGGCGCGGGGATTGTCGGTGACCAAGAAACACTTTGTGCGATACGCGTCCGATTTAAAAAAGGGTTTTATGGAAATTTGACGGTGGCGGGTCATTGTCTTCATGGCAGCGGTCATCGTTTGGAAATATATGGTGATCGCGGGACACTTGTACTTGCCAATAGCGTCGCGGGTGCGCTCGATCAGTTTCAGCTTTTCTTTGGATCGATAAATGACAGAGGGTTAAAGCGTATCCATACGACCCTAGCTCGAAAGCCTAAGAATGCTCGCGGTCGGATAGGTGCGGTGAGTGCTCTTGTGACCGCATTTGTATCGGCCGTCATAAAGAGGGGGCAAGTCAAGCCGGATATTCAAGATGCCTTGCGCGTGCAAGAGCTTTTGGATGCGGTTCGGAGGTCGCATGATGCATCGGGGCAAGCTATTTTTCTATGATCTCGTATAAAAAAAAGATCATGGGGATCCTTTTTATAGCATTTTTATTACGTATGATCGGAATAGGTTTTGGATTGCCACACATCTATCATCAAGATGAGCCCATTATTGTGAATCACGCACTTTCGATAGGCGCGGGTGGCTGGAACACGCATTTTTTTGTGATACCTCCTTTTACGATCTATTTCTTTTTTATTGCCCAGGGCGTTTATTTTGTGGTCGGAAAGCTCATAGGTATATTTCAGACATCTTCTGATTTTGCTCTTATGTTTATGCGAGATCCCACATCCGTCTATTGGATAGGCCGGTTTTTGCTGGGTGTTTGTTTCGGGACAACCACTGTCTGGGCGCTGTGGGTTGGATCTAAGCGTTTTTTTGGTGAAAGGGTAGCTTTTTGGGCGGCGCTACTTTTAGCTATTACGCCTTTGCACGTTCAACACAGCCACTATATTTACGCCGATATACCGCTGACATTGGTTGTGACGATAAGTTATTTTGTGCTTTTATCAATACTTGAAGCGCCTCTGCTTCTCAGCTATCTCCGCTTTGGGGCGCTGATGGGCTGGGCAGCGTCTATCAAATATACGGGGCTTTATTTTGCGCCAATGATTGGATTGGCGCATATGATCAGTCAGCCTAAAAACTGGTATAAACCGTCGCAAGTTATCAAATTGATCTTGTCGGGCGCTTCCTGCATCACTGTTTTTTTTATTTTTGCGCCGTTTAGTTTTCTGGACTGGAAAAATTTTTGGGGACAAATAAGTCATCAGGGCGGCGCTGAGAGCTTTGTGGGGCTCACGCATCATGCGGTGTATTCGATCGTGGGTGGGAGTGGTGTCGCATTTGTTTCGCTGGGGGTTCTTGGACTAATTGTGCTGGCCAAGAATGACATGCGCAAGGCCTGGATCACGGCCGGACTACTACTTGTCTATTATGGGATCAATGTTGTATTTTCTCAGAATTTTGCGCGCTACATGCTTCCGCTTATGCCTGTACTGGCGCTTCTAGCGGCGATGGCGCTACATAGACTTGGTCAGCTTTTGGAAAAAAAACGCGGTTTAATGATCGCGCTTCTCACCGTTCTTTGTGCAGAGCTTTTGGCGCCCACGGTTTATTTGGATGCACTCTTTCTGGGTCAAGATACGCGTACCGAATGTGCTCAGTGGTTTGCTGACAATGTTGACGAGTCAAGTCCAGTTGCTGTGGACAATCGTTTTTTTGGCCCGCCTCTTCCATTATCAGAAGCGCAAATCAAAGGGAAGTATGCGAAGCTTGGCGGGTCTCAAAAGGATGATGTGAGGAAAAAGCGGCTTGACCTGATGCTTGAAGGCTTAAAAGATCGCAAAGGATATAATGTCTATCAATTGGTTGCTCATGAAGACGAGTCGACTTCTCCATTTCTTTTTATGGGCCCTTTTGTGAAACAAGATTGGGATTCTATTGAGAAAGCAGGCGTCGAATACATCGTGATCCATACCACTGATTTTGACCAGTCAGCTTCAAATTTTGTCCGCGCTTCTCCACAAAAGGCTGAACTTTTGCGTTCATTTAGCCCTTACCGCGATCCTTTGAGGAAAATGAGCTTCGATCCGGAGGCATCCACGGCGGCGCCGCATTTGCCGAATGAAATATTTAGCCGTCACCTCTTGGGCCCTTATTTGGAGGTGTATCGTGTCAAACGAGACGGCTGACTATTACAAGGATTATTGGGTGGATGAGACCCAAAAACGAAATAAACGAGCTTATTATGAACGATTGTATTCACATATCCGACCTCGACTTTATTTGGATCCAGCTTGGCGACTTTTGGATGTGGCGGGCGGCAATGGACACCTCCTGCAATACCTTGGCGTCGTCAAGGCGGATATTCTTGATATAAGTGAATCGGGTCTTCTCGCCGCCAATGCAGCTGGCTACGGCGCAATTTGTGGTGATATCCAGCGCAGATTCCCTTTTCCAGAGCAAAGCTATGATGCCGCACTTTGCTTTGAAGTGCTGGAGCACTTGCCGTATCCGGGTAAGACTTTGGCAGAGATCAATAACGTCTTGAAGTCCGGAGGTGTTTTGTATGTTGGTCAACCCAATATGAGAGCCGATGGCGTGCACCACGTGAGGCGGTATTATTTGAAACCGCTCTTGGACGATCTTAAAAAAGCAGGATTTGGTATTGAGTGGGTGGATCATGTTCCGGCGTATTCGATGCGAGATGCTATTGTGAGTGACATCCGTCATAACAAATCCTTTGTTAGGAAGACAATCCAATGTCTCAATCTTGTTTTGAGTTTGCTTCCCTGGCGCGTGAGATATGCCATGGCAAGTATTTGGCCGGATCGTTTTTCTCTCATATTGGTTGTGAAAGCTATCAAACCCAATGAATAGCTTTATCCGCAAACACATTTGTTTTATCGCTCTTTACGGGAGCTTGTTTGTGATGCTTTTATGGCCACTTTTGATTTTCCAGAAAACTTTTATTTTTGGCGACTATTGGCAGCAGCACTATCCATGGGCGTACGAATACGCACGTCTTTTAAAAATGGGACAACTTCCTTATTGGGTGCCAAGCGTTGCTGGCGGGTTCCCATTGTTAGCCGAAGGGCAGGTTGGAGCCTATTATTTACCACATCTTTTGTTGTATTTCTTTCTCCCGTTTTCAGTTGCGTATTCGCTCCTAATTCTTCTCCACACGCTTTCCGGCGGTGTTGGATTTTATGTGTATGGCCAAAAGATAGGGTTTTCAAAAGAAGCGGCTACGCTCATGAGCCTGCTCTTCTCATTTTCTAGTGCTTTTGGCGGCTGTTTTTCCAACACCGCAAGCCTGAAAGTGTTGTCTTGGTTGCCATGGTGTTTGTTGGCTTGGGAGTCCCTTGGGCATTCATCCGGAAAAAATAAACTACTTTGGATATCAGCTATAGGTTTTATGTTTGCGCAGATGTGGACAGCTGGAGCGCCGCAGATGGCGCTGTACGGCGTGGGATATTTATTTTGTTTTTGGATGGCAGAAAAGAGAGGGAAGGGCTTTTTGTTTTTTTTAGCCGCCTTTGTTGTAGGCGCCACTCTTTCGCTACCCCAATGGGCTTCAACCATGGAGCTTGTTCGTGTGTCGACGCGCGCGGGAGAAACAGCCGGTTTTGTTTTTTGGGGCTCGGTTGAGTTGCCTGCCGTGATCTCTCTTGCCTATCCAAGATGGGGGACTTTTTTGGGCGTCTCGTTATACATTGGTCAGGCTGCACTTTTGCTGACCCTTATCTCGCTACTGTCAAAGAAATCGCGTCTTGAAAAGCTTCATTGGTGGTTGGCTGTTTTTTTCTTCGTGCTGGCTTTAGGCAACAACGTCCCTTTTTTAGAAGCGCCGCTATCGTATGTAGTGGAGAGATTTTCTCTCACAGCTCTGCGCAACCCTTCGAAGTTTTTATTTTTTAGCACGGTTTCGCTGTCGATTATTGCGGGCTTTGCCTTTGACCGCCTGAGGCATTTGTCTTTAGAGGAGAAGACCAGGAAGCGGCTAAGATTGGGGCTTTGGATTTTTTGGGTGGGAGTGGTAGCGGCGCCTTTGATGGGGCAAATGGTATTCCAGTATTTTGAAAAACCGCTCAAGGAATTTGCGAATCGCGGTGCGGAGGCAGCTTTTTCAGGAAAGAAAGACCCCTTCCATTCCATTTCTTATTATCAGGACAAAGCAGATCAAATGCTCGTTGAAGCACAAAAGCTTTTTAATTATACAGACAAGTGGAATATTCTAGCTATCTCATTTTTGTGCTTATCTTTTTTATTTGTCATGCTGCTCTTCAAGCGGGATTCTTCCGGCAAGTGGAAAAGAGGCGCTTTGCTTGCCGTGCTCTGGTTGGATCTCCTCATTTACGGATTGTTTATCGGCAACGGCTTTATTGGCAATGTTCGAGCGTATCCGAACGATCTTCCAAAAGTTTTTATCTCTGAGATTTTGGAACAGCAGCAGTCCAAGCACAGCGCTCTCATTGGTTGGCCGGATGAACACAATCAGGAAGCTCTACCCGCAAACACCAACCTGCTATATGGTTTTAATCATGCGGGCGGATACTCACCGCTATTGCTTAAGAGGTATTATGAGCTAACCAAGGAGCTTGGTATTTCCGACAGCTCGCTGGGTCGCCGTCCTTATTCGGAAGATATATGGAAAAATGAGTCCGGCCTCGTGCATGCGCTAGGAATAGGCCAAATACTATCTAACAAGGAGCTCTCAATATCAAGCACTCGTCTTTTGAGCCTCAGTCATCAGAGACGCTCCCCGGGTAACTCATCGGAGGATCATTATCTGTATACCTTCGAACCGATTCTGCCTTATGCGTATCTGGTTTTTAATTGGAAAAGTATGTCGGATGAGAAGATCAGGCTGGCCTATTTGAAAAGTGATGAATTTGTTCCTTTCAAAGAGGCCGTCATTGAGAGCGCGCCCACGGATCGGCTGCCCCGCGCTGATCTTTTGATGACCCCTGTGCACACCCGATCAAAAAAAGACACAGAATTTGTTTTGGATGTCGATGTTGCGTCCGATGCGTTGCTCGTTGTCCGAAGTGCATTTTATCCGCGATGGAAAGCGGAGCTAGACGGAGAAGAGTTGGTTGTGATGCCGGTTAATCATATCTATTCAGGGGTATTTCTGAAAGCGGGGCAGTGTGAGGTCAGGTTTTTTTATGATACGAAGCCGCACCGTTTTTTTGAATCCATATCGCTGACGTTGGGTATGGTTCTGCTGCTCATGCAAGTGATAATTTTATGGATTTTGCCAAAAAAATAATCTAGAGTTCTTTGGGATGGGGCGGGGGCGGTATGCGCGGTAAAAAATGGGTGGCCTTGATCTTTGCGCTTGCAATATTTGTGAGGGTCTATAATCTAAACGTCCCATTTGTAGAGCGTTTTAACAGTATATCTCGTCTCTCCAACTGCGCCTCGGTAGCGCGGAATTTCTACACGAACGGTTTTAATTTCTTTTACCCGGAAATTGACGAAAATGGCCCGGGACCTTATCTTCTCAATGCCGAGATGCCGACCAATACTTATTTGATGGCGTTGGCATATGCACTTACGGGTGGTGTGCATGAGTGGGCCGCGCGCGCCGTCTCGGTGCTTTTTTCGCTGGGAACCCTTCTTGTCCTGTATCTGTTTATTCGAAAGCTTGCCAACGAAAAAATGGCGCTTTATGCTTTGGTCTTCGCATCCTTCTCACCCATGAATGTCGCTTTGGCTAGGTCTATTCAATGTGATACCACCATGGTCTTTGCAGGGCTATGGGCGCTATATTTATTTTATCGCTATAGTGAGACGGGACGATGGGCCCATCTTTTAGGATCTGCGTTTGCCATGGCTTTGGCTGTCGGGACCAAGATTTACGCTTTGTACTTATTCATCCCTATTATATATTTGGCTTGGGAGCGGGAAGGGTGGGTGATCTTTAGGCGGCCCCGATATTATTTGTACTGTTTTCTGGTTTCTCTTACTCTGATCTGGTATTTTTACATGTGGAAGGCGGGGAAAGGGCAACAGCTAGCCTACTCGACGTTTGGCTACCCGGAAGGTCTTGTTCAGGGTCGTTTTGGGTTTCTTAAGCTTTTTGGGATGCCCCATATAAAAATGCCCGCGGTGGGTTTGGCGGCTCATATCTTGACGCCTGCAGGCATAGTCTTATTTGCGTTCGGACTATTTAGGAACACATTTAAAAGTCATCGATTTGCATGGGTGTGGCTATTTTCAGTTGGCTTTTATTTGCTGGTCATGTGGCCGATGGTTGTGATGCATCCGTATTATTTATTACCCGCGATTCCCCCCATTGCTTATTTTGTTGCTTTGGGAGCGCAGCGCATCCTTTTGAATCCGCGCTTTGCGATTGTTAGACGGACATGGTTTTGGTTGCCAGTTTGCGCACTCGTTCTACTGAGTGTGTTTTATTATTACCGCCTGCTCTATTTTATCCCAAAAGATAGGATGTCCATTGTGGAGGCGGGGAAGGCGACCGACTCTTTGACTCCCAGGGATAGTTTGGTCATCGCTTCCTGGGGTGAGAGCCCGATCCAGCTATATTATTGTAACCGAAGGGGATGGTCTTTTAGTTTGGACAGACCAGACGGAAGCGGCTTGATCGAGAGTCTCGAAGAAAAAAGAAGTCGGGGTGCCGGCTATTTTATGACCACTCATGTTGATCAGCTTCATCGCTTGCCGCTGTTTGAGCAGTATTTACGTTCCCGATACTCTGTGGTGAAGGAAAGCGGGGAGATGATCCTTTTTGACCTAAGGGCAGAGGGGGCTTGATGGATAAAAATCCAAACAACCGATATTTAGATATCGTTTATGTTCTGTGGCTGGTTTGGGTTGTGAGCGTTTACGCACTGTTGGTGATCATTCCTAAAATCCAAGGAAAAATCTAAAATGCAATTTATAGGAGCCGGACCCATTGTGGCTCTATGGGCAACCACATTGTTGTTGATCGTGCTATTTGCCGCTTTTCGTGTAGGCAGCTTAATGCTTCAATTGCTGAAGCTGCCGGATACCACATTAACAAAGCGCGAACATGTTCTTTTCGCGTTGGCGGCGGGACTTGTAATAGTTTCGCTTACTATTTTAGGTATTGGATCATTTGGTTTACTCACAAGGCCTTATGTTTGTGCAGCGCTGTGTTTTTTTATGATAGCACCCTATTCTGTCTCTTCGAAAAGACCCCCTTGCCAGCTGGTGTTGACAAGTGGATCCGTGAGATCAGCCGCTCAGGTAAAATTTTTTTGGATTCTCACAATACCTGTTTTTTTCTTCTCCTGGATCCAGGCACAGATGCCTGCTGGCGGAACGGACGCGCTGGCCTATCATTTGTTTCATCCGAAGCTGTACGTATTGCAACAAAAGATATTCCATATGCCACCAGAATTCAACCGAGAGTCGCTGTGGCCTTACCAAACTGAAATGCTCTTCACTCTGGGACTGTTGTTGCAGGGAACACTTTTAGCTCAACTTTTTCACTGGGTTTTCTATATACTGACCTCTGCGGCTGTATTTATGTTTGGCGAAAGATTCTTTGGGCGGAGCCTCGCGTATTTGTCGGCTCTGGTTTTTATTTTTACGCCCGCAGCGTTCGCCCAATCAGGTTATGCCTATGTTGATCTGAGCCTTGCTTTCTATACCTTTCTCGCTTTGTACGTTTTGCTGATCGCTTCCTATGGGAATTGTGTTCGGCCTTGGTTTTTGTCCGGATTCTTTGCGGGGGGCGCTGCCGCGACCAAGCTTCTGGGTTTAGGTTGTGTGCTAATTTTGTTTTTAGGTGCTTTGATAGTAACTAGAATTAATTGGAGGGTGCTCCTTTGTTTTGCGCTGGGATGTTTCGTGGCTTCGGGTGTTTGGTATTTGAGAAGCTGGATTATCTTGGGAAATCCCGTGTTCCCATTTTTCTCAAGTCTTTTTCAAGGAAATGGGTGGCATCACGAAATTAGCGAGGGAGTTAGTATGGGGAAAGATTTCAAAGCCTTCCTGCTTTTGCCTTGGAATATGACAATGTATCCCCGAAACTTCGGAGGAGAAATGGTGGGCCCCTTTTTTTTACTATTTCTGCCGCTATTTTTTGTTCAGTCCATCCGAAAGTCCTCGAGGGTGCTAGCTAGCCTTGCATTGTTTGCAGTTTTTTACGGCGGATTTCTGTTTACTCAGTCGCAGCACGTGCGCTTTTTTTTGTCCGTTCTACCGGTGATTTCTGTAGCTGTCGGTGTGTCACTAGAGTTATGCATGAGGCGAAGAGGTCCTCTGAGGCACGCTGTCATGGCGGTTCTGGCTTTAGTTTTTTTGACCCATATGGGTATATTTGTTTACCGTACAAGGGACTGTTGGCCCGTTGCCATAGGGAAAATGAGCGCCAGAGATTATTTGTTGGCTTATGAGCGCTCTTTCAAAGGAAACGATTATTTGCTGCGACACATGCAAGCGTCGGAGCAGCTTCTCTACTCCGCGGAAGTTCGTTATTTTTATAATGATAATAAAAATGTTGTGTGGGATTGCTATCCGCTGCGGCTTGTTTTGACGCAGAAGGGTATGACTCTGACCCAGTTTTTATCCGGAAAGCAGCTGGACTATGTTTGGCTTGGAGATGATACCACGCAAGAGTTGTGGGATTATGTACGAGACAGAGACTATGAGTTAGCCTATCAGTATCAGTTCATAGAAAAGCCAACCACTTTCAACAATTATATTTACCGGCTAAAAAAACAGCCCTAGGGAATTGTTGCGCGGAGAAGCATTATCGAATAGACTGATAGGGTTGCGAAGCAAAAAGGATGGATATGAGGATTTCGGCTTTTTTCCCTTGTTATAACGAAGAAAAAAATCTGACAGATCTGGTGTCTAGCTGCGACAAGGTTTTGCGCGAGATCTGCGATGACTACGAGATCATCATTGTAGATGACGGAAGTACGGATAACACCACTGCCGTTGCGCAGCTGTTGCAGCAACAATACGATAAGCTTCAGTATATCCGCCATGCCAAAAATCATGGGTATGGCGGGGCGGTTTACACGGGCTTTAAAAAAAGCCGCTTTGAGTACATTTTTTTCTCGGATGGTGACAATCAATTTAATCTCGAAGAGATCCCGCTTTTAGTTAAAAAGATCTCCGAGGCGGACCTGGTCACGGGGTTTCGTCATCAGCGCGCTGATCCTCTGATGCGCCATATGATAGCCTGGGTTTATAGGTTGGTGGTGCGCATTGTTTTTGGACTCGGGATCACCGATATTGATTGTGCTTTTAAGCTTTTTAAACGCGATACGCTCCAAAGGATAGATATAAGAAATATTGTTTCCAGGGGTGCTCTTATCAACACCGAGATTTATGCGCGTATGAAGAAGCTCAATATGACGGTGATAGAGGTGCCGGTTACACATTATGCGCGATTGACCGGAAAGCAAACCGGCGCAAGTCCCAGGGTTATTTTAAGAGCGATGTTTGAGTTAGTGAGCCTTTCTGTTAAGCTTCGGCGAGAAGGTCTTCAGATTCACACGGAAAAGCCGTCGAGGGTGCCCGATGGTTCTTTAGTCAACGAAACGAGGTAAGAATGTTTTCTAATCAATCAAAGATGACCATGATCAAAGCCGCGCTCAATCACGATGCGCCGGTTTACGTTCAATTTTTTGTCACGGCTCGATGCAATCTAACCTGTAAGCAGTGCAACGTTATCTACTCCAATGCGGATGTGCGGGAATGCACTCTCGAAGAAGTTAAGAGAATAGCCGATAATTTTAAAAAAATGGGCGTTGCGATGGTTGTGCTTACGGGTGGAGAGCCGTTTATTCGCCAAGATCTACCTGAGATCATACGAGAATTTGAAAGCCGCGGCATTCATGTGCGCATGCAAACCAACGGTCTGGCGACGGCTGAGCAAATCCACAAGGCGGTTGAGTATGGAGCAAAGGATGTTTCCATTTCGCTTGATTCGCTGGATCCGGCGATGCAGGATGATATCAACGGTGGTTTTGCCGAGTCTTGGCACAAAGCTTTGAAGGCCATAGCGTTATTCACCCAATATCTACCCAAGAAGGATGGTTTTGGGGCCTTGGGTTGTGTCATGCAAAGTCAGAATCTCCATGAGATCGAGAACATTATCCGCTTTGGGACCGAGATCGGTTGGCATTCTTCGCTGGTGCCGATCCATGTATCGGATCATTCGATTCCACTTGGTTTTCGAACGCTCGATAAAAGCTTGAAATTTAAAGAGCATGAATACGCGCAGGTAGATGCGCTTGTTGAGCGCGTTCGTAAGATGAGGGACAGCGGTTATCTTGTCTATGACAGCGATCAGTTCTTTGATGATGTGAAGCGTTTTGTGCGAGACGGCTCCTCCACTTGGCGCGACAAGAACGGTGGTGTTTGCGACAGTCCCGGACTTTATTTTACACTGCTTCCCAATGGCCATTTCGCCGTGTGCTGTGATTATCGGATGCCTTATGCTATACCCGCCTATGCGCCTGATTTTGTAAAAACTTATCATGACGAAAAATTCCGCAAGGACGTGCATAAAGTTGCCAAAAGCTGCACTGAGGGCTGCATGTATGGCTGTTTTCCCGAGATAACCATATCCAGTCGCTTTATGGGGGCTACTTTTCAGAGAGCCAAAACATTCTTCCTTCAAAAAAGGAAAAATCCTTGGCCGCTTAGCTATGAGCAGATTCTTGCGATTGCCAAAAAACACAATCAACGCAACGTAGAAGCCAATAATTTAAGTTATGCCCAAAAAGATACGGTTTGAAAGTGCTGCGCATCAGTTTTTGACCGCAGTCCACTCGTCTAGGGCTGAAGCGGGAGGGTCGGGGTGGTCTTCCTTTACTCAGTCTCTTAAAGTTGAAGACGATCCTTCTGTGTCCTCCGGCGGTATACGCGTCCTTTGGGCTAGCCCCAAGCCCGGAGAAGCCCGCTTTTCTCTCCAAGATGCGCGGTTTTATCAGCGGGCGGGAAGTGTTGTTGCGGATGATGGGCAGCTGAGTTCTGGCTCCCTTGAAGATCCTATTCAGGAAATGAATCGGCAGTTTTTTAAGAATATCGCCTCGCAAGTCATTGCAAAAGCCGGATTTAACTCGAGCGCTGAAGCACCCGAAAGATTTGCCAAAGAAGAAGTTTTTCATGATCAGTGGGCGAGCGAAACAGACATTTCCAAGATCGACGTCATCAAGATCTGTGAGGCTGCCACTTCTCCTGAGATACGCTATATCCGCGCCTCGATCCCTAACCTCAAAGGCAAAAAACTTCTGGATGTGGGCTCCGGGCTTGGGGAAGTGTCTGTTTATTTTGCTCTTCAGGGCGCACAAGTTACAGCGGTGGATATATCCGAGAACATGCTTAGGTGCACCGCCGATCTCGCAAAGCGCTACGGCGTCACAGTGCGTACCCACAAAACAGCTTTGGAGACATTGACGCTGCCGGATGGCGAGCTTTTTGATGTCATCTACGCAGGAAATATATTTCATCATGTGGATATTGAGGCGGCGCTCAAGGCGCTCAAAAAACATCTGAAGCCGGATGGGGCTCTCGTTAGCTGGGACCCAGTTGCTTATAATCCGGCCATCAATGTGTATCGAAAGATGGCTATGGATGTTCGTACGGTGGATGAACATCCGCTAACATTGAAAGATATTAAGATATTCAAGAGACATTTTACCGATGTAAAAACACGCTGGTTTTGGCTTACAACCCTATCCATTTTTATTTACATGGCCTTGGTTCAAAAGCGAAATCCCGGTAAGGAGCGCTATTGGAAGGTGGTCGTGGATGAGGCTGACCGCTGGAAAAATCCTTACTCTTTTCTGGAAAAGATTGACAGGGGATTGCTGACACTTCTTCCGTTTTTGAAATTATGGTGCTGGAACGTCGTCATTATTTCTAAAAAACCTGTAGCTTGATCGGTTTTGCCCGCTTTTTTGATGACCACTAATGACTACTATTGACATTTAATGACGTTAATAGATACACTCATAGATGGAAGAATTTTGGAGAAATGGCCTTGGAAATCAAAGAAAATGAGGTTTACACCCACGAAGAAACGCAGGCGCTCCTCAAGGTCAGCGCTAGCACTGTCACGCGCATGATCAAGAAGGGGCTGATCCGTACAGCCAAGGTCGGAAAGCAGTACCGCATCATGGGCAAGGAGCTTTTGCGAGTACTATCCCCCAAACTAGAAGACAAGGTAGGCAAAGCCTATAACAAGGCTCGAAATTGGGCGCACAAGGATTATGAGAAAAAGATCTGACGTTTTCATTATCGCGGAGGCGGGCTCTAACTGGAAGGTGGGCGGAGGGCACTTAAAGGATGTGGCGTGCGCAAAAGCTCTAATTGATGGAGCTGCCAAAGCGGGCGCAGATGCAGTCAAGTTTCAGGTTTTTAGCGGCGCAGATGTCTACGTGCCGAATGCAGGAAAAAGTGACTACCTTACCCAATTTAGAATCGATTCCCGACCAATAAACGACATATTTAAAGAATTAGCCATGCCGCATGGAATGGTTCAAGACCTCGCCGATTATTGCAAAACAAAACAAATTGAATTTATGGCTTCTTTTTTTTCCGAGGCGGATTTTAGGGCCGTGGATCCATTTGTTTTACGACACAAAATTGCTTCCTATGAAATCACACATCCCGAATTGATTCGGTTGGCCGCAGAATCCGGAAAACCTCTAATCCTATCTACGGGTGCTTCCACGATGGAGGATATCGACTGGGCCGTTCAATATTTCAAGAGATGCGGAGGAAAAGATATTTCGTTGATGCAGTGTACGGCCAAATATCCGGCCCGCCTGGAATACTTACATCTGCGTGTTATACCGGAGCTTTTAGAAAAAATGAATCTCGCTGTGGGTTTTTCAGACCACTCTATGGAGCCCGTATTCGGTCCATTGGTTGCGGTTTCTTTGGGCGCGAGAATCATAGAAAAACATTTTACTATCAATAAGAAGTCAAAAGGACCTGACCACTCTTTTGCGCTGGAGATCAGCGAGCTTGAGCAGATGGTGAAGGCTATAAGAAAGTATGAGTCTGGCGATCATTCAGATTTCGAAGAGCTAAAAGCCAATAACATTTATGAGACCATTCTGGGGAGCGAAGGGAAAAAGGTTTTTCCGGAGGAGAAAGAGCTGAGGGACTATGCGCAACGAGCGGTTCAAGCTATAGTCGATATCCAAAAAAATGAAGCGTTTCGTTTGGGGAAAAATATTGCTATTCTGCGGCCAGGAAAAAAATCCAAAGGTGTTCATCCAAAAAAAATAGCAGATATCGAGGGTCGAAAGGCAAAGAGATTTATTCACATTGGAGAAGGGATCGTTGAGGCCTGTTATGTCTAGTATCATTTTTAAGGATGTGTACAAGTCGTTTGGTTCTTTCGAGGTTTTGTTTGAGCTATTGAAGGAAAGAGAAAAGAAGATTAATATCAGTCATCGACGTATGCCGTCTTGGGCAGAACATACGAAGTTTGTGCGTTCAAAACCATACAAATTTTGGAGGCTTATCCTGAATAAGGCAGGGGAGACGGTGGGCGCTGTCTATCTATCCAAAATGAATGAGATCGGTCTCTTCATTTTTAAAAAATACAGGGGTAAGGGCTACGGTAAAAAGGCGCTCAAAGCAGTTTTGTCGAGTGCTAGAGGCCAACGACTTTTGGCTAATGTGAATCCAAAGAACAGAGGCTCGATTGATTTTTTTAAGAGCGCAGGATTCAAGCATATTCAAAACACGTATGAGTTTTACCCATCAGGAGGGAAGAAATGAGTCTCAATGGAAAGACTGTTCTGGTTACAGGGGGCACCGGGTCCTTTGGTAGAAAATTTGTCGAGACGGTTCTGAGGCGGTTTAAACCGGCCAAGCTAATCATTTTTAGCCGCGATGAGCTCAAGCAGTACGAGATGAACCATATATTCAATGCTCCTTGTATGCGCTACTTCATTGGGGATGTGCGTGATGCCGAACGTCTGCGCCGCGCTTTCAGCGGCGTCGATATTGTAATTCACGCAGCGGCGCTTAAGCAGGTGCCCGCCGCAGAATATAATCCGTTCGAAGCGATCAAAACCAACGTGATGGGCGCCCAGAACATCATAAGCGCCGCACTCGAATGCGGCGTCAAGCAAGTTATTGCGCTTTCAACTGACAAGGCGGTCAATCCGATCAACCTCTACGGCGCGACAAAGCTGTGTTCGGATAAATTATTTGTCGCGGGTAATTCGTATGTTGGTAAGAAGAGAACGACCTTCAGTGTGGTGCGTTACGGCAACGTAGTTGGGTCGCGTGGTAGCGTGATCCCACTTTTCCGTGAGCAGAAAAAAAAGGGCGTTATCACTATTACGGACAAACGCATGACACGCTTTTGGCTAACGTTGGAGGAAGGTGTGGCCTTCGTGTTGCGTTGCCTAGACATCAAACAGGGAGGGGAAGTCTTTGTTCCCAAGATCCCAAGCATGAGCATCTTAGATCTTGCAAAGGCCGTTGCTCCTAACTGCCGCATTCAGGTGACCGGCGTGCGTCCCGGTGAGAAGATCCACGAGATCCTTGTACCCAAGGATGAGGCGCGCCAAGTGCTCGAATACAAGGATATGTTTGTCATCCAGCCGAATTTTTCATGGTGGGGTGACAGTAAACTGCCGAATGGAAAAAGGGTCTCAGATGATTTCGAATACACGAGTGACAAGAACAAGCAGCGGCTCACTCCCAATGACCTCAGAAAGATCATCGAGAAAGAAATTTGATCCCTTACGGCCGCCAATCCCTCGACGCCAAGGATATCCGCGCCGTCACCAAGACGCTGCGCTCGGCTTTCATCACTCAGGGGCCGCGTGTTCGTGAATTCGAAGAGGCATTCGCCCAATATTGCGGCGCTCGTTACGCCGTGGCCGTATCGAATGGGACCGCGGGTCTGCATTTAGCGGCGCTTGCAGCGGGTTTTGGATCAACGAACGATGCGGTTACCACACCGCTCTCGTTTGTCGCGACCTCCAACTGCCTTCTTTATTGCGGTTCACGTCCTCGTTTCGCCGACATCGAAGAAAGCTTTCTGGGTCTCGATCCAGACAAAGCTCGCCGCGCTGTCGGCCCTCGCACGCGCGGCATGATTAAAGTGCATTTCGGTGGGGCTCCCTGCACGGTCACCGCCGAGGATATTTCCAACAAAAAGAACTTCGTTGTCATCGAGGATGCTTGTCATGCGCTGGGAGCGGAGATTCGCACGCGTACGGAATGGAAAAAAATAGGTTCGGGTGTAGGTGCGGATCTTTCTGTTTTCAGTTTTCATCCGGTCAAGCAGATGACTACGGGTGAGGGCGGGATGATTACAACACCACACCGAGACTATTACGAAAAAATGCTACGTTTACGTTCGCACGGCATCGAACGTGAGGCGGCAAATTTTTCCAACCCAGGCGGAGGCAGTAAACCTTGGTATTACGAAATGAGCATGCTTGGTTTCAATTACCGCATGACAGATTTTCAGTGTGCGCTGGGCCTCTCGCAGCTCAAAAAGCTCCCTATTTTTGTATCGCGCCGTCGCGAAGTCGCTGAATTTTACCGCCGTCATTTGTCGGGGATTGAGGGGCTTGGGCTTCCGGCCGAAAATCCTAGCACCCGTTCGGGTTGGCATCTTTTTGTGCTACGCATAAACTTTCCGATGCTGGGCCTGACGCGCGCAGAAGCGATGAATGAACTTCGTTCGCGGGGTGTTGGTACGCAAGTTCATTATATCCCGATACCGCGACAGCCTTATTATCGACACACTCTGAATTGTCGTCCGCAGGACTATCCGGTTTGCGAAAAATATTACCGCGAGGCGCTTAGTATTCCTCTTTATCCTGACATGACGCATGGCCAGGTGAAAAAGGTTGTATCTGAGATTAAGCGGTTGTTTCGGAAAAAGCCATGAGCTTCGGTGTCGTTATTCAAGCCCGCATGGGCTCCTCGCGCCTTCCGGGCAAGGTTTTGATAAAGCTATGTGGAAAGACCGTTCTTGCGCATACCGGTGAACGTGCGCAGGCAGCTGCGGGTGTGGACCGAGTCATTGTTGCGACAACTGACCTTGAAAAGGATGATGTTATTGTGGTTGAAGCGCGGGCTTGCGGGTTTGATGTTTTTAGGGGAAGTGAAAACGATGTGCTTTCACGTTTTCATAGCGCAGCACTAAAATTTAGGTTAAAAACAGTGATTCGTGTCACCGCGGACTGCCCGCTGTTGGATCCGCAGCTCTTGGCGGAAATGATCAAGAAATTTAAAGCCGAAGTTAACGTGGATTACTTGAGTAACACGCTTGTGCGGACCTACCCGCGCGGACTGGACGTTGAAATATTCACGATTGCGGCGCTTGATAAAGTCTTTCGTGAGGCTTCTGAGCCGCAGGAAAGGGAGCACGTGACGCCTTATTTGTATCGGCACCCAGAGCTTTTTAGATTATGCGCCTACCAGGGAGCGACAGATCTGTCGTCGCATCGATGGAC
>CAYODQ010000005.1:0-61710 GCA_964402785.1 uncultured Planctomycetia bacterium
TGCGGCTCCGGAGTCTCAACGACCGTACGAAAGCCTTCGGTTGACGGTTTACTGGGTGATATTCATAGACGGCTGCATCCATGACTCGTTTTCACAGTATATGAAAAGAATTCATCGTGGCGAAGACGAGTCTTGCTTAAGGCTCAAATGACGGAAAGCGCCCTCGGAGGGACGTTAAATCGACGAGCGAGGAGATTTCCGAGCCCGATTTTTCTCGGTGGGGAAAATCGGGCGGTCCTGGAGAGGGTGCTTTCCGGCATTTGAGATTGAATCAAGACTCGGCTATTTGGAAAGTTTATTTTGGCGATTATGGAGACGAATGAGATTTTTGATCAGGGTGATGTTAGTGACGGGGCCGACACCGCCGGGGACTGGGGATATAAAAGATGCGCGAAGTTTGGCGCTTTCGAAATCGACATCTCCCACGATCTTATTGCCCAGCATATTTTCACCCACATCGATGACGATGGCGCCTTTTTTGATCCATTCACCCTTAACGAGATGTGCTTTCCCTGCCGCCGAGACCACGATATCCGCTCTTTGAATATGCGATTTGAGATCCCGCGTTTCTTTCTGACAAACCGTGACCGTTGCATGCCGGTCCATCAAAAGCACCGCTGTGGGCTTGCCAACGATATCGCTGTGCCCTATCACAACAGCATCCAATCCAACCAAACTCTTATGCGTTGCATCCAAAAGTGTCATGACGGCATTGGCTGTGGGCGAATAAACACCAAAATGACTTTTTAAAAAAGTGCGCCCCTCGACATCTTTTAGCGGATGGAGATTTTCAAAAACATTGGCATGGCTGATATGGCTGGGTAGCGGGGCGAACACCAGGATTCCGGTAATTTTTTTATTATCATTGAGAGAGGATATCTCGCTGATCAATTTTTTTTCAGAAACTTTGGCGTTGAGCCATCTGGCTTCCAGGCGGATATCGATCTTGGCAAGCATCTTCTGTAAATACGTTTCGTAGACGCGGCTATCGGGCGCATCGCCGATACGTATGGTGGCAAGCGTCAGTTTGTTTTTTAAAGTTTTAAGTTCTCTCAGCGCAAGATCAAGCTCTTTGTCCGCCAATGCTTTGCCATTTAAGATCACAGCCATCAGCGCATCGCCTTTCTCATACGGGACACAAATGCTTTATCGGTGATGCTTTTAAGATTGATCTCCACATTCAGTGCGGCTGCGCGTATAGACGCTCTGAGCAAAAGCTCTGACTCCATAAGATCGCTTTTGAGCCACCTACTTGTATCCGCATACTCTGATGGCGTTTGTGATAAAGCTTGCTTCGCTAGCTGTATGATCTCAAAAGGCACTTGCGCTCCCACCTTCAAAGCTTTTTGATAGGCAGTCCCACGATCCCCCGATTTATAGATCTTGGATATAGATGCGAACGCTTGGGCGTCTTTTTGCATGAGGCGTAGACATGTTTCGGTAGTTTTGCGCACTTTGGCTGCTTGTTTTAACTTGGCTGGATTTTTGCGGGCGTTAAGTCGCAGAACCATTTCATACAAAGACAATCCCAGGCAAGCGCACACAGCGGCGGCGGCTCCACCACCCGGAGCTGGATTTGCCGACCCTAGCTCGCGAAAGAAAGTATCGATCGGTAAACGCGATAGGCTCATCAAAAAAGACCTTTGGCAATTCCTTCGTCGGTGATATCCATATTTTCCAACATCGGATTGTCGGGCAGGCCTGGCATCAACATCAGCTTACCAGCGATAACGACGAGATAACCTGCGCCAGTGCGGGGCTGTATCTCACGGATTTTGATTTTGAAACCAGTGGGCGCTCCCTTAATATGTGGATCATCCGAAAACGAATAAGGTGTCTTGGCCATACAAATAGGCAGATGATCCAATTTGTTCTTGTGGATCATCTCCAGATCCTGCTTAGCTTTGTCCAAAAAGGTCACGCCGGAAGCACCGTACAACCCGGTGGCAACGCGCATGATCTTTTCTTCCACCGAAATATCAAGCGGATAGAAAGGTTTGAAGTTGGCCGGCTTATCGGTGATCGTTTTAAGTACCTTTTCCGCCAACTCTACTCCGCCTTCCCCGCCCAAACGAACCACTTCCGATACAGCGCACTCGACGTTTTGAGAGCTGAGATAATCTTTGACGGTTTTGATCTCATCCGCCGTATCCTGTGGGAAGCGATTGATAGCCACTACGACGGGCAGGCCAAATTTTTGGATATTCTCAATGTGACGATCCACATTGGCCAAGCCTTCGCGGAAAGTATCGATCATTTTGCGCGAGCCCTGCGCTTCCTGTGCGTGTGACTTGATCGCCTTTATCGATACCACCAAGACGACCACGCTGGGCTTGATGCCACCCTCGCGGCAAACAATATCGAACATTTTTTCCATGCCTAGATCCGTTGCGAATCCGGACTCGGTCACGACATAATTTGCCAGCTTAAGCGCCAGCATCGTTGACAAAAGACTGTTGTTGCCATGTGAGACGTTGGCAAAAGGCCCTGTGTGCATAAACACCGGCTGACCCTCCAGCGTTTGCACGAGGTTGGGCTTAAGCGTATCTTTCATCATCAGCGCCATTGCACCGCTCGCCTTCAGATCTTTGGCGGTGATGAGATCGCCTTTGCGGGAGATCGCCACCGTTATTTTGCTGAGTTTGTTCTTAAAATCTTTGATAGATGTAGAAAGCCCGAGCGCCGCCATCACTTCGCTGGCCGCTGTGATATCGAACCCTGTTTTGTATTTGGGAAATTTACTGGCCTTGGAGACGCCCACAACGATCTCGCGCAATTGACGATCGCTGATATCCATACAGCGCCGCCATAAGATCTGGTTGGGATCGATATCCAGTCTGTTTCCATGCTGGATATGATTTTCTAAAACGGCCGCAAGAAGATTGTGAGCCACACCAATGGCATGCATATCGCCGGTAAAGTGAAGATTAATGTCTTCCATGGGCACTACCTGCGAATAACCGCCGCCCGTGGCACCGCCCTTAAAACCGAAGATCGGTGCAAGCGACGGCTCGCGCAGACAAAGCATCACTTTTTTCTTGAGCACTCCCAACGCCTGAGTAAGTCCGACGCTGGTGCAAGTCTTGCCATCGCCTTCCTTGGTCGGTGTCATGCCGGTGACGCAAATAAGCTTGCCTGGCGGGCGGCCATGCAGACGATCAAGGATCTTGAGGTCTACTTTTGCTTTGTAAGAACCAAACGCCTCCAACTCATCCGCGCGGATACCAATGGAATTGGCAACCGCATGAATGTTGTGCGTCTTAGCTTTTAACGCGATCTCAAGTGTTGATGGAGCCTTGCTCAATTACTTGCCCATGCCCACACGCTGAGCCTGCTGGAAGATCTTTCCTTCGGTTTTGATCGAAGGTGCGATGATGATCTCGGTAAGCTGAAGCTCGCGCACACTCTTGGCTCCGACATTGCCCATGCAAGTTTGCAAAGCGCCCATTAGATTTTGTGAACCATCGTCCAGCTTCGCCGGGCCATACAAGATCTCTTCGAGTGTGCCCGTGGTGCCCACATGAATGCGCGTCCCACGAGGAAGATTGGCATGCGGTGTCGCCATGCCCCAGTGATAACCACCACCCGGAGCTTCTTTGGTGCGCGCAAAAGCTGAACCCACCATCACCGCATCGGATCCGCAGGCAAACGCCTTACAAATGTCACCGCCGGTGGACATACCGCCATCCGCGATGATGGGAATATATTTTCCTGTATTCTTATAATAAAAATCACGTGCTGCGGCCGCATCACAGATGGCAGTGACCTGCGGAACTCCCAGACCCAACACGCCGCGCGTCGTGCAAGCGGCTCCGGGGCCTATACCGATCAAAACACCGGCGATCCCGGTTTCCATCAGCTCAAGCGTCGTGTCATAATTCACACAATTTCCCAGGATCACAGGGATCTTCAAGGTCTTGCACAGTTTATGAAAATCCACCGTTTTGTATTCGGTAGAAATATGTCGCACCGTCGTGACGGTCGATTGAACCACAAAAATATCACAACCAGCATCCTGAGCGATCTTGCCGAACTTTTCTGCTTTTTGAGGGATACTCGACACACAAGCAACACCGCCCTTGGCTTTGATCTCACGCACGCGCTTGGCGATCAATTTTTCTTGCACGGGCTTGGTATAGATCGACTGAATGAGGCGCGTGGCTTCATCGGGTGTCGCATTGGCCATCTTCTTCAAAACATCGTTGGGATTTTCGTAGCGGGTTTGAACACCTTCGAGGTTGAGAACAGCGATGCCGCCGAGCTTGGACATGGCGACTGCGAAATTGACATCCACCACGCCATCCATCGCGGATGCGATGATAGGCACGCGGAATTTTCGTTTACCAACCTGCCATGAAGTGTCTACTTCATTGGGGTTGATGGTGACAGAGCCTGGCACCAATGCGATCTCATCAAATCCATAACAACGGCGCGCTTTGCGGCCCCGACCTATCCACTCACCCATATCCAACTCCTTTTCTCTGTCCAAAGTTAATTTAAAATTTTGTTTTTTGCTCAGGCGAAACATCCGTCAGCACATTGCTTGTGGCGCCCGTCGTAGCGTCCATCACACCACCCGCCACTTCATGTGCGGGCGCGATGGGCTCCGTCACACCTTTCACTACGTCCCCAGCACCTTCCAGAACTTCTTGAACAGCGGTTCCGAGCGGCTTTTCCACTTCAGGAAGCGCTTCACCCGTCTTTGTGATCTTAAGGATCTTGATATCACCTTTGGTGTCTGTGAATTCAAAATCTACCAGGTCGTTGGTGTGGATATTTTTAAGCATATCCCCGGACGCTGCAAAGAATTCGGTGTTGGCTTCGCCTGAAAATCCTGCGATCGCTCCATGATGGATGGTCACCTGAGAATACACAGGGTCCACCGTGATGACCTGTCCTTTTGCGCTGTAATTTTTGGGCTGGGCTTCGGCTGCAAAAAGAACGGGTGAAAACATCGTTATGAGGAAGGTAAAAATAAATAACTTTTTCATGATCTCTCCAAGGCTTTGAAAGTGTTAGTTAGAGCTTAAACTTAATGATAGGCACAGTATATTAGCAAATGAGCAGGACTAAGGACAAGTCATTTGCAGTCAGGTGCTTGAGGAAATATCCCAGCTCAGCCGAACGCCGCTGTCTTTGAGCCATTTTTTATACACAGCGTGACCCGGCATAGTTTTTTCGACTAGGCTCCAAAATCTCTCTGAATGGTTCAGCTCTTTCAAATGCGCCAGCTCGTGCACGACCACATAATCAATAATTTCCATCGGAGCCATCACAAGCCTCCAACAAAAACGAAGCGTTCCATGCGGTGTACAGCATCCCCAGCGGCTTTTGGCGCTCGATAAAGACAGTGAACGATAACGGACGCCCATGACGGGCGCAAACAGTTGGCAGCGCTGGGTGAAAATACGAAACGCTTCTTCTTTGTACCATTTCTCAAATAGCTTGCGCGCCCTTGTTTGGTGTTTAGCCGCTAAAATAAATCGATCTTCAAACAAAAACTTACCAAACATATCCCCCGCGATATGCAAATCGTATTCACGCCCAAGAAACAAAAACTGCTCGCCTTCAATGAATCGATGCGGCTTAAACTCTTCCGCACGTAGCCGCATTTTTTGGGTCGCACGCTCGATCCAATCGGATTTTTTTTGAATGAAGTTTTTAATTTGACTGTCTTTTAAAAAATACGGCGCCCGCACAACCAGCACCCCATCCGGCTGCACTTGCAGAGCCAGGGATCTGCGTTTAGAGCGAATGATCCGACTAGATGGAAGATTTATGGGGATCCCCCTCCGGGACGGCTTGCAAAGGCTGTATTTCTATCGAACCCTCAAGGCAAGACGGAAGCACCTGAAACAACTTTTGGATATGGGTAGATCTGAGATGCCGATCCAGAGACTCTTTGGAGTCCCACTTCTCGATCATATAAAAAACACGGGGGTTATCAATAGACCGGTGAAGCCCGTATTTGATACAGCCCTTTTCGGCATGCGTGGGCGCGATTGCCTCTCGTATCACTTTTTCAAACTGAGCTTCCGCACCGGCCTTTGCGGTTGCCTTGGCGATAACAGTAACGGTTTGCATAAAATCTCCTCGGTCAGCGGAGCGAGCGGCCTTTGGCGGCTTCACCTTGAAGCACCGTGAGTGTACAGCTCAACTTCGCAATGAGTTTGTTTTGATCATCATGAACTTCGCATTCGGACATGCCCATGGTTTTTCCTCGTTGCACCACCCACGCTTTGGCAGTGAGTGTCGATTTCCAGACAGGCCTCAAAAAATTACATTTAAGCTCCACCGTGGCATACGTCTCACCTTCACGGCACGTGGTTGCAAAAGCCGAGCCCATCGCCGCATCCGCTAGGTCGCAAATAACGCCCCCGTGCAGCGTACCGATCATGTTTCCGTAGCGCTCGTCTACGGGCATTTGCATCGTGACACGACCCTCAGAAACTTCAGTGACTCGCATGTCCATAAGCTTGGCAATGGCCGGGCCTTTTACCTCACCCTTCTGGTAAGCCCTGATCAGATCTATTGGTGCTGACATTCATCCCTCCGCTTTAAAATAATCTCTCACGAAATCGATCTTATTTCCCTGAATTTCGATCACGCCGTTCTTGACCGTGCCGCCACAACCCAATTTTGATTTGAGTTCTTTAGCAATACGCTCTAGGCGGTCTGTGCCGTAAGTATGTAAACCGGCAATGACCGTGATCTCCTTGCCGACCCTTTTCTCAAGACGTATCTTTGGCCGCGGCGACTCACCCATAAAACTCCAATGCTTTCCGGCGCTTATCCTGTTCGTATTTACGCCTTTTCTGAGCCAGCTCCGCCTGCTTCACTTCCTTGAACTCCGGGAGCTTCAAAATCTTGCTTTCAAAATCTCTACGCCGCGACAAAGCGGACGCATGATACTCGACTAATTTTTCGGATTTCTCTGCTGGTGATAAGCCGGCAAGTGTCCGTATAAAAGCTATCCGGTCTGACCTCTCTTTTACTTCGAACTTCACCCTTTCTGCAACTCTTGGCTGAGTTTGACTCAGTATATCAAGATCGAAGGCGGCATCCGCTTTCTTTTGCTCTGCAATAAACACCACTTTCTCCTGCGGTGTAGGTTTGGCGAATGCTGTGCCGCATAGCAAGGTGAATATGGCGGTAAAAAAGCTAAGAAAGCGTGCCAAGCGATCAACCATTTTAATCCCGAAAAAAATATAAGGCGGCCGTCAATACTGCGCCGACAGCGTAAATCGCCATTGTGTTGGATACGAGGTACGGAAACACACATAAAGTGACCCCCAAAAACATCGTTTTGTAAGCACCTGTTTTTTTGCCGTACACAAATGCAACAAACCCGACAGAGCCAAAAAGGATGCCACCTATTAAATTTGGGGTCGAAAAGTCCATATGCATAATATTATATGGTATAATATGAGAAATAGGGTAATTGTTAATTAATCAATAAGGGAGGATCCAAATGGCAGACTTTTTTCCACCCGGGTTTTGGAAGGTTACGGTTATGGCTACCATGGTGGTTCTATCGGTTCTGGGAGTGGATCTTCTCCTGGGTTCCCGGCTTATGATGTTCCTAGGTCATAGCATGAACAAGAAGATACATATTGACCAGCTGGTCGTAAATGCCCTATCGGCTTTTCAGAAGAAAAGCAACCGAGAATTTGATACCGAAGCGTCTTTGGTCAAGGGGCTTGGTCGCCTTGCTGTGAGTGGTATCATATTTCTTTGTGTTTATTTGATGTTCTCTCAATTGCTTCCCAAGGTGAACTAAGCAAGGTTTTACTGCTTAGTTTTCTTGTGGGGCTGCCGAGTAGATGATCTTTTGGCCATCTGGCGAGAAATCATAGCCTATCTCGAGAATTGAAGACTTCTTAAATTCCTCTATGTCAGCGGTTTCCATGGATAGTTTGTATAAGTTAAAGCCAAAGCCAGATTTTATGTCATTGGCGGGTCGCGCTTTGATCAGGATCTTATCCTCATCCACAGGATCCGCCATGAGCCCTGCTATGTTCCCCAGCCCATAAGGCACCAAGCTTATCTGATTGACCTTTTGGCCCTCGATATCGATAAAAACAATATCCGTAAAGGATTGATACATGATCACGGGCTCATTTTTGAGCCAAGCAGCAAACTGAGGCGTTTTAAAGAAATCGTTTTCATGGGTCAGCTGTATTGGATCTCCCCCCGAGGAGGGCATCACAAAGATCTGCTTTTCGTCACCCTTGACGCTTTGGATATACAGCAACCACCGACCATCGCCGGATATTGAAAGATCCTGCTTTGCATTCCCATCCGTTGTCAGCGGCCGGCTCGAATTAGTAGAAAATTCATATACGTGAACATCGCTTTTTCCTTTATCGGTGGTGAGATAAAAGATCGCGCTATCGTCAAGCGACCACATCGGCGAGACATTGAAACGGCCGTCCTTGACCAATGTTTTTCGATCAACGCCATCAGATGAAAAAAGATCGAGCGACGCCGAATGATCATCCCCTTTGGTGACGCTGGAAAAAGCGATACGGCTGCCATCATGCGAAAAACGCGGAAAAGCATTTCTACCGTCTCGGGTCAGGCGGATTATCTCCGTGCTTCGCAGATCCTCCACGCAGATATCCATGCGGCTTGCTTTTTTCATATAGAAAAATGAAATACCAAAAACAAATACGACAAATAAAACAATAAAAGCCGTAACAATGCCCAAGGCGATCAGCCAGCCTTTACGACGTGATTTTTTAGTATGAGCGGCTGCCGAAAAATAGGCTTTAACCTCGGGTTTTCTTAAAAAAATAAGAAGATAGACCGATAAAGCCATATCAAAGCCGTACACGATAAGCATGGGAAGGTCTTTCGCGACAGCGCTAAGGCCCAGCGGGATAAAAATGAGGTTCGAAACAAAACAAACCAAAAGCCATATTCTGGCCCAATTCTTCCTACGCAGAAATTCATAAACTAAATAAAGCCCCCAGATCATGGAGATCAGCATGGTGTAGCGCAGGCTATGAAAAACATTGCCGGGTAAAAAGCAAAGCAAACAAGTCAGCATGGATGCGATCATCAATCCAGCTGCCCATCGAAGGCGTGTGAGAAGAGTTGGGCTTGTTCTTAGTTCTTGTTGTGACTCGGACACCGAAGAGGTGCTGACGGGCGGGGCGTTGACAGGCGCTTCGCATACCGGACACTCAACCACATCGGGTGTTTCGGGGATATATGAATTACATTTTTTACAATACATCAGTTTTTAGTTTTCTCATGCAAATGGATCAGGATGATCGCGATCAGCGACCCTAGAAAATTAAAAACAAGATCCAGGGCAGTATTCACATAGCCGCCAACCCCGGTTTGGGAAAGTAAAAGCGTGGCCAAAAACTCAACGATCTCATTGAGCGCCCCCATCCCCATCCCGAAACCCACCAAGATGAGATACACCACGCCGCGCATTGCTTGATGCGAAAGGTGTGGCTTGAGCAAATGAAAGCCCACCCATGTGGTAATAGCGAACCCGAAACAATGGACAACCTGGTCATACCTCAAAAGAACCAGCTCGCCTCTTGAGACGAGCGGTAGGAGTGTCTGAGCATACAGCACCCCCTCACCGATACGCACCCCGCCCCCAGCCATATGAAGAAGTCCCCAGATCGAAAGACACCACAAGATCGGCGCGCCAAATTTGGTGTGTGGAAGTGTAAAAAAGATAAGGATAAAAAAGAAAAGCAGAACACCGACATACAACAAGAACTCAAAATTACGATGGAGCACATAATGGATCGTAAATGCCGACATATAAACCAGATTAAACAGAAGGATCGCGCGATATTCTTTGAGCATTGAGCCTCACCCTTTTTGTGAACGCGTTCAGTATAGTGTATAATGCGCTCCATGAAAGAACGTAGAAAATTTCTCAGGTTCAAAGTTGGCGTCCAAGTTCAGTGGAAGAAGATCGTGGCTCCCGAACAGCGCTCGGCATTGCATATCAGCCAGGTCAAGGACATATCGGTTGGCGGTGTATGTTTAGTGCTGCACCCAGGTATTGTCGTCGGAGACACTTTAGAGCTTGAGATCTCTATCCCCCGATCAAGCCCGATCCAAGTGACCGCGCACGTGGTGTGGGTCGATCCAAACGCGCGCGACAAAGACTGGCCCGGCACCTATTATGAGGGTGGTATTACTTTTTTAAATATCACCGAAGCGCAGCAAGTGATCTTGAATAAATATCTGACCAGCGCGCCGCCCAAGATCGAAGGGCACAAATAGACCGCTGCTATTTTAAGTTTTGGGCAGGCTTGAATCCCTATTTATTTGGCTCGCGCGTTAAATTGCGTATGATACAATCGACCAATTTTGATTCCGGCCCATCCGCAAAAGAACATCACAAAGTATCCTAGCAGTCCACCGGCAAGAAAAAACGGTCTTTCCCCGCCGCGCGCACCGTACTGAGCAGATGTTTTCATCATCATAAATAAGACGTAAAGAAACATCAGAAAGAATCGTCCAAGATTGAAATTGCCTCGCTTGTCATGAGCAAAAGCAAACAAGGCGCATGAAACGAGAGATGGGATGATGGATTCAAGGTAGCCCGTTCTGGATACGCTTCCCCAGATGATGGGCACGGCGATAAGCCCTCCGATCAGCATAACGCCCGATATATACGGAATATAATCCACCTCTTCAAACATCCCCTTTGCTGGGGGAGCGGGCTGCACATCCTTGGCGGGCATCGACGCAGTGACGGGAGCTGCTGGAATAGATGGAATAAGTTTCACGTCGGCTGGATACCCTCTCCAGGCAAACATTGCTTTTAATAGCAGTCCATATGCCAAGAAACCAAGCGATGCGGTCACTATCGAGAGTAAAGGCATCATTCTTGCGACGCTTGCCGTCGTGTACGCGGTCATATACGCATCAAATACGAACTTAGGCGCCAACATTGAGATAGCCTCAAGGATAATAGCTATCCCCACAAATTGAAGGGGCTTTTTTTCTTCGGCCCACGAGAGTTGCCTCCAACACAGGACCGCGCAAACTAAGGCCAGAAACAAGATCCAATTCATTACTGATAAAACATGGAACACAACAATGATCATGTCAGAGTTCATTGCAACCATCATCAGGAGGATCTGAAGGGCTGTGCTCAAAATGGCCAACAAAGTCTTGGCCGAAAAGACCATAAAGCCCATTTTTGCCGGCTGCTCGCCAAAAACTTGCATTTTTTTACATTGCTTGGCGGCGTGACTATAAAAAACTATAAAAAGGACCCCGATGATGATATGCATGATCACTCCCCGTTTAAGGAATTCTCGCAGTGGTAAAGAGCACATCCACGTTCAGTGATATTTCTTTTCCGCCCGCCATCCGTAGGACCTCAGACATATTTTCATGCTTAAAAGACTTGATTTGCTCGTCAGACATTTTATTCAAAAAAGCTCTAAATCCGGTGAAACGAACCAGATCCCACCAATCCTCCGCACTGGAAAGCGAGTGGCCCATTTGTGCGCGTGAGTGTCTGATATCTTTCAGGCCCAATTTTTCAAATAAGGCGGCATTTTTACTCTCATTATCCAACTTCTCCCATGTGTAAGTAGCCGGCAGCTTGATACCATATCGCATAAATCGGTTGAGCGTCGCCACAGACTGCGGCTCAAATGAGCCTTTGGCAAAACTAGTGATCGCAACAAATGCCCCCGACTTAAGAGATTTTAGAAGGTGGGCCATCGATCGATCCATATGCTCCCAAAAGTGCACGCCAAATGAACAAAACAAACCATCAAACTGTGCGCTCGAGAAGCCGGTATGGTCAATATCGCTGTGTTCAAAATGGATATTCTGTAGGCCTATCTTGGCGGCTTTTTGACGAGCTTGTGCGAGCATGTGCTCCGAAATGTCCACTGCGGTGACATGGCCCGATTTAAGTTTTTGCGCTAAGCGAAGTGCTACTTTGCCGGTACCGGTGCAAACATCCAGAACATGTTCATGCCCAGCCAGCTCCACCAACTGCGTGATATAGTCGGCGGTGTTGTCAAAAAACCGTAAGGCCGCAGAGTCGTAGCCCTCGGCCGCCTCGTCAAATGCAGCGCTTACCGTCTTCTTGTAGTTGTCCATTTATTTTGTTTTATTTATGGTGCTTGAAAATAGATAAGGCCAGCAATATAAAACCAATCGCGATTAAAACCGAGCTCAAAGGTGCGGAGTCGTGTAGAGAATCCGAAAGGATAAACTTGTGCGGCTGGGACGGGATCAGCGTGAGCCGGACGTCGTCACCTACTTTAAAGGCTAACCAACGCTTGCTGAGCGCTGTGTTGCCTGCCTGGTATTCTTTTCCGTTCACATGGTAAGAGACATGGACACGAGCCGACTGTGGCAATCGCATCCACATCTGAGCCGGCTCTATCTTGACGATCTTGGCTTCCACCCTCAGATCAGAGCTCTTAAAGCCCTGGTAATCAACCCAAGCTTTTGCGCCAAAACCGATGAGAATCAGCCCCAAAGCGATCAGCAATTTGCTCATAGGAGGACTATTGTACCAAAAGGAAGCAAAGTTGTGGTGTCAGACCTTAAGGGATATCAAAAAATATCGTATTTGTAACGACGCGTAGATTGCTCCAGCCGCTTGATTTGACGCAGATGTTTTTTCTCTAGCGCCAGTCTGAATCGCAGAGCCTTTTCCATGCCCAGCGCCAAAAGCACGGACTGTGATCTATCTTTGTTGACCCAAGAGTCCTGCCGCATACTCAAAACCTCGCATACATAGAACCACTTGATCTATTTAAAGTATGACCTATGACGCAGCCACATTAAATAGCCGGCTTAAATATGCTGGATTTTGGAAGTGCTTAATTTGCCTGAAAATCCTTGATATAGGTGGCGATGAAACCACTTTCTTCTGGGGTGATCTGCGAGAACTGAACGCCCACATGATAATGCTGCTTCTTGAGCGCTTCGCAATACCGCACCTGACCCTCCAACTTAAAAAAACGCATGCGGAACTCTTCGATCTCGGTTTTGGTATTGATGAGCTCAAAGCGAAGCTTGACGGGCGTATCCACCGGGATCGGCCTATCGACATCCAAACCAATACCACCCACGCTGACATCGAGCGCCACAGCCGGATATTCCTCCGATCCGGCGTCCATATTCACTGGAATAGGAAGAGTGAGGTTAAAAATAACCGAAAACTCCCCCTCAGCTCGTGGGTGCTGCCGTCTATCTTTACCGCTAAGCTCGTCGTTCATAAAGTCCTTTCAAAATACATCGTATCACTTGGTTGATTCAGGCGGTATCTACCCTTGAATGGTTTGAAGATTTGACATGGATCTATTCTACCAAATTACCTAACGCTTCCCCACCGGACTGCGTCCGGCATGCTGGATTATTGTTCCCGCTTGGTAAACGAGCCATGCATTGATAGCCGCGCAAATAGCAAGAGGAGCAACCGCAAGTAGGCCATAAACGGCGGGATTTGGGGAGTGCGTTTCATACCAAGCCACATAACCACTGCCTTGGATAACTGGAAAAGCGAGTATACTCCAAGGCAAGGTGACAAGAATTGGAAGTACGCCACAAAACTCAGACTGTGCCGTGTGAAAAATCAAAAAATAAAACATCGACCCAACCGCCAGCGCAAAAATAGCCAAATAAACCGCCGCAAACCAGATGCCCATCCTAAATTTTGCCCGATCATTCACAGCGCGCTCACCCTCCATTTTCTCCTCTCGCCTGCCGTAAAAAATTCTAATGCTTCCCCACCGGACTACGTCCGGCATATAGTCATATCGATATTGCTTTAGCCAATTTAATATCTTTCATCGTGACACCGCCCGCATCACGAGTCGTCAAAACCACTTTGAGCATTTTGTAACGCGTCAAATGTAGATCCGGATGATGATCCTCCTTCTCAGCCAGCCGAGCAATCATCTGGATCATCTTAACTGCCGCCATAAAATCCTTGCACTTAAATTCTTTCCAAATCGTCTTATTCTTGGCCGAGCATTTCCAACCCGGGAGGTTTTTGATGTCAGTTTTGATCAATGAGATGGTTTGGGGCAGCCTTCCATCTGCAAGATGTAATACCCAGATTTGGCAACTTCCGCTTCGATTACAGGAGGAGCAGACTCCGTATGACAGAAATTGCAGCGCTCCGATTTGAGCGCATCGGCCTCTTCGCCGATAGAGGCTAAAAATGAGCGCGCATATTCCAAAGCCGCTTTTTTACTGCCACCGCTCGGCATGAGCACATCAAAGTGAATGGTCTTGCCCTTCTTGGAAGTAGCATAAGTATCGTATACGTCGATTTTCATGGATCTCTGATCAGCCTCCTATTCAAACGTGTCCCTTTTCCATCGCTTGGGACGGGGTTCGGCATTTTAACTATCCGAATATATCCGCGTGAGTGCCTGTTCTAACGAGATAAAGCGTATGCGCATCCGCCTGATATACGACTAGCCAATCGGACTCAAGACGGCATTCCCGGAATCCTGCAAAATCACCGGATAATGGATGATCCTTGAATTTTGCGGGAAGCGCATGGCCTGTCGCCAAAAGTTCAATAAGATAGCGAAGCTTGGACGTATCCTTGCCTCGTCGAGTTAACAGCTTTGTGTCTTTGGCGAATTGCTTGGCGTATTTTAAATCCCGCACGCGAGATCAGATGCCGAGTTTTTTAAATAGGTCGTCAAGGTCAGCTGCAGTGCCAAGATTATTCTTGGTGTGCACGTCTTTCATGGCTTTGAGCGTAGTGTGGTTGGGCATTTTGACATCAAAAGGGATGCCCTTTTGAAGCTTCACCTGGCGGAGAAACAAATTGATGGCCTCGCTAAAAGAGATCCCCAGCGCCTTAAATATGCGATCCGTATCCTGCTTCAGGCTCTTTTCCGTCCGAGCCCGTATCATCGCTGATTTAGCCATCGCTAGATCCTCCAGATAATTAAATTGTACCCCATTTGGGATACAGAGTCAACATGCAGTCAAGGAGAGATTTGACCCCTAATTGCTAATTACAATGCTACTGTGAATGAATCTTATTGGTCATTAGCAAGCGATAGATAAGCCCGCCCACTGTTCCATACCCTATAGCCCTGAGCGGGTCTCCGACTATAATACGAACCGTTTCTGCGTTTGGGACAAAGTTCAAGATGCTAAATACAATAGCCCCGCTCAGCGCGCCAAGAATCAAGCTAACCCACAATGATTTTAATGATGGCGTATCCGGCACGAGCGCACACAAGAGGATGTGAATGAGAGCCCAAAGAATGGCGGGCTGGATAGACCCCGCAAGTAGAATTACAGGCAGCGCTCCAATTCCAAGCGCTGACCCAAATGAAGGCGAGCTCAACTCTTCCACAACTCTTCGGATGTTCCATAGATAAAACACGGCAAGGAGCGCTAGCGGCAGCAAGGCAAGGCATGCTATAGCAATTAGCATCTTACATATACTTACATATTTTCTCATTTAGCCCTTTTGTTTGAATAAATCGGTCAACAATATAAGGTGTCTATAAGGTGTCAGTGCCCCATTGTATAAGGTGTCAGTCCTTGACATTTGACACCTTGGCTTCGAGGACCTCAATAGATCTTTCAAGATGCCTGTCCTTTTCTAACTTCGCTCTCATTCTGCGCGCAATCTGAGACACGGCAGAATGCGATATTTGAAACATATCCCCTATTTCTCTTTGTGTTGTTCTGGCATACTTGGTAAGCATATATATCTGTTGGTTCTTAGGGTAACCTTGGCACAACCGAACAATATTTGCCAGAGGTCGCTGAAAGATCCTTTTTCTCCCCTGAAAGTCTATCTGAGTTTTATTTGAGATCTTGGTCTTCACTTTATTTAAAAAATCCTCGCTACCCAGGATAGCACCACCTCGAGCGTTTTTTAAAATATCTTGTTGGTCGTTTAGTCCCTCAAGCACAAAGCTGCGGTACATAGCAGACGATTCAAACTGGCCCAGCGTAAAATCTTTATGGAGAAAATTGGGCGACTTCTCCTTCAGATAATAGCGCATACTGGAATATTCATGATCTTCCGGATATTTGGTAAGCTTTGCCTTGACCGGATTCAGATGAATATACCGACTCACCTGCAAAAAATAAGCGTCTTTATCAACCAAGAGAGCCTTGTATCTTCCCTGAAAAAGGTGACCAACTCTCTTATGTCTGCGGTTAAAACGCTGTGTATAAAGCCCAAGAAGACGCTTCATGATATATGAGAGATTGGGATCTTTGGTCTCAATGAGAATATGAAAATGATTGGGCATGAGAGAGTATGCGTGGACAAGGAAATTGTAGGTCAAGGCAGAGTCGCTGAGAATATCTAGAAAAAGGTTGTAATCGTGGGCCGATCGAAAAATAGACTTACGTTCATTTCCTCGGGAGAAAACGTGGTAGACGGCGTCCGGATACTCGATTCGCAGTGGGCGACCCATGCTAGTAAAGTAACATTAATAACGAGCATGTGTCAAATGTCAAGGACTGACACCTTATGATAGACCTCTGATGTTGTAATCGATATTACAAAGGAAACAAATCCAGCTGCAGCGGTTGATTTATTCAAGTTCTCTCCTTCACACCACGCCTATTGCCAAGTTGCCACGGCAACACGGTGGACATCGTTTGTTACAACCATTGGCATCGCTCCCCGGGTCCAGGTACGCATAATGTCAGCGAGAGTCAATCGATTCATCGTCGGAAATATTAAGTGATACGACTAGAAAAAGCGCCGAAACACAGATCGAGGCAACATCTATCCACCAGTTTTCATCAAAAATAGTCGTTGAGTTAATATTAAAGATAAATAAAAAATAAACGCTATATGCTAAATGAGCGACGCTTAAAAAAATGAAATGAGAACGAGCTTCGCAACGATTCATTATAAGACCACACGAAAGCCACACCAAATAAAACACGACTCCAAAACCGATTAAAATGAAGTCAGTCAATGTAAAAAAAAATAGGCGCACATGCGAGATGGTCAAAAAGAAAAAAATAAGAGCGTCGATCTCCCAGGGTAGATTCTTATCCATAAACAAGACCTTAAGTGCTGGAGCTAGTATATCCGCGAGAAGAATATATACACCCATGATCGGGTAAAATAACTTCTTTATTAACATATTCGCGCCCTTCGTATAACTCTGCCATTAAGTTATTCCGCTGCTAACCGCGCATCTAACCGGACGTGGTCAGCGGTACCGTCCCGTTTTAGCAACGATTCGTTGACTAGCTTTGAATGTCCGACCCTGTTTCCATTCCAGCGCTTTGCGGACTTTCGATGCTTTACACCTAACCGGACGTGGTCCGCGTTACCTGTGTGTGTTAGCGCCGATCCCTTGACTTGTTTCGAATCTACGTGGCCAGCAACTGCCACCATTCGGACCACGTCCGTATGAGTAGCCTACTCTCTTTTCGCGCTCTCATCAACTTCGCATTTTTTTGTTTCGATTCGCTCTTCAGCATAAGCATTTGCGAGGGGTGACTCTGTGCGGGGGTCCCCCGGAAAAACGGAGTGCCAGGCGAAGCCGCCGACACGAGTATTTTCTGGGGGTGCAGCACGGAGGCAGGACCCCGAGATGCGCATGTTAAAGAGTTTATTTAACAACAAAAAACCCGGAGCTTTTTGAGCTCCGGGTTGGTTTTGTTTATGCTTAGTATCCGCCCATTCCTCCACCCATCCCACCCATGCCACCCGGCATCCCGGCAGGCATTGCGGAAGATTTCTCTTCCGGCAGGTCGGTGATGAGGGACTCGGTCGTGAGAAGCAGAGACGAGATAGACGCTGCGTTCTCAAGTGCGGTCCTGGTCACCTTGGCGGGGTCGATGACACCGGCTGCTACGAGATCCTCGTATTCACCGCTGTCGGCGTTATACCCATAATTTTGTTCTTTGACCTCTTTGACCTTGGCCACCACGACATCACCGACTTGGCCGGCGTTGAACGCGATATGCTTCAGGGGCTCTTCGATGGCGCGGCGGATAATTCTTGCGCCGACCAGCTCGTCACCCTCAAGGTTGATCTTCTCAAGCACTTTGGCGCAGCGGATAAGGGCCACACCACCGCCGGGGACGATACCTTCTTCCACGGCCGCGCGGGTCGCATGAAGAGCGTCTTCCACGCGTGCTTTCTTCTCTTTCATTTCTGTTTCGGTCGCGGCTCCGACATTGAGCACAGCCACACCGCCGGACAACTTGGCCAGGCGCTCTTGGAGCTTCTCTTTGTCGTAGTCGGAGTCAGAGTTCTCGATCTGGCTCTTGATGGTCGCGATGCGGCCATTGATATCGGCTGTCTTGCCAGCACCCTCGATGATGGTGGTGTTCTCTTTATCGATGGTGATGCGCTTGGCGCGGCCAAGGTCGGTGGCCTGGACATTCTCAAGCTTGAGACCAAGGTCTTCCGTGATGGCTTTGCCACCCGTGAGGACCGCGATATCACCGAGCATCTCTTTGCGGCGGTCGCCATAGCCAGGGGCTTTGACGGCGCAGACTTGGAGAGTGCCGCGAAGTTTATTGACCACGAGTGTTGCGAGAGCCTCGCCGTCGGTTTCTTCGGAGAGGATCAAAAGCGGCTTGCCGCTCTTGGCGACTTTCTCAAGAACCGGCAGAAGATCCTTCATCGAGGAGATTTTCTTCTCGTGGATCAAGATGAACGCGTCTTCGAGCACGCATTCCATGCTGTCGGGGTTGGTCACAAAATAAGGTGACAAATAACCCTGATCAAATTGCATACCTTCCACCACTTCCATCGTGGTTTTCATGGATTTGGCTTCTTCGACTGTGATCACACCGTCTTTGCCGACTTTTTCCATGGCGTCTGCGATCAAATCACCAATTTCGCGGTCATTGTTGGCTGCGATGGTGGCGACTTGGGCGATTTCTTTTTTGCCCTTGACGGGTTTGGATATTTTCTTAAGCTCCGTGGTGATAGCCTGCACAGCTTTCTCAATACCGCGCTTCAAAGCCATAGGATTGGCACCGGCGGTGACATTCTTCAAACCTTCGCGAAAAATCGCTTCGGCCAGAACGGTCGCGGTGGTGGTGCCATCACCGGCGTTGTCGCTAGTTTTGGAGGCCACTTCTTTCACCATCTCAGCACCCATATTTTCATACGGGTCCTTGAGCTCTATCTCTTTGGCCACCGTCACACCGTCTTTGGTGATTGTGGGTGAGCCGAATTTCTTGTCGATACAAACATTACGGCCCTTGGGTCCAAGGGTCACTTTGACTGCACGGGCGAGTTGCTCGACACCGCTCAGAATAGAGCGACGCGCTTCGTCCGCGTATTGAAGTTGCTTTGCCATTTTCTTTAATCTCCTTGGTTTATCGGATAATTGCTAAAATGTCGTCTTCTTTGATGATGAGGTAGTCGGATGCGCCCATCTTGATCTCGCTACCGGAATAGCGGCCATACACAACCTGGTCACCGGCTTTGACTTCTAAGGGGGTTACTTTGCCTTCATCATTAATACGGCCTTTACCTACGGCCACAACTTTGCCGCGCTGTTGTTTCTCTTTGGCGGTGTCGGGAATAATAATGCCACCCGCAGTTTTGTCCTCTGCCTCTAAAGGCTCCACAAGCACCCGGTCTCCCAGGGGCTGAATCTTCGACTTTTCCATTGATTTCTCCTTTGATAAATGTTTAGCACTCACCTGACTTGAGTGCCACTATTCTACACACCCGGCTAGGAATGTCAAGTCGCAGAGTGTAGCTGGTGATCAATTTCGCTTTCGCCCACCCTTACCCTTTTTACTCCCATTGAAGGCTCTCTAAATATCTGGGGATGCCCCTCGCCAAAAATTACGGATAGGCCTTTGTGGCCTATCCTGATAATTATTTGGCGTCTCCCCAGAGAATTTAGAGAGCCTTCAATAAGCGGTCGTAAAAAGGCCGGGAATGGTCAAAAGCGAAATTGATCACCAGCTAGATTCTGAGAGTATGCATCCTAGCGGCAAGATATATTGATCTTGTTTGTTCCCGGCCTTTTCCGAGCGCCTATAGCTTTGTCATAAATGGCAATGGAGACGCCAATCCGAACGAAGTGAGGGCTAGAAGTCCCATTTGCCGCCGCACGAGTAGATGCAGGAGTTCCTTCGGCGGCAAACGGACTTTTGGCGAGCCTGCCTGCCGGCAGGCAGGGGTCCATGCCATTTATGACAAAGCTATGCGAGGAAAAGGGTAAGGGCAAACAAGATCAATATATCTTGCCGGCGAGCATGCATATTTTTAAATCGCTAAATACGTGAGGCGGAGGCCGTCCATGGTGAGGTTGGGGTAAATCTGCTGGATGGACGGGCAGTATTTTTTCATGAAAGAGGCGTATCCGCCGGTGGCGATGATCTTGGGGTTGCCTCCGAGATCTTTCGAGACTTCTTGGGTGAGGCGCTCGCAGAGGCCGCCGATGCCGTAGGAGCAGCCGATGCGGATACTTTCGATGGTGTCGCGGCCGATGCGGGATGCCGGGTGTTTAAGTTTGGTTTTGGGAAGAAGTGCGGTGCGCTCAAAAAGGGCATCCAAACTAATTTCAATTCCGGGGGCTATCACTCCACCCAAATACTCCCCTTTTTTACTCACCACGTCGAAAGTGATCGCGGTACCAAAGTCGATAATGATCATGGCTTTTTTATGAAGACGATAGCCGGCCAAGGCGTTGAGAAGACGATCCATGCCGACTTGCTTGGGGTTTTTGTAGCGGTTTTTGATGGGTACGGCCACATCTGATCCGGCCACAACAACGCGCCCGGTCACAGATTTTTTAAAAAAAGATCTTAATTTTTGCGTGACACCTGGCACCACGGAACCAATGACCACATCGATGTCTGGTGTTTTTTTAAGTTGAGACACCAGCTGAGCAGGAATGCTTTTTTTAAAATCACTGGTTTTGATCCGAAGAAAAGGCTTCCAGCCATTTTTATAAAGCGCCATGTACACGCTGGTATTCCCCACGTCCACCGCCAGAAGAGGTTTTGTCATTTGCTGGATCTCCTTAAATGCTGTACGTCGCCCGATAAAACTTTTTCCAGGATACCCGTGTCGGTGCGCACCCAAAGCGCACCGTCTTTATCGATGCCGCGAGCCTCGCCCTGAAGTGTACGCCCCAAAAGCGATACGGACACGCGTTTGCCGGTGGTCTCGGAATAACTTTCCCATTCCTCAGCCAATTTCTCAAATCCGCCGGATTTAAAAATATCCAGATCATGCTCCAACTCAGCCAGGATCGCTTGCAAGATCTTGACCCGCGGCTGTTTGGCGCCTGCGATCACCGAAAGCGACGTCGCGGTGTCTGGAAGCTCGTCCTGCGCGCTATTGATATTAAGCCCAAGACCGGCCACCACAAAATGAATTTTATCCGCCTCGGCGTTCATCTCGGTTAAGATGCCACCCACTTTTTTTTCACGATACAAGAGATCGTTGGGCCATTTGACGCCCAAGCTAACATCGGTAAGACGCTTCACAGCGCGCACGGCAGACAATGCCAGGATAAGCGTGATCTTGGCCACATCGGAGGGCGCCACTTGAGGCCTCAAAAGCACCGACATCAGAAGATTTTTGCCTTTGGGTGACACCCATTCGCGCCCGAGGCGGCCACGGCCTTTTTTTTGATGCTCGGCAAGCACACAGCTGCCTTCGGGAGAGCCTTGCTCACCCAGCTTCCACGCTGCGATATTCGTCGAGTCCAAGCTCTCATACGAAAAAACCCGCTTTCCGATATATCTCGTCTCCAAACCATCCATAACCTCATCGGCAAACAATTTATCGGGCACTGATATCAGCTGGTAGCCGTCATGCGGATGAGAGTCGATGCTATAGCCCATCTCGCGGAGGCTTTGAATTTCTTTCCATATAGCAGCACGCGTGACGCCGCATTTCTTGGCGACGGATTCACCAGAAACGTATACCCCCATATGTTTTTTTAGTTCCTTGAGAAGAATGTCCTGTGTTTTCATTTTTTCTTGTATTTGAGTTTGGGTGTCGACTTGGCCGGCTTAGCTGAAGGCTCTTTTTCAAGCTTACCCTGAAGCTTGCGCAGCTGATCCCTGAGTTGGATCGCGCGCTCAAACTGCAAAAGCCGCGCTGCCTCCTCCATCTCATGCTCGATCTCGCTGATAGCTTCAAGCGTATCTTGCTTTTTATCGTCTACCCCAGAAACTTCAAGAACGAGATCGCGCGCTTTCTTGATAGACTCGATGCCCTCGCGCACTTCTTTCTGGATAGACTGCGGCGTGATGCCGTGTTTGGTGTTGTATTCGATCTGCAGCTTGCGGCGACGAGCGGACTCCAGCATCATGCGCCGCATGGAGTCTGTCACCGTATCTGCATAAAAAATCACATGACCATCTTGATGGCGAGCTGCGCGACCCGCCACCTGGATAAGCGATGTCTCGCTGCGCAAAAAACCCTCTTTATCGGCATCCAACACCGCCACGAGAGAAACTTCAGGAAGATCGATACCTTCGCGCAAAAGATTGATCCCGACAAGGCAATCAAAAGCGCCCAATCGCAAATCACGGAGGATCTCAACTCTTTCGATGGCATCGATGTCCGAGTGTAAATATTTCACCTTCACACCCGCATCTTTTAGATAAGCCGCCAGATCTTCGGACATTTTTTTGGTGAGGGTTGTCACGAGGACTCGCTGTTTACGAGCCACGCGCGCCTCGATCTTGCCGATCAAATCATCGATCTGATTTTTGGTGGGCAGTACTTCAACCTGTGGATCCAGCAGTCCTGTCGGGCGGATCACCTGCTCCACGATCAGCGAAGACTTCTCGATCTCGTATTTGGAAGGTGTGGCAGACACGAACAAGGTTTGCCCTGTCACTTTTTCAAATTCGTCAAACTGAAGCGGCCTATTATCCAACGCGCAAGGCAGCCGGAAACCATAATTCACCAATGTCTCTTTACGTGCCCGATCTCCAAAATACATACCCCTTATTTGCGGGATAGAGATGTGGGACTCATCCACCATAAGCAGATAATCTTTGGGGAAATAATCCAGCAAACACTCAGGCCTTGAGCCGGGTGTGCGCCCAGTGAGAATACGCGAATAATTCTCGATCCCGGAACAAAATCCAAGCTCTTTCATCATCTCCATGTCGTATCGCGTACGCTGCTCCAAGCGCTGAGCCTCAACAAGCTTATTTTCCGAATTGAGCACTTTGAGTCTTTCGTTCAGCTCCTGCTCAATTTGAGACAAGGCGCCCTCAAGCTTTGGCTGCGTTGTCACAAAATGTTTGGCGGGGTAAATTGCGATCGATTCGATCGGATGCAGGACGGCGCCTGTCAGCGGGTGAATACGGCTGATCTTTTTGACCATATCCCACTCAAACTCTACGCGCAAAGCGGTTTCCTCATATGCCAAAAAAACCTCGACCACATCCCCGCGCGCGCGAAAATTTCCGCGTTTAAACTCCACGTCGTTTCGATGGTATTGGATCTCGACTAGGCGCTTGAGCATGTCATCGCGCTGGAGGGTTTGTCCGACACGCAGGAACAAAAGCATATCCTCATAATCTTTGGGCGAGCCCAAACCGTAGATCGCTGACACAGACGACACGACGATACAATCACGGCGCGACAAAAGTGAACTCGTGGCTCTCAGTCTCAGGCGGTCGATATCTTCATTGATGGCGGAGTCTTTCTCGATATACGTGTCGGTTTGCGGCACATACGCCTCGGGCTGATAAAAATCGTAGTAACTGACGAAGTATTCGACAGCATTCTCAGGAAATAATTCTTTGAACTCACTATAAAGCTGAGCGGCCAAGGTTTTGTTGTGCGACATGACCAAAGTCGGGCGGTTTAGGGCGGCGATGACCTGCGCCATTGTGAAAGTCTTGCCGCTACCCGTGACACCCAAAAGCGTTTGATAGCGCTCACCCGAACGGATATGGGCTATTAATTTTTGGATCGCCTGCGGTTGATCCCCTTTGGGAACCATGTCCGAGACAAGCTTGAACTCCATCAGGAAACAATATCCAGCGAAACATCCAGCCAGGGAGCGCTGTGCGTCAAAGCGCCGATGGAGATGCGCTCAACCCCCGTCTCGGCGGCAGCGCGCACATTCTCGAGGTTGATACCACCAGATGCCTCATAAAGCGGCATCGAAGCTTTGCTGGTGCCATAAGCCTGCTCTCGCATATGCACCGCTTGCTTCATTTGCTCGATAGTCATATTGTCCAAGAGGATGTATTCGACTCGTGTCGTCAATGCTTCGGCCAACTCTTTTAAATTTTTTACTTCCAACCCGATCAGGACATTTTTGAGCACACCCTTACGAGCGCGCGTGATGATGGATGGGATGGATTCGTTTTTAAGGATACGAAGATGATTGTCTTTGATGAGCACCTGATCGTATAAACCCATGCGATGATTGACGCCGCCGCCGGTTGCGACCGCCATCTTCTCCAGCACGCGCATATTGGGTGTGGTTTTGCGGGTGTCCAGGATCTTGGCTTTGGTGCCTTTGACTTTATCGACATATTGGCGTGTCAGCGTTGCGATCCCGGATAATTTCCCCAAAAAATTAAGCGCCGCTCTCTCGCCCATGAGAATCGAATGCGCTGAGCCATCAATAAACGCCAGCTCACGTCCCGGCTCCAGGATCTCCCCATCTTTAGCTGTCGGTAAAAATCGAAGATTGGCATCCAGGTGGCGAAAAACGCTTTCTACGATCTCCATCCCGCACAAAACCCCGGGAGCTTTTGCTTGGATCAAAGCGCGGATCTTCCGGCCGGGAGGAATAATGGAGGTGGTGGTCAGATCTCCCCGCCCAATATCCTCTCTCAGGGCGAGTTTGACGATAAGATCGAGGACGTCGGCGCGGAGCATGGCGATTTATTCGAGCGTCTTCAGGTTTTCCAGCAAACGCTTCTTGCGGTCTTCAAGCTCCACGGCTTTTAATTTTTCTTTGTCGACGATATCTTTGGGTGCTTTGCTCAAAAATTCTTTATTGGCAAGCCTGCCCTCAAGGCCTTTGATCATACGCTCCACGTCCGAAAGAGCGCTCGTGATGCGCTGTCTCTCAACAGCGATATCTACAAGGCCGCTTAAGATCACATACGTCTCAACGCGCCCGATATTGGCCACGGCCGATTCTTTGGGGCGCGCGATATTTTTGCCGATCGTGAGAGACGAAAGTCTCGCCATCTGCGCGATCAGAGTGGAGTGAGCGTTGAGCATCTTAAGCTCTTTGTCGCCATTTACTTTGACCGCCACCTGCACTTGATCCTTGGGGTTGATCTGCCAAGCAGACCGCACATTGCGAATAGATTGGATCTCGCTGATCACAAGCTGTATCTCGCCCTCGATCTTAGGATCCAGCCATTTTTTCTGAGCCTTGGGCCACTCTGCCAACATCAAACTCTCACCCTCATGCGGCAATGTCTGCCATATCTCTTCCGTAATAAATGGCATAAAAGGATGCAAAAGCCGCATCAAGGTCTCCAGCACACGATGCAGCACCCACTGAACCGGCTTCTCATCGATATGCGCTTTTACGATCTCAAGATACCAGTCGCAGAACTCATGCCAGAAAAATTCATAGATCACATTGGTGGCTTCTTGAAAACGGCTTTTATCGATGCACTCTGTGATCTTGGTGGTGGTGTTTTGAAGCCGGCTTAAGATCCAGCGATCCGCAGCAGACAGCTCCGTCTTGGAAGGCTCGGTTTTAAGAGAAATGCCTTTGGGTGGGCGATGCATGGCCACAAAGCGCGAGGCATTCCAGATCTTGTTGGCAAAATTACGCCCAAGTTCGAATTTTTCTTTGGAGCAATAAACATCCTGCCCCTCTGCTGTGATCGATATGATGGCGTAGCGAAGCGCATCAGCTCCATATTGATCGATGATATTGATAGGATCCACTGCGTTGCCGAGAGATTTGGACATCTTGGCACCCGTCTCGTCACGCACAATGCCATGAATGTATACCTGCGAGAACGGCGTCTTGCCCATGAACTCGATACCGGACATGATCATGCGAGCCACCCAGAAAAAGATGATCTCGTAGCCGGTGACCAAGGTCGAAGTGGGATAAAAATATTTGAGATCAGCCGTTTCTTTGGGCCAACCCAATGTTGAAAATGGCCACAACCACGATGAAAACCAGGTATCCAGTACATCTGGATCCTGTATCAAATCCACATTGTGGCAAGTGGGACATTTTTTGGGCGTATCCACGGATACGATCATGCCTGGCTCCATGTACACCTTGGAATTAGGCTGACGAAAAGCGGTCTCGGTGGAACGGCAATGCGCGCAATACCACACCGGGATACGATGACCCCACCAGATCTGGCGCGAAATACACCAGTCTTTGATATTTTCCATCCACTCGTAATACACCTTGGTCCAGCGCTGAGGCGTGAAGACGGTCTTGCCTTCTTTGACCACAGCAATTGCTTTTTCGGCCAGCGGTTTCATTTTGACGAACCACTGGGTTGAGAAATAAGGCTCCACAACCGTCTGGCAGCGATAGCAATGTCCCACCGAATGAACGTGTTCTTTGGTTTCCAAAAGAATGCGCCTATCTTCAAGCTCAGACACGATCTTGCGACGTGCTTCAAAACGATCCATGCCTTTGTATGGGCCGCCATGATCATTGACGGAAGCATCGGGGTTAAAAATATTGATATTCTCAAGCTGATGTTTACGGGCCAGCTCAAAATCAACCGGATCATGCGCAGGCGTGATCTTAAGAGCGCCTGTGCCAAAGGCCGGATCGATGGCTTCGTCTTGGATGATACGAAGCTTGCGATTTAAAAGCGGAAGAATGACGGTTTTACCGACAAATTGTTGATAGCGCTCGTCCTTAGGATTAAATCCGACTGCCGTATCGCCCAGCATGGTTTCGGGACGAGTGGTTGCGATGGTGATGTGCTGATCTGTGCCCTCAACGGCGTATTTGATGTAATACAAATGCCCTGTGATCTCTTTATGCTGCACCTCTTCGTCTGAAAGTGCCGTTTGACAACGCGGGCACCAGTTGACGATATAATGACCACGATAAACGAGACCCTTTTGATATAGCTGCACAAATACTTCACGCACTGCCTGAGAGAGCCCCTCGTCCATGGTAAAACGCGTACGGTCCCAGTCACACGAGGCTCCAAGCCGCTGTTGCTGCTTGATGATGGTGTTGCCGTATTTTTCGCGCCATTTCCAAACGCGCTCCAAAAATTTCTCACGACCCAAGGCTTGGCGGGTAAGACCTTCTTCTTTGAGTGATCGCTCCACAACATTTTGAGTGGCAATGCCCGCATGATCTGTGCCGGGAAGCCAAAGCGCCTCAAAACCATTCATACGCTTGTAACGTGTCAAAATATCCTGGATAGTGCTGTTGAGCGCATGTCCCATATGAAGGATGCCCGTGATATTCGGCGGCGGGATCACGATCACATAAGGCTTTTTTTTGGATTTGGCCGAAGCTTTGAAGTAGCCTTTTTTCATCCAAATGTCGTACCATTTTTTTTCAACGAGCTTTGGATCATAAGCTTTGGACAGCTCGGTCAATTTTTCCGGCTTTTTGGAGTCATCGGATGGTTTGGGCTTTGATTTACCACTCATTTGCGGCGATCCTTTAAAAGTTTATAGATATAGGCATCCACGATAGCCTTCCAGCTTGCCTCGACGATATTGGTAGAGACGCCGATCGTGGACCAGATATTATTTTTGTCACGAAACTCGATGATAACGCGCACTTTGGCGGCTGTTCCTGCCTTCGAATTGACGATACGAACTTTATAGTCTTCAAGCGCCACTTCTTTGACCTGGGGATAAAACTCAGCCAAGGCCTTCACAAACGCTTTGCCAAGTGCATCCACCGGCCCATCGCCCTTCGTGGACACGACAGGCCCCTTTTTACCATCCACGGATACGCAAACAGAAGCCTTCACATCCACCTCTTCCCCCACCTGTTCATTGGAGACAGCTGCGGACTCGATCTTAAAAAATGGCTTAGTTTTTCCGGCGCTCATGATGCGGCGCACAAGAAGCTCATAACTGGCCTCGGCGCTTTCGAATTGATAACCTTCATTCTCCAAGCGCTGCACTTCTTGTAAGATCTTCTTCGTTTCGGGTGTGTCTTTTTTAAGATCAATGCCCAGCTCTTCTGCTTTGAGCAAGATGTTGGTGCGGCCTCCGACCTCGGATACTAAATGCCGACGGCTATTGCCGACAAGCGTGGGATCGATGTGTTCGTAAGTGATGGGATTTTTTTTCACAGCGTCGATATGGACGCCGCCTTTGTGCGCAAAAGCGCTTTGTCCAACATACGGCTGCCCCTTGGACGGCACGCGGTTAGCCACCTCATCCACGAAACGCGAAAGTTCAGTGAGCTCGGCAAGTTTTTCGGAAGACAAACATTTATAATCGTACTTCAGCTGCAAATTAACAACCACGGGGATAAGATCACAATTGCCACAACGCTCGCCGATCCCGTTGATCGTGCCTTGGACATGACGCACACCGGCTTCGACAGCCGCTATCGCATTGGCCACACCCATTGCACCGTCATTGTGCGTGTGGATACCCAAGGGCGCCTTGAGCTTGGCGCTGACTTCTTTGACGATCTCGGTCACACGCGTGGGCATCGTGCCGCCGTTTGTATCGCATAGAACGATCACGGAAGCGCCAACACGATAGGCCGTCTCGATGGCTTTGAGCGCGTATTTGGCATTGTGTTTATAGCCGTCAAAAAAATGCTCGGCATCATACACCACTTCTTTGCCTTTGGAGATCAGGAACTTGACCGAGTCTTCGATCATGCGTAGGTTTTCATCCAGATCCGTCTTAAAAACTTCGGTGACATGAAGATCCCAGCTTTTGCCAAAGATCGTCACAACCGGTGTGTCGGCCGCAACCAGAGCCTTGAGATTGGCATCCTCAGATGCTTTGGTGTGAGCTTTGCACGTGGAGCCAAACGCTGCAAGCTTCGCGTGTTTGAGCCTCACCTTCTTGGCTTCATCAAAAAACTCGCTGTCTTTAGGATTGGCACCCGGCCAGCCGCCTTCGATATAGTCAAAACCCATCTCATCCAGCTTCTTCAGGATGAGAAGCTTGTCTTGGACAGAAAACGAGATACCCTCTCCCTGAGAGCCGTCGCGTAAAGTCGTATCGTATACTTGGATCTTTTTGGAGCTCAAAAGTGTCCCTTTATTTTTTCTTGCTCAAATTGAATGCCTGATGCAGAACCAACACGGCTTTATCCGCCTGATCTCGGTTCACCACACATGAGATCTTGATCTCGCTCGTAGAGATCATCTCAATATTGATCTTGTTTTTGGCCATGATCTCAAACATCGCAGCGGCCACACCTGCGTGACTGCGCATACCCACTCCCACCACGGATATCTTGGACAAATTGAGGTCTTTGGATATTTTTTTAATGCCTGTCTTGCGCGCGATCTTCTGAAGCGACTCGACGGCTCGATTGGCATCTGCCTTGGGTACGGTAAATGAGATATCGGTGTCCACATCATCACCAATGTTCTGGATGATCATATCCACATTGATCGCCTGATCGGACAGGCTCCGGAAGATAGTCGCCGCGACGCCGGGCTTGTTGGGCACGCCGCTCACGGTAACTTTTGCCTCATCTTTGCTACAAGAAACACCACGAATCAATACATCTTCCATCGACTTATCCTCCTTCACGATCCAGGTTCCTTCATTTTGTGAAAAACTTGACCGCACATGCAGCGGTATATCAAATTTACCAGCGACTTCAATAGAGCGCGACTGCATCACTTGAGCACCCGATGAAGCAAGCTCCAACATTTCTTCATAGCTGATACGCTTGATCTTGCTTGCGTTTTTTACTTTGCGCGGATCAGCGGTGTAGATTCCCTCCACATCCGTATAGATCTCGCAAGTATCCGCCTTCAGGGCCTTGGCCAAAGCTACAGCCGTCAAGTCACTCCCGCCGCGGCCAAGCGTTGTGATCTCTTGGTTCGCATCGATCCCCTGAAACCCCGCAACAATGACCACCTTTTTTTGCTCCAGCTCTTTTTTGATACGAGATGTATTGATATCCACGATACGCGCTTTGGTGTAACTGGAATCAGTGCGAATACCGACCTGCGCCCCCGTAAACGAGATCGCATCAACTTTGAGCTCATGCAAAGCCATCGCCAAAAGCGCTACGGATATTTGCTCACCCGTGGATAAAAGCATATCCAACTCACGGCGAGAAGGATTTTTGGATATTTTATCCGCCAATTCCAAAAGATCATCCGTCGTATCACCAAGAGCGCTCACCACCACGACCAGCGAGTGGCCTTTTTTGGCATACTGCGCGACGCGACGCGCTACATTCTGAATACGCTCAGGCGAAGCAACGCTTGAACCACCAAATTTTTGCACAAATAGCGGCATACAAAGATCCTCTTAATTTAAAAATGTTTTCATGAGCCCGTGCCCAGGCTCAAACGTGACGCCTGATGCAAAAGCATGTTTCTCGTCAAAGTTGTCGGAGGCATTGGCTTCAAACCCGGGACCCGCCAAAAGAACCGGGACATGCCCGTGCCCTGAATTTTTTTTATGCAATCCCTCCGAAGTATCGGATGTGATGAGAATACGAACGCCGTCTTTGTTGGCCTGATATTCTCGCAAAGCAGCTCCCACCACGATCTCGTCAAATACCTCAATACGGCGGATCTTAGACTTGAGCGTCACGCCTTTTTTTTCATCTGACTCATGATCGCGATAGACAATGCGCACATCTGCCTTGGCTGAGATAGGATCCGCTGCCGTCTCCACAGAAAGCGCCTTGGCTAAGCCCTTCATAAAAAGTGTTTTGGCGACGATGGCTGCAGATTTTCCGTAACGATCCTTGAAGGGCGGCAGCTTGGGCTTTCGACCCTGACCCCAAAACCAGACCATATTGGCGGGGTTCTCTCCCAGATCAATACGAACACGGTTGACATCATGGTTTTCCAGAGCCACGCGAGAGGATTGCATCCATTCCATCATTTTATTTTGAAGTTTTCCCTTGGGCCAATGCTTGGCTATTTTTTGCGACACCATTTTAGACGGCTGCACACACTCAAGGCCATCATACTCCGCCACATCTTTATCGGCAGAAATAATGGCGAGATTACGATAACCATCCACAGCGTGAAATAAGAACGTGCCATCCGAATGACGCTTCAACTCTTCCAGCAAAATAAGCGCTTCTCTTGCCGAAATATGACCCGCTGACGGATCGATCAGTGTGTCCTCAGAGACGGTCACAAAATCTGACCGAAAAGCGACCTGGGTTTCGGATTGTTGGATATTAAGAGCCATGGCTTCAAGCGGCGCCAAACCTGTAAAAGTTTCTACGGGATCGAATCCGAGCAAAGAAAACATCGCAACCTCTGGTGTCGCACTCAGCGAACTAGGCACAAAACTGCTTTTGCCGATGCGAGCCGATTTCGCAAGCGCATCCATTGCGGGAGTCTTGGCAACTTCAAGCGGAGTCCTACCTTGAAGCTCTTCCAGCGGCTCATCCGCCATCCCCCTACAAACCAACACAAAATATTTCATATTCCCCTTAAGACTTTATTGCTTTCAAAACAGCATCCAGTTTTGCAGGAGCTTTTTTGAGCTTTCCCACACTACGGATCGCTATATCAGGATCTTTTAATCCGTGACCTGTAAGAACACAAACCAGCGAAGCCTTTTTGGCTTTTGCCTTCTTTTTAAAATATCCCTGTTTCGCAAGCTTGAGCACGCCTGCAACGCTGGCAGCGCTTGCTGGCTCCACAAAAACACCATCTTTGCCCGCCAGCCATTTATAAGCACCCAGGATCTCCATATCTGTAACCGCATCAATACGGCCACCGGAATCATTTTTGGCGGCAACAGCCGCTTGCCAGCTCGCCGGATTACCGATCCTTATCGCAGTTGCTATGGTTTTAGGGCTCTTTACAATTTTATTTTGCACGATTGGGGAGGCGCCCTGCGCCTGAAATCCCAGCATCGTAGGGCATTTTTTAATTTTGCCGAGCTTGAAGTATTCCTGATAACCTTTCCAATAAGCGGTGATGTTTCCGGCGTTACCAACCGGTATCGAATGAAAATCAGGAACCCCTCCCAGCTGATCACAAACTTCAAAAGCGCCTGTCTTTTGACCTTCTATACGATAAGGATTGAGCGAATTCACGAGCGCTATCCCCTCGCTCTTCGAAACTTCTTTGACCATCTGAAGCGCAATATCAAAATTTCCTTTGATCGCAATAACTTTTGCTTGATGGATCAGCGCTTGGCTCAATTTCCCCAGCGCAATATGGCCATCCGGGATCAAAACCGCACAGCCTAGCCCCGCGCGAGCCGCGTATGCCGCCGCTGAGGCAGAAGTGTTGCCCGTGGACGCACAGATCACCATCTTCGCGCCCTCTTCTTTGGCTTTGGAAACGGCCATCGTCATGCCGCGATCTTTAAAAGAACCCGTGGGATTGAGGCCCTCGTATTTCAAAAAAACCTCAAGCCCCGTGGCTTTTGAAAGCGACTCTGAAAAAATAAGAGGTGTGTTACCCTCCCACAACGAAACAACCGGCGTCTTGGCCGAAACAGGCAAATAATCCTTGTAAGCTTCTACGATCCCTTGCCAGCTCATGCTTCCACCCGAATAACTTGTGTTTTTTCGCGCACGTCTTTACGGTTATCGATCAATCGAACAGCGCGGCGGATATTTTCTTCAAAAGCTCCATACGTGAGGATCACAACCGGCACCGATTTTGATTCCTGCGACTCTTTTTGATGCACACTCAAAATGGAGATATGGTGACGCCCCAAGATCTTGGCGATATTGCCAAGTACACCTGGGCGATCTGCGACTTGAAAGCGCAAATAATATTTAGATACCAATCGATCCATCGGAAGCACGCGCCCACGATGACGCGCTGCCAGACTGGGCACGGAACGAAATTGACCCACGGATAATTCTTTGGCCAGCTCAAGCATATCACTCAACACAGCGCTCGCCGTCGGCATGCGCCCTGCCCCTCGACCATAAAACAAAAGATCTCCCGCCTGATCCGCGTGCAAGAAAACCGCATTATATACCCCGCGGACACCCGCCAAGGGATGATCCAAGGGCAGCAGTGTGGGATGCACGCGGAGCTCAAGCCCTCCCGGCAAATTCTTTCCGATCGCCAAAAGCTTGATCGCATACCCCAGCTCACGCGCATAAGCGATATCTTCAGCGGTGATATTGCGTATACCCTGGACAAATATTTTTTTGTACGGTATTTGCATACGAAATGCCAAGCGCGCCAAAACAGCCAGCTTGTGCGCAGAATCAAAACCATCGATGTCCAAACTTGGGTTAGCTTCGGCAATGCCTTGTTTCTTGGCTTCGTCCAGCGCCGCGGCAAATGTTTTACCCGTTTGCGACATAGATGTCAGGATCGTGTTGCAAGTGCCGTTCACAATTCCGTAAAAATGCGTGATCTGATTGGAAGCAAAACCTTCTTGGATCGAGCGAAGGATAGGAATGCCGCCGCACACACTAGCCTCAATGCCGATAGGGATCTGTTTTTTTTCGGCAAGGCTATAGACCCGCTCACCTTTTTCAGCCAACAGCGCTTTATTGGCCGTCACAACAGGCTTGCCCAATGCCAAAGCTCGGCGAATCCATGTCGCGGCGGGCTCAACACCACCCACCAACTCCGCCACAATATCAACCCTGGGATCTTCGATCACATCCATCGGACGTGTCGTGAGTAGTTTCTTGGGGACAAAGACATCGCGCTTTTTGTTCAGCGAACGCACCGCAACGCGCCTAAGCTCCAAACGCAAACCGGTCTTTTCTTCGATGCGCCGCGCCTGAGTCTGGAGAATATGCGCCACACCCTGACCCACGGTTCCGAGCCCGATAATTCCTACACCGATTGTTTTTTTATTCATAATGGTTCCGACATTTAAAAAACGTCGGGGCGGGCGGATTTGAACCGCCGACCTCCTGCACCCCAAGCAGGCGCTCTAGACCGAGCTGAGCCACGCCCCGTTAAACCTAATCGCTTTCTCGGCTTGAACCTCCGGACAAAAGCGCCTCCACCACAATATTTGGATCTGATTTCAAAAACAAAATTTTATACACCGCTTCCGAGATCGGCATGGATACGCGGTATTTTTTGGCCAGTTTGTACACGGACTTAGCCGTCTCGACGCCCTCGACCACCATTTCGGACTCACCCAAGATCTCGGATAATTTTTTACCCTTGCCGAGCTCATGCCCCAAAGTCCGATTGCGGCTATGCGCCGACAAACAAGTGGTGGCAAGATCTCCCAAGCCGCTTAGCCCTGTGAATGTTTCGCGCTTAGCACCCATCTTATGACCCAGTCTCGCCATCTCGGCAACACCCCGTGCAAAAAATAATGCTCGTGTATTGGCGCCCATTCCAAGCCCTTCAGCAATACCAGCGCCGATCGCAATCACGTTCTTGAAAGATCCGCCAAGCTCGACACCCAAGACATCGTCTGAACAAAAAAGCTGAAAGCGCTTGGTTGCAAAAAGCTGGCTGATGATTTTTGCGAATCCCGCATCTCGAGAGGCAACCGACGCTGCGGACGGCATCTTAAGGCCAACTTCTCGAGCGATGTTTGGGCCAGATAAAACGGCGAATCTTGTCTTACCCAAAGTCTCTTGCAAAACCTGCGACATTGTATGAAGCGAAGATGTTTCGATGCCTTTGGCTACGATGATAAATGATTGCGTCTTGGCGATTTTTTTGGGCAGCTGCGCCAAAACACTACGCATGTGTTGTGAGGGTATGGCCAAAACCAAAATATCCGAAAATTGCACCGCATCTTCCAGGGAATGTGTGAGAGAAATATTTTCAGGGATCTTGAACCCTGGCATGAACTTAATATTCTCTCTTTTTTTGCGGATCTCTTCGATATATTTGGGAAAAGCGCCCCACAAACTAACCGAAAAACCCTTTTCAGCCAAAAGGATGGCCAGCGTCGTCCCCCAACCTCCATCACCCAAAACACTTATTTTTGTATCTTTTTGCGACATAAGAAGTTAAGTATGAATCCCCTATAAAATTTACGAGCTTTTCAGTATAGCAAACGGCTAAATATTGGTCAATACACCGAACTCCCCAAGAATCCAACCTTTGATACGAAAGCGCACACAAGCCGACAAGGGATATCTCCCTTCGGATACGCCTGCCTGCTGGCAGGCAGGCTCCGAGGCCCCTGCGAGGCCTCTCGCTTCTCGGGCTCCTCGGCTAAGTTAAAACCAACCGTTCCCTGCGCCTCGTCGTCCCGGGACTCCTCTGGGAGATATCCCTCGGCTTGGGATGCTTTTCTTATGAAAGGTTGTATCCGTGACTCGTTTACCCAGGTATATGAAAAAAATTCATCCTTTATGCTCGTGTTTTGGAGGATTTTGTTTCGTATGATGCGGAAGCGAGTCATGAATACAAGCCACTGATTCTAATAAGCATCTAAAGTAAACCGATAAGGGGTATATCCGTAGGGAGTCTCGAAACCCCGGAGACGCACGGAACATCTATTTTTTTTATAGCCGACGGGGTGAGATGAGCGAGGTGCCTCGCAGGGGCACCGGAGTGAGTCCGTAGGGGAATGCCTATTGGGGGTTTACTGCGTACTTATTTGGTTATGCTTGTATTCCTGAGGAGCCGTTTATCATGTCGAATTTTATGGAGTGCATGAAGACGACAGTGTAGATGTGTAGATTTTGGACGACGTAGAAGCTGCCGATGACTCGGTATATCATTTGGCCGACACCGGTTTTATTATCGAATATTTTTTTGATGGATACATGGCGGTCTTTTTTGGCCCCCATGACTTTTTGTGTCTCCATCCAATTGTTGAGCTGGGTTGGATCCTGTGATTGATTTTGCTCAAAAATATAATAGGAAAATTTCTTTTCTGCCCGGGCTGTCATGCCACCTTGGTCGATCAGTTCGACGATCGAGAGGTTGCGTCTTTTATGGTTCACGGACTCTGTCTGCTTGATACATATTTCGCGCATTTCACTCACCCTAAAGTTATTAAACATTTTTAAGAACTACATTAAAAAAATAGACTTATATCGGAAGTATACATGAGGGTACAAAGGAATACAAATATCTAACTATTTATTCTTCTTACCTACAGGCTTCTCTTCGCCTCTAAGAAGACGCGCCATATTGGCTCGATGTGTCCACAATACAAAAGCGCTAAGGGCAGTCAATACATACGTGGAGGTATCGTTGGGCGTCAGAATCCAGGCTGAGAGACTCAATAGGATCACCGCCACGATCGAGCTGATGGAGACGATCTTCGTGGCTAAAAAAACTAACCCCCAACTTGAAAATGAGATTACAAATAACAGCGGGTGGCTGCCCGCCAAAACACCGGAACCCGTCGCAACACCCTTCCCGCCTTTAAATTTCAAAAATGGCGTAAAAATATGTCCAAGGATGGCAAAAACACCCATCAAAAGCGGTGCACAAGAAAATGTGTTGGCCGCGCTATGCGAAAATATCCACACGGGTAAAAATCCTTTTAGAAAATCCACGGCAAACACGAGGCTTCCAGGGCCTTTCCCCAGTACCCGAAATGCATTGGTAGCGCCCACATTACCGCTACCATGTTGGCGAATATCGATCCCTTTTAATTTTTTGGCCACGATAAATGCTGTCGGCAAAGATCCGCAAAGGAACGCAGCGATAGCGTAAATAAAAAAAATCATCTCATGACTCCTGAAGCATGCGTCCGCCCAAACTCACGTACACTGATGCTGAGATGGCCGTCATGATGACCGCGGCTCCAAATAAAATCGATCGCAGAAGCGGCGGTGCCATCAAAAGCGAGGCGGCTAAAGTTACCATCTGCAGAACCGTGGTCAGCTTACCAATAAAAATGGGTCTCGCTTTTAGCGAACCCGTTAAAATAAAAATGATCACTGAGCCGATCAATAACACGATATCGCGAGCGAGGATCGGAAGCGTAACCCATGCAGGGACCTTCATCGCATCAGGAAGATGGTTCATAATGGATAAACTCAGGAAACCGCTCACCAGGAGAAGTTTATCCGCGACAGGATCGAGCATAGCACCAAATTCGGTTTTTTGATTTAATTTACGCGCCAAAAAACCATCCAAACCGTCGCTGATACATGCCGCGAAAAAAAAGCCCAGTATCCAATAATAAAGCTCAGGCCTTTCGGGTGTGAAATAAAGAAGCGCCACAACAAAAAAGATGGTCAGGATAACCCGAAGGATCGTGATCCTATTCGGTAAGTTCAATTCTTGATCAGCCCAATGCGCCTAGGCGGCCACCAACGAAACACCGCCTTGCCAAGCACATACGATTTTGGGACAAATCCCCAAAAACGGCTATCGGTTGAATTGGCGCTGTTGTCACCCAAGACATAATACATATTCGTCGGAACTTTTATTTGCTCGCCGGGTCCGCCATACGGATCATGATTGTAATAGGTGAACTCTCCCAAACCATCCTCGCGAGTCATTTCTTTACCGTCCACATAGATCTTGCCATCACGGATCTCAACGGTTTCGCCGCCCATCGCCACCAGGCGTTTAATAAAGTCTTTTTTGGTGTCTTGTGGGTATTTGAATACGATGATATCCCCGCGTTTGGGTTGTTCGAATCGGTATATGTATTTATTCACAAAAAGCTTATCGCCTTCCTGAAGGGTCGGCCGCATGGATCCCGAAGGGATCTTGAATGCCTGGATCACATAAGTGCGAATGATCAACGTCAACACCAGCGCAACTAAGATAGAATGCAGCCACTCTTTGGCTTCTTTTTTGATTATTTCTTTGTTCATTATTCGTCCCCCTTGAGAGCAGCCAAAAAGGCCTCCTGCGGGATCTCGACGCGTCCAAATTGTTTCATACGCTTCTTACCTTCTTTCTGTTTTTCCCACAGCTTACGCTTGCGGGTGATATCGCCGCCATAGCACTTCGATGTGACATTCTTGCCCATGGGCTTGACCGTCTCGCGCGCGATGATCTTGCCACCGATAGCGGCCTGAATAGCAACCTCGAACATCTGCCTTGGAATCAATTCCTTCAATTTTTCGCAGAGCTTGCGTCCTTTTTCCTGCGCGCGTTCTCGATGCGCGATCATACTGAATGAGTCGCAGATCTCGTTGTTGATGAGGATGTCGAGCTTGACCAGATCGCTCTCTCGGTGCCCTTTCGGCTCGTAATCCATCGAGCCATAGCCCTTCGAGATGGATTTGATGCGGTCGTTGAAATCGACGATGATCTCGGAAAGCGGAAATTCATATACGATCTTGACTCGGTCCTCCGAGAGATACTCCGTGCCTTTATACTCGCCGCGGCGCGTCTCACAAAGATCCAATATTGGCCCCATGCTGGCTGGCGGGATCATGATCGTCGCCTCGACGAACGGCTCCATTGTCGCCTCGATCTGGGAGGGGTCAGGCATTTTACTTGGATTTTCAATGTCGATGATCTCGCCGCTGTGGGCCTTTTTGACCTTGTACGCGACACTCGGCGTTGTGATAACGAGATTCTGGTCATATTCGCGCTCTAAGCGCTCCTGCACGATCTCCATATGAAGCAGCCCAAGGAAACCGCAACGAAAACCAAATCCAACCGAGGCTGAGCTTTCGACTTCGTATACAAATGAAGCATCTGAGAGCTGGAGCTTTTCCAACGAATCCTTCAACGCCTGAAAATCACTCGAATTCACCGGGTAAATACCCGCAAAAACCATCGGGCGTATCTTTTTATAGCCGGGCAAGGGCTCAGCACATGGGTTTTTGTCGTCTGTCAGCGTGTCGCCATTCTCCACTTCTTTTGCCGCGCGAATATTGCAGGTGATATAGCCCACTTCCCCGCACCCGAGTTTTTCGCAGGGGTTGGGCTTCGGCGTCAGCACGCCAACTTCCAAGATCTCGTACGTGCGCCCTGAAGACATCATCCGTATCTTCATACCCTTCTTGAGTGAACCGTTGAAAATGCGCACGTACACGATCACGCCCTGGTAGGGGTCGTACTGCGAATCAAAAATGAGTGCCTGGAGCGGTTTGTCCGGATCGCCCTCGGGCGGCGGCACCTTCTCAACGATGCGTTCGAGGATCTCCCCGATGCCTATACCCATCTTAGCACTAGCCATGATGATCTCGTGTTCCTCGATACCAAACGCCAAATGGATCTGTTTTTTGACCTTCTCGGGCTCAGCCGTCGGCAGGTCGATCTTGTTCATCACAGGCACTACTTCCAGGTTATTCTCGAAGGCGAGGAAAAAATTGGCCACGGTCTGTGCCTCAACCCCCTGGCCCGCGTCGACGACAAGGATAGCACCCTCGCAGGCGCGCAAGCTTTTCGAGACTTCGTACGAAAAATCCACGTGACCCGGAGTATCGATCAGGTTCAATACCATAGTCTCACCGTTGGGACGTTTGTAGTTGATCTTCACAGCGCTGGCTTTGATGGTGATACCGCGTTCCTGCTCGAGATCCATGCTGTCGAGCAATTGATTGTGAAATGTGCGCTTGTCGATCGTGCCGGTGACCTCGAGAATACGATCGGCTAGCGTGGATTTACCATGATCCACATGGGCGATGATGGAAAAATTGCGGATATGAGACTGCTTCATCGCAGATTTTAACCTCTCAAAGGCTGAGAGCGAACTCTCGTCCCTGCTTCACAAGCGTATCCGCCAGATCCTGGGAGGTGGCTTCTGAATACACCCGCAAAATAGGCTCGGTGCCGGACAGTCGGAATAAAAGCCAACTGCCATCTTCCAGCATGAATTTAACCCCGTCCTGCCGGTTGACGCTCTTGATGCTGTGACCTGCGTATTTTTTGGGCGGATCCTGCTCCAGCGCTTTGAAAAGTTTAGGCTTAAGATCGTTGGGATAATTCATGTCGCTGCGAACATAAAATAATTTGCCAAATTCTTTTTCAACGGATTTCAGGATGTCATCAAAGCTCATCTTACGCATCGCCATCATTTCAGCGACCAGAAGGCCGGCCAACATCCCATCCCTCTCGTATAGATAATTTTGAAAACCAATGCCGCCGGACTCTTCCCCGCCGATCAATACATTTTCTTTGCGCATCAAGTCGCAAACATACTTAAAACCAATGGGCGTCTCATGAACCTTAAGCCCCAATTTTTTGGCCACCTTGTAGATCAAGACAGTGTTTGAGACGGTCGTCACCACACTCCCAACACGCTTAAGATCTTCCACAAAGTGAAGCATGATCAACGACAGCAGGATCCCGGGTGATATGAACTCGCCACCCGGCCTTATGGCGCCCACACGGTCCGCATCCCCATCGGTCACGATACAAAAATCATGGCCGCCTTTTTTCATGAGCTCCATCGAAGCGCCTAAATTTTTGGGAATAGGCTCTGGCGCGTAGCCACCAAAAGTAATGTCGCGATTTCCGCGGATGGTGGTCACTTTCACCTTTCCGCCGGAAAGCATATTTTCAATATGACCATTGCCCACGCCATGCATGGAATCCACCAGGATACGAAACGGTGACGCTTTGATCAGATCTATGTTCACGTAAGCTTTCAAATTTTTGAGAAATGCTTCGTTCAGATCACGTACTTTATACTCAGGTTTTGCAGAGGATGAGTTTCTTACACGATTTTTTCCAATAAATGACTCGACGGCATCCGTGATCGCTTTTTCAGCGGATCCGCCAAAATCGGTCTTGATCTTGACTCCGTTGTAGTCCGCCGGGTTGTGGCTGGCTGTGATCGCGATGCCGCCGTCATATTTTTCGTTCACGATGGTGAAGCTCACTGCGGGCGTCGGACAGGCCTTGTCCGTCAGCACCACCTCGATACCGTTGGCAGACAAGATCTCAGCAAATCTTGCGGCAAAAACTTCAGAATTTTTACGGTAATCGTAACCAATGACGATCTTGGGTTTCCGGCCGGCTTGCTTTTGGTGAAATTCTTTCAACATGTAGTCTGCATACGCTTGCGCGACAAGAGAAACATTGTCCATAGTAAACTCCGTGGACATAAGTGCCCGCCAACCATCCGTACCAAATTTAATCATGAACTCTTAACCCTTTGATTGCTTTCGCTACATCCGTTTGTCCGAAGATCGCCGTGCCGGCCACCAACACATTGGCGCCTGCCTCGACCACCAGCTTGGCCGTCTCGGAATTGATACCGCCATCTACCTCAATATCCTTATTAAATATTTTTCTAAGCGCTTGTATCTTTGGCAACACCTCAGGCATGAAGGACTGGCCTCCAAAACCGGGATTCACCGTCATCAAAAGCACCATATCAATATCTTTTAAATGAGCCTCTAACACTGACAAGGGCGTAGCCGGTTTAAGTGAAACGCCGCACTTGACCCCCTTTGATTGAATGAGCCGTAAAACATCGCCCAAATTAGTCTCACAAGCCTCCGCGTGAACCGTGACGCTGTCGGAGCCCGCCGCAATGAATTGCGGGATATATTTCTCAGGATTCTCGATCATCAAGTGAGTATCCAAAGGCAATTTGGTTACCTTGCGAATCGCTTTCACGATAAAAGGGCCTACTGTGATATTCGGCACAAAATGCCCATCCATCACATCGATATGGATCATATCACACCCCGCTTTTTCGACCTTGGCGATCTCATTCCCCAAAACAGAGAAATCGGCCGATAAGAGCGATGGAGCGATCTTAAGCGGTCGTTGCTGCATGATCTCTATTCACAAATCTCCATTCATCGGACGCGGCTTTGAACACGTAGACCGCCACCAAGACCAGCATGAGATGGCGTCTCCATACCCCCAAAAGAAAAAATAGTATAGCAAAAAACTGACCCATGAAAACAGAAATCCGAGTCGCCCTGACATAGGGCATCCAAAACGCCAAAAAGGCGCGGAAAACCCTGCCGCCGTCCATGGGAAATGCTGGGATCAGATTAAAGACCCCTAAAACGGGATTGATCCAAAGCAAATTGACCCATACCCCGCTCCATTCTGTGAGTGTAGGATTTACAACAGCCGCATGCCCGAGCGTGCGCTCCAGCACAAGATAAAGGATCGCTGCGATCCCAAAATTAAAAAATGGCCCGGCCAAAGCGATCGATATCTCCTGAGCAGGATTGCGAGGTATCCTTTCCATCGTGGCAACGCCGCCCATAGGATAAAGCGTAATATGGGGCACCGGAATTCCGAAGAATTTACTCACCAGGCTATGCGAGATCTCATGCCCAATGACACAGACAAAAACAAGCAGCACCAACACGAAAACCCGAATACCACCCAACACGCCAAGCTCCATACCATACCAAACAGCGAAGGCGCATGGTAGAAGCCAAAAACTGGGATGGATCCTGATCTCGATCCCAAAAAGACGTGCAATTTTCAATCGAAGGTCAACCTTGCATGGTCAGCAGGGATCCAAACTCTTTTTCGGATTGTTTGGGGCCCACAAGAGCCATATTGAGACTCTCGTCTTTAAAAAGCTGCTTCGCCACATTGCGAATATCTTCCGGGGTTACTTTTTCCACGCGCTCCAGGATCTCCTCCGTCGAACGGCAACGATTGAGCGTCACCGCGTTTTCGCCTGCCCACAACATTTGATTCATACTATTCTCGAGGCCAAGCTCCAATTGCCCCAGATAAAAATCCTTGGCTCGTCTTAACTCTTCAGAAGACACCGTCTCATGTGTGATCTTGGCCAGCTCTTTCAGGATGACACGTGTCGCCTCGGCCGGTTTCTTGTTATCAACGCCCGCAGCTACGACAAACGCACCCGTCTCGTGGTAGCGTCGCACATAGGATCCAACGTCATAAGCAAGGCCGCGCTCTTCACGAACTTCATTGAACAGGCGTGAAGACATATTACCGCCCATGATCACGTTGAGAACGTCCAAAGCAAACTCATCCACATGGTCTTTGGGGAATGCGTGAAAAGCCAGGGACAAATGGGTTTGCTCGGTCGATTTTTCGTGCAACTTAAGGCCTGGTTTAGATTGAGTGGGCTTAAACAAATGAATATCCTGCTTTTTGCCCGACGGAGACAGATGGGAAAAAAGACGTTCGGTTGCTTTGGTCAGCGCGCCCAGGTCGATATCACCCGCAGCCACTACCGTCAACATATCCGGCGTGTAGTGCGCATCGCGATAACCCGCTATGTCTTGACGAGAAAGGCCTGCGACCGTTTCTAAAGTGCCAGCCAAGGGCCTGCCCAGAGAGTGATTGGGCCACACCAATTCGGTCAAGATCTCATCCGCCAGCTGTGAAGGCTGATCCTGGGTCATTTTGACCTCTTCCATGATAACGGTCCGTTCTTTTTCTATATCCGATTCTTTCATGGAGGCGTTTAGAACCATATCCGCGAGAACTTCGTACACATTCTCAAAATGGCGCCGTGCCACTTTAGCCAAAAAACAGGTGTATTCTTCAGAGGTGAAAGCGTTCATGCTGCCTCCCACGCCCTCGATCGCTTCTTTGATCTGATTGGCAGTGCGAGTCTTGGTACCTTTAAAAACGATATGCTCCAAAAAATGTGAGACTCCGCTTAAACGCGGCTCTTCATGCCTTCCACCCACATGCGCCCAAATACCGATCGCTGTTGAATAACGCTCTTTCATCGGAACGGCCACCACCCGCATGCCATTCCCCAACCTTACGATCTCGTATCCTTTTTTCATTTTTTTTCCTTTTGTATTCTTTTGAATTCCAAATAATTTTGCAGGATCAGTGTTGCGGCCAATCGGTCACTCGAAGCTCTTTGTTTGGAGCGAGAAAGCCCCTCTTCGATCATAAGCCTGCCAGCTTCTTTGCTTGTCAAGCGTTCGTCCCATGTGGCGATCGGGATCTGCAACTCTTTTTCCAGAAGCCCCACCCATCGCATCGTGTGCTCAGCCTTAGGACCCAGTGTCCCGTTCATATTTCTGGGCAACCCTACAACGATCTCGGAGATCGCGTAGTCCTGGCAAATTTTCTTAAGATGACCTATTACCTGCTCTTTGTTTTGGCCCACGAGCGTCTCTAATCCTTGAGCTGAGAAGCCAAGCGGATCTGAAACTGCCACACCTATCCTTTTTTCTCCCAGATCCAGCGATAAGATCCTCATATTTTCTTAAAAAGCAAAGCAGCTTCTTCAGAACGGCCCTTGGGGCAAATAAGTGTGCCGCGAGGCGTTTGTACCGCGATCACATTGTCCAAGCCGAGCACGATAAGAGGTGTTGAGGTTTGATTGACGACGAGAGAATCACGGACCTCTTGATGATAATAAAAGCCCTCGGCGTAATTGTTGAGAGGATCTCTCAAAGACTTCTCAAATAGCATGTCCCAACTGCCCATGTCACACCAATCCATATCTGTGCGATAGACAGCGATATTATCCGCTTTTTCCATAAGCGCGTAATCGATAGAGATATTTGGGCATTTTTTGTAGCTGGAAGCAAGCTGATCCAATTTAAAATTTTGAAGGAATGCCGGGCTGTGCTTTTGCATGGCGTTCATGAAAGTGGTTATTTTCCAGGTAAAGATGCCCGCATTCCACAGATATTTCTTCTGCTGGGTGTATTGAATTGCTTTTTTCCGATCCGGCTTTTCGACAAATTTTAAAACACGGCTCGCGTTAGCTGCGCCCGTGAGGGATCGGCCGGACTCAATATAACCATATCCTGTTGCAGGAAAAGATGGCTTGATCCCCACCGTCACCAACAAGGAGCTGCTTTTCGCGAGAGCGACAGCTCCCTTCATGGTCTTCCTAAAAGCGCCTTCGTTCCGGATCAGCTGGTCAGCTGGAAAAAATGAAACCACCTCATTCTCACCGAATTTTTTAGCCAACGTCGCACACGCTAAATATATTGCCGAGCACGTATTGTTGCGAAATGGCTCGATGATGATCTGAGAGCGTTTAAGATGCGGCAACTCCTGCCGGATCATCTTTTCATGGGGCTCGGTGGTCACCACATAGATCCCGTCCTTTTGGTAGATCTTGGACAGCCGATCGTAGGTCAACTCCAGTAGAGATTTTTTGCCGCCAAAACGGATACGATATTTGGGAAAGTCTTTATGCGTCAGTGGCCAAAATCTTTCGCCCTGGCCACCCGCCATGATAACGGCTTTTGCCATTAGCGGACCTTTGCAACTGCGTTGGCAATGGGACGGATAAAATCGTTGCAGAATTTTTGGGCGGAAACGGATTTATTCTCATGAAGGGCCCTGACCACAGCACTGCCCACAATAATACCATCACCCAACTTAGCCATAGCACTTGCTTGTTCGGGATTAGAGATACCAAAACCAATGCAAAGCGGGAGTTTGGTTTTTTGTTTAACTCTCCGCACTTGCGCTCCGATCTCCCCAGGGAGCTTGGTCTGTGCGCCTGTGACGCCGGTGACAGAAACATAATAAATAAAACCCTTGGACTTGCTAGAAATAAGCCGGATACGCTTATCAGAGCTCGTAGGCGCCAAAAGATAAACAAGATCCAGGCCGCCCGCGTTCATTTGTTTGGCAAACTCTTTCTCTTCATCCGGCGGGAGCTCCGGCACGATCAAACCGTCCACGCCGCATTTTTTGGCATCTACCATGAATTTTTTAAATCCATACCGCCAAATCGGGTTGAGGTATGTCATAAAAACGATCGGGATCTGAGTTTTTTGGCGGACACGCGCCACCAGATCCAATACTTTTTTAAGGTTGGTCCCGCGCTCAAGTGACCTCATTGATGACGCTTGGATCACTGGGCCATCCGCCACAGGATCTGAAAACGGAATGCCCAGCTCGATCAGGTCCACTCCGGCCTTTTCCATCTCAGGGATCAAAGCTTCGTTGAGAGAAAGACTTGGGTCGCCGGCCGTCATAAAAACAATAAAAGCTTTTTTCTTTGATTTTTTAAGCTGTTTAAATTTTGATTCGATGCGGCCCATATTAAAATTTCAATACCTTTGATACTTGCTGCACATCTTTATCCCCGCGGCCCGACAAACAAATGATCATTGTGTCTGATTTCTTAAATCGTTTTTTATCGCGGATCAAATACCCTATCGCATGCGCCGGCTCAAGTGCCGGGATAATCCCCTCGGTTTGACTGAGTGTCTTCATACCCAGAAGCGCATCTTTATCCGTCGCCCATTCGTACTGAGCCCGACCCGCCATCTTTAGAAAGGCGTGCTCAGGCCCCACACCGGGATAATCCAAGCCGGCTGATATTGAGTGCGCCAAAAGGATCTGGCCATTATCATCTTGAAGTATTTCGCTTTTAGAACCATGCAATATACCCATACGGCCTTTGGTGAGCGTCGCGGCGTGTTGAGTGGTGTGTATGCCAAGCCCTGCCGCTTCAACGCCGATCATTTTGGAACGACGAGTCAAATACGGATGAAAAAAACCAATGGAATTGGAGCCTCCGCCCACACAGGCCACCAAATAATCAGGATCAGATAACCCCAACTTTTTCGTGGAAGCTTGAGTTTCCTTGCCGATCACGGATTGAAAATCGCGCACCATCATCGGATACGGGTGCGGCCCTATCACGGAGCCGATAATGTAATGCGTATCCCTCACATTGGTCACCCAGTCTCGAATAGCTTCATTGCAAGCATCCTTTAAAGTTTTGGAGCCTGATTTGACGGGAATAACACGAGTGCCCAGCATTTTCATACGAAATACATTCAATTCTTGGCGATGCACATCTTCTTCGCCCATGTAGACTTCACATTGGATACCAAAAAGCGCACATACAGTTGCCGTTGCGACACCATGCTGACCGGCGCCTGTCTCAGCGATCACGCGCTTTTTACCCATACGCTTTGTCAAAAGCACCTGGCCCAATGTGTTGTTGATCTTATGAGAGCCCGTGTGAAGCAAATCTTCGCGCTTCAAAAATACCCTTTTTACCCCCAGCAACTTCGCGAGGTTTTTCACCTCGGTAAGCGCAGTGGGTCGCCCGGCATAATGGTGCAGATAATATGAGAGCTCCTTTTTGAATCGCGGGTCTTTTTTGGCATCTCGATAACAGGCCTGCAGCTCATCCAAAGCAGCCATCAGCGTTTCTGGCATGAATTTTCCGCCGTAAGGCCCGAAGTGGCCTCCGGCATCCGGCCATTTGGCCCAGTATTTTTTATCGTGTTTTGACATTTTCTATAAATTTCCTGATTAAAAATGGATCTTTGATTCCGGGTGACTTCTCAACCCCGCTCGATACGTCCACCCCATATGGCTCACAGATCTTAAGGAGCTGCCCTACGTTATCAGGCCTAAGCCCTCCCGAGACGATGAGCGGCGCTGACGTTTTTAATTTTTTGAGCTTGGCCCAATCAAATGTCTTGCCAGTTCCACCGTATTGCCCAGACGAAAATGTATCCAACAAAAGTGCGTTGGCTGGAAACTTGGCTATTTTATCAAAATTCAAATGATCCGCCACGCGAAATGCTTTGATGACCTTCAAAGATCCGGAGGCCAAAGCTCTGACCGCCTGAGACGTCTCATCCCCATGCAACTGCACGGCGCTCAACTTACACTTCTGAGCAATGCGAAGAATGGTGGAAGTTTTTTCATTCACAAATACACCCACGGTAGAGATCAGGGGTCCTAATTGAGAAGTTATCTCACGAGCCTTTTCCGGACTCACCTTTCTCGAGCTTTTTGCGAATACAAAACCCACGGCATCCGCTCCGGCATCTCTGGCTATCAGAGCATCTTCTAGGCGTGTGATCCCGCATATTTTAACACGTATCATACTAAGCTTTCTTTAAAAGTGACCGGAGCGCCATACCGGGATTTTGCTGCTTCATAAGACTTTCCCCCACCAGCACGGCCGTAGCCCCATACGCCTTTACGCGCACGAGATCATCGGGTGTGGCAATGCCGCTTTCGGCGACCAGAACACCCGCATGCTGAATGTGTTGAGACAAACGCTCGGTTGTTTGCAGATCCACTTGAAATGTGTCCAAGTCGCGATTATTGATACCGACCACTTTTGGCTTAAGTGGCTTTATCTTAGCCCAATCTTTAACATCGTGGATTTCGTACAAAATATCAAGGCCCAGTGACTCGGCGACTCTCGACAAAGACTTCAGCTGAGCGGCAGTAAGTATCCTTGCGATCAAAAGCACCGCATCGGCTCCCATGATCTTAGATTCATAGATCTGCGCTTCATCGATCACAAAATCCTTGCGAAGGATCGGCAGTGTCGTGACCTTACGAACATTCTTTAGGATGGAGGGGGATCCTGCAAAGAATTTCCGATCCGTCAATACTGACAACGCGCTAGCACCCCCCTTTTCGTACTGCCGAGCGATCCAGACAGGGTCAAAATCTTTTCTCAAAATCCCCTTGGACGGGGATTTCTTTTTGATCTCAGCGATCACAGCCAAAACACCCGCTCCGGCAAGGCTGGCAGCAAAGAACCCGCCTCGACGTGGTAACACCAAAGCTTTTTCTTTGAGTTGGGCATATTGTCGCCCGGCCTTAAGTTTGGCGATTTCAATTTTTTTTTGATCAACGATCTTATCTAGAATCACAATCCGACCTTTTGGCTGAATAAAGCAACCTCGGTTAACTTCTTCTGAGCTTTTCCGCTTTCCAATGCATCGATAGCGACCAACAATCCCTCTTTGATCGATCTAGCTTTTCCGCAGCAATATAGCGCCGCCGCAGCGTTTAGAGACACGATCTTCATCGCGCCGCTTTGGTCGCCCTTTAGCACACCGATCGCTGCATCACGACCGGCTTCTTTGGTCATGCACCGCAGACTTTCGATGGACTCGCGCTTAAGATTAAAGTCTTCGGGCACTACTTCGTATTGCAAGATCTCCTTACCCTTTACTTCGCAAATAGATGTTTTTCCGCTCAAGCTGATCTCATCCAACCCATCATGCCCATGCACAACCAGGGCCCTTTCGACTCCGAGCTGCACCAACACCTGCGCCATCGGCTTGACCAGCTGCGAAGAGTACACGCCTAGCAATTGATAACGGGCTTGCGCAGGATTGGCCAGAGGGCCCAATAAATTGAATATTGTTTTACCCTGGATCTTCTTTCGCGCTGGCATGGCAAAGCGTGTTGCCGGGTGGAAAAGGGGTGCAAAGAAAAAACCAAATCCTGTTCGGGTGAGGCATGCAGCGACATTTTCGGGCGATAAGTCGACCTTGACCCCCAGGAGCTCCAGAAGATCCGCGCTGCCGCAGACACTGGAAACCGATCGATTACCATGTTTGGCCACTTGAGCCCCGGCAGAGCATGCAACCAAAGCGGACAAGGTCGAAACGTTGAGCGTCTTCAAATTGTCTCCGCCCGTGCCACAAGTATCCAAAAGATCAGGAAATTTTTTGGGAAGAGGCACTGCGACACGTCTCATCACCTTTGCAGCGGCTGCGATCTCGTCAACGCTTTCACCCTTATCGCGAAGCGCCACAAGAAATTGCTCGATCTGGCCGTCAGAAAGAGCGCCCGCGACGATCGATTCCATAACCGCTGTCATCTGCATCCCGCTAAGCGGCTTTTCTTTTCCGAGCTGGATAAGCGCATCCGCCATCAATGCGCCGGGATCAGGCTTCATGCGCGTGTTTCGTGTAGGAAATTCTTAAGAAGTGTTTTGCCGCCCTGAGTAAGAATGCTCTCAGGGTGAAACTGGACACCAAATATCGGGTACTTTTTATGCTTAAGCCCCATGATCTCTTTTTCTTTGGTTTCAGCCGTGATCATCAGATCTTTGGGCAAAGATCTTCTTTCGACGATCAGCGAATGATAGCGAGTGGCTGTGAACGGGTTGTCTAATCCTTTAAAAAGAAGCTTGCCATCATGATAGATCTGCGATGTCTTGCCATGCATAAGACGAGCAGCGCCGATCACATGCCCCCCAAACACCTCGCCTATACATTGATGGCCCAAGCACACGCCCAAAAGCGGGATCTTAGGCCCAAGCTCCCTGATGATTTGATTGGAAGCGCCGGCTTCTTTGGGGCAACCGGGTCCGGGTGAGATGACAATGCGCGATGGCTTCATTTTTTTTATTTGAGCCACGGTTATTTCATCATTTCTGTAAACTTTAAGCTCTTGCCCTAATTCCCCAAGATACTGGACAAGGTTGTAAGTAAAAGAATCATAATTATCGATCATAAGAATCATATAAAAACCTCTTTATGTGAAAGCTCCACCGCACGCACCAGCGCTTTGGCCTTGTTGACCGTCTCCTGATACTCCATCGAAGGCTTTGAATCAGTTACCACGCCTGCCCCGGCCTGAACATAAGCTTTGCCATCCTTGACCAATAGCGTACGGATCGTGATACACGAATCCAGGTTGCCGGAATAACCAAAATAACCAACCACGCCTGAATAAAAGCCGCGCTTTTGATTCTCAAGCTCATCAATGATCTCCATTGCGCGTACTTTTGGAGCCCCTGAAACAGTACCCGCCGGAAATGTTGCTCGCAGAAGATCAAATGGTGTCTGACCGCGGCGCAGCTGACCTTCCACTAGACTTACAATATGCATCACGTGCGAATACCGCTCGATGGTCATAAACTCGGGCACTTTAACACTCTTATACTCACACACACGGCCCAGATCGTTGCGGCCAAGATCAACCAACATCAAATGCTCCGCGCGCTCCTTCGCATCGGCCAACAGCTCTGCCTCCATTTTTTTATCTTGAGCCTCTGAAGCACCCCGAGGCCTAGTTCCCGCTATAGGTCGAAGCATAGCCTTGCCGGATTCACATCGGACATGCACTTCCGGGGATGAGCCCACCAGCTGAAAATCGCCTCCATTTATATAAAACATATAAGGCGATGGGTTGACGGAACGAAGCGAGCGGTAAATATGAAAAGCGTCTGTCTTGATAGGTGTGCTAAACGCCTGAGACAGTACCACCTGAAAAATATCCCCTTTCCGAATATAAGCCTGAGCTTTCTTAACGATCGCCTCAAAAGCGCTTTTTTTAAAATTAGAAGTCATTCGGATAGGGTAGGATCTCGATTTACCCGCTTTTGGAAGTGCTGTACCCCTAAGAATCCTGATCTCATCGTCTATCTTGGCCAACGCTTTGCGATACGCATCTTGGGCGGCTTGACCTTTTTTGATACGTGCATTGTTCACGATCTTGATCGTCTGCGAGATGTGGTCAAAAATAATGAGCGTGTCCGTGAAAATAAATAGTGAGTCAGGAATCTTTTGCACATCCGTGTTCTTGTCCGGGATCTTTTCAAAAAAACGCACTGCATCATATGAAAGATAGCCAACTGCCCCACCCGAAAAAGGCGGCAAGCCGGCCACGGGAGCCTGCTTGAACTGGGAGAGTAGCTTTTCAAGCTCGAACAAAGGGTCTTTATCGGTGTGAAAAGAGCTGCTTTTTCCGGATGCCTCGTCCAAAGTGATCCGACGACCTTTGCTTTTGAAAACAAGCGCCGGCTTTCCTCCGATGAATGAATAGCGCGCTAGCTTCTCGCCCCCCTCCACAGACTCAAGCAGATAAGAATAGGGCTTATTGCCATTCTTCAAGAAACAAGACACGGGTGTCTCAAAATCCGCGAGGATCTCGCGAACCACCGGGATCACGTTGTATTTTTTGGACAGCCTTTTGAACTCCGAAAGACTTGGGAAGCTATCAGCCAATTAATAGACCTTTTCTGGGTTGAAAATAAGTGTATCGGTTATCTTGCGGCTTGCATCGTTGTTTATTTGCTCAAAATAGCAGCTAAAATAACCCTTGTGACATCCCGCAACTTTTTGGTCGATCAAAAAAAGGATCGACTTCCCTTCGCAATCAAGACGAAACTCCTTGACCGCCTGCGTGTGGCCGGACGTCTCGCCTTTTTTCATAAGTTTATTCTGTGAGCGCCGAAACACATGGACAAAACCGGTATCCAGCGTTGCCCTGAGCGCAATGTCGTTCATATAGCACAACGTCAAAACTTTTTGCGTCTTAGCGTCCTGAATGATGGATGGGATCAAGCCATCCGCATTGAATTTCAGGCCGGATTTGATCTTTTCAAATGCATTCTCTGTGATCATCGAACATGAACTCCCTTCTTTTTTAAAAACTGTTTGGCTTGGCGCACGCTGTACTCGCGGTAATGAAATATACTAGCAGCGAGCACGGCATCCGCTTTGCCTTTGATAAAACCATCCGCAAGATGCTCAAGATTTCCGACGCCGCCCGATGCGATCACGGGCACGCCGACAGCTTTAGAAATAGCCGCCGTCAGATCCACATCATATCCTGCGCGAGTACCGTCTCGATCCATACTCGTCAAAAGGATCTCCCCGGCGCCCAAGCGCTCCACCTTCTTAGCCCAGGCCACGGCGTCCAAATGGCGATTTTTGCGGCCCCCGTGCGTATAGACTTCCCACTGATGACGAGCTCCCTCTTTTTTCTTGGCATCGATAGCAACCACGATACATTGGGAACCAAACCTCTTGGACGCTTCTTGTACGAATCGCGGGTTTTCGACAGCTGTCGTATTGATAGACACTTTGTCTGCCCCGGCATTCAGAAGATCGCGCACATCTTCAAGGCTGCGCACACCACCGCCCACGGTAAGAGGCATAAATACTTTTTCAGCTGTCCGGCGCACAACGTCCAGCATGATCTGGCGCTTTTCATGCGAAGCTGTGATATCCAAAAAAACCAACTCGTCCGCACCTGACTTGTCGTAATAAGCAGCTACCTTTACCGGATCTCCGGCATCACGAAGCTTTAAGAACTTAACTCCCTTGACCACGCGCCCCTCTTTTACGTCCAAACAAGGGATTATCCTTTTTGTAAGCACAGATCCAGCGCCTCTCTCAAAATAATCTTTTTTTCGTAAATGGCCTTGCCAATGATAGCTCCTGAAATATTTTTTTGTCCTAGCTGGATCAGCGCTGATAGATCCTCCATAGAACTGACCCCGCCCGACGCGATGACATCAATAGAGACGGTTTGCGCCATCTGAGATATTTCGCGTAAATTAGGGCCGGCCATGGCTCCATCTTTGGATATATCGGTGTAAATAATAGTTTTTCCACCGTATTTTTCGACATCTATTGCAAGATCTGATGCGTTATCAGGCATCAACTTGGTCCAACCGTCAACCGCGACCTTTCCGTCGCGCGCATCAATACCGACGATGATCCGATCTTTAAACTCGACAATGGCTTCTTTAAGAAAGCCTCGGTCAAGGCATGCCTTGGTGCCCAAAATGATCCAACGAACCCCCATCTCAATATAATCTCTGACTTGATTAAGTGAGCGGATACCTCCACCCACTTCGATCGGCACCTTGATCTCCTTTATGATCCTCTCGATAGATACGCGATTGGCAGGCTTTCCCTCCAAAGCACCATCCAGATCCACGACATGGATACGCGTGGCTCCGTCGTGCTCGAACTGCCGCGCAACCTCTTCTGCTGCGTGAGCGTAAACCTTCTGCTCCTTAAAATCCCCCTGAAGAAGACGCACAACTCGGCCGCCCTTAAGGTCGATGGCTGGGATGGGTATCAAGACACGCCTCCTTTGTACTGAATGAAATTTTTGATGATCTTAAGTCCTGCCGCCTGGCTTTTTTCAGGGTGAAATTGGGTCGCAAATAAATTACCCTTGGCAACGGCCGAACAAAACTCTCTCCCGCCATACGATGTGGCCGCCGCGACCACACTCTTATCTTTGGGCTCAGCGAAATAGGAGTGCACGAAATAAAAATAATCCTTGTCTTCGGCACCTTTCAAAATGGCGCTCACAGGACGAGTCAGCTTTAAATTATTCCAACCCATATGAGGGATCTTATAATCACCCTTAAATCGCTTGACCGAACCCTTGATAACCCCAAATCCAGGCGTCCGCCCTTCGTCGCTCTTTTCAAATAACAACTGAAGTCCAAGGCACAAACCCAGATAAGGCGTACCTTGTGCGATCTTTTTTTTGACCACAGACACAAGGCCGCGTTTTTTAAGCTCGCGCATGGCCTCGCCAAAGGCTCCCACGCCCGGCAACACGATCTTGCTGGCGCCGGCGACATCCGAGACGGATGAGGATATTTTTACTTTGGCGCCGCAAACTTCAAAGGCCTTTTGGACACTCCGAAGATTGCCCATCCCATAGTCAACGATAACAATCAAAGATCACCCTTTATATTTTACCCTTGGTCGATGGAACGCCTTTCGTGCGTGCGTCTTTTCCGACCGCCCATGACAAAGCCTTAGCCAATGCTTTAAATGACGCCTCCACCACATGATGCGGCTGCTCACCGGCTACGATATCCACATGCAAGGTCAGCCCCATATGTGATGCAAAAGACTCCATAAAATGTTTTGCGTCGGCGATCGTGTAGCCCATGGTGTTGGGCTTAGCGCGAAGAGCCGGATCATCCACCCATTTAGTTTTTGGGTTGGTGTGAAAATAACATGCGCCGCGGCCCGAAATATCGATCGAGACACGCACTCCCGCCAAAGCCTCATCCAAAGGCGCACGAAAATCGGCAAAACGGCGGATACCTTTTTTGTCACCCAATGCCTGTTTAAAGGCCTCGCCCAAAGCAATACCCACATCTTCGTTGGTGTGATGCGTATCCACATCAATGTCACCGATCGCTTTGATATCGATATCAAATAAGCCGTGTTTGGAGAGCGTCTCCAGCATATGATCCAGAAAGCGGATGCCTGTCTTGGCCTTTCCCTTCCCATGACCGTCGAGATTAAGCTTCAGAGAGATATCGGTTTCTTTGGTTTTGCGTTTTATGGTTGCTTTTCTAGCGGGCATTATCTGCTTTATCTCCTTTTAGATCTACGCGGTCTTCTTTGATTTATTTCTTCTCAAATCGAATCCTTACGGATTCCATGTGCTTCGTCAAACCTTCAAGATTTGCCAGGTACTCAACAGGCGTCTTGACCCGCTCCAGCGCTTTACGACTGTAGGAGATCACATGTGTGCTTTTTAAGAAATCTTGAAGCGTCAGGCCCGAAAAGAACCGAGCTGTTCCGTTGGTTGGCAATACATGGCTTGGCCCAGCAATATAGTCACCTACGGCTGCAGGCGTATAATTTCCAATAAAAACAGCGCCAGCGTGCTTGATGTCTTTCAAGATACGCTGTGGGTTCTTCACCATGATCTGCACATGCTCTGGTGCTATTTGATTGACCACATCCACACCTTGCTTAAGATTTTTGACCAATACGATCCAGCCCCTGGCGGGAACTTTTTTAATGGTCTTTGCGAGCCGCTTGGAAGTGGTCACCAAAATAGCCGTGCCCATGTGATGCTCGGCTTGCGACAAAAGATCCGCCGCCACAAAATCCGAGTCCGCATGGTCGTTGGCCAAGATCACGACTTCGGTGGGCCCGGCCACCATATCAATATCACAGTACCCGAACACCTGTCTTTTAGCCTCGGCCACATAAGCATTACCAGGCCCTATGATCTTGTCCACACGCGGGATCGACTTGGTGCCAAAGGCAAACCCGCCGATCGCTTGGGCGCCGCCTGCTTTAAAGACTCCGTCCACCTTTAATAAATTGGCCACAACCAAGATATGCGGATCCACGCTTTTGAATTTATTGGGTGGAGTGATCAAGTAAACCTTTTCAACTCCCGCCAATTTAGCGGGCAGCACAGTCATGTACACCGTCGACGGTAGCGGCACAGTGCCGGATGGAATATAAACACCCACCGACTCCAACGGGCGGATCTTTTCGCCTAAAACCACCCCATCCTCGGATATTGTTTTCCAAGAGCGCTTGATCTGTTTTTTATAAAAACGACTGACGTTCTCGACCGCGACTTTGAGCGTCGACACAAAGTTTGGGTCAATGTTCTGGTAAGCACCATTTATCTCGCTTTCGCTTACCTGCAACTCGCGAGCGGTCAGCTTTACTTTGTCGAATTTTCTTGTATAACGAATGATCGCATCGTCGCCATCACTCTGCACATCCATAAGAATTTTGCGCACTTTTTCTTCCACGCGCGAGTTTCTGGTGACAAAGCGATTGAAAAGCTTCAAAAATTGCTTGCTAGATGGCTTGATTACTTGCATATCACCCTTCCCTCATTTCCGATAAACTCCGTGCGATCATCTGCTCACCTATTCCCAACGCCTTCTGAAGAGAAGCTTCGTCACTTCTTTTTCCTCCGCCCACTGCAAAATCAGGCCGCCCACCGCCATTTCCTTCGACAGCCAACGCTATCTCTTTTACGATCTTACCGGCATGAAAACCTTTAGACGCTAGGTCATCACTGCAGCCCACAGCGAACGTGACCTTATCCTGCCCACCACACTGCCACAGCACAACAAAAGGATTTTTGGCATGTTTTAAATGCAAAAAAGTTTTTTGAAACAGATCTGCATTTGCCAAAGGCTCTCGTTGCACAAAAAATGGCACGCGCCCAATGTGACCCGCCTGGCCAAGGCGAGTTTCGTAAGCATGCCGCATTTTGGACAGTATCTTATTTTCGAGCTCGCCTTTTAATTCGGACACCAAATTTGATTTAGATCGTAAAGCTGTTTTAAGTGGATCCGGCTCAGCAACAACATGAAACTGCCTCGACAACTCCTGCAGTTCGGACAAGCCGTCGGAAACCAGCTTCTCGGCGCTGCGCCCCGTGACAGCCTCAATACGACGCACACCCGCCTGGATAGAGCTTTCCGTTAGGATTTTAAATAAACCAATATCGCCCGTCGCGTTCACATGCGTGCCGCCACAAAGCTCCTTAGAAAAATCTCCAGCCGCAATGACCCGAACCTCATCGCCATATTTTTCTCCGAAAAATGCAATTGCGCCTTCGCGGGTTGCTTCTTCTTTTTTCATCACCCTTTTTGTGAGCGCAACATTCTTCGCGATCTCAGAATTGACCCTATCCTCAACACGGCGGATCTCCTCAGGGGTCATCCCTTTGAAATGGCTAAAATCAAATCGCAAGGCCTCGGGAGCTACATTAGAGCCGCCCTGTTTCACATGAGCCCCAAGCACTTCACGAAGTGCGCTGTGTAGCAGATGAGTCGCTGTGTGATTTTTCATGATATCCTGCCGACGCGCACTTTCCACAGCCATCTCATGCGTTTGCCCTACCTCAGCAAAACCCTTCTCCACAAGAACCTTATGAAGGATCACTTTTTCATACGACTGTGTATCCAGAACGCGTGCAGAAAAGGCACCCGAAATCAACGATCCAATATCCCCGACTTGCCCACCGGATTCTGCGTAAAACGGCGAACGATCATAGATCAAGATCACTTCTTCGCCCGTCTCAGCACGCTGCGCGACTTGCCCAACCCGAATGACTCTAAGTAATTTTCCTGACGCACTTAAAACCTCATATCCCAAAAATTGGGTTATGGGCAGGCCCTCTGTAAGCGAATGCATTTCGTCTTTGGCAAAGATCTCACCGGCAAGCTTACTGGACTCTCGCGAACGAACGCGCTGCTCTTCCATAAAAGACTCGAATCTATCCTTATCTAACTTGACCCCTAATTCAAGACAGATCGACTCAAGTGTGTCGTATGGAACCCCATATGTGTCATAATAAACAAAAACTAGCTTATCGATATCCGCCGACTTCGTGGCCGCCAATTCCTTTCGAAATTTAGGCACCTGATTCTTCAAGATATCGTTGTAAGCCCGCTCTTCATTTTGGATGGTCATCGCGATCTCATGCCCGCGCTCCCGGATCTCCGGATAAATATCGCCCATCACATGAGCGACGATCGGCACCATACGATGAAAGAGCCCTCGCTCCAAAGCGCCGGCCTTTTCGAGATGATCGCAGCCCAAGCGGATCAGCTTTCGAATCACATATCCACGCCCCTCATTGGATGGGTTGGCGCCATCGGCTATAGAAAAAATAACTGCCCTCGCATGATCCATGACGGCATTCTCATGCCGTGTTTCGTGCATGCCTTTTTTTAGAAGCTCTTTGAGCCCTGCACGAATATGCTGGAATAGATCGATATCAAAATTACTTTCAACCCCTTGCAATACGGCCGCCGTTCTCTCCAAGCCCATACCTGTATCAATATTTTTTTGCGGCAGCGGCTTCAGGGAGCCATCCGACTGGCGGTCAAACTGAGTAAACACCAGATTCCAGATTTCCACTCCTTTACAGGGAACGCGCCCGACGTAGATCTCGGAACATGGCCCGCAAGGCCCGTTGGGCCCATCGATCTTGGCGTTGGATGGCCAAAAATTATCCACAGCGCCCATGCGCACGATCTTGTTGGCCGGCAAACCTATTTTTTGATTCCAAATATTAAATGCCTCGTCATCTTCTTCATAAACGGAAACCCACAGATCATCTTCGGATATCCCGAGGACTTTAGTGACAAATTCCCAACCATAAGCGATCGCCTCTTCTTTGAAATAATCGCCGAACGAAAAATTACCCAACATCTCAAAAAACGTGTGGTGATAAGCCGTTTTACCTACACGATCCAGATCGGCTGTGCGCAAACATTTTTGGCAGCTGGTGGCGCGCTTGACGTCTTTTTTTTGTCCCAAGAAATAGGCTTTGAATTGATTCATCCCGGCCCCGGTGAACAAAAGCGACGCATCGCCAACCGGCACGAGTGAATCACTGGAAAATCGTTTATGGCCTTTGGAAGCAAAAAAATCCAAATACGCTTGTCTTAGCTCTTTTGTATTCATTCAAAATCCTCAAGATTTTTAAAACATCTGTTCAGTGCAAAACTCACCGCTTCACCCGAAAACCCACGGCGCCTGAGCAAACCCAAAAGCCTCACTTTTTGTTTCACAAGCGGAATCTCACGCATGAGCCGCTGTCTTTTTTGTGCTAGCTCAAGCGCCGCCTCTTTCTCACTCACTCCATCAATAGAAGCGATCGCTCCCTCAATAAGCCGATTTGAAATGCCTTTTTGGACCAGATCTTGACGGATCTTGTTTCGCCCGACCACCTGGCTCTGCGCTTTGGATTGCGCAAACATCTTAGCAAAACGCTCATCATTCAAAAGCCCTTGCTCGGTCATAAGAGCGACCGTCTTGTCGATCAGGACGCTGGAGTGCTTTTTCATCAAGAGTCTTTTTTTGAGCTCAGCCACGCTCCGCGGCCTAAAAGATAAAAGACGCAAAGCATCGTCTTTCACTTTGAGCCAGCTATCATCAAAACCATCCATCACGGGTATTTCTCCATAAAATAAGCATCCCGCTCCGAGTTTTTGATGGAGCGGGCGCTTTTAAATGATCGGAAATAAGTTTAAACAGCTGCCGCGGCGGACTTCTCCAGTATCTGCTTCTCGATCTCGTGCAATATTTTTGGATTTTCACGCAAGAAAGCTTTGGCATTTTCACGGCCTTGGCCCAATTTCTCATCTCCGTACACGATCCAACTTCCGGATGTGCGGGTGATCTCGTACGCTTCAGCCATATCCAAAATGCTTCCGACGGCGGAGACCCCTTCGTCATACATGAGGTCGAATTCCGCTTGTTTGAATGGTGGCGCTACTTTATTTTTAACCACCTTCACGCGCACACGCCCACCCACGATCTCTTCGCCGCGCTTGATCTGTGCGATGCGTCGAATATCCAAGCGCACGGAAGAATAGAACTTGAGCGCTTTTCCGCCTGGAGTTGTTTCGGGATTACCAAACATAACGCCGATCTTCTCGCGTAGCTGATTGATGAAAATAAGCGTGCTGTTGGATTTGGACAGCGTGCCCGTGAGCTTGCGAAGCGCCTGGCTCATCAAACGCGCCTGAAGTCCCATGTGGGATTGCCCCATATCACCTTCGATCTCAGCTTTGGGCACCAAGGCTGCCACAGAATCCACGACAATCACGTCGACCGCATTGGATCTGACAAGCATCTCGGTGATCTCGAGAGCCTGCTCACCCGTATCCGGCTGAGAGATCAAAAGATCGTCAAGATTCACACCTAATTTTTTGGCATACGCAGAGTCAAACGCATGTTCTGCGTCAATAAAAGCAGCTGTGCCTTTTCTTTTTTGCGCTTGAGCGATGACGCTCAGTGTCAGCGTGGTCTTACCGCTGGACTCAGGCCCAAAGATCTCGATCACGCGACCACGCGGAATACCACCCACTCCCAGCGCGATATCCAATGCAACGCTACCTGTCGGAATTGCCGGAATATCAGCTTTAAAATTAGACCCCAACGTCATGATGGAGCCCTTACCAAAATGTTTTTCGATCTGGGAAACGGCTAGATCTATAGCTTTGCGCTTCTCATCGACGGCTTGTCTTGCGGTTTGCTTTTCTTCGGTTGCCTTTGGTTTTGCTTGAGCCATGTTAAATCCTCCTTAAATTCGTGAAAAACACGCCAATTCAATATTTATGCGGTCATGCAACCCGTGAGAGCTCAATCACTTAAAGCAATTTATGCTCAAGGAAAAACATTATACCGCCGCCCTCTTTACCTGTAAAGAAGAAGATTGGCTTCACCTATACTAGACACCGACCCCCCTCATTTTCGTTCAAACTTTTAATAATTTCTTGTGAGATATGACACAACACCTTATAATATAAACACTTATGAATGCAGAAATTATCTCCATCGGCACCGAAATTTTGATCGGATCCATCACAAATACCAATTCCCGGTATTTGTCAGAAAAGCTTGCCCTAAACGGAATCGATGTGTTTCGTCACACCACCGTCGGTGATAACTTGCGCAGACTGATCCAAGTATTTGAAGAGGCATCCTCTCGGGCGGATATCCTTATTACATCCGGAGGCCTTGGCCCCACTGAAGATGACATCACAACCCTGGCGGCCTCGCAATTTTTAGGCAAAAAACTTGCTTTGCATGAACCCACGCGCGAGGCCATAAGTTTGAAACTCAAAAAACTGGGCAAAAAAATTTCCCCGCTTATCGAAAAGCAATGTTGGTTGCCTTCCGATTCAATTATTTTTCAAAATGATAACGGAACGGCTCCTGCTTTTTTATCTCCTGTGATTCGCAATCAAAAAAAAGTTTGGCTGCTTTGTTTGCCTGGACCACCGCGAGAGCTTCAGCCGCTTTTTGAGCAGAAAACTTTGCCTTACCTGATCAAGCGCCTGGAACTCAAGCACCAAACATTTCAGATCCGTACACTTAAGATCTATGGCACGGAATCATCGGTAGCAGAAAAAGTTGGCGATCTTCTTAAATTAAAACCTCCCGTCACCCTGGGGATCTATGCCAAGCCGGGTCTCGTTGAACTTAAAATCATGAGTAAGGACGTATCCACCAAGAAAACTACTACCCATGTCACGCGATTGGAAAAAGTCATTCGTCAGCGTCTAGGGAGCAATGTGTACGGAGTCGATAATCAAACCATGGCAGATGCTCTTGGTACGCTCATGACTAAGAACCACCTCTCCCTCTCTGTAGCAGAATCTTGCACAGGCGGCTTATTGGGGCATGAAATCACGCAATTCTCTGGAGCATCGAAATTTTTTAAAGGCTCCGTTGTGGCTTATGCCAATGAGGTAAAAGAAAATCTACTTGGTGTATCCAAAAAAACGCTCAGCGCTCATGGTGCCGTCAGCGAAGCTGTGGCAAGATCTATGGCAGAAAATGTGCGCCTTAAATTTGGAACAGATTACGGCATCGCGATCACAGGAATAGCCGGGCCTGGAGGCGCCACCAAAACCAAGCCCGTTGGACTTGTTTATATCGCAATATCCTCCACTCGCGGAACACAAGTCACTAAAAATTTATTCATGGGTTCGAGGACGGAGATCAAACAGCGCGCAGCTCTAAAAGCGATGGATCTCCTTCGCCTCCTACTCACCAAGAATCCACCCCTCGAATGAAGGTATGAAGTAAACCGTCAACCGAAGGCTTTCTACCGGCCCACCTGCCTGCCGGC
>CAYODQ010000006.1:0-60940 GCA_964402785.1 uncultured Planctomycetia bacterium
TTATCCATAGCCGAGGGGGCAAGAAGAGCGAGGTGCCTCGCAGGGGCACCGGAGCGTGCCGGTAGAAGGTTGTCCCCTGTCGGCTTGTGCAAGCATCTCTCATCTAAGGCCTTGGATTCTTGGTGAGTGAAAGGTTTTAAATGGGGGGAATATGTGATAAATTAATCCGTTATGAGTTCACTGTCTAAAAAATATGTGATGGCGCTTACGGGTGTCATGCTTTTTGGTTTTGTGTTGGCCCATTTACTTGGGAATCTGCAGATCTTTTTGGGGGCACAGTGGCTTAACGATTATGCTAAGCATCTGGCAGAGCTACCTCTGGTGTTGTGGCCGGCTCGCGCTATTCTTCTGGCCGTTCTTATCGTCCATATGTTTTTAGCGATCCGTCTTTCGGTGGAAAATAAAAATGCTCGGCCTATTGCTTACGATCAATCAGCTACGGTTCGGGCGAGCTTCGCGTCACGCACCATGCTACTTTCGGGTTTTGCGATATTCTTCTTCATTATTTTTCATTTGTTGCATTTTACCTTTGGGAAGACACATCCTCAATTTTATTCGCTTGTGACGTCGGACGGTCACCATGATGTTTATTCAATGGTGATCTTGAGTTTCCGTGATCCCTGGGTTGCCGTGAGCTATGTTTGCGCGGTCGCTTTTTTAGCGCTTCATCTTAGTCATGGGTTATCCAGTTTTTTGCAGAGTCTGGGTTTATTGAATGAAAAAAATCTGCCGTGCGCCAGAAAAGCTGCAAAGATCGCAGCGCTTCTGATTTTTTTGGGCTACAGCTCGATGCCGATCTGTTCGATCTTGGGCATTTTAAAGCCCACACAAGGACTGTGATATGACATTGGATTCCAAAATACCTGCAGGGCCCATATCAGAGAAGTGGGATAAGCGTAAGTTTGAGCTCAAACTCGTAAACCCTGCTAATAAACGCAAATATCGCGTCATCGTCGTGGGTTCAGGTCTTGCCGGGGCCTCCGCTTCAGCATCTTTGGCTGAGCTGGGATACGAAGTGCAGTGTTTTTGTTTCCAGGATAGCCCTCGTCGTGCGCATAGCATCGCTGCGCAGGGTGGTATCAATGCCGCCAAAAATTATCAGAACGATGGCGACAGCGTGTACCGCCTTTTTTATGACACTATCAAGGGCGGCGATTTCCGTGCACGCGAAGCCAATGTGTATCGTTTGGCGCAGCTGAGCACACAGATCATTGATCAGTGCGCAGCACAGGGCGTGCCGTTTGCCCGTGAATACAGCGGGATGCTTTCAAATCGATCCTTTGGTGGCTCACTTGTTTCTAGGACTTTTTATGCTCGAGGCCAGACAGGCCAGCAGCTTCTACTTGGAGCTTATCAAGCTTTGTCCCGTCAGATCGGTATCGGCAAAGTGAAGATGTTTTCTCGCACCGAAATGTTGGATCTGGTTGTGGTTGATGGGCATGCCAAAGGGATCGTGACGAGAGATCTAGTTACCGGCAAGATCGAGTCTCATGTCGCGGATGCCGTAGTTTTGGCCACGGGCGGATACTCCAATGTTTTTTATTTGTCCACCAATGCGGTCGGTTGCAATGTCACCGCGATCTATCGTGCTCACAAAAAAGGCGCCTTTCTTGCCAACCCTTGTTACACACAGATCCACCCGACCTGTATTCCTGTGAGCGGGGATTATCAATCAAAACTTACACTCATGTCAGAGTCGCTGCGTAATGATGGCCGTGTATGGGTTCCCAAGAAAAAAGGTGACAAGCGCGCACCGAGCGACATTCCCCAAGAAGAACGAGATTATTATCTGGAAAGAAAATATCCTAGTTATGGCAATTTAGCTCCGCGCGATATTTCTTCCCGAAGCGCCAAGGAAGTTTGTGATGAGGGTCGGGGTGTGGGGGAATTCGGGCGCGGGGTTTATTTGGATTTTTCAGACGCTATCAAACGGTTGGGCGAGGATGTGATCCGTGAGCGGTATGGAAATCTTATCGATATGTATGAGCGCATCACGGGTGAGGATCCTTACAAAGTCCCGATGCGTATTTATCCTGCGCTTCATTACACGATGGGTGGTTTGTGGGTGGATTACAATTTAATGAGCAATTTGCCGGGACTATTTGTTATCGGCGAGGCTAATTTCTCGGATCATGGCGCCAATCGCTTGGGAGCAAGTGCGCTCATGCAAGGATTGGCGGATGGTTATTTTGTGTTGCCGTATACGATAGGGGATTATTTATCGACTTCCGCAAAGAGCAGGCCTTCTCAGGATCACGCGGCTTTCAAACAATCTGTTTCCAGCGTCGCGGATCTGGCGACAAAGCTTTTATCTATCAAAGGAAAGAGGACAGTGGATTCGTTTCACAAAGAACTTGGGCTTCTCTTGTGGGAAAATTGTGGTATGGCTCGCACGGATGCATCGCTCAAAGCTGCTTTGGCGCGCATACCGAAGCTGCGAGAAGAGTATTGGAAGAATGTGAATGTCCTTGGCGGCGGGGAAGGCATGAATAAATCTTTGGAAAGAGCGGGTCGTGTGGCTGATTATCTGGAATTTGCGGAGCTTCTGTGTCAGGACGCGCTTCACCGGCAAGAATCTTGCGGCGGACACTTTCGCTCGGAGTATCAAACCGAAGAAGGTGAGGCCAAGCGCGACGATGCCAACTTTGCTTATGTCGCCGCCTGGGAATATCAAGGCACAGGCAAAGCGGCAGCGCTGCACAAGGAGCCACTTTCATTTGAGAATATCAAGCTCGCCGAAAGGAGCTATAAATAATGAAGCTCAAGCTTAAAGTTTGGCGCCAAAAAAGCGCTCAGGATAAAGGCCGATTTGAATTTTATGATGCGGACAATGTGAATCCGGAGATGTCGTTTCTGGAGATGCTCGATACGGTGAACGAAGCTTTGGCGACGCAGGGCAAAGAGCCTATTTCCTTTGACAGCGATTGCCGCGAAGGCATTTGTGGGATGTGTTCTCTTGTTATCAACGGCACTCCGCACGGCCCCAACAAAGCGACGGCTACCTGCCAATTGCATATGCGATTTTTTAAAGATGGCGAAACAGTTACCATTGAGCCTTGGCGTGCAAAAGCTTTTCCTTTGATCCAAGATCTCGTCGTAGATCGATCTGCGTTCGATCGCGTGATCCAAGCGGGTGGGTTCGTGTCGGTCGGTACGGGAGGCGCTCCTGATGCCAACGCTTTACTTATCCCCAAGCCTGATGCGGAGAAGGCCATGGATGCCGCTGCTTGTATAGGCTGCGGCGCTTGTGTAGCCGCCTGCAAAAATGCTTCTGCGATGCTTTTCGTGGCGGCTAAAGTATCTCATCTATCTTATTTACCTCAGGGCCAAGTAGAGGCGTCTGAGCGCGTGTTGAATATGGTCTCTCAGATGGATAAAGAAGGTTTTGGAAATTGCACCAATCAGTTCGAATGTCAGGCAGTGTGTCCAAAGGAGATCAGCGTATCTTTTATTGCCAATATGAACCGTGAGTATTTGAAAGCGAGGGTGACATCATGAGTGACGTTGTGAATGTACCGGCCAGAAAACCGGTCGTAGTGATCGTTGTTTCGATCCTTCAGTTTTTGTCCGCAGCTACGATGTTGCTGATATCTCTTTTTTGTGTCTTGGGGCTGATATTCGGTGCCAGCTGGAACCTGGACGAAGTGGCAGCCAAAATGATGACACAATATGGCAGTGACCCGAACATGTCTTTTGGTATCACGGTATTTTTTGGCGTCATGTTGGTGATGTGCCTCATCATGTCGGTTTTATTTTTACTTTTGGGTCTGGGTTTGCTGAAGGGCAACAAAGCGGCCTGGTATATACAGATATCACTCAGTATTTTGGGGCTCCTGGCTTTCCCGGTGGGCACGATCATAAACGGCGTTATTCTCTTTTTCTTTTTTAAACGAGAAATACGCGATTATTATAGGACTTAATGTATGGCATTGGTCAAAGCAAAGATTCGAGTGGGGCATAGTCCGGATCCGGATGATGCGTTTATGTTTTATGCGATCGCGCATGACAAGATCAAGACGGATGGTATGACCTTCTCTCATGTGATCGAGGATATTGAGACGCTGAATAAGCGAGCGATGAAGGCTGAGCTTGAGGTGACTGCTGTTTCTGCGTTCACTTTTTTTCAGATCTGCGACAAATACGCGCTTATGCCTTGCGGCGCTTCTATCGGCGAGAATTATGGGCCGGTGCTGGTCTCTAAAAAATCGATGTACGCCAAAGAATTGTCCGGGAAGACGATTGCTGTGCCGGGACTCAATACGACAGCTTACCTTCTGCTTAAGCTTTTTTTGCCCAAATTCACACCAGTCGTCATTCCTTTTGACAAGATCCTGGAGGAAGTGGATAAAGGTGAGGTGGCAGCAGGCCTTATCATTCACGAAGGCCAGCTGACTTACAGCAGCTTGGGATACAAAAAAGTGGCTGATCTAGGCGAGTGGTTCTTTGAGATGACCAAGCTTCCGATCCCTTTGGGCGTGGACGTCATCCGAAAAAATTTAGGCAAGGATGTGATGAGAAAAACAACGCGTATTCTCAGGGATAGCATCGTTTACGGTCTCAAAAACCGAGATGAGGCGCTCAAATACGCGATGAAATTCGGACGCGGTATCGAGACGCCCACGGCGGATCAGTTCGTCGGTATGTACGTCAATGATTACACAGTGGATATGGGCAAGAAGGGTAAAGAAGGCCTTTTGACGTTGCAAAAAGCCGCTGTGAGCGCCGGGCTTGTTAAAAATAAAGCGGACATTGAATTTGTTTCAATGAAGTAGATTGCTTCGCCCTTCGGGCTCGCAATGACCAGAGGAGAAAAAGCTCTACATGGGTGTGCAGGCTACGTTCGTACAAAAGACGACTGAGTGGGTTCGTAAGCCCAAGTCTATTGAAGCCAACCTCAAAGATTATTTTAAAACCTACAAATCTTTTCGCTGGGCGTCGGTCGAAAAAGAATTCGACTGGCACAAAACCAAAAAAGTAAATATCGTCCACGAGATGATAGACCGACACGCAGCCGGTGTGCGTAAAAATAAAGTGGCGCTTTATTTTTGGGATCCCACACCGTCCGCTGAGCATCCCAAGGGCCGGGATGAAAAATACACCTTTCTTGACCTAAAGCGTGAGTCTTCAAAATTCGGAAATGTGTTGAAGAGGATCGGTTCTAAGAAAAAAGACCATATGGCCGTATTTTTGCCTCGCACCCCGGAGCTTTACATCGCGATCTTGGGCATGCACCGCATAGGCGCAGTACCCGTGCCGCTTTTTGAGGCGTTTATGGAGGCGGCCGTCGAGGATCGTATGGCCGATAGCGAGTCATCGGTGATGGTCACGAGTGCCGAGCTTTTAAAGCGCGTGCCGTTCGAGAAATTACCACATCTTAAAAAAGTGATCCTCGTGGGCGAGGCCGAGCCCAAAAATAGCTTGGCCGCCAACCATGTGCAAATTTATCATTATGAGGACGAGATGCGTCTAGCATCGGACCAACTCGAACCTGCCTGGCTCACCAAAGACGATGGGCTCGTCATACACTACACATCGGGCTCCACCGGCAAATCCAAAGGCGCTTTACATCGCCAATATGCCATGGTGGGCCATTATCAAACCGCCAAATGGTCTCTGGATCTGCGGGATGACGATGTGTATTGGTGTACAGCAGACCCTGGGTGGGTGACGGGAACGTCATATGGGATTTACGGACCATGGACTTTGGGTGTTTCGAGTTTGGTGCTGGGCGGCCGATTTTCAGCTGAGCGTTGGTATCAGGCGATAGAGAAATATCAAGTGTCTGTTTGGTACAGTGCGCCGACGGCTTTTCGTATGTTGATGGCGCAAGGCATTGAGTTTACGAAGAAATTTAACTTTAAGAGTATACGGCACATCTGTTCGGTGGGTGAGCCGCTCAACCCCGAAGCGCTTCGATGGATCAAAAAGATTACCGGACAAGCGCCGCATGAAACCTGGTGGATGACAGAAACCGGGATGCATATTATTTGTAACTTCAGAAGTTTGGATTTCAAAGTGGGTGCTACGGGACGGTCATTTCCGGGGACTTATGCATCCGTGATCGATGATAAGGGTAAAGAGCTTCCTCCCAATACCATGGGGCATCTGGCTGTGCGCGCAGGCTGGCCATCGATGATGAAAGAGATCTACAAAAACCCAGCAAAGTATCAAGAGTATTTTAGGATCAAAGGCTGGTATTTGAGCGGGGACAGCGCCTACAAAGACAAAGACGGTTTTATTTGGTTCGCCGGCCGTGCAGATGATGTCATCAAGACAGCTGGTGAGCGGGTAGGGCCCTTTGAGGTCGAAAGCGCTTTGGTTCAGCATCCGGCGGTGGCAGAGGCAGGTGTTATTGGTAAGCCCGATGAAGTGAGAGGGCAGATCGTAAAGGCATTTATCAGTCTTCGCAAAGGTTTTGAGCCATCCGATGTCCTAAAAAAAGAAGTTTCGGAATACGTAAAAAAGAATCTCGCCGCGCATGCAGCGCCGCGCGAAGTAGAGTTTGTAGAAAAAGTACCCAAAACCCGATCAGGCAAGATCATGCGACGAGTTCTTCGCGCATGGGATCAGGGTTTGCCAGTGGGCGATATTTCAACAATGGAGGAATAAAATGTTCGGCGGTATTAAAAATATGGCAGCGCAAATGCAGATGATGCAGAAGCTCATGAAAGATGAGAATTTTAGGGCGTTTGTTTCTCATCCCAAAGTCCAAGAATTATTTCGCGATCCCGAATTCAAAGATGTTGCGAAATCCAGGGATTTTTCTCAGATCATGACCAATCCAAAATTCGCTTCGCTTATGAAGGATCCTGAGCTTTCGAATCTTCTTATGAAGATTAATCCGGCCCAATTCAAAATCTAACTCCCCAAGAATCCAGGCCTTAGATGAGATAAGCTCGCAAGCCGCCAAGGGATATCTCCCCTCGGATACGCTCCGGCCGCCCTGCGAGCGGCCTCGCTTCGCTCACCCCGTCGACTATGAAACAAATGACGTTCCATGCGTCTCCGGGGTTTCGGAGACTCCTCAGGGAGATATCCCTTGTCGGCTTGAGATGCTTTTCTTACGAAAGGCTGTATCCATGACTCGTTTCCCCAAGTATATGAAAGTAATTCATCCTGGTGAAGACGAAGTCTTGCTTATGGCTCAAATGACGGAAAGCACCCTCGGAGGGACGTTAAATCGACGAGCGGCCAGGGTGTCTCCGCTATTTAAGAACAATTAGTTTCCTAATTATAGAAGGACGAGCGAGGAGATTTTCGAGCCCGATTTTTCTCGGCGGGGAAAATCGGGCGGTCCTGGAGAGGGTGCTTTCCGGCATTTGAGCCTCAATCTATGTGAGCAAGATTTCATTTGCGCTTCATAATTTCGTAACAATGATTTGGCATCCTGTGGGCGTAACTAAACAGGAGGATGTTATGAAAATGATGCCCATATGCCCGGAGGGCCGGGACGAGATGTTGGATGAGTCAACGATAGAGCTTTTTCGTCAATACCTTAAAGAGGCTTTGACCAAGAATGCTCGCAAGGTCGCCACGCTCGCATGGTTTGATAATTAAGCTCAAACCCCGCTCTACCGGCCACCCCTAAAAAGGTGGCTTTTTTGTTGCCTATCCGCGTTGATTAGACTTGATTTTTAGAGAGAAAAAACGTAGATTGTTGTTAATAACCGCTTAAAGAAGATAAAGGGAGATGTTGATGGTTCTTAGGAAGAGCTTGTTGCTTTTTCTGCTCACAATTTTCGTCGCGGCTCAGGCTTACGCTGACTCCGAGTTTTACGGAATTCAGATGCGTGATGAGCGCGTTGCCAAAAGCTTAGTTCTTGCCGAAGTTAGACTTACGCCCGAAGAGATCTCTCAGGGCAACCTGTTCAATAAAAACGTTTACGCCACGGCCTCTTTGAAAGAAGATGCGGATCAGAAAGCTAATTTCAGCGTTAATATCTTCAACAATTCAGACAAGGCTATATCGGCGGATTATCAATATCGTGATTTTTATTTGGTAGCGAAGGATGGACGCAAATATCCCTTGTACGATCCCGAAACACAATTTGATATCGATGAGATCCCTCCCAAGACTAATGTAACTTTTCAGCCTTCACTTGGAAATTTAGTGATCTCCAAAAAAAATATCAAAATGATCGTTTGTTCGTTTGATCTGGGGCGAACCACTCTGGTCTTGTTCTCATCATCCCGCAAAGCCACGATTGAGGGTGTGGCGGTTCCTCCAATGCCCGCAGAGCCTCTTTTGGCCGAAACCAAAAGAAGCGGAAATTCCTTATCCAACTTATTCAAAGGTAAGCGAGCAAGATCGGGCGAGGTTGTTCCTGACGCCAAAAAAGCAGAACCGGCGAAAGGCGCTTTGCTTCAAACAGACGATCGGACGCTCTTGAATGCAGAGACCCAGCAGTCATTTGCGTGGCCAAAAGACAACCCCACAGCCAACACGCAGGCTGCGGTTCAGCCAGCGCCCACTGATAATCGCGTGGCTTCCGCGATCAAAAATTTTGTTTATGTGCCAGCCTCCGGCCTAGAAAACGCAGTGACCAGTGTTTTTCATCCGCCCGCGGGTAAGGTCGAGTCTACTGCGCCATCTACGGGTCAAACGTTTGTACATTCGGGTGCACCCCGAGCAGACGCCCAAGTCCTTCAGTACAACCCAGCCTACAAGTTCATTACCCTGAATGCTGGAACAAAAGATGGGCTCAAAAAGAATATGCTGATCTATATTTTAAGAGACGGTCGCACCGTAGCGCAGGCACGAGTTAAGCAGATACGAGAGGCGGTGGCTGCTGCTAGTGTCATACCGGATTCGGTTATTTCCGAAGTGCGTACCGGTGACAAAATCAGTCTTGCCTGATCTTGTGCGAACTATTCGGATCAGCGCCCTCATTCTGTTTGGCTTAGCCCTGGCATCAACTCGTGCATTTGCGACTGCGGATTTTTATGGTGTGCAGATGAAAAGCGAGGATTTTGCGAGAGACATCGCCGTCCGTGAGAATAATCTCATTCCCGATTTTACCAATGACCGCCCTGGTACCAATAAGCAGATCTACGCGCAGGCCTACACGTCGAGCATGATCGGGGCCGGGCGCGGTGTGAGTGTGCATGTTTTTAATCATTCTGATCACCCGCTTGCCACCGAGAAGCTTTACCGCGAGCTTACATTGGTCACAAGGGAGGGCGAGCGTTATGATCGCAGCGAGTCCGAGATGATGTTGACGCGCGATCAGATCGAGCCCGGCAAAGACGCGACGTTCAATTTTACTTTCCCGGGTATTCGCGTTCCGCGCGATGAGGTGGCGATGATCATTTGTTCATTTGGATTGGGCGAGACAAAAATATTTCTATTTCCGATGCCTCGCGAAGAAGAGGTGATGACTCCTGTCCAAAAAGATAATCAACCTTCATTTAAGGATGTTTTGACCGGTTGGAATTTCTTAAAAGGCAAGCCTAGGGTTCAACAAGAAGCGAAGCAAAATTTTTCAAAGGGTCCTGTCTCAGCAAAGCCGGAATTTAAAACAGAAAAGAAGATCGTCAAAAAAACCATCAAGAAGAAGGTTCGCAAGCCGATCTATGACACTGCGCCTGTTGTTTCGGATGAGACCAAGCCCTATGATGCCGAGCATCCCATCACGGTTGCTTGTCAGACGCCTATTAAGGTCGTGCAAAATTTTTTCAGGGGGGTGGGTCGTAAAGCTCCATTTCAAGGCAAAAAGATCCTTCGGTATGAGGATGTTGAAGTGGAGGAAGTCGTGGATGAGGTGGTTTATGAGAAAGTCGAGATCCCATCCAAAGCCAAGCACGTGTCATCCACGGAGGATCGCACACAGTTTTCTGTCACAAAAGAACAGATGGACAAAGAGCTGCCCAAAGTTTATCCTTTGGTGAAATCCGAGCAGGTCGTCGAAGGCGTTAGCTACAATTTTGGGCCCGACGCAAAGAGGGTGGTGAGGGATGCCGAAGCCGAGACGAGACGTATCGTTGCAACCGAGAGGCCTTGGACGCTTGAGGCTCCGCCCGCAAGGTGGGAGCGTAAGCAGCGAGTAGATCTGCGCAAGGATTTTCAGCCTAGGGCTCGTGCGGAAGTGGTGGTGTATGATGCCGCGCATAATTTTATTATTTTCAATGCAGGGCTGGAAGACGGTTTTAGTAAGGACATGCTGGTAGATGTGTTGCGTGGTGGCAAAATGATCGCCAAAGCAATGATCGTTAAGCCTCGAGATCATATTTGCGGCGCTCTGCTTCTACCCGAATGGCGTACAGCTGAGACCGTCAAGGTGGGTGATTTGGTTGGTATCAACTGATATGATCAAGTTTTTTTTCTTTTTGTTATTGATGTTTTGTTTGACCGCTTTTGTATTTTTAAAAAGCGGAGCTTTGCAGTTTGAAAAAAGGACTTTTGGGCAGACGGAGCTCGCTGAGCGCGTTAAGATGGTCCCGGTTTTTTACGGATATCGCCTGCAGGCTTATCTGGGACAACAGCTTGAAGCTGTCCAAGAGTGGGTTCGTTACACATCACAAGCAATACGAAAGCCTGCTTAAGGAGGAGTGGTTATGGGTGGGATATGGGATGCGATCCGCAATTTTTTTACGGGTGATCGCGAAAGTCAGGGAAATGGGGAGGGTGGCAACAGGATCTATGTGGGCAATTTAAGCTACAAAGTCAAAGAGGAAGAGCTGAAGAGTCTTTTTTCAAAATACGGCAAGGTTCGAGCGCTTCATCTGATCCGCGACAAGATGACAAGGCGGCTCAAGGGGTATGCGTTTGTGGAGCTAGAGTCTTCCGACAATACTAAGGCGTTAGAGTTGAACGGCAAAGAATTTCTTGGGCGAAAATTGGTCGTCTCGATCGCCAAAGTTAAAAATACCGGCCGTCCTTTCTCGCCACGCCGCTCTAGAGGAGGCGCTCCGTCAGGAACTGGCGGCCAAAACAGCCGTTGGAATAAAAAGCGTCGCAGCGGGCCTCGCGTGTATGGAGCCGGTGAGACAGCGAGCGGTGATACGCCTATTCAGCGTTACGAATAAATCATAGGAGATTTATGAAATATAGATGCTTAGCGTTATTTCTCGTTGCGTTTATTTTTTTAAGCCCTGTTGCCAACGCCGAAGATTTTTATTGTGAAGTGTTGGGCGTGGAGGGGAGCGCCACATTGACACGTTCTTCCGATGCGCCAAAAGCGATCGAAGAAGGTGATATTCTTCAAGTGGATGATGCGATTGAAGTGGCCGAAGGCGGATATGTGGATATTTCTTATGATAAGGATTGGAGCAATGTCACTCGCGTGGAAGAAAAGTCCAAGATCGTCATCAAGGCGATTTACCCAACGACGATAGACCTTGAAGAAGGTGGGGTTTACGCAAAATTAAAGGCTCTACCAAAAGACTCCACGTTCGAGGTTAAAACGCCCACAGCAATTGCCAGTGTACGCGGGACAGAGTATCGCACCACCGTTATTAGCGGAGAAACCGAGATCTACAACCTGTCAGAGTCCAATGTTTATGTTTATGGTTTTGATCAGGCGGGAACAAGGCAGGCGGAGCCAGTCGTTTTAGCTAATTCCCAAAAAACACATGTTGTGCAAAAGGGTCATCCGCCGGTGGCTCCTCGAGCCATGGAGCAGAGGGATTTTAAGCCTGCCGAGATGTTGCGACAAGGTGTCGAGCGGAAGATCCAGGATAATGTGTCTCGAGGGCGCGTTGGAAAGATCCAAGACGTTAAGGCTGTCGAGCAGTTTCACCAAAAGCAGCATCTTGAAGGTAGACAGGGCGAGAGTAATAAAGTATTCACGGATAAGGATATCCAATCTGGTCGATCCGAAGCTTTGCGCTCCGATGGGCCGAGTGATGGTTCGCGCGCAAAGCGAGAGCCGCTTGAGCCGATGTCTGCTGATGCCGCGCGTGATCGTGTCCAACAGATGACCGGATCTGGGCATGGCGCCTCTGACCGGGAAGGTATTGGGCAAGCTCCGGAGGAGTCCCGCAGCACGAACGCTAATAAATTTAATGAGGGTCGCAGTGTTTTTGCCGGTGAAAGATCGCATGAGGGATCTGATCGTTCTGAGAGAGGTGAGTCATTTGAAGGGCGCGGTCTTGGCCAGCCGTATTTTCCGAGCGATGAACATAGTCGATCGGGCGGGCCTGAGCCGGCCGGATTTCCTTCAGATAGATGGAAAAGTGGATTTGAAGATAAAGGAAAAGAAGCTTCCGTTGGACAGAATTTTGATGCAAATCGTGAGCGCCACGAACCTATGGGCTCTGATGGATCCGGTGGGCCCGGGCGAGTTCATGACGGCGGGCAGCAGAACCAGCATAATCGCCAAGGCGGATCGGGTCAAGAAAACCGCCAAGGTGGCGGCCAGAAGCAGGGCGGCGGACAAAATCGTGGCGGTGCAGGTCGTCCGTCAGGACCAAGAAAATAAGTTTGTGCATATCTATCCCTTGACAAGCTTTGTTCAGGGTGATAGAATCTGCGCTTTTCTGTGAGGAGAACTGTGAAAACATATTTTGCAACGGATAAAGAATTTAGCGTTAAGAAGTGGCAGGTTGTCGATGCCAAGGGTCAGGTTGTGGGCAGGCTCGCAGCTCGTATTTCGCGTATTTTGATGGGGAAGAACGAACCCACTTTTACTCCTCATGTGGATACGGGCGCAGGTGTCATCGTTGTCAACGCGGCGCAGGTGCGCATGACGGGTGATAAGCCCAAGACAAAGCTTTACAAGGCATTCTCGGGATTTCCTGGCGGCTTGAAGGAAAGAACTTTTGAGCGCGTCATGAAAGAGGATCCAACGTATGTGATCAAGCATGCGGTCAAAGGAATGTTGCCTAAATCTAGGTTGGGAATGAAAATGATCACGCATCTTCTGATCTATGCTGGTGAGCAGCACCCGCATGAAGCGCAGAAGCCAAAAAAGCTCGCCATAAAGGATTAGTCTATGTCAGAAGTGAAATTTACAGCTACAGGCCGCAGAAGGGAAGCGACCGCCCGAGTGAAGATTCAAAAAGGCACAGGGCAGGTTCAGGTTAATAAGAAAAATTTGGTGGATTATTTTACGAGACCCACACTGCGCATGCTTGTAAAACAGCCGCTGGAAGCTGTCAGTCTGACGCAGAAAGTTGACGTAGTTGCCAACGTTCGAGGGGGCGGTCTCGCTGGTCAAGCAGGCGCCGTTCGCCATGCAATTTCACGCGCCCTTGTAGAATACGATATCACCCTCAAAGGTCTTTTGCGCAAGGGCGATTTCTTGACACGCGATCCCCGTATGAAAGAACGTAAGAAGTACGGTCAGCGCGGTGCGCGTCGTCGCTTCCAGTTCTCGAAGAGGTAGGCACAATAAGGACAAGTCTAAAAAAATATATTTTGTTGTAAGTGTAATAAAGGCCGAGACTTGTGCTCGGCCTTTATTATTTATTTTTGACACAGAAGTTAATTGGCACTATAATACAGCCTTCGTTTTTTAATATAAGGATATTTAGAAAAAAATAGCCAAATGATCAAAAAAGTTAAAGTCGGTGTTGTGGGTGCGACCGGTTACACTGGCGAAGAACTTGTACGCATACTCTCCAATCATCCTCACGCGGAGCTCTCTTACGTATCTGGAAAAGAAGACCGTGATATTCGTATCCAAGAAATTTTTCCGTATTTAAAAAACAAAGTCGATCTTGAGTGCAAAGCATTTTCAGTGGATGAGGCCATTGATAAATGTGATCTTGTTTTTTTGTCGCTACCACATACGGTGTCTATGCAAGTTGCGCCACTTTTTCTCAAGGCCAAGAAAAAAGTTATCGACGTGAGCGCTGATTATCGCCTTAAAAGCGAGTCGGCGTATGAAAAATTTTATAAGACAGAGCATAAAGATAAGGTCAATCTAAAGCATGCGGTCTATGGGCTTCCTGAGGTCAACCGCGAGAAGATCAAAACAGCAAGCTTGATAGCCAATCCGGGCTGCTATCCCACAGGATCTATTTTGGGTGCGCTGCCAGGTGTTAAAAAAGGCTTGTTCGATCCGTTCGGTATTATTATAGACGCCAAGAGTGGCGTGACCGGCGCCGGCCGGAAGGCTGAGAAATCTTTCATGTTTCCTGAAGTCAACGAGTCGTTCAAGGCATATAAATTATTTCAGCATCAGCATGTGCCCGAGATCGATCAGGAGTTGTCGCGCGCAGGCAAGAAAGATGTGAGTGTTGTGTTTGTGCCGCATCTTCTGCCGATCAATCGCGGGATCCTGAGCACGATGTACGCTCCTATGAAAAAAAAGATGTCGACCGAGGAGTTGATCGCGGTGTACCAGAAATTCTATGCAGGAGAGCCATTCGTTAAAGTTTATCCGGGGGGCGCGCTACCGGAGATTAAGCATGTCGCTTACACTAATTTTTGCGATATGGGTCTCAAAGTCAATTCAGAGAAAAATCTAGCCGTGATCGTCACAGCGATCGACAATCTTGGCAAGGGCGCTGCTTCGCAAGCGATCCAGAATATGAACATCATGTGCCGCTTTGATGAGAGAGCTGGATTCTAAGAATGAAAAAGATCAATGGCGGCGTGACGGCGCCCACAGGATTTAAAGCGAGCGGCGTTTATTGCGGCATCAAAAAATCCAAAAAGAAAGATCTAACTCTGATCGTGTCTGAGCGGCTCTGTGATGCGGCCGGTACGTTCACGTCCAACAAAGTGCAGGCGTCCTGTGTGGTCATCAATAAGGATCGTCTCAAAGATGGTAAGGCGCAAGCGATTATAGCCAATTCGGGCAACGCCAATTGTATGACCGGTGAAGCGGGTTTTGAAAACAGCCGAGCCATGGCTCTCACGGTCTCTCGCGCTTTGGGTATCCAGAAAAAAAACGTTTTAGTGGCGTCTACGGGTGTTATTGGAAAACCCCTTCCGATCACCAAGATCGTCAAAGCCGTGCCCCAACTACTGAATGATCTCAGTAAAAAGGGCAGTGAGGCCGCGGCTGCAGGAATCCTTACGACTGACCGAGAGATCAAGGAAGTGGCAATGGAGTTCATGGTTGGAAAGCGTCGCGTGCGCGTTGGGGCTATAGGTAAGGGTGCCGGCATGATCCACCCTCAGATGATATTGCATCGACATGCGACCATGCTTTGTTTTGTGACCACAGATGCGGCTATAGCGCCAAATGCGTTACGCGATGCCCTCGATAAAGCAGTGCAAAAAACTTTTAATATGATCACGATCGATGGTGATATGTCGACGAACGATATGGTGTTAGTGTTGGCCAATGGTATGGCCCAGAATAAGAAGATCGTTGAGAAGACCAAAGAGTTTCGTACATTCACCAAGGTGCTTGAGACGATATTTCTGGAGATCTGTAAGAAAATGATCCAGGACGCAGAGGGAGCCACAAAATTTGTGGAGATCTTGGTTAAAAATGCTCAAAGTAGAGAGGATGCGCGGATTGCAGCCAAGTCCGTGGCTAGCTCAAGCCTGGTGAAGTGTGCTTTGTTCGGCTCGGATCCTAATTGGGGTAGGATCGCAGCGGCTATCGGATATTCGGGGGCACATGTCGATCCCTGGAAGATGATCATTTATCTAGGCAAAGAGCCTGTCTTGAGAGCCGGTGGACGTGTAAAGCAGAACGCCGCTTTGCTCAATCGTGTGTTCGCGCAAAAGAATATTAAGATCACGGTCGATTTAGGTTTGGGTAGCTATAGCAGCAGCGCTTATACCTGTGATCTGTCCACCAATTATGTACGCATCAATTCTGCGTACCGTACTTAGTTCGGAGTTCGGAGCGGGGAGTTCGGAGGATTTATGGAAGAGATGATCAAAAAAGCAGACGTCCTTATCGAGGCGCTGCCGTACATACAGAACTTTTACGATAAAACCATCGTTATCAAATACGGTGGCGCTGTTCTCACAGATATCGACATCAGGCGGGACGTGTTGGAGGATATCGTTTTCTTGAGCTACGTCGGTATGCGGCCGGTATTGGTGCATGGTGGTGGACCTTATATTTCCAAAAGACTTGAAGAGATGGGCAAAGAGCCGAAATTCGTCAAAGGTTTTCGGGTCACGGATGAAGAAACGATGGAAGTGGTGGAAGAGGAGCTCTTCAAAGTAAATCGTGAAATAGTCCGGCAGATTATATCTTTGGGCGGCAGCGCTATTTCTTTGTCGGGCAAGGACGATCATTTGATCGAGGTCAAGAAGCATGCGGAGATCGATGGCCAGGATATTGGTTTTGTCGGGGACATCACAAAGGTCAATGCAGATATCATCCAGCGCATGATCACAAGTGACATTATTCCGGTCATCACACCTATCGGTATCGGAAAAGACGGGTTTACTTACAATATCAACGCCGATCAGGCATCGGCTGAAATTGCGCGGGCACTGGGAGCGATCAAGCTGGCTCTCCTGACCAATGTGCATGGTGTTTTGAGGGATGCGGCTGATCCGACATCCGTTATCTCACATATCAATATTGCGGAGATCGAGGATCTGATGCAGAAACAAATTATTTCAGGCGGTATGATCCCTAAGGTCAAGGCTTGCATGCGCGCCTTGGAGAAGGGTGTCAAAAAGATCCACATCATCAACGGCAAGATCCCGCACGGGCTGCTGTTGGAGATCTTTACGGATAAAGGTATTGGTACTGAGATCGTGAAGCGCTGACCATGGATTTTCGCAAAACCATCAGACTTTATTATGATTACGTTGTCCCATCTTATGCCAAATTTCCTTTGGTCATGGAGCGCGGGAAGGGCTGTCGTGTTTGGGACGCTCAAGGTGACGAGTATTTGGATTTCTTTCCGGGTTGGGCGGTCAGCGGTTTAGGCCACTGCCATAGACGGGTTGTCGAAGCCATTAAGCGCCAGGCCGAGAGACTGATACACGTTTCCAATAATTATTATCATGAGCAGCAGGCGCTCTTGGCGGAGACGATCATTCGGCATTCTTTTCCGGGAAAAGTATTCTTCTGTAATTCAGGTGCCGAGGCCAATGAGGCGGCTTTTAAACTCGTGCGCAAATTGGGAAACCCGGCGCGCAACGAGATCATTGCCATGGAGAAGTCTTTTCACGGCCGCACCATGATGGCTATAGCGGCCACAGGGCAGCAAAAGTTTCAGGACGGATTTCAGCCTATTCCGCAGGGTTTTAGTCATGTGCCTTTCAACAATATCCAGGCCATCGAAAAAGCCATTACGTCCAAAACGATAGCGGTCATTTTGGAGCCGATCCAGGGTGAGGGTGGAGTGCGGGCGGCGGATCAGGCTTATATGACCGCTCTCAGACGGCTTTGTAACGACAAAAAGATCTATTTAATATTTGACGAAGTCCAGACGGGCATGGGGCGAACGGGGCGTATGTTCAGTTTCAAAAATTACGGCGTTGAGCCGGATGTTATGACGCTCGCCAAGTCTCTGGGCGGAGGATTTCCGATAGGGGCGATGGTGGCACGTAAGGAGATAGCGGATACGCTCCAGCCCGGTACTCATGCTACGACTTTTGGAGGAGGGCCTTTGGCATGCGCGGCTGCATTGGCAGTGTTTGAAGCGATCGAAAAGGAGAAGCTTTTAAATCAAACAGTTGTGCAAGGCGCTTATTTGCTTAAAAAACTTCAGGCGCTTAAGAAAAAGTTCAGCATCATTCATGAAGTTCGCGGTACCGGGCTTATGCTGGGTGTCGAGCTTACCATCGAAGGCAAGTCGATCTATGAGGAATGCGTCAAACGGAAATTGTTGATCAATTGCACACAAGGAAATGTGCTGCGTATTATGCCGCCGCTGGTGGTGAAGGAGAAGGAGATAGACCGCGCGCTTGAAATACTGGAAGAAGTGCTTGCCGCGGAACAGGACAAATGTTTGACCAAGGAAGGGAGCAAGTCCAAATGAGCAATAAGACTAAATCTAAAAGCAAGGCCGGAAAGCTTTGGCAGTTCAAGGATTTTCTGAGCATGAAAGAAATCCAGGCCTCTGAGCTCGAAGAGCTTTTTAAGCTTGCCGATAAAATGAAGAAAGCGCCCGACCAGTTCCTGGGCAAGCTGAGAGGCAAGGCTTTAGCGATGTTATTTCAAAAACCATCGATGCGGACTCGTGTTTCGTTTGAGGTGGGTATGCAAAGCCTGGGCGGTTCGGCTGTGTACATGGATCCGCAGGAAAATCCGCTCGGTGAGCGCGAGTCTCTGAAGGACATCGCAAGAGTACTTTCTCGTTATTGCGACGGAGTGGTGATCCGGACGTTTTCGCACGGTGATCTTGAGGAATTTGCCAAACACTGCGCATCACCCGTGATCAATGGCCTAAGCGACTCCTATCATCCTTGCCAAACGTTGGCAGATCTATTTACGATCCGCGAGAAATTCAAGGCGCTGGATAAGGTGAATATTGCCTATATTGGTGATGGTAACAATGTGCTAAATTCTCTTTTGTACGGCGCGGCCAAGGTGGGTGCCAATCTAGCGATAGCGCTTCCTCGTGGGTATGAGCCCAGCGAAGAGATCCTGAAAGATATCAAGCTGATATCCAAGGATAGCGGAGCCAAGATCACTCTATCCAATAACCCTTTTACTGCGATCAAGAATGCACATGTGATCTACACCGATGTGTGGGTGAGCATGGGTCAGGAAAAACAGCGCGATCAGCGCTTGCGCGATTTCCAGCCTTTTCAGGTAAATGGCGCGATCATCAGCAAAGCACCCAAGGATTCTGTGTTTATGCATTGTCTTCCCGCACATCGCGGCGAAGAGATCACCGATGAGGTGATCGAGCATCCACGCTCAGCGATCTTCGACCAAGCTGAGAATAGGCTGCACACACAGAAAGCATTGTTGTATTTGCTAATGACGGCAAAGCGCAAATAACTTTAAACTTCAAACTTCATTTTTAACGAGAGAGGATTCAATGAGGAAAGTCGTTTTAGCGTACTCGGGCGGTTTGGATACATCGGTTGCCATTAAATGGCTAAAAGATAAAGGTTATGAAGTTGTTGCCTACATGGCAGATGTTGGTCAGGAAAAAACGACGAAGGCTGCGATCGAGCGCGCCAAAGTAGCGGGTGCGGCTAAGGTGGTCGTCCGGGATCTCAAAAAACGATTTGTAGAAGAATATATTTGGCCGGCTCTCAAGGCAGGCGCTGTTTATGAAGGTCGATACACGCTGGCAACGGCGCTTTCTCGGCCTCTCATCGCAGCCGAGCAGGTAAAAGTTGCTCATGAAGAAAAGGCAACCGCTGTGGCGCATGGATGCACGGGAAAAGGCAATGATCAGGTTCGCTTTGAGGTGACCACGCAGGCGCTGGATAGCTCGCTCGAGATCTGGGCGCCGGTGCGCGAATGGGAATTTAAATCACGTGATGAGGAGATCCAGTACGCCGAAAAGCATGGGATTCCGATCGATGTGTCCAAAAAAAGCCCATTTTCCATTGATAAGAATATTTGGGGTGTCAGCGTTGAAGCGGGTGTTCTAGAAGACCCGAACACCGAGCCGCCCGTCGAGTCATTTCAGTGGACGCGCGGCGCCGAGAAGCGCAATCCTAAGGAGCGCGTGATCGAGATCGGATTTGAAAAGGGCGTGCCCGTAAGTCTCAATGGACGCAAAATGGAGCCGCTTAAGCTTATTCTTGAGCTCAATGATATGGGTGCTGAGTACGGCATAGGCCGTATGGATATGATCGAAAACCGCTTGGTGGGTATCAAATCACGCGAAACTTACGAAGCGCCTGCCGCGACGATGCTTTTACAGGCGCACAAGGATCTGGAGTCTTTGGTTCTCGATCGTGAGCTGCTTCATTATAAAGAGGGCATCTCTCACAAATATGCGGAGCTCGTCTATTATGGTTTGTGGTTTACGCCGCTGCGCGAAGCGCTCGATGCGTTCATCAATACCACGCAAAAAAAGGTCACAGGACACGTTCGACTCAAATTAAGGAAGTATTCGTCGCATGTGGTTGGACGGCGTTCGCCTTATTCGCTGTACAATGAGAGCCTGGCAACATATAGCGCCAAAGACAAGTTTGACCAGAAATTGGCCAAGGGTTTTATTGATCTGTGGGCATTGCCGTATAAAAAATAGTTCGGAGTTCGGAGAAAAAAATGGCTAAGATGTGGGGTGGGCGGTTCAAGAAAAAGATAGATCCTGAATTTGAAAAATTCAGCGAGTCTTATCAATGGGATAAAAGGCTTTTGCCTCACGATCTCGAAATCGACGCTGCCCATGTAAAGGCACTTAAAAAATGCGGTGTTTTGAGCGCGGCAGAGGCGCTCAAACTACAATCCGCTATCAGAGCCATGCAAAACGCCTATAAAAAAGGTGATTTGAAGATCTCGAGCACCGAAGAGGATGTGCATACGGCTATTCATCTGGCTTTGAAGGAAAAGGTGGGCGCTGTTGCGGATAAGCTTCACACAGCCAGGTCTCGAAATGATCTTGTGGCTCAAAGCAGTCGTCTCTACTGCGTCAAACACACGACCACTATACTTGGTCTTTTGCGGCAGCTGCAGCTTGAGATCACATTGAAAGCCGAGAAATGCGCGGATATTTTAGTGCCGGGTATGACGCACCTGCAAAATGCGCAAGTGGTCTCACAAGCGCATATTTTGATGGCCTATGTGGAGATGTTGGAGCGGGCTGTTGGGCGGTTTGAGGGAGCTCGCATTTTTTGTGACACCTGCGTCCTGGGAAGCGGTGCTTTGGCTGGTGTCACGTTCAAGCTAGACCAGCAGATGATCGCGCGTGAGCTGGGCTTGAGCTCTGTGACACGCAATAGTTATGATGTGTCTGGCGACCGTGATTATTTGCTCAACGTGCTATCTTCGATCTACTTTACTGGCATACAACTTTCTCGTATTGCTGAGGATATCATGATCGGGCAAACGCACGGGTTTGCTTATGTGGATGTAGATCAGGCTTTTTGTACCGGCAGCTCCATGATGCCTCAGAAAAAGAATGCCGATTTTATCGAGCTTCTCCGCGGAGCGTGTGGCGTTTTTGCGTCGAATTTTACGGGGTTTGCTTCTACGCTCAAGGCGCTGCCCACATCGTACAATCGAGACCTGCAATGGGACAAAAAATACCTTTTTGACTCAGTGGAGACAATGGAGTCGGTGCTCAATATGCTGGCTAAAGTTTTTAAAACCATCGAATATCGCCGCGCAAGGGCTCAAGAGATGGTTAAGGACGAGAGTCTATATGCGACAGATTACGCGGACTATTTGGTCACCAAGGGCGTGCCTTTCAAAGAAGCGCATGACCAGGTTGGAAGCATCGTTCATTTTGCAGAAGAAATAAAAAAACCGCTTTCTAAGATCGGTTTGGATCTGCTCAAAAAAATGGCGCCAAAAACAGAGGGTGATGTTTATGATCTATTTGATGCCAAGCATTCAGTGCGCATGAAACGCACACAGGGCAGCACACACCCGTCCGAGGTGGCAAAGCAAATAAGTTTTTGGAAGAAAAAACTGAGAGGCTAAGATGCATCGTTTTCATTACAAAGGCAAAGAGCTATTTTGTGAGAACGTGGCTGTCAAAAAGATAGCCGCGGAGGTCGGAACCCCATTTTATTTGTACAGCATCCAGACTTTTTTGGATCATTTTCTGAAGCTCAAGAAGGCATTTAGTTCGGTGCCAACAACGATCTGTTTTTCGACAAAAGCGAATTCTAATCTCACGGTGCTTAAGGCGCTGGTGAATCACGGCGCCGGGCTTGATATTGTTTCGGGCGGCGAGCTGGGCCGTGCTAAAAAAGTGGGGGTGGATCCCCAAAAGATCGTGTTTGCGTCCGTTGGAAAAACGGTACAGGAGATAGAGGATGCTATTCGCACGGGCATCCTGATGTTCAACGTGGAGTCGTCTCAAGAGCTTGAAGCCATCAATGCCGTGGCGACCCGTCTCAACAAAGTACAAAAGATCGCGATCCGCCTAAACCCGGATGTGAACCCGGACACCCATCATTACATCACGACGGGTTCTAAGCAGAATAAATTTGGGATGGACATGAAATCCGCTTACAAACTTTTTATGCAGGCTTATCGGTACCGGTTTTTACAGTTTGCCGGTGTTCATATCCATATCGGTTCGCAGATCACCAAGCCAAAACCATTCCAGGAAGCAATCCGCAAATGTCTCGAATTCATTGATAGCGTCAGTTACACGGGCAATTTAATCGAATATCTGAATATAGGTGGCGGCCTGGGTATCGTTTATTTGGATGAGAAGCCGCAATCTGCGGATCAGTTCGCAAAAGCCGTTCTGCCGCTTTTAAAAAATCATCGTCGCCTCAAGATTATTCTTGAGCCGGGACGCTTCGTCTCCGGTAACAGCGGAATTTTAGTCACAAAAGTGCTTTACGAGAAGAAGGGTACGGCCAAAACATTTTTGATCGTGGACGCCGCCATGAACGATCTGATTCGGCCTGCATTTTATGGCGCTTATCATGAGATAGCGCCCGTTACCAAGCATGGCACGGCTGGAAAAAAAGTCAAAACTGACATCGTGGGCCCCATCTGCGAAAGTGGTGACTTTCTTGCCAAAGATCGTAAGATCGCGTCTGTGAAGCCGGGCGAGCTTCTGGCGGTCATGTCTTGCGGTGCGTATGGATTTGTTATGTCGTCTAATTATAATTCTCGGCCACGAGTCCCTGAAGTGGTTGTTCGCGGCAGCCGTTTTTTTGTGGCTAGACAGCGTGAGACGATCGAGGAGATATTATCCAAGGAAAAGATCGTACGGGAAGTGGTGAGTGTTTAAGTTATGAAAATAGTGCCATTCACCAAGATGTCCGGAGCCGGTAATGATTTTGTGATGATCGATAATCGTCGCAAAGCAATAACGAGCAACCCCTCTAAGTTGACAAAAAAACTGTCAGAGAGGAGGCTTTCGGTTGGAGCTGACGGTATGATCCTTTTGGAGTCGTCCAAGAAGGCCGATCTTCGGATGCGATATTTCAATGCTGATGGTTCGGAAGCGGATATGTGCGGAAATGGTATCCGATGTTTGGCAAAATTTGCCGTTGATAAGAAGATCGCTAAGCCAAAGCATACCATTGAAACACCTGCGGGTATTTACAATCTCGAAGTTAAAAAAAATATTGTTCGTGTCCAAATGGTTGAGCCCAGTGATCTTAAGCTCCATATTCCTATCCTTGTGGATGGAAACAAATACGATGCGAGTTTTATCAATACCGGCGTACCGCATGCGGTTTTGATGGTCAAGGACTTGGAGGCTGTCGATGTCGATGGTTTGGGCCGCAAGATACGATTTCATGAGGCGTTCAAACCCAAAGGGGCTAATGTTAATTTTGTAAAGTTGGGTCATGGGAGCAACATCGAAGCTCGTATTTATGAACGCGGAGTGGAGGCAGAGACGCTGGCTTCCGGGACAGGGGCGACTGCGTCAGCATTGATCGCGGTGCTTCATATGAACATGAAGTCACCTGTTAAAGTTCACACGAGAAGCGGCGAAGTTATTACGATCTATTTTAAGAGAGCGGGGACGCATTTTCTAGACGTAGAAATGGAAGGCCCCGTGACAACTAGTTTTGAAGGTAAAGTGGAGGTATCAGCATGAAGTTTCATGGTTCGATCACAGCACTGGTCACACCGTTTAAAAAAGGTAAAGTGGATGAGGCGGCTTTGATTCGTCTGGTGAAACGCCAGATCGAGCAAGGTACGGATGGGTTGGTTCCGGTGGGTACTACGGGTGAGTCGCCTACGTTGACACATGATGAGCATGAGCGAGTGATCCAGATCGTGGTTCAGGCGGCCGCTAAAAAAGTGCCCGTGATCGCAGGCACAGGATCCAATTCAACCGATGAAGCCATCTCCTTGACCCGTTTTGCCAAAAAGGTCGGAGCGGATGGGGCGCTACTGGCAGCGCCTTATTACAATAAGCCCACGCAAGAGGGTTTGTACCGTCATTACGAGGCAGTTGCTAAGTCCGTGGATATTCCCATCGTGCTTTACAACATCCCCGGCCGCTCGGTGGTGAATATCGCCCCGGAGACGATAGCAAGGCTTTCAAAGATACCCAATATCGTGTCTGTTAAAGAAGCTAGCGGATCCATGGATCAAGCATCGCACATTCGATCGCTGTGCGATATAGAGATATTGAGCGGAGATGATTCGTTGACTTTGCCCCTGATGGCCTTGGGCGCAAAAGGGGTTATTTCGGTGCTTTCCAATGTATTGCCCGGCGAAGTTTCCAAGATGGTGGACGCTTTTTTTGCGGGCGACCATGATAAAGCGCAGAAGCTTCATTATAAGATCTTCCCGCTTTGCCGGGCGATGTTCATTGAGACCAATCCGATCCCGATCAAGCGCGCGATGAAGCTGATGGGTTTGTGTGAAGATGAGATCCGGCTTCCGCTATGCGAAATGCAGCCGCACAATGAAAAGCTTCTGATCAAAGCCATGAAGGATTTTGGTTTGCCGATGAGGACAAAAGCGTGATCAAGATCGGTGTGAATGGCGCATGCGGGAAAATGGGGCAGCGTATTTTGGCGTTGGCAGCGGAGGATGCCGGTTCTTTTCAGATCGCACATGCATTTGACGCGGGTTCAGGGATCGGGCAAAAAACAGCACAGGGTCAAGCGGTCGAGAGTTTGGCATCTTATGCCAGCGGGCAGACCATTTTAAAGTGTGATGTGCTTATCGATTTCTCCGGCCCCGAAGGCACTCGCTCGTGTTGCGCCGCGGTTGGTTTTTCAAAAAAAGCATTGGTGGTAGGGAGCACGGGGCTTGACGATGCGATCACAAAATCCTTGGAGGCAGCAGCCGCAAAAGTTCCCGTTGTGGTGTCGGCCAATATGAGTATCGGCGTCAATCTCGTGGTTCAGCTTCTAGAGCAGCTTTCCGCAAAAGCACCAGATAATTTTGATATAGAGATCACAGAGGCTCATCACAAACATAAAAAGGACGCGCCCAGCGGCACAGCCTTGATGCTGGCCAAAGCAATTGCAGCGGTCAAAGGATGGGATATTAAGAAATGTTTGAACTATCGTCAGGAAGGAAAAACAGAGAAAGATCGTAGCTCTCGTGAGATCGGTATGCAGGTGATCCGTGCAGGTGAGATCGTTGGCGATCATACGGTTTTATTTGCGGGGCCGGCGGAGACCATTGAGATCACGCACCGAGCGCAGTCGCGCGACACCTTCGCACGCGGAGCGCTGACAGCGGCCTCGTTTGCTCACAGCGCTAAACCCGGAAAAATTTATTCAATGAAGGATGTGCTCAAATGAACCCATTTTTTTTGGAAGAAGCCAACCGGCTTAAGGCATTGCCGCCGTATTTATTTTTGGAGATAGATCGCGCTAAGCGAGCTGCTATCGAAAAAGGGGTGAAGGTCATTGACTTTGGTATTGGCGATCCCGACCAGCCAACTCCCAAATTTATAATTGATGCCATGGCCAAAGCCATCAAAGATGGCAAACACCATCATTACCCGCTTGATCGTGGAAGTTTGGTATTCAGGCAGGCGATCTCTGTTTGGTGTAAAAAGCGTTTTGGCGTCAATTTTGACGCGGCCACTGAGATATTGCCGCTGATCGGTTCAAAAGAGGGGATCGCTCATTTGCCGCTTGCATTCATCAACCCCGGGGATACGGTTTTGATCCCCGACCCCTGCTATCCTCCTTATAAGAGCGGGACACTGTTTGCCGGCGGGAAATCGCATTTGATGCCTCTCAAAGAAGAAAATGGATTTTTGCCGGACTTTACTTCGATTCCCGATCAGGTGATTCAGAGCTCAAAGATCATTTTTATCAATTATCCCAATAACCCCACAGGCGCGATCGCGCCTAGAAGCTTTTATGAGAAATTGGTCAAGTGGGCAACTCACCACAAGATCCTCATTGCTTCCGATGTAGCGTATTCGGAGGTTTATTATGGACAGCAAAAGCCGCTGAGTATTTTTCAGATACCGGGCGCAAAGGACGTGGCCATCGAATTTCACTCGCTATCCAAAACATGCAATATGACGGGTTGGAGAGTCGGTTTTGCAGTTGGCCGCGCAGAAGCTATATCGGCGCTTTTACGTGTGAAGAGCAATATGGATTCAGGTGTTTTTACGGCGATACAAATGACAGGTGTGGAAGCGCTGAATAACAGCTTTGGTTTCTCCAAAAAAACCAATACAATGTACAGGAAGCGTCGTGATCTTTTGGTGGCGGGACTGAAGTCGCTGGGGTTTCCGGTGACACCTAACCCCGCTACTTTTTATGTTTTTACGCGCCTTCCGTATGGCTCGCAGGATTCGACAGCTTTTTGTAAAAATCTTTTAGAGAAAGCCGGGATTGTGGCGACGCCGGGTGTCGGTTTTGGGCCGGCCGGCGAGGGGTATATACGGTTTGCGCTCACCGTCCAGGAGCCGGAGATCAAAGAGGCGTTGGTTCGTATGAAAAAGGTATTAGCATAATGGCTATTGTTTATCTGGCGATCGGCTCTAATTTAGGCAATCGAGAAGAGCATATCCAAAAAGCCATGACTCTACTGAAAGAGAACGAAGGGATCGAAGTTCTCGAAGTCTCCGATCTCATTGAAACAGAGCCCGAGGGCGTTCTGGATCAGCCCAAGTTTTTAAATGGCGCCATCAAAATAGAGACGCAGATCCTGCCTATAGATCTTTTGACACAGTTAAAGACGATCGAGCGTCGTTGCGGCCGGGTCAAAAGTGATGTCGTTAATGGTCCCAGAGCTTTAGATCTCGACATTTTGTTTTACGACGATGTCGTGATCGTAGAAGGTAAAACGCTGAGCGTGCCCCACCCGAGGCTGACCGAAAGATTATTTGTTCTGAAGCCATTAGCGCAGATAGCGCCTGACATGATCCATCCAAGAGTCCAAAAGAGTGTCCGTGAGCTTTTGGAAGAATTGACTCGTGATAGTCCTACGCAGTCGCAACTCGCTTAAAAGATATATTCAAGGCCTAAAAAAGTCCGGCAAGACGATCGGTTTTGTGCCCACTATGGGTTATCTCCATGCCGGCCATTTATCACTGCTCAAAAAAGCATCTCGTGAAAATGATATCGTTGTCGCAAGTTTATTTGTAAATCCTTTACAATTCGGGCCCAAAGAAGACCTGAAGCGATACCCTCGTGATTTTAAAAGAGACCGAGCATTATTTAGAAAAGAGGGCGCGGACGCGCTCTTTGCGCCCGAGCCGGGAGAGTTTTATCCGAAAGATTTTCAAACCCAGGTTCAAGTGAGGGAGGTTTCTCAGGGCTTGTGCGGACTCAGCCGCCCGCATCATTTTGGCGGAGTCGCTACGGTGGTGCTTAAGCTGTTGAACTTAGTGCAGCCGGATAGGCTTTATTTGGGCCAAAAGGATTTTCAGCAAGTTCGTGTGATCGAGCAAATGGTTTTAGATATGGATCTGCCCATAAAGATCGTCCGATGCCCGACCTTTCGAGAGCCGGATGGCTTGGCAATGAGCTCGCGCAATGTGTTTTTAAGCCCCAAAGAAAGGCTTCAAGCACCGTATTTGTACAAAGCGCTAGAGAGTACCGCCCAGTTGATAAGGGCGGGTCAAAAAAGCACAAAGGTCCTTAGGAAACATTTTATGGAGCACCTAAAGAAGGCGTCCATGGCCCAAATTGACTATGCGGAAATAGTCGATGCTGCAAGCCTTAGGCCTATGGTAGAATTGACGGAATTGCCCAGGAAATCGAATGTGCTGATAGCAGCTGCGTTGATCTTCCCCAAGGCAAGGTTAATCGACAATCTGATTGTAAAGGTGTGATATGCTCAGAGTTTTGATGAAATCGAAGATCCATGGCGCGACGGTCACCGAGGCCAATCTCAGATACACGGGGTCTATCACGATCGATAAAAATCTACTCAAGCGTTCCGATATGTGCGCATTTGAGCGCGTCCAGATCGTGAATTTAAACAACGGCTCACGAGTTGAGACGTATGTATTGGAAGGTGAGCCGGGGTCCGGGACTATCTGTATGAACGGAGCTGCTGCTCGTTGGGCCGAAGTGGGCGACAAAGTTATCATCATATCCTATGCACTTTGCACGCCTCAAGAGATGAAAAAGCATCGTCCCAAAGTCGTGTTCGTCGACGATAAGAATCGCGTTAAAAAATGATCAAAGTAGGGGTGATCGGCTGCGGAACAATAGGGCGAGAGTTGGCTTATGCCTGTCAGAAGCAATTTGCGGATGAGGTCAATTTATTTGCGATCGCCGATCAAGACCCGTCGCATGCCCGCAAACTACAAAAAGATCTTAAGCCCAAGCCTCAGATCTTATCCATAGAGCAGCTTATCCGCCAATGTGATCTGGTGGTCGAGGCTGCCTCAAAACACACGGCTTACGAGATCGCCAAAAGTGCTTTATCGCAGGGCAAGGACGTGTTGATCATGAGTGTGGGTGGTATTATCGGCAAGGAAAAAGAGATATTTAGGCTTGCTAAAACGCATCGCTGCTGTTCGTATTTTCCCAGTGGGGGTGTGGTGGGGATCGACGGGCTTAAGGCGGCGAGAATGGGTAAGATCCATCGCGTGACGCTTACGACCCGCAAACCGCCGCAAGGCCTGGAGGATGCGCCTTATATCATCAAACACGGCATCAATCTAAAAAATTTGAAACAAGAAAAGTTGATCTTTGAGGGCAATGTCGTGGACGCTGTTCGCGGATTTCCTAAAAACATCAATGTCTCCGCAACACTTAGCCTTGCCGGGATAGGTGCCAAACGCACGCGCGTCAGAATATTTGTCTCGCCTCATATGCTTGTCAATGTACACGAAGTGTACGTTGTCGGCGATTTTGGCTCATTTTATACGCGCACAGAAAATTTTCCATCGGAGCAAAACCCCAAAACAAGCCGCCTGGCGATCTTGTCAGCCGTGGCCACACTTGAGCGCATCCTTAAGAACGTCAAAATCGGGACTTGATCAAGACCCATTTAGATCCCTTATCGGACGAAGAGATCATAACCGGCTGTCGGGCAGGACGAGACAGTGCCTGGCAGAGCTTTGTTGATCGCTTTTCGGGCTTGGTGCATTGGTCGGTGTGGAAATACACACAAGATCTCCCTCAAGCCGAACGCGAAGACGTGGGGCGGGAAGTGTTTCAGGATTTTTTTCTGCAATTGGTCGAAAAGCGATCATTGGATCAGCTAAAAGATGCCGCCAAAATTCGTAAATTTATCGTCGTGTCGGTGACGCATTTGGCGCAAAACAAGCTTCGTCAACGCCGCCGAGTTAGCTCCTGGGAGCAGCCGCTTGACGAAGCCGTGACGGCGGACGAAGTGGCTGATCCTGCGTTTCAGGAGGCCGTGGTGAAACAGTTAGATTTATTGGCCAGTGTGTATGAGGATCTGGATCCCAAAGAGAAGGTGATCATGGATTTTTGTTATGCCGAAGGCATGACGCATGGGGACATAGCGATCCTGTTGGGCATCCCGCAAGATACGGTTTCGACGGTGATCAGGCGCTCTAAAGAGAAGATCCGAAAAAAAATGATGGAAAATGACAAATAGTTTGAACGAAAACGGTGGGGGTCGGTGTCTAGTATAGTGGGGATTTATGGATAATATTGATCAGATCGTAAAACAATACATGTCCCGCAGGAGCACCGCGGGCGCTGACAGGGGTGTTTTTGTGCCAGACCAGGAGCTGTGGCATGGTTTTTTTGACAACAGCCTGCCTGAGCAAGAGCTGGCACAGATGACCGTTTATTTGCTCAAAGACCGAGAGGCTAGGGAGTTTGCACTCAAAACCCGCAGAATTTTGGCTGAAGCAGCTTCAGCGACTAATTCCGCGCCCAAAGCTTGGGTGGATGAGACCAAAAAGAGCCTATCTTCTAAATTGGCAAAACCCAAAAAGAAGCAGATATATTGGCTGTGGTATGCGCTATCTATCGCAGCATTTGCTTTATCTTTTCTCATGCCGAGGTATTACATGCAGTTTTTGGTCCTCACCGCTCTTGCCGGAATAAAAGGTATTGTTGATCAGAGGCAGGCGAAGATGCAGATACTGATCTATCAAGTGTTGGAAAGCGGGAAGACGGTTGATTCAAACCGGCTCAAGCAGATGGGTATCAAACAGTAGCTATTCGCTGCCTTTACTTCCCCGGATAGCTCATTTATACTGTTGCGCACTATTGGATCGGCAAGATGACGGGATGTAGCGCAGCTTGGCTAGCGCGCCTGGTTCGGGACTAGGAGGCCGTGGGTTCAAATCCCACCATCCCGATGTTTTGACACAAAAGGGGGGCGATGGTTTGTACATGAAAAAGCATACTGCAGCGCTTCTGGTTCTGAGTTTTTTCATACCCTCTACTTTGTTTGCCATGGGCCGAGAACCCAAGGAAAAAAAATCGTCACAAGCTGGTTTTGCCCAAGTTTCCGCTACAGGTTCCAAACGCGTTGAGCTTTACGTCACTTCTTGGTGTGGTTATTGTAAAAAATTAGAAAAACATCTTAAGGAACGGGGCATTTCATATGATCGGTATGACATTGAAGCCGATCAGCATGCTGCAGATGTGTTTCATTCTATTGGCGGCACAGGCGTGCCGGTTACCCGTATAGGCTCAGATGTGGTGTACGGCTATGATCCGGACCGCATTGCCGAGCTTCTCTGATATTTAATGTCTTCCGGAAAGTATAAGATCGCCAGAAGTGCCGGCGGCGTTGTCATTAATCCTAAAGGTCTCATCCTTGTCGTCAACCAAAACAACAATTCCTGGTCTTTGCCCAAAGGTCACCTGGACCAGGGCGAGACGGCTCTTGAGGCAGCGCAGAGAGAGATATACGAAGAGTCGGGGGTGCATAAGTTAGAGTTTATCAAAGAGTTGGGTAGTTATGAGCGCCCTAAGATAGGGCTTCATGGCGGCGATGATAAAACTGAGATCAAGCATATAACGCTTTTTTTATTCAAAACCACTCAGACGATCTTGAGGCCCGTAGATCCGGACAACCCGGAAGCAAAGTGGGTGTCACCCGAGGAGGTTGCGGGATATCTTACACATGATCTAGATAAGAAATATTTCTTATCTCTCATGCCAACTCTCAAGAATTATCTGAGATAACAATGCTCACGGTCGGGCTTTTGATCGTTTCTAATGTTTTTATGACGGTCGCCTGGTATGGCCATCTGCGTTTCAAGCACGAGCATTTATGGAAAGTTATTTTGATCAGCTGGCTGATCGCATTTGTGGAATATTGTTTCCAAGTGCCGGCCAATCGCCTTGGGCACGCTCAATTTTCCGCGGCCCAGCTTAAGATGATCCAGGAAGTGATCACGCTGGTGGTTTTTTGTATATTTTCTATTGTCTACCTAAAAGAACCCTTGCGTTGGAATTATCTGGCTGGTTTTGCGTGTCTTTTGGCAGCTGTGTTTTTTATTTTTCAGAAGGGCTGAACGGCTCTTTTTGCGTAGGCAAGAACGTTGTATACTGGTTCTCAGAGGGATCTATGAAAAAAAAGCAGACATTGGTCAGCCATCGCGCCCATATTCTTTATACGGGACGTGTCCAAGGCGTTGGTTTTCGTCACACGGCCGAAGGTATTGCGTTGGAAATAGGCCTTAAGGGCTGGGTTAAAAATCTACCTGATGGCCGAGTGGAGATCGTTTGTGAGGGCATGAAGCCGCAGATCGACGAGCTGCTTTTAAAGATCTCGGAGAGCGTGGTTGGGCGTCATATTCGTAGCTGCGACGTAAGCTGGGAGAAACCCACTCAGGAATTTACCGATTTCCGCGTCGAATTCTGTTACTAACGACATATGGACAAGATCGAAGCAAGGATCCAAAAACTAAGACGCGAGATCGAGCGCCACACCAAGCTCTATTACGAAAAAAATAAGCCGGCCATATCCGACACCGAATTTGATTTGCTGGTCAAAGAGTTGGAGAAGCTAGAGGCTAAGCATCCCGAGTACGCGACGCAAGATTCGCCCACGCAAAAAGTAGGCGGTAAGCCAAGTCAGGAATTTCAAACTGTCTCTCACGAGATCCCCATGTTGTCCATTGACAATACATATTCCAAAGAAGAGCTTTCAGATTTTGACGGGCGCGTGCGAAAGATCCTTAGATCCGACGCCATTGAATACGTCATGGAGCTTAAAATTGACGGCGTTTCCATGTCTCTTTTGTATGAAAAGGGCGTATTGGTGAGAGCTGCCACGCGGGGAGACGGGCGATTTGGTGATGACGTGACCGCCAATGTCAAAACCATTCGTACGATACCGCATAGCTTAAAAAACAAGGCGTCGGCTCCCAAGCGTTTGGAAGTGCGGGGAGAGGTATTTTTGACTCACAAGAGCTTTGCTGTGCTAAATGACGAAAGAAAAAAAGAGGGTGACGAGCTTTTTGCCAATCCCCGCAATGCTGCCTCGGGCTCGCTCAAGCTTTTGGATGCGGAGCTAGTAGCCAAGCGTAACTTACATTTTTATGCTCATAGTCTGGGCGTGTGTGATGAGGGTTTCTTTGATACGCACGAAGAGGTGCTGGATTTCTTTGAAAAGGCGGGGCTGCCGGTAAATCCGGATCATGCGATATGCCGGACTCTTGATGCGGTGCATAAAACATGTGATCTCTGGGAAAAAAAACGCGACAAGTTGGATTATGATATTGATGGGTTGGTGTTCAAGGTGAATCGCCTTGCCGACCAAAGAACGTTGGGTTCGACGAATAAAAGCCCTCGCTGGGTGATCGCGTACAAATTTCCGGCAGAGCGCGCAGAGACGGTGCTTGAGAGTATTGAAGTGCAAGTGGGTCGCACGGGAGCGTTGACGCCGGTGGCGCATTTGAAGCCTGTTTTTTTGGCGGGGACCACGGTTTCGCGAGCCACACTCCACAATCAGGATGAGATCGAGCGTCTTGATCTCAGGCCTGGCGATCATGTTCTCATTGAAAAAAGCGGCGAGATCATCCCGCAGGTTGTGGAGGTGCTTAAAGGTAAACGCAAAGGCCAGCTGGCGCCATACCATTTCCCCAAAAAATGTCCGGTATGCCACTCTCAGGCAGTACGCGAAGAGGGGGAGGTGGCTTATCGCTGCATGAATGCTTCTTGTCCGGCGCAGCTTAAAGAAAAGTTGCTGCATTTTGCATCTCGAAAGGCCATGGATATCGAAGGATTAGGAGAGGCTATCGTGGATCAGCTGGTCGACAAAACATTGGTCAAGTCTTTCGCGTGCCTTTATGATCTTAAGCGATCTGATCTGGCAGCGCTTGACCGTCTTGGCGAAAAATCGGCGTCAAATCTGTCTCAACAGTTGGAGGCTAGCAAGACGCGCGAGCTTGCGCGGCTTGTATACGGGCTGGGTATACGCCATGTGGGCGTGAGCGCTGCTCGCTCTCTGGCAGAGCATTTTAAGAGCATGGAAAAGTTGGAGCGAGCTTCGCGCGAGGAGATCGAGGGAATAGCCGGGATGGGTGAGATCATTTCGCAAAGCGTAGTGGATTATTTTGCCAACAAAGAGAACTGCCATGTCATTCAAAAGCTTAGCGATCACGGCCTCACTATGAAACAAGCGCAGAAAGACTCGAGCGACCGGTCTTTGACAGGACAAGTATTTGTTTTCACGGGCACACTTAAAAGCCTGACCCGGGATGAAGCCGGCGAGCAAGTTTTGGCGCGGGGTGGTAAAGTATCTTCAAGCGTCAGTCGTAAGACGACGGCTGTGGTTGCCGGTGATGAGGCTGGCTCTAAGTTGGAAGACGCTCGATCGCTTGGCGTACCTGTGTGGACCGAAGAAGATTTTAAGGCCAAACTCAAAATTTCATAAAAGAGAGAGGATGTTATGCCCAAAAAAATATCAACCCTTCTGCTTCTTTGCGCCGTCTTGATGGTCAGCGGCTGCGAGACGCTTCCGAGAAAGTTTGTGCGCAAGAAAAAAGAGCCGGCGCATGTCTCGGCTGTGATGTTCACGGACGAGGGTCCATCGGAAAAAGCCTATTCCAACGAGTATTATTACAAGATGCATTATACGCTTTGGAAAACCTGGCACGATGACATGATCTTAAATTTGACCGGCAACGCCAAAAAGCTCATGCGATGCACGGATGAGGCATACAGCCACTTGGATCAAATGCAGGGATATCTCAAGCCCGAGAAGGCGGTTGAACTCAAAGCGTCTTTGGACGAACTGGGTCAATATCGCTCGCGTATAAAGGCTCACTCCCTATCTCGTTCTGAAGCGGCCACATTTAAATCGGACCTCGATCGGGTGCGTCGCCAGGTGGTGAATAATTTTTATTATGATAAGGTCAAGGACTCCGTTCTACCGGACGCCGTAGCTCTTTGACGCGAACATAGCGCATGAAAGACCTGTGCCGACTTTTTTTGGATAGCTTGGCTATTGAAAAGGGTTTGTCCAAGAACACTTTGATGGCCTATGGGCAGGATCTTGATCGATACACAGCTTTTTTAGAAAAAAAGAAGATCAAGGCGTTCGACGTAGTCACGCGTCAGGATATCACAAGCTTTCTTCTATTCGAAAAAGACAGGGGGCTTGAGCCGGCTTCGATCGCAAGGCTGCTTGTGGCTGTGCGCATGCTGCACCGTTTCCTGGCCGAAGAAAACAAGATCAAAGAAAATATCACCGATGCGCTTGAGTCCCCCAAGCTTTGGAAACATCTACCCAACTTCTTGACGGTTTCCGAAGTAGAACGCATACTGTCGTCTCCCAATACTCGCAAAGAAACGGGGATGCGGGATCAGGCGGTGCTGGAGCTGATGTATGCGACGGGACTCAGGGTGTCCGAAGCCTCAGCGCTTAAATTGTCCCAAGTGGATCTCAACACAGCGACTCTACGAGTGGTCGGCAAAGGTTCAAAAGAGCGCATGGTGCCGGTGGGTCAGAAGGCTATTGCAAGTGTTCGGCGTTATTTAGACAAGGTTCGCTCTAGCCAAAAAACGGCTTCTCCGACAGAGCCGCTTTTTGTGAACAAGCAAGGCAAGGCTTTATCTCGGCAAGCAATATGGGGACTGCTCAAGAAATACGCCAAAAAAGAAGGGGTGCGAAAAGAGGTTTATCCGCATATCCTGAGACATAGCTTTGCGACTCATCTTTTGGAGGGCGGGGCCGATTTGCGCGTGGTCCAGGAGTTGTTGGGGCATTCGGATATTGTGACGACGCAAATTTATACACATGTGGACAAATCACGATTAAAAGGAATACACAAAAAGTTTCATCCAAGACCATAAGGGAGTTGAAATGAAGCAGCGAGCGAGTAGGGTGGCAGAAGAGTTGAGAAAGGTTGTGACAGAGATCTTATATCGCGACATCACGGATCCTCGTTTAGGGTTTTTGACGATCACGCATATCGAAGTCGCGGACGACCTGCGATTCGGACGTATATATTACAGCGTGCTGGGCAGTGAAGAGGATAAAGAGTTCACGGCCGAAGCGCTGGACGAGCATTTGTCTCAGATACGCCGGTTGTGTGCAGAGCGCATCCAGATGAAATTTGCCATGGAGATCAAATTTGAGCTCGACCGCTCCATCGATGAAAACTTTAAAATTGATTCGATCCTACGAAAGATCAAGAAACCCGATGAACCCAAATAATCCTTATCCGACTCCAAATTCCGACCTCCGAACTCCGAACTATTAAATGGACGGACTTCTTCTTTTTGATAAGCCGAAGGGCTGGACCAGCCACGACGCGGTGGACTTTTTTCGATCGCGCCTTGGTGTCAAAAAAGTAGGCCACGCCGGCACGCTCGACCCTGCTGCGACAGGGCTTCTTGTAATGCTGATGGGCGCTTGGACCAAAAAATCAGTGGAGCTTACCGGTCTCGATAAAGAATACACCGGATCCATACGCCTGGGCACGGAAACAGATTCTCAAGATCTTGAGGGCAAAATCATCCGCCAGTCCGAGGTTGGAGAGTATTCTGATGGCCTTATCCGTGAACAATTAAAAAGTTTTGAGGGCGATCTGACGTTTATCCCACCCGTGTATTCAGCCATCAAGGTGGGTGGTAAAAGAGCGCACGCCCTTGCTCGTTCGGGCCAGGCGGTTGTGATGGAGCCTAGGCAGGTTCGCATTGACCACGTGGAGTTGTTGCGGTACGAAAAGCCCGAAGTTTATTTTGTGCTGAAATGCTCCAAAGGCACCTACGTGCGTTCGGTCGCGGCATTGTTGGGAGAAAAGCTGGGCTGTGGCGGGACGTTGTCCTCGCTGATCCGCACCAAAATTGGCCCCTATGATCTCAAAGACGCGCTGAAGGAGGATGATGTGCGTTCGGGCGATAGGGCCAAGATTCAAACGAGACTGATTACAAAGTTATGAAAATATACCGATCTTTGACAGATAAAGCGCTTAAAGCAAAGCCTCGTTCATTGGCTATCGGTATCTTCGATGGGGTGCATTTGGGGCATCAAAGAATTCTCAAGGACGCGCTAACGCAAGCCCGCAAAAACAAATTAAGTTTTTGCGTGGTTACATTTGATCCGCATCCTGAAAAGGTTTTGAATCCAAAAGACGGCGCACCCAAAATTCTCATGTCGCTTGAACATCGCCTAAGTTTGTTAAAAAGCTTTGGCGTGCAAGAAGTGGTGGTGATCCCATTTACTATGCGGACTGCGCAAATATCTCATGATGATTTTTTGTATACGCTATTGATCGGCAGGCTGGGCATGCGATCGCTTTCGGTGGGCGAAGATTTTCGCTTTGGAAAAAAGGCGATGGGGGATATCCATTATTTGCGGAAGCGGGCGCGGGAAGCGGGTTTTCGTTTTCACGCCTCGAAGCATGTGCTTTATCAAAAATCAACCATCTCTAGCACCCGCATTCGCCGGGAGATCGAAGCCGGAAATTTAAAAAAAGCCTCCAATATGCTAGGCCGCCCCGTTTCGGTTTCGGGTACGGTTGTGCGCGGGCATGGGAGGGGTAGATCCATCGGGTTCCCCACAGCCAATTTAAACCCGCATCATGAGACCTTGCCGCCGCCAGGTGTGTACGCCGCTTATGGTTTTGTGGGGGATAAAAAATTAAAAGGTGTTGTGCATATTGGCGAGAGACCCACGTTTGAAGAAAAAGATCCTTCCCTTGAAGTTCACTTCTTAAAATTTCATCGCAATATTTACGGCAAAACGGTGGAGCTTTTTTTTGTCAAACGCCTGCGCGGTATCCATAAATTTGGCTCCCAGACAGAACTCAAAAAAGCCATCCAAAAGGACATTTCTCAGGCCTAGCTCATCGGCGCCAGGCTCGTGCCAGGCTCGAGCCTGGCACCGATGCTTAAGTGTGCTTAAAAGGGTTTATGGGTGAATATTTTTTGTTTCATCGAAGAGCTAAAATAATTCCAAATAATCGAGTTTTGACTCTTGCCAGGCGCTTGGACGTCGGGTAATATCTAGATACGTTTCTTAGGCTGATTTCCGTTCGATCGCATCTTATAAAATGAGGTTCAATTGAAGAGAGTCCGAGTTATTTTACGCTCTGTTTCCATCATCCTTTTGCAAAGTTTCATTCTGCAGCAGATCTCGTTTGCAGATGTCATCAAACCCGTCGTCCAGAATCCTTTATCTAGAGCGGAGGTGTCTCTCGAATTGCCGGAGACGGTAGCAACGATAGAAGATGCATATAACGCGAACCAGAGCACCAGCGCACCGGCGCACCAGAAAACCATCTACCTTCTCCAAGACGCCCACACGAATGAATCTGCTCAATATAATCTGGCTAAGGCGTTGGACATCATTTTAAAAAAAGAGAATTCTAGTTCGGAGTCGGGAGTTCGGAGTTCGGAAAAAACCTCATTTACTCACTCCGAACTCCGAACTCCCAGCTCCGAACTGAAGTTCGTCTTCACCGAAGCCGGTATCGGAGACAACTCTCTGTCTTTCCTTCGTCCCTTTAGACCTCTATCTGAAAGAACCCGTCTTGCCAAGATGTACACCAAAAAAGGTATTCTTCATGGAGCTGAATACCTAGATCTAACATCGGATCATTCCTTTATTCTCTGGGGCGTTGAGAATCCAGATCTTTATCTTAAGACCATAGAAGACTATAAGCATGTGGCTAAAGAGAGACCTCGATTTGAACTGTATCTCAAAAAGATAGCCGCCACTCTAGACACCTTAAACAATAGATTTCTTAATCCTTCTCTCCAACAGTTCCTTAAAGAATCCAAGCTCTATCATTCTGATAAGCTCGCTCTCACCGAATACTTCCAGGCTCTCCAACGAGAAGCCACAATCCACAACCTAGACCTTAAAAAATACCCCCACTTAACCAAACTCAAGGACTTAAAAGATAAAGAAGAGAAGATAGACTTCCAAAAAGCCAATGAACAGCATCAAAAAGCTGTTCAGTCTTTATCGCCCAAAGCACAACAAGAGCTAAAAGATATTTCCTCAGTTAAAGCAGGAAAGGTATTACAAAACAAAAAAGAAGAACGTGCTTACTTCCAATACTTAGAAGAGATGCTAGGGCACCAGAGCACCAGTGCGCCAGAACACCAGAACTACACCGAGCTCAACAAATACTTTTCATACCTCAAGCTGGCCAAAGCCATCCAAGCCAAAGACATCCTGAGCGAACTCAAAGCTTTTGAAATAGACGTCTTCAAAGCCTTAGCCAAAACAGAAGACGAGAAGAGCTTGATCCAATCCGAAGAGACTCTACGCTATCTCAATAAACTTTTTACCTTCACCCTGACCCCTGAAGAGTTCGGAGTCATGAGTTCGGAGTTCGGAGCCAATAAAGGCCTCGAGCACTTAACCGGCTTCTTAAATAAAAAGATCATGGATCTTGAAACATACTACGAGAGATCACTCTTTTTAGAAAAAGGCTACGAAGAGATGATAGAAAGAGCTCTTAACTTCTATAAGCTCACCTTTGAGAGAGACCAATACTTCTTAGATCAAGCCCTATCCAAGATGGACCAAGAGAACCAAACCAAAGCTGCTCTCATAACAGGTGGATTTCACACCACAAACCTTAAAGAACTCCTTAAGAAGAAGAACATCTCTTATATCTCTATTACTCCTCAAGCTCTTCAAGAAACCAACTTAAAGAAATACGAATCCATATTACTCAACCAAATCCAAGATATCAAAACACCACAACTTACCATGAAACCTTCGATGTCGACGGCTATGCCTGTACAGTTGGCTGCATTCGCGGGTGGGTTGCCCGTGCAAGCTGGCGCAAGATTAGCGCTCGATGATCTTGCGGCAGGTAATCCTTTATTAGTTTTAGAGATCGACGGCCGCACCGCTAATCAGCGGGCTTTGCTTGATCACCTTATACGCAGGGAAGCCTCAGGGTTGGTGGTATTGCCCGCAACTCCAGACGTTGTTTCCGAGCCTTCTTTGGATTTAACCGTGCCCGTCATAGACGCCGATCTCTTAAGGATGGGATCCGGTAATGAAGCAGTCTCTCCAAATAAAGTTGCCACCACTCCTGTTCAATTAAGCCGTAAAGATCGCGAAGTTCTTGAAGCAAGCGCCTCGCGTCAGCGCGAAGCTCGAGCAAGAAAGCCTGGCCAAGTGTTTCGTGGAGATATCATCAGAAATAGGGGAGCGAGGTTATCCGAATACGATCCATCAAGGTTTTTACGTGCTCTGGGAGTGGATCGCCCAGATACTTCATCTGCATCATCTGCAAAAGATAGGCCTAAGTGGGTTCCTGGAAACAGCGCCGCCAATGAATTGGCAGGGGTTGAAGCCGAAAGGTTTGTAGGATTTCAACAGACGGTAGACCGATTTGAAGGCGCCTGGAATTCTTTCAGGAAAGCTTTCTTTGGAGCGAGGTTGGCAGGGGAAAAAGAGGATCGTGGATCGTGGATGGTGGATGGTAAAAATCCCACACAATCCACAATCCACAATCCACCATCCGTCGCTGAAAGCGACCTCTCCGGCGCGCGGCTGGCAAGTGCAATAGTTTGGGGCGTTGCTGCTGTGACTGTATTTACGGGCTCTTTTTTCTTGTTTAGAAAATTTCTTAGTAAATATGATCAAATTCCTGCTGCATTGGCTAAGCCCTCCATTGTCCGCTTTACAGTGGTTGGCATGGTTACTTCGCAAATACCTGTGGCGTTTCTGATATATCAAATGTCAAAAATCGATTCGCTTACTAACCTACCGAGTCCCGGTAGCGCCGAGGAGTGGGCGCTGGTTGAGCCCATATTTGTAGCTATGATAACCGGGCTAGTTTCTGCCGCGTGGTTGCTTGCACCGATAAAGTCTTACGCGCGAGTCCAGTTCTGGCAGAATTTTTCGAACGCAGTATCTATGCAAAGACGGGGAGACCTTGACAGATTAGAGCAGATCAACCAATTACTAATAACCGGAAGCATTTTTAAAAAAGTAATTCGGTTCTATTTTCCAGAATTGGAAGATGCGGTGTTGCGGGCCATTCTTCTAGACATCGTTCAATTTGATTTGGCAGTGCGGAATTCTGTTCATCATAACAGCACAACATCTTTGAGATTTCTGCTTTCCAGACTGGCTGATAATCTAGACCGATGGCCCTATGGGCGATTGCCTTCATATGTTTTTGACTCAAACTCCTATCAGAGCATGGCTTCCTGGTTGGAACAAAACCCAGATTATATATCTGAATTAAAACCTTTGCTAACAAGAGTATTATTGGATCCACCTGTGCTTGACTCTAAAGCTGGCGCACGGCTTGCAGGAAGTCCAATCATAGCGACCGTTCGCTTTTCAGAAGAAGCCGGAACTCGCAAATGGGTTAATGGCGAAGTATCCATCGTGGCGCCATTGCAAGGTCTTGACGAATTTACTCAGCGTCGCATTGACAGATGGATGGGCTCGACCCAGTTTGACCGGAACGCTGTATACGCCCTCCTTTTTATGGCTGGGGAGAGATTCGGTCTAGCAAAAATAACGAACAGTTTACCAACAGGCAAAAAAATAGAAGTAGTGCCATTTGTTTCAAGAGAAAGTTGGACAAGTGAAGACGTTTTGCGCGTACTAGCGCTCAACCTGCGTGTGCATGACCAAGCCCTTTCGCAACCAGAACTTCTTAACCCAGCTTCCAATATCGGTCTCAATATTAAACATGTGATAGGTGACGCTTACACCGTTGAAATTGCTTTCGGGGCTAGGTTGGCAGGGAAAGAAAGGTCACAAAGTCAAAAAGTCACAAAGCCACAAGTAGGATCACGTGTGACGGGTGACCTTGTGACCTTGTCGCCCGATGTTGCCGCTTCCTCCGGCGCGCGACTAGCAGAAAATCACGAAACATTATTAAACAATTTTTTTGGTAGCTATATCAATAACAATGAAGCTATTCACTACAATGATTATGAGGGCGCATCTGGTCGGGTGAACTTATCTCTGAAGCGTGTCAATCAAGATGTTCCTTATCAAACTTCGCCAGGAATTTTTATATCCAAGAATTATTCAAGCGATGGCGCTTTTACGATTATCATTGAATATAATCCCAGCCAAGAAGGCTATCATGTTTCGCGTCTTCTGTATCGTATTTCTGGTGAGCTATCACGTTTAGTTATAGTGTCAAATGAGTCTGAGCCTGTTTGGTATGTTGAATCTTCGGAGTCATTTTTTAAGAATTGGAAAAACCTATTTTTCAACATCATGTTTAGCAGTTTACATGAGACGGATCGGATTATAGATAGTGCCACTATGGATGCATATCGCGATTGGGAAAGGCGATTAGGCCAGAGTGAGGAGCAGGAAAGTCTCGATGCATCTGCGCAAACGTTGCTAGCCGCAATAAAAAATAATTATTATTCTCATCCCTCTTTTCGCGATCAGTGGAAAATTAATTTATTGGTAGAATTATTTGAAAGTGTATTTAACTACGCTCGCATGTCTCGTTTAAAGCCAAGAGGTGTGCACGACTACTGGAACGTGTTGGGGAGAGCGCCTGCAGGTGCAGCTGTTTCTTCCGAAGCGCCTGTGCATGCTGGTATATCCAGTGACACCGAGACCAGCTCGCGATCTACGCCCCCATGGAGCACGATAAGCGGTCTTTTTGCTCATCAAAACAATTTGACGCCGACGGAGCTTGTGACCTTACTAGAATCTGCTCGCACAAAGTTGATGGAAGGTGGTTTCCAAGAGCTTTGGGTCAATATGCGTTTGGTCGACAGCAGAACCAAGGTCATCACCGACACCCTCGGTGGATCGGGACTGGTTGAGCTTGGAAAATTTTTGGCCTCTCAAGAAGGTGGAGCGCATCGTTACCAAATTGTTTCTGATTTTAATGACACCAGAACGCCGGATTTCAACGCAACCAACTACTACGTATTTATAAAACAATTACCTGTTAGCACTGTTGGAGCGAGGTTAGCAGATACGCGTAGAGAAAATCCAGTCCAAGCGCTAGTAAGGCGATTGCTCCGTCAGCCAGAGGTGTTGCCATCTGCCGAGCTTGATCGGGTCAATATTTCTCGTGTACGAGCTGTGTTGAATGCCGAGCCGGATCAGAATATTGTCGGGATTCTTGTTTCGCGCGGACAGAACGAGCTTGCTTCCGGAGAATGGGACTATCTCATCATAAAAAAAGATGGAAACGCTTTTTTTATGATACCGGATGAGGCTATATCTGATTACAGGTTACGTGACGAATTACAGAAATTGGGATTCTTGAATGGCGGACCCCTAAGTCCGATTATCTTAGCGGATACGCTTATGGCGGTTACAATGTTTTTGGCCACACCGGCTAAAATGAAAGGAATTCAAGTTTTTGGCGCCGATAACAATCGTCCGGTGATGCCAGATTGGACCGTTATTGCCCGATCGAAAAAACTAGACGCAGAAATTACGGCGCAGCTAGAGAAGGACATTAGGCAAGCCGAATCCGGCGCGCGGTTGGCGGCTAGAGAACTCTTAGGTGAGCGGACAGTGTACGAGCAAGTTCAAGCGGTTTTTGATGCGTTTGACGGCGACGTAACCGATAGCTATGGAGGTGTCCTTTCTGCTCCCAGGAATGATTTAGCTTCGAGACTTTTTATTTTGGGCGTACCCCAGGACGATATTTTTGATTTAGCAGAATCCTTTCTAAGCACTGACCTAAGTGTTCATGACCTCCGAGACAGCATCGAATATATCTTAGAAGATTCTCCTATTGAGCTAACGGATGAGGTAATAGAGAAGATCCTAGCGGAAATTTTTAAACAAATGACCACTCAATCGGGTCGAAATTTTGAGACCTTTAGCGCCTCAGTGGATGCTTTGACCAAGATGCTTATCGGTCTCGGCGATACAGCGGAGGATGCTTCCGGTAATGCTGAATCGCTAATGGATGTGCACCCAACCTACGCTCTCATTAATCACGTGGTGGATACGCTGAGAGATTACAAAGACGATGCTTTGGATTGGCAGTATGTGTCTGATGATGCAGATAGTGATGGGGAATTCGATGAGCCTGTAAGTGTATCTGCGCCTGCTGCGTTTGATCAATCAAGATCTTCTGCCGCCACCTACACATCTCCTTCATACCAAGGCACAGAAGGGCTTTCGGCAAACCAGGTGGTTACGGGCTTTCTGGTGTTGGGGGGGATAGGTGCTGCTGTAGCGTATCTATTGTCAAACAGCGAACAGCGAGAGATGATCTGGCAGTTCATTCAAAATATTAAATTTAATTTTTTTGGCGCGAGACTTGCCGTGACCAGAGAGCAAATGGCCGAAATTCATGCGATCGCGGAAGAAGAGGCGGCTCTGGATAGTGTTGCTAGATGGAACAGCACAGATGCTAGAAGAGATCGCGAAGAGCAAAGTCGCGCTAGCGAGAGGAATGTGCGAATGGCGGAAGAGGAGAGAGCAGAGCGTCGAATCGATGATTGGAAAGCGCGTAGGCATAGGGGGGCTCGAATAGAAGTTCTCGGCGCGCGGCTTGGTTGGTGGGATCGGTTTCTAGAGAGTGTGGACTGGCTTGTGGGAAGTCTTGCGGATAGCTGGATTGTGGAAAAGAGAATTGAGAAGGCTGCGTCGTTGGGGATAGACGTTACATTTGAAACCGCTTCTTTGCGCAGAAAGTCAGGAGTGCTTATCTACGGCGGCCTTAAAACAGGTGATTTTGCTGACATTTATGTGCAGCTGGGCCGCAAGATCCGACATCACTCGCGCGCTGTTGTGCCGCAGGGCGCGCGATTGGGCGTGACCTTTTTTGGGCATCCAGCGGGCTTTCTTGAGAAGTGGAGCCTGGATCGGGTGATGGGTGTTGTGCGCAGATCTATAAGAACAAAGGCTACTTTTGAGCATGATCCTATTACTCGGCTCTCAAATGTCTTTCAATCAGGATATACGTTTTATGATGACAATGACAAATATTGGGAAGTTGCCGTAGAACACGGTGAGGGTGACAGGCTAAAAGCTCTTACGGTGCGAACCAAAAAATCAACGCCGAGTCTTGATGGGAGCCGTCGTCGCGATGTTCAATGGTTTGAAAAAGAATTTCTCCTTGTTTTTGGCTCAAGGGATGAGCTTTTGGCGAGACAAATTGTAAGCGAGCTTAGTGAGCAGGCTCTTGGAAGCAGTTTGCGCGAGCAAGAGACACAATATCGGGTCATTCTTAATGGGATCAGTATCTTATACGCAAATAACTTAAGCAGCCTTCTAAGCCAGCTTAGATATTATGGATATCGAGTGATGCTAAGCGGTGGCTCGGTTGTGATCAATGATGAACATGTTATAAGTGGCGACGATATCTCTTCCGAAGATATTCAGAGTATATTGGATTTGATTCAGTTTAGAAACGATGTGAAAAAAGTTAAGGGTTGGGCCGGAGCGATGTTGGGCTGGGCTGCGGATTACAGTCCTGCGGAAGCGACTTATCCGGCATTTATTTTATTTTTCAAGGTAAATGCGCGCCAGATACTCACGAAGTGGATGCTTCGTGCTCAAGGTATCAGAGCCCCAAGCTCAATCGGTTCATCCGTTCGGATAACCAATCTCGAGGATTATTCCCGATTCGGCCGTGATCGTCGTCGCGTCCACATGGAATCCCCGCTGATGGATGAGATCCATCAGCTCAGAGGTGCCAGGCTATCCGCGATTCCCAACTTGTGGCAAGTCATTGAGTTGCGTGAGCCCAATCCCGCTTTGCGCAAGTCTGGGTATTTCAAAGTAGGGGATATCATAGGTGTGCATATCTCAGAGGAGAAAGGGTTTACAGAAAAAGCTCTTTTGTTTGTAACAAGTCTCGAAGCCTTGAGCGCCTTTAGGGTATATGTTAAGCGCGGGCAAGTTTTTAAAGCCATTGTTGTTCAAAATAAAGCCGAAGATGTTGCAGGAGTAGTTCGTTTTGCGTATTTAGGTCAGGACGGACTGCCGCTTGCGGTCAAAGGTAGCCCTGTTCAAGGTAGGGGCTCGGTGAAAGATCCCTCGATTGGTAAATGGAAAGAAGTAGCACCTGCCGGTGACGACTCCACCCAATCCTCTCCTGAGGAAGAAAAAACTCCTGAAAATTTTCTGCGCACGGTACGCGACAGCGGTGTGATTGGATACAAAGGCAGAGAATTCACCATCGGCTTGGGGTATGCGCGGAAGCAGGTGAAAATAATCGAAGTTAGCGGCGGTTTTGAAATCCAGACACCGGAAGGTGTTTTGATCAAAAGATACACATTGACTGACAAGGGCTACCGAGTTTCTACAAAAGGCCCTAGTCCAATCGCATCCTCCGAGCCGACGGGCGCCCGTCTTGCAAGGCATTATCAACAAACATCCGATGGCAATTTTAGCAATCCAAACCGGTTGCCGGTCATCATCTACGCCGAAAGTGACAATTTGATAGAGGTCAATATGCGTCATGATCTCATGGATCATGCCGAGCGCTTGGGTGTGCTGATCGTCCGCGCGCGGTCGCTGTATGCGGCGATCGAGGCAGCCAAAACAGCCGGTAAAAAATTAAAAGCCATCGTGAGCTCGGATCAATTGGCCAAATTGCCGAATGAAGAAGGATTGAAAGCGACGATCCAAAAGTTAGAGCATCCTTTGCTGGGCCCAAGAGATCCAGCCGGAGCGAACGCTGTCAAAGAGTTGGTTTACCGTGCGAAAAATACACTTCACGTTCCTGTGGCTGTTTACGGCGAAGAGGCGTTTGCGGGCGGCGCATTTTCCACGCCGGATCAGTCCCTCATATTTGATGACACAAAATATATGGACGAGAAGATAGCCGAATTCATCAGAACATCGCTCGGCGCAAGGCTTGCTGGAAGAATTTCAACGATCGCGCTGATATCATTGGCAGCGATTTTGCCGGGCGCATTTGTTGCAGCGAACGCAGGGTCTTGGGGATCGTGGCAGGTAAATGGTGTCCTGGCTTTGGCTACGATCCTGGTTGTGGCGGGCTCCAAACGCATGTTTCTCCCAAGCGCACCGAGCAATTATTCGTTGCCACACGCTTCGGTCGGCAGAGTTTATACAGCCGAAGAAGTTCGTATTTTAGTGTTAGAGGTTGTTGCAAGTGTGGCGAAGAAAGATGCTCCCTCTGTTGCGGTGGATACAAATTTAAAAAGTTTGGGATTGGGCGAAGCTGAGCTTCGAGATATCGCCGATCAAATAGATCTGAGGGTTGTTCCGGATGGCGGAGTATCATTCTCACTGAAGGCCGACCAAACTGCTTGGAGAACGCCTCAGGACATTATCCATACCCTCGAATCGTATTTACGCGCCTCATCGCAGCTGGAGGGTGCGCGGCTGTCCTATGGGGTCGAGGGCATCCAGCATAAAACATTAAACCCTGTTTTAAAAACGGAACTCGCCGCCAGGATCGATCAGCTTATTTCTGAACATGCATCTAACTCTGACAGCAAAACCAGACAAGTTAACATTCGCGTGGATGAATTTGGAAATAGCCGCCCTATACTTCTTGCTGCTGCATCTGTTCAAAGAGGAAAAACGCTTGGCAAAGAGACGCTGGGACGCAAGGCTGCAAGTGCGGTTAGAAATGCAGGCCCATTCATCATCACCGAGCTCAGTGCCACGGAGTATTTGGTGACATTGTCAGGCGCTTCCAGTAAGACGCGCGGGGAAGCAGCTCAATTCTATCAGATATATATCCCGGGTGCAGCGCTATTAAGAGTGCAGAAGTCTGTGGTGGCAGGCTCCAAAGAGTATGTTCGGGGCACTGTGTCATTCACCCGTCACACCCAAGGGCCTGATCAAGTTATCGAGGTGCCTTACGAATTGCCCGCATCAGAAACACCAGAACAAAGCGTTCGAAGAATTGCCCATTATTTGACCAGCACCTTTAACCTTTGGGATAGGATGTACGGCGACCTATCAAAAGGGCCGGAGCTTTTAAATACCATGCCGAGGGATTATGCGATGCCGCAGGGCGCGCGGTTGTCAGAAGAGACGCAAAAAGAAAGAAGTTTGCTGTCGCAATGGCTGACCAGCGTTGCCATGGATCATTTAACTGTGTTGGATAGGGTGGCATTCGCAGTGTGGCAAACATCAAGAATTTTGGGGCTGGGGTTTTTCGTGATAGTCGGCGGCCTGTTTATTTCAGGCCCGGGGATTGTTCTTCTTATACCGATAGCTTTCATGCTTGAGAAAGTTTATACATCGATCGATTTCATGAGCATGTTTGCATACAAATGGCATGTGCTTCGTTTTCTTGGCTATAGCAGCCTGGCGATCACAGTATTTTCCTCGATCAAGTTTTTGCTCCAACGTTCCAACGAAGCTGATAGCTCAGGTGAAAAGATACCCATCAATAAAACGGGTGCGCGGTTGGCCGGGGAAGTGAGTTACCCCAACTTTGTTCGAGAGCTGGAGTTATTTGTGGCGCAATCCGCCAAAGATGACCGAATTCTTTTGTATCTCATGAGCATTTTGGATAAATACGAGACTATCCCTCTGTTGAGCAGATCCAGAGATGAATTGGCGGAAGCGCTTCTAGATATTTCGCAGAGACTGGCTGAGGTAGATGCGCCAAGGGCGATGCGTTGGGATGCCGCAGATCTGGTTCGGCAAATTAGATTGTTGCAGGGGTATAAACAAGGGGATGAGTTTAGGGCACAGCTTTCGGATGCGGTCGGTATCGTTTCGCGTCTTCTCCCGCAACAAAATATTCGTTTGAGAGCCAATGGGCATCGCTGGGCGATCATTTACCCTGGAATGGAGAGGGCGGAGGCGCTTGAAGAAAAGGTGGACTCTGCTGCCAAGGAGCTTCTAAAGCGTTTATATGGATTGACCGAAGCAGATTACGATAAGGTCGCTCTCAAGGCAGATGCTTATTATAGTGAACTGCGAATATTTACCTCAAATCCATGGTTGTTTCGAGCTTTGGTCACAAAAGAGCGGGTTCCTGAGGCGCTGAAAAAAGCCGCAGCTTATTTGGCGAGCCGTGGTATTAAAAAGATCACCGTGAGTGTCAAAGATGGATCGATCACACGCGCTCAAGAGTTTGACCTTAGAGACTTTTGGAAGATCGAATATTATGCGGATGGGCTATGGGGTGGGATCCAAAGTGATCGAGATGCAATTTATGCCGTGTCTGCAAATGCGGATGGGTCTATTGCGTTTCAGAAGATCCATCATATAGGCGTCCCAAGAAAAATAAGTTCGGCAACGCTAACGAGGGCACAAGAAAATATTTCAGCCCAGCGCGCATCCAGCTCCCAAGCACCGCAAGTCGTCAGGGCGGAGCTCAACGGGAGCAATGTCTATGAACTCAGAGCCGGCGCAGAGGGAAAAGTAATAGGCCGTGTCAATCAGGCGGATAAATTGGCAACTCGATTGAATGGTTGGGTTCGAGAAGGGGTGTTGCCGAGTCTTCAATTTGAGGCAAGTTTTGCCCGTGGCAGCTGGTTCTTGGCTATAAAAGATGATCGGGGAGAAAGGACGTCCGTTCTGGCGGATGATTACCCGGCTGTCGCCCAAATGATCAATCAAATGATTGCAGGTTCGTCTGCGGCTAAACGTATAGCTGAGGAGCCAGTGCAAACAGTTTCTATTCCCACACAAGTTGCGGCACCTGTAACGGCGAGTGTAGATTTACCGCTCTTTGTGCTGGGAGCGGATTATGTAGAGTTAGCCAAGACGCTTGTCCAAGAAGCGGTCAAATCACCCGATGTGAAGATCTCTTTCGTGACGCCATATGGCCAAGCTGTGAATGATATCGCATCTTTAGGTGTGTTGAGATATCAGCTTAGCTCGCAAATGGAAGCCGGGGCACACACAAACGATCTTTATTCTCGCGGCTTACCTCGCGATCCTTATCGCTTTGAAGCGACCAGCACAACACGCACTAAGCCAGAGCTAGATCAGATTTTAAGCTCTCTCGTTAGGATTTTACGTGAAGGCGGGGCGATTGAAGGGTCTAGACTATCTTCGGATCAAGATTTGGCCGATCTTTCTAGGCGAGCTTTGAAGGAGAGGCTTTTGGCGGCGTTGGGGGAAAATCCCAGGATCCCAGTCGATGTGGATGCTTATAATTCTTACCCACAAGTGACATCTATAATCACGGATCAAGCCTCCGTGGAAGCGCTCATAAAGTCCCTAGCCGACAGACACCCGCGCGATCTTGTGTATTTAAATAATCCCGATGGAGCTGATCTTTTAGGCTTGCATGTATCCTTCACAAATACCCCAGTGGATAAGGGTGCGCGGTTGGCGGGTAGTCCGATCGTAGTGAGTATTCGCGTCTCAGAAGCCGCCGGGACAATCAAGATGGTGGATGGTGTCCGATCCATTGTTGCTCCATTGGAGGATCTTGATGAGGTCACGCAACGTCGCATAAATAGATGGATGGGATCAACCAGGCCTACAAAAGATGCTGTATATGCGCTTATTGTCATTGGCGATGTCAGGCTTGGCTTAGCAAAAATATCCAACGCGACGCCGAGAGGCAAATACGTGGAGGTTGTCCCATTTGTATCCAGAACCGAATGGACCAGTGAGCAGGTGTTGCGCTTGCTTGCGCTCAGCCTACCCGTTCATGATCCGTCGATTACAGAGATGGAACTACTTGACCCAAGATCCAACATGAATTTCAATGTTGAGGCGGTAACGAGTGATGCTTATAAAGTTACCATCAATTTTGGCGCAAGACTATCCGCACTCACTCAATCATCTACTCTTCTTCAGACCGAAGCTTCCTCAAATCTCCAAAATATGGAAAAAGACCGGTTCAAGGCCTATCTCGATGAGCGCGGTGTTTTTGCAGGTTTGGTTCGCGGCCTCGACAAAAATGATGTTCATAAACCCGTATCCGTTTTGGCGCGAATTGTGAGCGGCATGGTGTTGAGCTATGAGCTATACGAAGAAGTATCCGCTGCGGATGATTCAGTTGTTAAAAAAAGACTTTTCTTTAGGGCGCGCCCAGCCAATCATCCTTTTACTTTAAATATTGCGCTTCCTACGGGAGAAGCCGCGCGGGATCAAGAGCAATCCCTGGCGCCATTTTTGATGGGGACTCATGACTTTTTTTATTTTATCGGAGCCATGACCCTGGATAGCATCGCGGACGAAGTTAAAGCTAAAGGCCGTGTCAGCGAATTGGATAGAACGATAGAAGGCTTGCTTGCGTCGTATTCGCTTAGGATCCCCACTGCAGCCCCAGTCACAGTTCTGCAGTCAGCCGAGGTGGTAAAGGGTGACTCCGTGACCCCGCGCCGGGCACGCGAGGCAGTTTCTAGATCCGATGATGCAGAACGTTTCCGAAATCGAACTGATCTTATATTGTCGTACGTCGCCACAAACGAAGCCTATAAAAAAGGATTTTCAACAGCCGCATTAGCTCATGACACTAAGCTGGTTATTCCGGCATATGGAGCGGTAGCGCAAACTAGCAATCTGACGGGTTTAAGCTCCCGCTATTTGGCAATTCACAAGGTATTATCTTGGGCCTTAACTAATGGCCGAATAGGCGCTTTGCCGGACTCATCGCCGCAGATATATATTCTAAAAGATGTCAAAGCCTCGGAGGTTGGCGCGCGGTTAGCTGGCAAGCAGTTCGGAGTAGGGAGTTCGGAGTTCGGAGCGCGTGAATTTCGTGCATCAAGAGTTAACGTTGCAGGTCTTTTTGGCCGCGCATCAGAAAATCTGGTGCCTGGTGCGTTGGTGTCTGGTGCTCTCGGCGAAGCCGATGGTGCGCGTGAATTCCGCGGCTCAAGATTGTCGGTGGCACAGCTTTTTGGCCAGAAGTCTAAATCACTAAGCCCAACTCAGTCACCCGTCACCAGCCACCAGACACCAGTTGCTGCGCAGGGTAACTTGCTTCGCCAAGTCGGCGGTTTCTTGGTCGGAACGGCCCACGCAGGTCTTGTAACCCAGCCTTCTCAGTCCATATCAATCTTGTTGGATCCCTCTCAAGCCACGATCTTTGAGTTATCCCTAAACAGAGATGAGCTCATTGTGAATCTAAAGGGTGGTGAGAAGTTGGGTGTATTGAGTGCATCCAGTGCCGATGTTGAAAGAAATGATCAAGGCATACCCCAGTCTGTCAAAGTTGATGTCGCGGAAGCTCTTTCACTGCTCAATATGAGCAGTCAATCCATGGAGTCAGCCCTTTCGGATCGCTTGGCTAATATCGAGACCTTAACTCCCACACTCCTCATTGCTCATCTTGAGACGTTTGGAGACATTAGAATCAACCCTATTACATTAGACGCCTTTATTCTAGGGGTAAGCCAGTTAGCCGACAAACTAAACAAGAAGGGCAATAGAGATGTTCTAAGGGTCACTTTATATAGCCGTGATCAAGAGCTGTCTGCTATTGCCGGCGCAAGGCTTGCAGCTCTTCAGAAAAAACATCCGTTTGTTGTCCGCAGTTTTGTTTTGAAAACAACTCTTGCAGGATTCATTGCCGTGAACGCCCTGGTGCCAGGTTCCCAAGCGGCCGAAGCCTCACAAAGACTTCTTCCTGTTCAAGCTCTACAGCCAGGTGATGTATTCAGCCCGGCCCTTTCAACTCTCTTATCCGTAGGAATTGCCCAGGAAGCCCAAGGTCAGCCTATCAGCGATAGCACCGTCAAGGGCTTTGAAGTAGCCACGGGCATTAAGGCAGATAGGGGAGAGTTGCAAGAAGTGATCTTTGACGGCACTAAACTCTCTCTCATGCAAAAATACGCCATCAAGCCCATCTTGCAGCAAATAAGCCAGTATTTGCAGGTTCTTAAAATGCAAATGAAGCAGGTTGCGCAGGCGGCATAATCACATCTACGCACATACCAAAAAGTCTGTATCACCGGTTTTGCGACCCTTTTTCCTTTACAAGCCATCTTTTTACACGTATAATCACAGGATTCGTTCATTGTAGGGGCGCCCCTTGCGGGTGCCCATTGTTTGTCTGTTTTGTAAGTTCAGTCAAGAGGAGAAGTTAGAGCAAATGTCAGTTACTAAAGAGAAGAAGAAGCAAGTCATCACCACCTTCAAAAAACATGAAAAAGACAGCGGATCCGCACCGGTGCAGATCGCTGTTTTGACCGAGCGCATCAACAATCTCGGACCTCATTTTAAGTCGCAGCCCAAGGATCATTCTTCACGCCGCGGCCTTTTGAAACTCGTGTCCCAGCGTCGTAAACTTTTGGATTACCTCAAGCGCGAAGACGAAAAAGCCTACTTTAATTTAATCGAGAAACTAGATCTCAGAAAATAAAATCACATGAAAAAATACGAAGTAAAGATAGGACGTAACACATTCAGTTTTGAAACCGGCCGTTTGGCCAAGCAAGCAGATGGCGCAGTTTTAGCTCAATACGGAGACACGGTTGTTCTCGTTTCCTGCTGTGTGGCGCGCGAACCCAAAGAATCCCAGGATTTTTTTCCTCTCACCGTGGATTACACAGAGAAAGCTTATGCCGGCGGCAAGATTCCTGGCGGTTATTTCAAGCGTGAGGGCAAGGCGACCGAGAAAGAAACGCTGACTTCTCGTCTCATCGATCGTCCTTTGCGCCCGATGTTCCCGGATGGTTATTTCAATGAAGTGCAGGTCACGGCCACTGTTTTGGCGGTCGACAAAGAAAACAATTCCGATATCGTGGCCATGAATGCCGCTTCAGCAGCCGTGATGTTGTCGGGAGCGCCTTTTATGTCGCCTGTTGCAACAGCACGTGTCGGTGAAGTTGATGGCGGGTTTATTTTGAACCCCACATTTGCCGAGCTTGAGAATAGCAAGTTGGACATGGTGGTCTCGGTGACGAATCAGGGTATCATCATGATCGAAGCCGGTGCTGAGATCATAGCCGAAGAGCGCGTGGCGGCAGCCGTTGAGTTTGCGATCAAAGAGCTCAAGCCCTTGCTTAAGCTTCAAGAGACGATGAAAAAAGAGTGTGGTAAGCCGGAGCGCGAGTCGCAGATCAATATGTTGCCCGAGGCATTTGTCGAAGAAGTGCGTACACTCACCGTCAAAGAATTTGATCGGATCAACAAATCCGAAAAAACCAAAGAATCCCGCGACAATGCCATCAAAGCACTTTTCACCAAAGTCGCTGAGAAGCTTATTGTCGAGGGTGGCGAATTCACCAAAGCTCATTTAAAACGCGCATTTGAAGAGATCGAGTACGATGAAGTCCGTAAGTTCATTCTCGACAACAAAGTGCGCACCGATGGACGTAAATACGATGAGATCCGTCCCATCACATGCGAGATCAATGCTCTTCCGAGAGTGCATGGATCAGCGGTGTTCACGCGCGGTCAGACGCAGTCCTTGGGCGTAGTGACGCTTGGAACTAGTAAAGATGAGCAGTTCACGGACTCGGTGGACGGAGATTCCTACAAGTCATTCATGCTTCACTACAACTTCCCATCATTTTCTGTGGGCGAGATCAAGCCGAATCGCGGTCCCGGTCGTCGTGAGATCGGTCACGGAGCATTGGCTGAACGTGCGCTACGTCCCGTGGTTCCTTCAAACGAAACATTTCCGTACGTGGTTCGTATTGTTTCTGAGATCCTGGAGTCCAATGGTTCGTCCAGCATGGCCAGCATTTGCTCAGGTACGCTTGCGATGATGGATGCCGGCGTGCCGATCAAAGCGCCTGTTAGCGGTATTGCCATGGGTTTGGTGAAACAAGGCGATCGTTATGCGGTTCTTTCGGATATTGCCGGAGTGGAAGATCATCTGGGTGATATGGATTTTAAAGTGGCCGGAACCTCTGAGGGGTTAACAGCGATCCAGTTGGATCTCAAGCTTAAAGATTCCATTGATATTGCGACCTTGCGTAAGGCGCTTGAACAAGCCCGCGCAGGACGTTTGCATATACTCAAGAAAATGACGGACACGTTGGCATCTCCTCGTGCGGAGCTGTCCGACTTCGCCCCACGCATCACAACCATTAAAGTGGATCCCGACAAGATCCGTGAGATCATAGGGCCCGGTGGTAAGATGATCCGCAAGATCACATCCGAGTCCGGTGCTGAGATCGAGGTAGAAGATGATGGTACAGTTCGTATCGCTTCGGCCGACGGCGAGTCGACCAAAAAAGCGATCGAGATCATCAAGGGGATCACAGCAGAAGCAGAAGTGGGTAAGATCTATGATGCCACGGTTACGCGTATCATGAATTTTGGCGCTTTCTGTGAGATCTTGCCGGGCAAAGAAGGTTTGGTCCATATTTCCGAGCTTGATGAAGCAAGAGTCGAGACCGTTGAAAGTGTGGTGAAGGTGGGCGATCAGATTCGAGTGAAGTGTATCGAAGTTGATTCGCAGGGACGTATTAATTTATCGAAGAAGCAGTCTGTCAACGATGATCCACCCGTGGTAGCCAAACGCAGCGAAAAACGAAGTGAAAACGGTAGAAGTTTTAATAAAAAGAAGTCCTGGAACTGAAGACTTAGGGCTGCCGGCCTACAAGACTGAAGGCTCGGCAGGCCTAGATTTGTGCGCAGATATCCCCGGGGATACGATCTTGTATCCCGGGGATATTCGTCTTATTTCGACCGGTATTTCCATCCATTTGCCGATCGGATACGAAGGTCAAGTGCGTCCACGGAGCGGTTTAGCACTAAAACACGGGATTACGCTTGTGAATACACCCGGTACTATCGATAGTGATTATCGTGGGGTGGTCGGTTTGCCGCTCATCAATTTGGGTAAAGAGCCATTCAAGATCGAGCGAGGCATGCGATTGGCTCAGCTGGTGATCCAAGAAGTGGTTCGGGCGGATATTCGTTGTGTGGATGAGTTGGAAGAAACGACCCGATCGTCCGGTGGTTTTGGCCACACTGGCATCAAATAGGAGTCTCATTTGGACGAGAGAAAAAAAAGTGAAGCGCTGGCATTTGCCTGGTTCGCACTTTCTATTCTGCTTTTGGTCTCGCTCGTGTCTTACACGCGGGATGACATCGCTTATGAAGTCTCTTCTCCAAATTCGCCCGTCAAAAATTTTGTAGGCCCGTTCGGTGCATACGCGGCGTGGTCGCTTCGTATTTTGTTCGGCAAGACCGCTTACTTTTTAGTGCCCGTTTTCTTATTGTGGTCTTTGGCCAAATGGTCCGGCAAAAAAGGCCAGAAAGTCTGGCTTCGTTTTTTTTCAGTCGTTATCTTCTTAACATCAGCCTGTGCGCTTTTTTCGCTTGTCGGAGCATCTGTCCCGGCTCTTCGCTTTGATAACGGCGGCATCATTGGATATTTTACATCGGTTTTTTTGACCAATGTATTCGGCCATGCGGGCATGTTCGTAGCGCTTTCTTTGTTTCTTCTTTCCGTTATTTTGGCTACCGAGCTATTGGTTCTCCAGATCGCAACCGAGCTGTTTCACAGGGTCAAGCCCGGGCTGACGGGGCAGCTTTCAGAAGAATCTGACGACATCAAGAAAGCGCCAAGAGTCGCCGTAAAGCCCAAAGAGCAGCCCAAGAAACCTGCTTTGCCGATCAAAGAAAAAATTGCAGATATGAAGCAGCAGTTAGCGGAAAAGATCAAACCTACACCGGCGGTGGCCGCAGCTAAAGAACCACCCGCCAAACCCACGATCAAGCTGTCGACGCCAAAACCGGATCTTGCCAAATCTGAGAAGTCCGGCGCTAAAGAGGCGCCCAAGGTTCTGGAGTACGCCGCCAATGCCGAAGAGGGCAATTATAGGCTTCCGTCACTCGATCTTCTCAACACAGCGCCTGTCTTAGATCAGGGGAAGGCTCAGATGGATATTGAGGAGAGCTCTCGCATCCTTGAGGCAACGCTACAGGATTTTGGGATCGAGGCCAAAGTCGTGGAAGTTGAGCAGGGGCCCACGATCACGCGGTACGAGCTTCAGCCTGCAGCAGGCGTCAAAGTGCAAAGGATCACATCGTTAGAAAACGACATCGCGCTTGCCATGAGCGCCACGAGTGTCCGCATTGTGGCGCCTATACCCGGTAAATCTCGAGTGGGTATCGAAGTGCCCAATCGCGCCATGGCCGTGGTTTCTCTTAAAGAGGTGCTGGAGTCCAATGAATTCCAAGGTGAGCGCTCACCGGTTGCCATCGCCATCGGCAAGGACACAGCCGGGGCTCCGATGGTGCTGGATCTAGCTTCTATGCCGCATCTTTTGATCGCAGGTGCCACGAATACCGGCAAAAGCGTTTGTATCAACAGCATCATCATGAGCATGCTTTTTCGTTCATCGCCGGATCAGCTCAAGTTTTTGATCGTCGATCCCAAGATGGTAGAGCTGCATTTTTATAATGACCTTCCGCATCTTATTTGTCCCGTGATCACAGATAAGTCCAAGGTGCCAGGCTCGCTGACATGGCTTCTTGGTGAGATGGAGCGCCGATATAAAGTGCTATCGCGTGTGGGAGCCAAAAATATTGTAGGGTTCAATGAAAAGGTAGAAAAAAAGCAGATTACGCCGGAGTCGCTTAAGCCGCAAGCTGAGGGCGAAGAGAATCACGAGCCTATTTTGGTCAAAAAAATGCCTTACATTGTGCTGATCATTGATGAGCTCGCTGATCTTATGATGGCCTCCGCAAACGAGATCGAAGGCTCAATCGCGAGACTGGCGCAGCTAGCCCGCGCCGTGGGTATCCATATGATCTTGGCAACCCAAAGGCCATCTGTGGATGTTATAACCGGTATCATCAAAGCGAATTTTCCTGCTCGCATTGCTTTTCAGGTGGCTTCGAAAGTTGATTCTCGGACCATCTTGGATGAAAACGGCGCTGATAAATTGTTGGGCCGGGGCGATCTACTCATCATGGATCCTCGCAAATCCAAAGTCATCCGTGCGCAAGGCGCTCTGGTTCAAGACTCGGAAATCGAAAAAGTCACCAGCTTCATCAAAAAACAAAATATGCCCATCCATCACGAAAGTGTTACACAAGAAGGTCAAAAGAAAATGGCGATGGGCGATTTTAAGAAGGATGAGATCTATGAAGAAGCTAAGCGAGTGGTGCTCGACTCGGGCCAGGCTTCCGTTTCGATGGTGCAAAGACGTTTGGGAGTGGGTTATACGCGTGCGGCCAGACTTATCGATATGATGGAAGAAGAGGGTATTGTCGGGCCTTATCGCGGCGCCAAGCCAAGGGATATCTTGGTTGAGAGGCCTTCCGCGGCGCCCGTCAATACATCCGAAGAGAATAAGGAAAACACATGACGGCTACCATCGGCGCAACACTAAAAGACGCACGCACCAAAAAAGCAGTTTCTTTGGATGATGTACATGCCAAGATCAAGATACATCCACGTGTGTTGCAGCTCTTAGAAGAAGATAAATTCGAGAAGCTGCCAAGCCCTCTTTTTGCTAAAAGTTTTTTGAAAAGCTACGCAGAATTTCTTGAGCTCAACACGGATTCTCTCATCGAAATATATGACCGGGAGAAGCAGAAGGAGCCGGATCAGGTTCTCTTCATACGTCCCGCAGATCCCACAGCCAGTCATCACAAAAACATCAAAGTTGAGCCCAAGAAGATTTTGGGTATTGTTTTGGCCGTAGCCGCTTTGGCGCTCTTTTTGGCGGGGGTGCCCCAGAAGGCAGTTGGTTTGTGGGCGATGAAAATGAAGCCCGCAAAGACGGTCAAGAAGGAGAAAAAAGAAGATGCGCAGCCAGCTCAAGCAGTCGCTATTCCTGAAAATAAAGCGGATTGGCTCAATTCGGTTGCGCTCGGAAATTTCCCAAAAATATCCAAAAAAACTCCGCTTGATCTTGAGATAAAAGCGCTGGACGCTGTTTGGGTGCACATCACAGGTGACGGCTCAGTGCTCTTTCAAGGTATTTTGAAAAAAGGGAATTCCGGAAAATATTCAGCCAAAGATATGCTGGAGGTTTGGACCGGCAACGCAGCCAACATGTCGCTATCTCTTAATAAAAGCCCTTTGGGTTCGCCAGGTAAGGGCTTTGTCAAAAAAATGCAAATATCCCGAGAGGGTATCCGGGTCGCCCAGGCATCTTCTTGAAAGTAGCGCTTGTCAGTCTGGGATGTGCCCGCACCTTAGTTGATTCCGAAGTAGCTCTCGGGTCGCTATCGGCTCATGGGTACTCCATCGTCAAAGATGTCAAGAATGCAGACATCGCTATCGTTAACACCTGCGGATTCATCGAAGAAGCCAAAGTAGAATCGATCGAAACTATTTTGGGTCTATGTGAGCTCAAGAAAAAAGGAAAGCTCGAAGCTGTGGTCGTATTGGGCTGTCTGGCTCAGCGCTATGGCCCAGATCTTCAAAAGCAGATCAAAGAAGCAGATGCCATCGTCGGTACTAACAATTTTGGTGATCTTGCTAAGGTTTTGGAGCCTATCCAGAAGAGAAAGAAGATCTATAAAGTAGAGCCAAGGCCTTATTATTTGCTGGATGAGCACACGCCTCGATATTCATTGACACCCAAATACACCTCCTATGTAAAGATATCTGAGGGCTGCTTGAATGCCTGTTCGTACTGCGTCATCCCTAAGATGAAGGGGCCGCATCGCTCTCGAACCATTGACTCCATCGTAAAAGAGATCCAGCAGTTGACCCTCACACGAAAAGTCTCCGAGGTTAATTTGATAGGGCAGGACACGGCTGCTTTTGGATATGATTCGGACAGAATTTTTAGGATCCCCGAGCTCTTAGAGACACTGGCACGCGAAACGCAAGTGCCATGGTTAAGGCTTTTGTATGCTCATCCGGCGCACGTAAGCGAAGAGATGATCAATGTGATCGCCCGATATCCGAATATTTGTAAATATTTGGATTTTCCGATCGAGCACAGTCATGATGCGATGCTTCTGCGCATGAACCGCGCGGTCACTCGGGCGAAGATGGAATGGGGCCTTAAAACCATGCGCAAAAAAATTCCTCATGTCGGGATCCGCACAACGGTGATCGTTGGGTTTCCGGGAGAAACGGAGGAAGAATTTGAGGATCTGTTGGCGTTCTTGAGGGAATATCGATTTGATCGATTGGGGACCTTTATGTTTTCGCCCGAGGAAGGCGCAAAAGCATTTGATATGCCGGATCCTGTCCCACAGCCGCTTATACAAGAGCGCTATAACCGCGTGATGGAGCTGCAACGCCAGATCTCTTCGGAGATCAATGAGTCTTGGGTTGGAAAAAAGGTTCGCGTATTGATCGATGAACCGCAAAAGGGCGAGCCGGGTACCTATATTGGCCGCACCGAGCGAGATGCGCCGGATGTGGATGGTCAGGTGATCGTGCATGCTTCCAATAAGCTGTCCGCGGGAGATTTTGTGGATGTCCAGATCACTGATGCCTTGGAGTACGATCTAGTGGGGGATGTGTGCTGAATCTGCCCAATTGTATCACTTTGTCACGCGTGGCGTTGTCAGGCATGGTCGCTGCTTTTATTTTTGCTCCTCAATCTTGGGGTAAATCAGCAGCACTAGCTGCATTTATCTTGGGCGCTGCTACGGATTATTGGGATGGGTATTTTGCGCGCAAAATGGGGCTTGTGAGCCAATTTGGAAAGCTTGTTGACCCCATCGCCGACAAAGCGCTTACGTTGACAGCTTTTTTTTCATTCGCTGCGCTGGGGCTTGTTTCGATATATTGGGTGCTGATCATTGCTGTGCGCGAGATATATATCACAGCGCTGCGTCTTTTTTTCCCCAACAGGATACCGCTGGCTGCCAAGCAAAGTGGAAAAAACAAAACTTTTATTCAGATGGCCTATATAATTTTTGCATTGTCATACATGGTCGCTGCCGAAGCGGGTTTGGTATCGATCTCATGGTCCAAAGCCATCGAGCAAGCTTTGCGTGTGGGGATCGTCATGGTCGTGATCATGACCTTGTGGAGTGGTTTACGTTTGGCCAATAAAGGCAAGGCGGCGGGGATCGCTTAAAGAATGATGAGCTTTCTAACCAAGCTAATCATTAGTGCGGGCGGTGCTGGTTTTTTGTTTTGGCCGGGTTTTTGGGGGAGTTGGGTTGGTTTTGGATTGGCTTGGATGGCCCCTGAGTATTTTAACGCGATCTTCTTGAGTGCAGTTCTGCTTGGTTATGCCATGTGTCTTCCAGCGCAAAAGGTTTGCAATAGCTCCGATCCTCAAATATTCGTCTTGGATGAAGTGTGTGGGATGATGCTATCTGTCTGGATGTTGCCGTACAACATTTGGGTTTATGTGGCGGCTTATATTTTATTTCGAGTTCTTGATGTGTTAAAGCCCGGATTCATAGGCTTACTGGAAAAAAAACACCACCCCTTTTCCATCATGAACGACGACATCGCCGCAGGTCTCACCACAAACATTCTCCTGCGAATTCTTTTCCTCTTTTGCCCAGCATTTTGAAGTCTGGCTTACAAAATTCACTCGCTCATACCACGCAGCCGCTAAGAGTTGTCGCTTTTGTTCGCCCTTACCCATTTGGCTGCATGATCTTGTCGTAAGCGGCATGGACCCTCGGCTCGCCTAGATTCAGGCTCAAATGCCGGAAACCACCCTCTCCAGGACCGCCCGATTTTCCCCACCGAGAAAAATCGGGCTCGTAAATCTCCTCGCTCATCTTTCTATATAAATAGAAAAAAAGGACGTAAAGTCTAGCGGAGATACCCTGGCCGCTCGTCGATTTAACGTCCCTCCGAGGGCGCTTTCCGGCATTTGAGCCTTAAGCAAGTCTCGTCGCCACGATGATTTCTTTTCATATACTTGGGAAAACGAGTCACGGATACAGCCTGGAACTGGATAATATCCAGTAAACCGTCAACCGAAGGCTTTCGTACGGTCGTTGAGACTCCGGAGCCG
>CAYODQ010000007.1:0-60338 GCA_964402785.1 uncultured Planctomycetia bacterium
CAAGACCGAGATTGTCTCTGGCGGTTGCTACATCCGAAGCTCCGGTACCGCCGTCAAGAACGGGAATATCTGTACCACCGGATACATACATCGTACCGCTCACATCCTGAAGCGTAATGGTTCTTATTGTACCCGCTGAAATTCCGTCCGCTTCGAAGCGCATTTCTTTAGTACCATCCACAGAACCTTCAACAATCGATGTGGTATCAACAGCCGGTAATGCACTGCCTGCTGCAGCAGAGATCTGGATTGTTCCATCTCCATTCGTAACAGTCACGTTAGTTCCTGCTGTAATATTGGCAACAGCATAACTACCATCCGTTTTTCCAATTAATATTTTGCCATCCGATGGAGCCGTGGTCGTCCCCGTGCCACCTTTGTTGATTGGAACTGTGCCAAGACCTATATCACCAGCCGTAGATAGTGTGATAGGAGCTGTTGCCGAAATTGCCATTGTTCCGTTAGCATCAGGAACATTGACAGTTCTTGTGGCGCCAGTGGTGATACCTGACAACTGAAATTTAAATACTTTGGTCGCATCCACTTCATCTACATACGATGTCGTGGAATCACTGAGTCTTTTGTTGGTGAAAAGCTGCGCTCCTGTAAGGCTGGCAAGATCATCATCTGTTGTTGCAGCATTGATCTCGGCGACTGTGTCCCACTCTGTGTCACGTGTGATTTCAGCAACAATATCTGTTTCAGCCACATCCATACCGCCAGACACATACATCGTCCCGTCCACGTCTTGTATGGTCACAACACTTGTCTCGCCCGTAGTAAGGCCATCTACTTCAAATCGAAGCTCTTTCGTAGCGTCCGCTGATCCTTCTACAATGGCGGTTGTATCGACAACGGGAAGTGAAGCACCGCCACCTGCGCCCGCCACCCATGTTAAATTGCCGGCGCCATCATTTCGGAGAAATGTGCCAACGGCACCTTGAGCGCTCGGCCATGCGTACGCCACTCCATTGATGCGTGGAATATCTGCAGCATATATATTTTCTACATATAATAAATTCCAATTTTTCGTTGACGACCCAAGATTGTAAGTGACGTCAGCGCTCGGCAAAACATTGCCGCTGGATATAAGACCCCCGTCCAAATATGCCAAACCATCTGTTTCCAAAATTCCGGTAATATGCAAATCATCATTACCCGTGGCGAAAGAATTAGTTCCGGTCAGGTCGCCGATTTGAACATTGCCTCCGGTGCCTGGCACTATGACTAGATCTTCACTGTCGGCGGTAGTGATATCAACAGGAACACCCTCGAACTCTAAAGTGCCCGCCAACACAGGCGTGGGCAATATATAGGTAAGAGTAAAACCGATGATGGCTACACTTGCTGATAATTTATGACATTTGACCATAAATTTCTCGGGCCTTCCATCCCCAGGCTATGTTAATCATAATACTATTACGCTCACTATAAACAAATATACTATATTTTCAGCTTAATTTCTATATTTAGATAATAGATATTAGCTAATTTAATAGTATTGCTTAAATTTAATAATTCAGTATATTGTTAATAGAACTAATAGTCATTGCGAGGAGCGCAGCGACGAAGCAATCTAATTTACCATTTGGAGGGTGTTTGACCTTCTGCCTTGTCCCATTTATGTTCAAGCTCTTTATCCCAATCAACGATGATCTTGGCCTTATCGGTAAGATATACCCACCCACCATCATCCGGCAGGGCATCCGCGGAAGATAAATTATCAACCTGATTGCTTCCGGCTGCCGATGAAATAAACTCAACGGGGATCTGTTCAAGATAGGGTTTTTCGATGCCAGCGTCATTGTATGTAACTGTTGTAAGTTCTTCAAATTCTTTAGGATAACGTCCTTCTTTGGCTCTAAAAAGACTCAGTCGAGTGCGAAGTGTATTGAGGTTCGTTTTGGTTGAAGCTAGCCTTGCATCGGTATCAAAACCTACAATATTCGGTATCAAAGTTGCGGCCAAGATCGCTATGATCGAAATAACAATCATTAACTCCAAAAGTGTAAAACCGGCATTTTTAGAGTTCGGAGTAGGGAGTTCGGAGTAGGGAGTATGAAAAAAGCTATTTTTATGATTCATGATTAAATTTTCCTTTTTATTCGTTTTACGATATACACCGAACTCCGAACCCCCGACTCCGAACTTATCTCAAAGCTCCTCAGTTACTCTTAATATTTCGGACACGGATGTGACCCCATTTAATACTTTCTCAATACCGGCACTGCGCAGCGAATCCATCCCCAATCGCATGGCTTCGTCTCGGATCTTGGTTGCGGATGATTTCTTGGTGATAAGTTCGCGAATAAACTCGTTGGGCACCAAAAGCTCATAAATACCCGTTCTACCCGAATACCCCAATTGCTTGCACTGAGCACAACCCTTTTCCAAATAAAACGTCAGATCTTTTTTCTCCATATACTCTTCGCCAAGCTGTAGTTGCTCGAGCAGCGCCTTGGATGGCGGATAGGGCTTTTTACATTTTGGGCAAAGCGTGCGAATCAAACGCTGAGCCAATATCCCGATCACGGAGGATGCCACTAAAAATGGTTCTACTCCCATATCGATCAGACGCGCCGCAGCCGATGGTGCATCGTTGGTGTGCAGCGTCGATAAGACGAGATGGCCAGTGAGCGCCGCATGAATAGCAATATCGGCCGTTTCTTTATCACGGATCTCACCGATCATGATGATATCCGGATCTTGGCGGACGATCGAACGAAGTCCCGCCGCAAACGTAAGGCCAGCTTTGACGTTTATCTGTGATTGACGAATACTAGGGATCTCATATTCCACCGGATCCTCAAGTGTGATCACATTTTTTTCTGCACTATTCACTTCAGAAAGAGCTGCATACAAAGCCGTTGTCTTGCCGCTTCCAGTGGGACCCGTCACCAAGATCATGCCGTATGGCTTATGAATAAGTTTTCGGTATGTTTCGAGATTTTGTTTTGAAAAACCCAGCTGTTCTAATTTTAAAAGCCCGCCCGATCTGTCCAAGATACGCACGACCATGTTTTCGCCATAGATAGATGGAAAGGTCGACACGCGCAGATCCACATCACGATTTAAGATCTGCATCCGAATGCGCCCATCTTGCGGCAAACGCTTCTCAGCAATATCCATATCCGCCATGATCTTGATGCGGGATATGATCGCGGCTTGTTCTTCCAGAGGAATAGGTGACATAGCATGTAAGATCCCATCCACACGGTAGCGGCAATTGAATCTTTTTTTCTCCGGCTCCAAGTGAATATCAGACGCACCCATCTCGACCGCCTGTTCGACCAGCTGATTCACCCTCTCGATCACCGGTTTGAGATTGGCTGCTTGCTGAGCCTGTTGAATGCCGGGCGCTGCTTCCATAAACGGCTGCGCCGTCCTATTGAGCACAACATCCGCATTGATCAGCTTGGATGCCGGTGGAGTAGATACGGGTTTCTCGGACTCGATCTTGCTAAGCGATTGTTTTTCAAAAACCCGCCGGATATCGCTTGCGCAAGCAAACACAGGACGTATTCGCATACGGCTGATCGTCTGCATTTTATCGATAGCACTGACATCAAGCGCATTGGCCATAGCCACGGTCAGTGTATTTTGGGATACAAAAATAGGCACCAATACATTTTTTTCACACAGATCTCTCGGGATCATTTCTAATGCCTTCGGCTCTACATCTATGGTTTTAAGATCAACAAAACCCAAACCCAGTTGCTCACTCAGCGCCTTGGCAACCTGTTCTTCCGTGAGCACTCCCCGCCCAACGATGATCTCCCCAAAAAATCGCCCTGTTAGGCCCTGTTCGTTCAAAGCCTCTTCCAACTGCACGACGCTGATCAGCCCGCGATTCAATAATATTTGACCGAGTTTACGTTGGTCGATGTCTGGCATATAAATTACCCCTGGAATACTTATTCTTAGTTCGGAGTTGTGAGTTCGGAGTTCGGGATTTGAAATAAAGTATATTTTCATTTCTCCGAACTACGAACTCCTGACTCCGAACTATTTTCATCCTTTAAATACTTTCATCAAATTGAATATCGGCAAAAGGACTGAGAGCGCGATAAATGCCACCATAAGACCCATAGCCAATAACATAAACGGTTCCAGCAGCGATGTGAGATTTTTGATCGTGTATTCAATTTCCGGGTCATAAAACTTCGCCACTTCTTCCAGCATCAGATCGATGCTTCCTGACTTTTCACCGATGGACACCATCTGAACCACCATGGGAGAGAACAAGCCGCTGGCGCGAAACGGATCCACCAGCGAGCTGCCGGATGAGATGGCTAGACGTATATCTTGGATCGCCTTCTGGATCACGACATTGCTAAGCGTTTTTTCCACCACCGTCAGTGCCTGTAAGATCGGGACACCGGATGAGGTCAGCGTTGAAAGCGTCCTGGCAAATCGAGATACCTGGATCTTCATATATAGATCGCCAAAGATGGGCACCTTGAGAAGCCACCGATGAAACCACACACGCCCGGCTCCTTCGGCTGTATAACGCCTAAAATAAAAAATACCTGCCGCAAATATTGCGATGATCACATACCAGAACCGCTGCAAGATCCAGCTAGCTGTCAACACGATGGTTGTTGGAAGAGGCAATGCGGACTGAGAGGATTTAAAGACCATGACGAATTTTGGCAGCACACCCACCAAAATAAAATTCACGATCAGAAATGAAAGCGCCACCAAGACGATAGGATAGGTCATCGCGGATTGCACCCGTGATGTAATCTCCATCTCTTGTGTACCCAACACTGATAGACGATCTAGGACCTGATCCATGATACCGCCTGTTTCACCCACACGAACCATGCTGACAAAAAGCTCAGAAAAAACCGTGGGATACTTGGATAACGCATCCGAAAAACTGGAGCCCGCTTGCACGGATCCCCGCACATCCTCCAGGATCACTTTAAATTTTTTGTTGGTGGTCTGCTCGCAGATGGTCGATAAAGCAGGTAGAAGCGGCATACCCGATCGGATCAGCGTTGAAAGCTGCCGGCTAAAAATAATGACTTCTTGTTTCTTTAAACCCCGAAAACGATCACTGAACTTTGTGAGATTGGCTAAGCTTCCTGTGGATGGCTTGATCTCGAGGACGGTGTAACCAAGCTTGTCTAGATTGGTCGCGACCGCCGTTTCAGAATCCAGATCGAGCGCACCCGCAACCAACTCGCCTTGCTGATTTCTAGCTCTATAAGCATAAGATGTCATGACCGATTCGTAAGGATTTTTCCGCGATTGCCTCGTTTAACCCCATTTTGAACGGCATCCATCTCCGCCTCTTCCTCCGTACGCGCTTCCACCATTTCCTGCGTCATGGTTTCATAAGCTTTACGCGCCTCATCGGCCCAAGAGCTTCTGGGATAGTCCGCTATCAGAGTCGAAAATGTATTTTTGGCCTGCTTATAATTCTTAAAATGTTTCCATTCGATCATCCCGGCGCGATACTTGGCCTCGGGTGCCCGCTCGCTGTCCGGAAACTGTTTGTAAACTAGATCATACTGAGTTAAAGCACGTGTTTGCCTGGAGTCATCCAACTTTCTCATACTCTCAACACCCTTATTTGTTTCTAGATGCTGGGACTGTTCAAAGATGCTGTCGACCAATGTGAGATCTGCTGTCTTATCAATAAGCGTGTACTCAGCTTCCGCCTGTTTTTTGATACCCAGTTTCTCACGCTCTTCCCGAGAGAAAAGAATACGCGGTGTGATAAATACCGCCAGTTCCGTCTGTTGGACATTTCTTTCGCTGCGTTTGAATAGATGCCCCAATATTGGAATGTCACCCAAATAAGGTATTTTATCTTCACTGCGATTATCGGTTTGGCGGATCAGACCTCCGATCACCAGAGTCTCTCCTTCTCGGACACGCACTGTCGTATCGGCCTCACGAGTCGACACACGAGGACCCGCATCCAAGGCTTCGGTCAATGAAGAAACTTCCGGGTGTAAGTTCATGGTGATGTACCCGTCATCATTGATCTGCGGGTTCACTTTGAGAGTTGTTCCGATATCCACAAACTTGGTGGTTTCCGTGGTGCCGGATGTGGTCTGAGTTCTTTCTTTATATGGAAAACGCTCACCGATGACGATGCGTGCTTCCTGCCCGTTGATGACCGCGATAGACGGAGAAGCCAATAAATTCGCTTTACCATCGCGCACCAGCGCGTCGATCGTAGCTTCCAACGTCACGCCTTTCAGCGTCAACGCATTGACCGCGATCTGGCCGCCTGTGATCGTCCCGGATTGCTCGGCCATACTGATCGTCGAATCCAAGCTCTCCTGAAATCTTGTGGCACGTGAAAATAAACCACCCTTTGCCGGAGTGTAATTAAAATTATAAGTAACACCCAACGCCGCCAGATCGGACGAAGTGATATCCAAGATCTTGGCCTCGATCAAAACCTGCTTGGGCGCGGTATCAACCTGGGACAAGAGCTCTCTAATCTTATCGATATTTTCTTTGTAATCCGTCACGATGATATTATTGGCCGTCTCATTGATCTTCATATCACCCTTGCTGGAGAGGATCTTTCTGGCCATATTCTGCGCCTGTGTCGCCGTCAAATATTTAAGCTGGATCACGACCGTGGACACATCCACCAGACTGGCGTCGCCGGACGAAATATAGATCACACCATCTTTTTTGGAATAAATAAGGCCATTGGCTTTCAAGATCGCCTCAAGCGCCTTCTCGACGGTGATCTCCTGAAGATTGATGGTGACTTTACCCTTCACGTCCGGCCCGGTCAGAAGATTGAGCCTGTACGTCAGTGCCAAAGACCTAAGCACACTTGCAAGATCCGCGTCTTTGTATTCGACGGTGATGATCTGCTGCAAGCGTTCATCAATCGTGGCTGCACCGGTGCTCGCCGTGACACCCACCGTCCCAGTTTCCGCAGCTTGAACCGAAGTTAGGAGTTCGGAGCCCGCCTGCCGGCCGGGCAGGTTCGGAGTTCGGAGAACAAATGAAAATAGTATTAATAAAGAGAAGATCTTTTTCGTCATTTACTGGCCTCCGTTACCGTCTTCAAGCTAAGCAGATGGTCCTGCACACCATCCGAAAGCACCACTGAATCTGAAAGTATTTTTTTGATCTTATAACCGCTTATTTCTGAGTCGAGCTGATACACATCTCCATTAATGATGGCCGTAGGATTCTTGAGATTGTAGGTGATGCCTTCCAAATTAAATTTGGATTCTTCGAGCTCGGCGGCCGGACGCGCTGTAGATGCCATGACATCTCTGAATGTCTCTTTCATATCCACCTGCTCCTGTTTGGCGTGAAGTGCCGCGCCATCCGGGGTGTCCGCCAAAAGACACGAAACCAATATTCTTACCGGCGCTCCTCCCAACTCAACAGATTTCCCTTTGGGCTCAAGTATCTCCATTTCATCGATCCTTAAAAATGGAGAGATCGATTCGATCGCCGCCATGTACTTGATGGTATCCGTGAAATTGGAGTAAAACTTAACCTCAAGGAACACGCGCGAAAAATTTTGGTCTTTGATGATCTTCTGCTTTACGGACTCCAGCTTCACCTCGGATGACAACCGTGTAACTTCACCCACCAGCTGCGAAAGCTGAAACCTGGACGGCATCTGCTTTTCCAGCTCGTTCATTTCGACAGAAAGCTTTGCCGTGTCCGATTCTAATTCGGCTACTTTTCCGGACACCTGCACGTCCTGCGGCGTTTTTGATCTCAGCTCATTCAATTGTTTTTGCGCCTTTTTTATCTGTGCCTGATACACCGATATCTTTTGTGATAAGGGTGTGTACACAGCTTTGATATACACAACACCGATCACGACGGCTGCGATAGCCGCCACCATTAACTTTTCCCTTGGTTTTAATTTTGACCATTCCATTTACTTGACTGTCATCATGACTTCAAAGTTATAGATCGACGCTGCCGCATCTTTCTGCGTATAATTAAAAACAACATCACTAAATTCACTTGGCTTTTTCAAATTATCCAAAAAATTCACGATAAGCTCATTTCTGGATGTGGCTCCCACAAGAGTCAGCTTCTTATCCACATAAGCTAATTTTGTCACCCACATCTCTTCGGGCAAGAGAGTGGCTATTTTGGTCAAAAGCTTGGAGAAGTCCTTTTCGTTTCGCCCGGACTCACGAAACATCATGAGCTTTTCTTCCAGCATTTCTTTTTTTTCGATCAGCTTTTTTTCTTGTTCGGCCATCTCGAGCTGAGAAGATTGCCTCTTATTAATATCACCGCGGGTTTGTTTCACCTGGAGATTCAATGAGTCCGCTTGTTTTTTATAAAACGCCAACGCTCCCGCCTGCGGCAGCGTCACGACTGCCAGCAAAACCACAGCCGCAATGGCGGCTAATTGGGGCTTGCTCTGGATCTTCTCCCACAAAGGGTTTGAGGATGATCTTTTGACTTCCGACAACAGATCATACACGCGCGCTTTATCGCTGGCCTGCGTCACCGCCAGACCGGCGGCAGATGCGAAGATCAGCGCATCGTCCGACAAATTCTTTCTTTGATTCGTGATCGCTTCGGAGAGCTTAAGAGCTGTAAATGGCTCGATCTTGGATACCGGAACCCCCAGATGATCACTCAAAAATTGATCGAGTTTTTTAAGATTGCTGCATCCACCCGCCAGCACGACACGGTCGAAGTTGGCGATCTGGGACTGTGTCACTTGATATGAAAAATGCTTAAATGAGTGTTCGATATCGACCACCAAATTTTCAAGCATGGACGTGAGAGCAAGGCACACACCCAATGATGGATTGGATATTTTTTCGTCTTCCGTGACATTCAGGCTTTGTAGATTGGGAGACCAGGATTCCAGCCCGTATTTTTTCTTAAGATCTTCCGCCTCAACATCGGCGACGTGACAAGTTTGACCGATCTGACGAGTGAGCACTTTACCCGTGATCGACAAGTTGCGCATGTAAAGCACCACACCGTTCTTCTCGACAATAAATACGCTTTCATCGGATCCCAGATCCAGCCAGAGTGTTAATTCATCCGAAGGTTTGACAAGCCGGCCAAAACGGCGCGTTTGCATCAATGCCAGCGGTGAGATCATGGCAGACACAGGTTTAAGACCTGCCTCAGAGAGAAGAGTGGTTTTTTGCGCCAGGTTGTCGGCAGACACGCAAACAACGGTGACTCTTTGTTGTGCTTGCGCTGCAGATGTCACTCCACTATCCCATTTAAGAAGTGTGTATTTGATCTTATCGACTTCCAGATCGAATGGTTTTGTTTGTTTGATCTTCCATTTGACGGCTTCCCGAAGCTCATCATCCGTCATAGAAGGAAAAGTAAAGTTGTATGTCAGACACTCGCGCGCAGGTAGTCCGATGATAACATTGGAACCCACCGGATTGCGCCCGACTAACTTTTGGATAGCCTGCTTGGTTTGACCCACAGAACTACCCTGGCTTACATCCAGCGCTTCTTCATCCATGACCGCCACGCCGTATCCATCTTTGCCATCGGCGGCTAATTGAAAAAGCTTGATCCGTGATGCACCAAAATCGATCGCCACCGGCATCCGTTTGGACGGGGATTCTTTTTTAGCGGGTTTTGATTTTGTTTTGTCGTTTTTGGCGGCTTCTTTTTTCGCCTTGGGATTTTTGTAATGCGTAAAAAGAGCGGAGACCTTGTCGGATTTGGAACCCGATCGATCAAACACCTTTTTTACGATATTATCCGGCTTTTTGGGCTGCTCGCTGCTCATGATGACAGTTTCGCCTCAGCTCTCAATGGAATATCGCTCCTCAACTCACTCAGCTCCGGCCGGGTCAACGAGATCACTTCCTCGACCAGCTGCTCATAATCCTTGGCTCCATGGCTGTAGGGATTAAAATCAAATACGCATTTGCCATGCGCGGATGCTTCTGCGAGAGAGATATTCATGCGAATCACGGTTTGCAGCATCTTCTCTTTGAAATAATCTTTGAGCTGATCCAGCATCACCCGGTACATTTTTTTGCGAATGTCCACGATACAAGGCAAGATACCCAGTATCTCGAGCTCTGAATTCAACCGGTCACGCACCACTTTCAATGTGCTAAAAAGCTCTTTCATCCCTTCGAGCGAGAAATAGTGCGCCTGGATAGGCACCAACACACATTGAGCCGCCACCAACCCATTGATGGTCAATAAATTAAGCGAGGGTGAGCAATCCAAAAGAATGTAATCGTAATACCGAATATTGGCGTTGAGCATTTTCCAGACGCTAGTACGAAGCAAACGCTCGCGGCCCAAAAGATCCGCTATCTCCAACTGCGCACCCGTCAACAAGGAGGAAGCCGGCGCAATATCCAATCCCTTGATATAAGTCGGCACGATCGCTTGCTCCAGCTCAAGGTTATGGACAAGCACATCGTAGATGGATGACGAATACTGATCGACATTGACACTCAAACCCAAAGAAGCATTGGATTGTGGATCCAGGTCAATGATCAAAACCTTGAAATTTTTCTTAGCCAAGCCTGCGGCTAAATTGATACAGGTCGTGGTCTTTCCAACGCCACCCTTTTGATTCACGATCGCAAGGATCGTGGATTTGCCGGACGGCTGCTCGCTATAAATGGCTCCGTTGGATTCATGAGCACTTCGTTTGTAACTATCGAGCGCATTGCGGTTGAAGAATGCCTTCAGGTCTTCTAGCATCTGCCCTCCTGAAAAGATCGACATCAGATACGGTATCCCTTCTGAAGTCTCTCTTGTATGATCCGCAGCGAATAACCTTCGCGCCGCATTTTGCGGATCTGTTCATGCATTTCTTTGATCTCGGTCTTTTCGTACATGCGTTTGTTGCCACGACGATCCTTGATCTTGAACAATCCCAGGTTCGTATAATAATTCACCGTAGCTGACGAGATGCCCAGCAACTTAACGAGTTCTTCTGCACTGACAAGTGTTTCGGTCATGATGCTCCATGAGACTATAAGTATTAGTATTTACAGTACTTAGAGTACTTGTTAATAAGTACTATTATTTGATATTTTTACTACATTTAAAGCTACATAGTATTGCTTAAATTGTAATATAAATGAGCTAAAGAAGGCAACAAAAATCAAAGATTAGATACATAACAAATAATAAGAATAAACGACTAAATGGGTTTAACGGACTAACGGACGGGTATTGAAACTTGTTTCGTGGCTAGTTTTGGAATTTTAATGGTGAGGACGCCATCTACAAAAGAAGCTCTAGTTCCCCTATCATCGGCCGGAACAGGCAACTCAAAGGTTCTTTCGTAGGATCTTGTAAACGTATCAATCTGTCTTTTTGATGTTACTAACAATTTATTGCCATCCTGGAGACTGATTTTCGTTGCGTCTCGCTTATACCCTGGCAGATCGATCATAAGTTCGATCTCCCTGTCATTCTCCCTTATATAGGCCCCATCTCCAAGTTCTCTATAATTATGTACAGCTATACTTTTATCACTACTAACAGTTGTTGTCGTTGAAGGCTTGTCCCCTAAATCGATCTCTGGAACCCCCTCCTCTTTCATAACTTTGCTGATTTCACCGGTTACATCTTTGTATTGAGCTGTCATGGCCTTGAACTGTTGTAGGAAAGCTCGGTAATCCTGCTTGAGCTGCTCTTTGTTGTAAGTGGTTGTGTCATCAGCAGCTATAAGATTATTTGACACGGAAAAGAAGGCCGTGGCCAATATCAAAATCTTAATGATCTTACGCATTAAAGTTCCTGCTCCCCGGCTTCACCAAAGCCAGCTTTTTTTCTTTGCACATAGGACAATCTTCAGGTCTGTATGTTCGGATCTGCATTTTGAGCAGTGAATAGAAATCTTGGGAAAAGACAGCTGCCCCGTCGCTGCGATCCACCACGGAAGCTACAGCGGCTATCTTACCGCCAAGACTTTCTACCAGATCGATGACCTCATAGATGGACTTACCGGTCGTGATCACATCCTCGACCACCAAAAAACGCTCATTCTTCTTTACGCTAAATCCACGGCGAAGCGCAAAAGACCCATCCACTCTCTCGGCAAAAATCGACTTCACCTTGAGAGCACGGCCCATTTCATAAGAAACCACCATTCCGCCGAGCGCAGGGCCGATCACTGTGTCAATTTTATGGGATCTCATCTTTCGGGCGAGTTCTTTACAAAGCTTCTCAGCGATCCAGGGCTTTTGCAAGACCAAGGCGCATTGCATATAATTGGGGCTATGCAATCCGCTCGAAAGCAGGAAATGCCCTGTCAAATAAGCTTTTTCTTTCTCAAATGTCTTTAAAATTTCTTTCTCATTCATAGACGTGCATTATATCACACGTCTCAATAATCAGATGTATTGGTCGCTCCCGTAGGATCGGAATAAGCGCCGGCCTTACCATAGTCCGGAGCCGTTGTGTTAGTAACATACCAGAACCCGGCAGAAGCATGGGTCGCAGTTCCGGTAGTTGTGGTGCTTAATGCCGTGATGACGGAGAACGTATTTAACGCATTCTTTGGAGCGCCGCTGCCGCCAAAATCCGAAGCAACAAGCGAAGCCGGAAAGGATGCTGTCGCGCCTCCCGTCGCTGATGCAGCATAACGAATGGCCAACAGAGACCTTAAACTTCCCAGGCCTGCCTTGGTGGCGGATATTTTGGCAGATCCGGACATATCAATAAACTTCGGTACCGAAAGAGAGGCCAAAATACCAATGATGGCGATGACGATGACTAATTCTACAAGAGTAAAACCTTTTGATGAGCGAACCATGATTCCTCCATAAAGTTTGCACAACCCATAATAAAAATGGGTTCGATTTAAAAAACTAGAGGAGTATGGAGGGTGGTGCCCGGAGGAGAAATAAGTGCGTAGGTGAAGCCGAGATAGACCGATCTTGAATATTTTGAATATGGGATAAGACAATAAAACTTTCCGGCTCATGAAAAACAGCGCTAATATCAAAGGCTTTGGTTTTATTATGAAGGGGCCGGCGAATACCGTTCTTTTCGATGCCAATCTGAGGCGTTGAAGAAGTCGTCAAAACCGTGATTTGGGACCAACTACTTGGAGACTGGTTGGAACCCAATAAATCAGTGCCAAACCGAAACCACCAAAAAAAACATACCGCAATGAGAAATGGGCTTACAATACGTCGCATACTTAAATTCTACACTATAAAAACATGCTTTTCTATGCTTTATCTACAATTCCCAAACAGTCTTATATGCATCATTTTTTTCCGCATACTCAATGAATGACTTATAGAAAGCTAGCGAGGCCAGTGTCGAGCTGTCGCCAATCACGATGAGTTTGCGTTTGGCGCGGGTCATGGCCACATTCATCCGGCGGGTGTCGACCAAAAAACCCATTTCACCCAGCAGATTGGATCTTACTAAAGACACGATCACAGCCTCTTTTTCGCGGCCCTGAAATCCGTCCACACTATCGATCTCTACAAGTGTCGATCCGGCCAATCGGGATAAATAGCGCACCTGCGCGCTGTATGGACTGATCACCGCGATCTCAGAAGCAGGAACTCCTGCTTCCAATAAAAGATCAAGCTGTTCTACCACGAGACCCGCTTCCTCGGGGTTGTAACGGCTCTCACTGCCTGTTTCTAATTTTTCCTCAAAACCCTTTCCGGCAGTATCGATATAAACAAAAGGCTCTTGCAAAAATGTTTTCATTGCCTCCGGACAAGATGGTTTCCCGACCAGATCCCACAGAGTCCGCGCTTTGACAGAATCATCCGCGATCAGCCTATTCTCATAAAAGATCTTGGACGAAAAACCCATGATCTTTTCATGCATGCGATACTGGCGATCGAGCAAAGCTTTGCTCTCGGGCTTCAAAACTTCATAAAACCGCTCGAACAGGGTCACGCCTAAACCTTTGGCTTCAGCTTCTTTGGAACGCACGGTGGGTGGAAGCTGAAAATGATCTCCGGCCATGATAACTTTGGAAGCTTTGGTGATAGGGATCCAGCTGATGGGCTCGGTAGCTTGTGACGCCTCATCAATAAATACCCAGTCAAATTCGCGGTCTTTTAAATTTTTATCCTGGATGCTGGTGGGTGTTCCGACGAATACTTGGGTTTCGCGCATGACCCTTTGAAACAATTCTTTCTCCATATTTCGGATCTCTTGCCGCAAAAAAGAGATATCCTGTTTGAGCTCCTTCTCTGCGTCCCAACCTGGACTTCTTCGATCTTCGTAACGGTTTTTTTTATTTTTAAGCCTCTCAAGTTCGGCCTCCGCTTTTTTGATCGGCTTGGCCAGCGGATGCAACGCAAGCTTGAAATCCAGCGTATGTTCTCTCAATGCTTCGCTGATCCTGGCCGGGTGACCCAAGCGAAGCGCATTCACACCTTTAGCCACCAAAAGCTCCAGCACATTGTCGCAAGCTGTGTTGCTGGGCGCGGCCGCAAAAACGGTTTGTTTTCTTTGTAAGGCTTGCCTGATGATCTCGACCAAAACACGGGTTTTCCCGGTGCCTGGAGGCCCATGCACGATCGCCACATCTTTCGCCGACAAGGCAGTGACCACTGCATTTTTTTGGGATTCGTTCAGACTGGGATCCAGCCACTTGATAGATGTATATTGAACAGGATCCGTTTTAGCTTTCTTTTGTCCCAGTGAAATATCGCGCAGATCGGCCAAGCGAGTGTTCTCGGTTTCATACACTGCTTGCATAGCTTCCAACATGCGTTTGTAAGTAGCCCGATTGACGGAGCGGTGCAGCTCAAAGCGGACATCTTTACAACGATGCACATCCAAAAGCTCCATGTCACGATCAGACTCGCGAAAAGCCACAGTGATCGTCTGCTTGGTCTTGTCATAAACAGTCGCTGAGGCTATTTCTTCACTGACAGGAGGATGGGAGACCATACTCACCATATCGCCCTCCTGTAGCGTAAAGATAGGAAGCTCCTTTTCGCCATCCAAGCCAAAGGTCGCCAAAAGGTGTCCTGCGAGGCTGTAATGTTTTTCTAAAAGTTTAAGATTTAAAAGGGCGCGGCCGCGAAATTCTTTTTCGGTAGATGTTAAAGAAGCGAACTCTGCGCGGATCTCTTCGAACTCATCACGCTCTTCGATCGAGACAAGCTGTTTAAGATGAAGAAAAAAATCCCTATCCTTTGGAGCTATCAATTTCTTTTAAGATCTTCTCGGCAGCTACCATGGGCTGAGGATGTTGTGTGATAGGACGTCCCACCACGATGTAATCCGCCCCCAACTCAATGGCTTCTTTGGGCGTCATCACTCTTTTCTGATCGCCATGTGCTGCCCAGATGGGACGCACACCGGGAGTCACGATCAAAAAGTTCTTATCTGTTTTCTTTCGGATGATCTTGATCTCTTGGGCAGAGGCCACAACACCATCCAACCCGCATTTTTGTGCCAAACCAGAAAGTTGCTCAACTTCTTGCTTCACGTTCTTATGGACACCTATTTCTTTTAGATCCGGGTCGGTCATGCTGGTCAAAACAGTGACGCCGATGATCTTGGTCGGAGTTGTTTTTTTCTCCTGCGCCACTTTGTGGATAGCCTGCACGGCAGACACCATCATGTTCTTGCCGCCCAGAGCATGCACATTCACCATAAATACCCCCTGTCGGGCAGCCGCATCACACGCCGATGCGACGGTATTGGGAATATCGTGAAACTTGAGATCCAAAAAGACTTGGCATTTATACGCGTGGATCATCTTGATCGCTTCGGGGCCTGCGATCGTAAAAAGTTCTTTTCCCACTTTGAAGATCTTAACAAGCGGTGAGACCTTTTTAACAAGCTTCTCCGCATCCCCAAGACTTGAAAAATCTAAAGCAACGATCAATTTATCAGACATGATCACTCCAAAATCAGGTTTTAATTGAGCCTATCAGATCTTTTAGGCTTTTGATCTTTTCATTTTTTAAGAATTCTTCGATGCCTTGCAAAACATCCACGGGAGCGGTAGGATTTACAAAATTCGCTGTACCCACTTGAATGGCTGATGCGCCGGCGATAAAAAACTCAAGCGCATCATGCGCACAAGTGATACCACCCATTCCTAGAATAGGTATCTTCACTTTCTTAAAAACATCCCATGTCATGCGCACAGCGATCGGCCTCACGCAAGGCCCTGACAAACCGCCTGTTTTATTGGCTAAGATAGGTTTGCGAGTTTTGATATCGATCGCCATGGCCATAAAGGTATTGATCAAGGATACGGCATCAGCACCGGCCTTCTCGGCTGCAAGCGCCATCTTGCCGATATCCGAGACATCCGGCCCAAGCTTTGCGATGAGTGTGCGATCCGTGACCTGCCGCACAGCCGAGACCACTTCCTCGATCATCTTGTCATCATGTGCGAACATCTTAACCATCGTGAGAGCCTCTGTCTTGGTGCTGCTATAGGGAACATTCGGACAGGATAAATTAAGCTCATAGCCATCTATACCATCCGCTTTTTCAAGCTTTTGGATCACGCTCACCAGCTCATTGGCGCTATATCCCATGGCACTCACGATCACTGGGATACCCAATTTTTTGAAATAAGGCAATTTCTCTTCAACGAATGCATCCACTCCTGGATTCTGCAAACCGATCGCATTGAGCATGCCAGACGGGGTCTCGACGATACGCGGCGCGGGATTGCCAAGACGCGGCTTGATCGTGATGGTCTTAGTGACAATAGCGCCTAGACGCTTGAGGTCAAAAAATTTCTCAAACTCTTTGGCGTGACCAAATGTCCCGGAAGCCACCAAGACTGGATTTTTGAGCTTGAGCTTTCCGATGGATGTGGAAAGATCTACTCCCATACGATCTCCGTACCTTTGAACACTGGCCCTTCACAGCAAGCGATGGCATAGCGATGGTCCTCACTCCGAACTCCAGACTCCGAACTCCGAACTTTTATCGCGCATCCTAAACACGCGCCAAATCCACAAGCCATCGGCACTTCCACGGATACTTGGCATGGCACGCTAAATTCGGAAGAGATAAGGGCCACCGACTTCATCATGACGGTGGGACCGCAGGTGTAGACCATAGACGATAGACTATAGTCTATAGACTTGAGTCTTTTGGATAACAGTTGAGTAATAAAACCTTTAGAACCTTTGGAGCCGTCATTTGTAGAAACGAAAAGATTCACGCCGAGTTTTTTAAAATCACTTTCGCAAAGAAGTAGCGATTTATTTCTTGCTCCGAGATAGATCTCAATGTCTTTTTTATCAACTATCTTCTCTCTAATTAAAACTTTGGCCAGATGATAAAGAGGTGGGATTCCCACGCCGCCACCCACCATCATCACTTTTCTTTTTTTGTCTTTAGTCTGTTGTCTGTGGTCTATAGTCTCAGGTTTTTTTGTAAATCCGTTCCCCAACGGCCCCAGAATACTAATGCTCTTACCCTTGTCCAGATGAGACAAGATACCGGTCCCCTTACCGACCACGTGATACAAAATAGAGATCACATCTTTATCTACGTCGAGAAAACTAAATGGCCTGGGAAGAAGCGGATCAAATGAATCTTGCGAGCAAAGGATCTGGACAAACTGCCCGGGCTGCGCTTTTTTGGCGATCGAAGCAGCCTTGAGCTTCAATACATAGTGACCGGGAGCCACCTTTTTATTTTCAAGGATGGGGCAAAGCTCTTTATACATGAACGGGTTTTTTACTAAAAGAACGGTGATAGTCCTGCAAAGACTGCGCCGTGAGCTTTTTCTCCTTCATCGCTTGAATGCCGCTCACCGAGGCCTGAGCACCCTCTATGGTGGTGACGCACGGAACGCCGCGCGACACAGCCAGCGTACGGATGCGGATCTCGTCTTGTCTTGGCTTTTCACCCGCAGGTGTGTTGATGATAAGATCCAATTTGCCTTCTTGGATAAGATCCGTCACGTTGGGACTGCCCTCTTTGATCTTCTTAAGCATGTCCGCCTGAATTCCTTGCTGCTTTAGAATATTAGCGGTTCCTTCAGTGGCCACGAGCTTGAATTTCATATCATAAAGCGCTTTGGCGATCGGAACCACGAGAGACTTGTCTTTATCTTTGACGCTGACAAACACAGTTCCTTTGAGCGGCAGGGTCGAGCTGGCCGCCATCTGAGCTTTGGCAAATGCCAAGCCAAAATCCACATCCATTCCCATTACTTCGCCGGTGGATTTCATCTCAGGCCCCAGCAAAATATCCACACCGCGGAAACGTACAAAAGGCAGAACAACTTCTTTGACAGAATAATATTTGGGCACAATCTCGTCCGTGAACCCGAGGTCTGTCAGCTTTTGTCCGGCCATCACTTGAGACGCCAGCTTGGCCAGCGGCGCTCCGATAGCTTTCGACACAAATGGGATCGTGCGAGAAGCGCGTGGATTTACTTCCAAAACATACACTTCGCCGTTTTTCACCGCAAACTGCACATTCATCAAACCAACCACACCGAGCTCCTGAGCGATCGCTTTGGTTTGACGCCGTATCTCATCGACCACGTTCTTGGGAAGTGAATGTGTTGGCAAAGAACAAGCGCTATCGCCCGAGTGGATACCCGCCTGCTCAATATGCTCCATCACTCCACCCACAACGAATGTCTGCCCATCGGAGATCATGTCCACATCGACCTCTTTGGCGCCTTCTAAAAATTGATCCACCAGCACAGGCCTGTCGGGAGCAAACTCTGCTGCGTGTTTGGTCATATAGTTCATCAAAGCCGCCTCATCGTATACAACTTCCATCGCACGGCCACCCAGCACATATGACGGGCGCACCAACACAGGATAGCCGATCTTGTTAGCCTCTTGCTTGGCTTGCTCGATATTGATGGCCGTGCCATTGGCAGGCTGGCGCAGATTGAGCTTACGAAGAAGCTCTGCAAATTTTTTCCTGTCCTCTGCTCTATCGATGGCATCGGGGCTTGTGCCAATGATCTTTACACCTGCTTTTTTAAGAGAAAGAGCTAAATTGAGCGGTGTCTGCCCGCCAAACTGAACAATAACACCCTCTGGTTTTTCTTTGTCGATGATGTTCATCACATCTTCAAAGGTCACAGGTTCAAAATAGAGGCGATCGGATGTGTCATAATCCGTAGACACTGTCTCCGGATTACAATTGACCATGATGGTCTCAAAACCGATATCCTTGAGCGCAAACGCCGCATGGCAGCAGCAATAATCAAACTCAATACCCTGACCGATGCGATTGGGCCCGCCGCCCAGGATCATTATTTTTTTGCGATCGGTGACAGCCACTTCATCTTCGGCTTCGTAAGTGGAGTAATAATAAGGTGTGAATGCCTCAAACTCGGCAGCGCACGTATCGACAAGCTTATAAGTCGGGACGACGCCTAATTTTTTTCTTAATTCACGCATTTCAATTTCTGTGTAATTAAAAAATTCGGCCAATTGGGCGTCAGAGAAACCATATTCCTTTGCACGACGCATCACATCTTTCGTAGGGGCGGGTCTTGTGCCCGCCCGCTCCGGGCGACCACTAGGGTCGCCCCTACCAATTTGGCGCAACTCCTTTTCCATTTCAACGATCTGAAGTAAATTCTCCAAGAACCAGGGATCCATCAATGTGATCTCTTGAATCTTTTGAACGCTCATCCCCTCTTCGAGTGCGCGCTTGAGATATGCCCAGCGGTCGGCATTGGGAGTCTTGAGATGCCACATGAGATCCCCTGTGGCTTTTTTAGATTCAAAGCCCGTTGCCTTGACCTCGAGACCTCTGAGTCCTTTTTGAAAAGCCTCTTTGAATGTACGGCCGATCGCCATCACTTCACCCACGGACTTCATCTGAGTGGTCAGCGTGACATCAGCGCCGGGAAATTTCTCGAATGCGAACCGAGGGATCTTCACAACACAATAATCGATCGTAGGCTCAAAACTTGCTGGTGTCTTACGCGTAATGTCATTGGCGATCTCATCCAGCGTATAACCCACTGCCAATTTAGCGGCAATTTTGGCGATCGGAAAACCGGTGGCCTTAGAAGCCAATGCGGATGAACGCGAAACTCTGGGATTCATCTCAATGACGACCATGCGGCCGTCACGAGGGTTGAGCGCGTACTGAATATTGGATCCACCGGTCTCGACGCCGATCTCACGGATGACCTTGATAGAAGCATCGCGCATCTTTTGATATTCGACATCGGTCAAGGTCTGTGCGGGCGCCACTGTGATCGAGTCGCCTGTGTGAACGCCCATCGGATCAAAATTCTCGATCGAACAGATGATGACCACGTTGTCTTTGCAATCACGCATCACCTCGAGCTCGAATTCTTTCCATCCCACGATCGATTCTTCCACTAATATCTCTTGGGTCATGGAAAGCTGAAGTCCGTTGGACGCTATCCTCTTAAAATCCTCCATCGTTTCAGCGATACCGCCGCCCGTGCCGCCCAATGTAAAACTAGGCCTGATCACAGCCGGCAGCTTGATCTCGTCCAAAACCTTGAGAGCTTCGTCGAGCGTGTGTGCCAAGCCTGATTTTGGCAGGTCCAGACCTATTTTTTGCATCGCTTTTTTGAACTCTTGGCGATTCTCGGCTTTTTTGATGGACTTTACATTCACACCGATCATCTTCACATTATATTTTTCAAAAATACCCGCTTCCCAGGCATTCACGGCAGTATTGAGACCTGTCTGGCCGCCCAAGGTCGGCAACACGGCATCCGGCTTCTCTTTTTGAATGATCTTCTCCAAAAATTCGACCGTGATCGGCTCCACATAGGTCGCATCCGCTGTCTGCGGATCGGTCATAATGGTCGCCGGGTTGGAGTTGATCAGCACGACTTCAAAACCATCCTCACGAAGCGCCTTGCATGCCTGAGTGCCGGAGTAATCGAATTCACAAGCCTGGCCTATGACAATAGGACCTGAGCCAATGATAAGGATCTTTTTGATATCGGTGCGTTTGGGCATATTATTTTGCCTTCATCATTTGTATGAATTTATCAAAGTGATAGTCCGCATCATGCGGGCCGGGGGCCGCTTCAGGATGATACTGCACAGAAAAAATAGGCAGCTTTTTATGCTCCATCCCCTCGCAAGTGCGGTCATTTAAATTGATGTGTGAAAGCACCACATTCTTATCAGGGATCGAATCCACATCCACGGCAAATCCGTGATTTTGAGACGTGATAAGAACAGCCTTTGTGTTGAGATCTTGCACGGGCTGATTGCCGCCATGATGGCCAAATTTTAATTTGAATGTTTTTCCACCAAAAGCCTGCCCTAAGATCTGGTGGCCAAGGCAAATGCCAAATATGGGAAGAGAGCCCATCAAACTCTTCACTGTATTCACAATATACGGAAGTGCGGCCGGGTCGCCGGGGCCGTTCGAAAGAAATAAACCATGCGGCTTGAAAGACTCTATGTCCGCCTTGGTCGCCGTCGCCGGCACCACGCGCACATGGCATCCACGCTGCTCGAGATTCCTCAAAATATTGTATTTGATACCCGAATCAATGGCGACCACGCGATAGGCGCCTTTTTGATTCCAGTCATAAGCCGTCGGATTCATTACTTCTTTGATCAGATCCCTACCTTCGAGGCCTGGTGAAGCCGCTGCTTTTTGAACCAAACTTTTTTCATTCAGATCCTTAGACGAGATGACGCCTTTTTTTGCACCATGCTCGCGGATATGCTTGGTGAGCTTACGTGTATCGATACCCTCGATGGCGACAATATTATTTTGGGTGAGATATGACCCCAGATCTTGATTGGCGCGCCAATTGGAATAGATCCGGCTGGACTCTTTGATGATAAAACCTTCGACAAAAGGTTTGCGAGACTCGACGTCCTCTTTGTTGACACCATAGTTGCCGATAAGCGGATAGGTCATGCACACCATCTGACCTTTATAGGACGGATCCGTGAGGATCTCCTGATAACCCATCATGCTCGTATTGAATACCACTTCGCCGAACGCTTCGCCTTCAGCGCCATACGAATACCCGCGAAATGTCAGCCCGTCTTCAAGTGCTAGAACAGCTTCTTTTTTAAGCAATTTTTCCACCCTGTAAAACGATACGGCCGTCACAGATCACTTCTGTGGCACGACCCTTTACCTTCCATCCCAAGAACGGTGAGTTCTTGGATTTAGACTCCAATTTTTCTTTTTCGACCACCCACTCCAATTGCGGATCGATGATCGTGATATCCGCTACTGCACCTTCGGACAAATGCCCGCGATCGACCTTGATCACCTGAGCCGGAGCCCATGACATTTTTCTTACCAGCTCGCTCCACGTCAATATTTTTTCTTCGATGAGCTTCATCGTAAGCGGCAAAGATGTCTCAAGTCCGATGATACCAAACGGCGCTTTGTCGAACTCCACGTCCTTTTCGTTGTCCGTGTGTGGTGCGTGATCCGTCGAGATCACATCCACTGTACCATCTTGGATCGCCTGCTTGATCGCCTTCACATCCTCTTCGGTACGAAGAGGGGGATTCATCTTTGCGAACGTATTGTAATGCATCACCGCCTCATCTGTCAGATGAAAATAATGCGGACATGTTTCTGCGGTCACTTTGGAACCCTGCGCCTTTGCTTGTCGAATCAGATCGAGTGATTTTTTGCCGGATATATGGCAAAAATGCAGCCTTGCACCCGTCAGATCCGCCAGCTGGATATCTCTTGCGACCTCCACACTCTCAGACTCGACCGGGATCCCAGGCAGACCCAGGCGTGTCGATACATGGCCTTCATGCATACAGCCGCCGCAAAAAAGTCCCTCATCCTGACAATGAACCATGATCACTAAATCGAATTTTTTGGAGTATTCAAGCGCGCGCCTTAAAATATTGGAATCCACGATCGGTCGCCCATCGTCCGAGAGTGCCGCAGCTCCGCCTTTTTTGAGCTCACCGAACTCCGTCAGCTCTTTACCTTCTTGACGATGCGTCACCGCACCCACCGGCCAAAGATTGATCAGTTTAAGCCTCTTGGCTTCAGTGATCATAAATTCCATATCCGAGCGCCTATCCGCAACCGGGCTCGTATTGGGCATCGGACAGACTCCCGTAAAGCCGCCTTTGACCGCCGCTCTTAGTCCTGTTTCGATCGTTTCTTTATACTCATACCCCGGCTGACGCAAATGCACATGCACGTCGATGAGGCCCGGACATACGATCTTGCCCTTCGCATCGATTTCAATGAGTTCGGAGTTGGGAGTTCGGAGTTCGGAGGACGAAATAGCTTTAGCGACTTTTAATATTTTCTTATCCTCGATAAGAATATCCATCAAGCCATCGATCTTGTTCTTGGGGTCAACAACGCGGCCGCCTTTGATCAAGATCTTCATTTATCGCTCCACTAAAGTTGTCAGAAACAAAACTGCCATACGCACAGCCACGCCATTTGTGACTTGATCCAAGATCACCGACTGAGGTCCATCCGCCACTTCACCAGAAAGCTCAACACCACGATTGATAGGCCCCGGATGCATGATCATCACATCTTTTTTGGCTTTTTTCATGCGCTCATTTGAAATACCGTACTCTGCGGCGTATTCCCGAAGAGATGGAAAAAATGCTCCCTGCTGACGCTCGAGCTGGATGCGAAGAATGTTGAGTACATCCTGTTCATGGATCACTTTATCCAAGTCGTAGCTCACCTCGACGCCCAACTGCTCTATTTTTTTGGGAATAAGCGTCGGAGGCCCGCATACGGTCACTTTTGCACCCATTTTTTTTAGCCCCCAAATGTTGGAGCGCGCCACGCGAGAGTGGAGAATATCGCCCACCAAGCAAACTTTGAGACCCTCGAGCTTCTTTTTTCGCTCTTGGATGGTGAACATATCCAGTAGTCCTTGTGTGGGATGCTCATGGATCCCATCTCCTGCATTGATAACACCCGCCTTGGATGTTCTGGCCAAATACTCCGCTGACCCAGAAGACGAATGACGCATCACGATCGTATCGATTTGCATGGCTTCGATGTTTTTGGCAGTATCACGAAGGCTTTCGCCTTTGGAAGTACTGGATCCGCTTGATGAGAAATTGACCGTATCCGCTGATAGACGTTTTGCGGCCAACTCAAAACTAGTGCGCGTACGTGTAGAAGCTTCGAAGAATAAATTGGCAATGGTTTTACCTCGGAGCGCCGGAACTTTTTTGATCTCTCGGGAAGAGACTTCCTTAAAAGATTCAGCTGTATGGAGAATATGAGTAATTTCCTCTCTGGATAATTCTTCTATGGAGAGAAGATCTTTCCTTGTCCAGTGAAATGCAGCATCCTCCGAACTCCGAACTCCTGACTCCGAACTTTTTTGATTATTTTCTGTCATTTTTTCTTGAGAATCACTTCTTCTACATTATCTGTTTCATTGAGATGGACATGCACAACCTCATCTTCGCGTGTCGGGATATTTTTACCCACAAAATCCGCCCGGATCGGCAGCTCACGATGACCGCGATCTATCAAAACAGCCAGCTCGATCCGTTTTGGCCGTCCAAAATCCACCATGGCATCGAGCGCCGCCCGAACCGTACGACCCGTGTAAAGCACATCATCGACCAGCACAATAATTTTTTCATCCAGATCAAAATTGATCTCCGTCTTACCGACCACGGGCTGCTCCGAAACTTTGGTGAGATCATCGCGATACAAATTGATATCCAAAATACCCAGAGGAACTTCTTTTTTGGCGATGGCGTTGATATTCTGCTGGAGTCTTTTGGCGAGAGGAACACCACGAGTTTGGATGCCAATAAGTGCCAGACCTTCAGCGCCTTTATTTTTCTCCAAAATTTCATGCGCCATGCGAGTCAGTGTGCGGCCGATCGAAGGGCCGTCAAGAATGGGAGTAGGCATTAAAAAAGCCACGCAAGTGGTTGCGAGGCATAGAGTTGTATAGATTTCATGTGCTTCCTTTGTGAGCCTCTCAGGACTCGATTAAAAGGTTAAAATTTCTTAACTGCGTGGAGTATACATGGATTGCGCACCCAAGTCAACACTGACTCCCCAAGAAATCCAAACCTTAGATGAGAGATGTATGCGCAAGCCGACAAGGGATAACCTTCTACGGGTCCAATCCGGATAGCTCGGGGTCCTGCCGCTGCGCCAGCTCATTTTCTAGCAAGTGCTTCGCCTTGCCAGAAAATAAGCGCTCTGGCTCCGCGTCACCCCTCGCCTCATCCAAACCAATGAGACCCTACGAAGGTTATCCCTTGTCGGCTTGGGATGATTCTCCTATCTAAAGGCTGGATACGTGGCTCGTTTACACAGTATATGGAAAAAATTCATCCTTTTCGGGAATTGAACGAAGCCTTTACATCCAACCGATAACCGATCTCAATTACCGACATTCCCGGCCTTCTTGGAGTGCTTATGGTTTTGTCGTAAGTCGTTTGGAGACGGCACGAGCCCTGGTTTATACATTATGCGAGCTGGAAATCCACCCGACGCGGTGCCTGTTAATATAGGCAGTCCTTCACCGCGTCTTGGATTTTGTCCGAGGATCCAAACGACTTACGACAAAACCATGCTCCAAGAAGGGAAAGGGTGGCGGGAATTGAGATCGGTTATCGGTTGAATGCTATGAGCGAGTAACTATTTTTTAGAGGCGACGAGGGCGTAGGCTTTGAATTTGTCTTCGAGAGAGTTCAGATCTAGATCGTATATGTCTTTGAGAGATGATTCGAAAGTTTGGCCTTGGGAGGTTTCTTTTAAGAGGCCATAAAAATTGGATTTGTCGTAATTGAGCAGCAAATATCTTGCCAGCAATTCACTTTGACGATAAAAAATCTTCACTTCTTCTTCGGAAGACGGATACTGCTTGAACGCTGCTAGCTTCTTAAGCGGGATATATTGTTCATCAGAGACAAGTTTGATAGAGCGTATGTTGAATTCGTTGCCGTCGGCTTTCATCGCGGCCGCTTTGATGGACATGAACTCCGCAAATCCTTCGTTCAAAAAAAGAAGCGGCCAGCCCTTGAGCATGCGATACAAAACCAAATGTGTGATCTCATGCGCCAGCACGATTTGCGGTGTCATCCAGAACGGATCACGATAAATGAACAAATCCTGGCCGTTTGTAAAACCCTCGGCTCCGGGCAAGCGCTCAGGCGAGGACAAATTGAATTCCTTCCACAAAAGTTTATCTTCAAAAATAAAAATATGGCTTTTTTCCTGCCACTTTTCATCTTTGGTGCCAAATAGATCTTTGATCCACTGATAATACATCTCCGAGTGGATCAAAAATGTCTCAACTTCTTTCTCATTTCTGAAATGATAAACGAAATTTTCGGATTCTGCGTGCTGCCAGGTATCACGATTGATGGCGAGGGCTGCTTTACCCTCAGAGCTCAGCTCGCGGCTTGATATCTCTTCCCAATCGACGCTTTTGAATGCGGATGCATGCACTGAGCTGCTGACCACTAAGAGGACAATGAGAGTTGCTATGAAAATAAAAAATCGGTTTAGCTTTTTCATACAGCTAAACCGATTTTCTAAAACTACGATACGCTGACAACTCGTCAGAGTGAAAAACGTCTTTTCTTCTGCTGCTTTTTTTGATCTTCTTGCCGATCCGTCCTGATCTCATGGGACTGCTCCAGGAAATGGATCGCTTCTTCAGGCAACAATATCCAATCAGGCGTCACACCGGTGGCATCCATCTCATTGGCATGCTCTCTTGAATAACGTGAGATCAAACGCTTAGCCTCAGCAAAACTAACTTTGATACCATCCCAAAGGATCTTCTTAACGGATCCGCCTGCTTTAAAAACGCCTTCGACCCAGTCGTAATAACCACTCGCAAATGAACCATTTTTTTGTCTGAGAATATAGGCAGGAATTCCGTAATAATTGTAGTAACCTTCAATTGTGCGCGGATTTTTTTTCGTTTCGCTCATAGAAGTATCAGTCTCCTCAGTTCTTACTGATTTATCTGCAATATATCACCTATGCACGCAAAGTCAAGCGGTTGAATGTTAATTTTTTGTAAATTCGGCGAACAAATCAGAGAAATGATTTTATTTTTTTTAGATAAGGCGGACGTAAATGACCAAAAGGACGAGAGCAAAGATGGTGAGAATGATATTGATAAGATTCCAGCGCAAATTAGCCTCTTAGATTACTTTATCCGGTGCTTTTCATACCAAAAGCGATGCCGTTGACGGTCAAAAGCAGTATATCATCGATCTGTCTGCGCTTCTCTTCATCCGTGATATTGGATCTGTTCTTCATTTCGTTCATAAATCGAACCTGAAGATAATGCAGTGGATCCACATAAGGATTTCTCTGTCGTATTGAGTCACGCAGTACAGGCTGCTGGCCCAAAAGCTCGGTTTGTTGGCAAATATCGAGCACTCCCTGGAGCGCGCGGCCATGCTCTTCCTTTAGCAGAGAGTGAATACTGTTTCGGATCTCGCGGTCTTGCACCAGATCCGCATACTGTTCTGCCATGTCTAGATCGGTTTTAGCTAGAGAGGTTTGCACATTGTTGATGAGCGACCTGAAAAACGGCCATTCATTGTACATTTCCTGCAACTCTGAAAGCCCTTTGTCGCCTTTTTCGGTGATATACTTTTCGATCGCATAACCAATACCGTACCAGGCTGAAATGATATACCGTGATTGGATCCAGCTGAACACCCAAGGTATCGCTCGCAAATTTTCGAAACTATCTTGAGAAGACCGCATCGTGGGCCTGGAGCCTATCTTCGTCATCTTCATCAATTGGATCGGAGTGGCTTGGTGATAAAAATCCAGAAAGTGAGGCGTGTCGAAAACCAGTCGACGATACTGCTGGTATGAAAAATCCGACAAAGCCGCCACTCTCGTCTCCCAAACCGGGATCTTTTTGCTCTTCTCCACTTCCTTCTTACTCACCAAATTGGTCCACACGACAGCTGTGATGAGCTGCTCTAGATTTCGTTCAGCGATGACAGGATTGGAATATTTTTGCGCTACGACCTCGCCTTGCTCGGTCACTTTGATACGGCCACCGGACGCAGCATACGGCTGCGCCAAGATCGCGCGGTGCGACTCGCCGCCTCCTCTATCGATCGTGCCGCCTTTGCCATGAAAAAGCTCCAATTTCACGCGGTGCTTCTCTGCGATCTCATGCAATTTCTTTTGAGCTGCGTACAATTTCCAGTTGGCTGTCATATAACCGCCATCTTTGGCGCTATCGGAATATCCCAGCATCACTTCCTGTGTATTGCCGCGAGCCTTAAGATACGAGCGGTACACCGGGATCGAGAACAGAGCATCCATGATTTCGCCGCAGCGCTCGAGCGAATGGATCGATTCAAAAAGCGGTATGATACCGATCGAAGCGGATCTCACTTCTTTTTTGACGATCTTGATCAGACCCTTTTGCAGCGCAAAATAAAATAAGGCCATGGGATCCTCGACGCCTTCTGTCATGCTGAGGATATAATCCTCCACCACATCAATATCGATCTTCTCTTGGATCTTTTTCATTGTCTCCAACTGGAGCAGAAATTCTTTGGATTGAGCTGAAAGATCAGCACCTTTACCGATCTTTTGATTGGACATGATCTTTTTGGCCAAACAATCTTTGTCGTAAGGCTCTCCCGGAAATATCTCAGAAAATGCCTGTCGCAATTTCTTGGCGTGATCCCTAAAATCAAGCTCGGCTAGATGAAACCCAAAAAAACGAACCTGGTCCAATAAATGATCAAAATCCGCTGTCGTGTATAGACTTTTATGCGATCTAAGGCTGTCCTGGATCATGACGATGTCATCGATGAATTCTTGGGTCGAATTATAAACAGGCTTTTTGCCATGAAGCGCATTGAGAAGCTTTTCATGCATGAATGAGAATTTCTTCCTATAGATCTCACTGGACTCATACCGTTCAAGCTTCTTGGCGCTTTCCGGCATAGCTTTTGCATCTTCGTTGACAGAATCGATGAGTTTTTTACTGACCTTGACCACATCCTGCGACTGACTGTGTTTGCGGATGATGTCTTCAAGTGCCGTCAAATAAACATTGAGGATGTTTTTCCTCTGCAAGATCGCTGTTTTCTTGGTCACATCACACGTCACAAAAGGATTGCCATCCCGATCCGCGCCCACCCACGACCCAAACCGCACGAACGGAAGGATGTCGCCATGGTCTTTTCCGTAATATCTTTCAAACTCTCTCCTCAGCCGCGTCTGCACTCTGGGTAATAAATTCAAGATCGTCCGCTGAAAGAAAAATAAGGTCTGATCCACCTCATCGAATACTTCCACTTTACGCTGGCGGATCTCGGAGGTCTGCCACATGATCTCGAGAGTCTCTCGGATACTGTTGGTTGCCGATTCTCTTTCATAAAGCGTCAAATTCGCATTGTCCAGTTGATTTAGATCATTTGCGACACGAAGCAGATGATCCATCATCGTGCGCCTCTTGGCTTCGGTCGGATGCGCCGTCAGAACCAATTCGATACGCATTTGATGCATGAATTTGATCAATTCATCAGCTTCCACGCCTTGTTTGTGCAGATCCGAAAATAATTTTCTAAGTGACATATCCTGAAGGGTCGTGAGATCGCGGTCGTATTCGCGTATACGCCGCACGCGCTGCATCTCCTCGGCGATATTGACCAACTGAAAATACATGGTGAAGGCTCTGGCCACTTTATAAGCATCTTCCGGATCCAATGAGCGGATCATCTTCCGCTGCTCTTCTATATTTTCTGGCGTGGGATCATTCTGAATATTCTTGGCAAGAGCGCGAATATGCTCGATCTTTTGGAATAATTTCTCACCCTCTTGAGTGCGGATCAGATCCCCCAAAAGGGTGGTCAAAAACCGAACGTCTTTTCTGAGAGATGTGGCGGAGTCTTTATGCACTGTGTTGATCGTTTTCAAATTCATTTCCCAAGATCTCTATGTCTAAATTTTCCGGATAACCGCTAATGCCATGGGCTTTCAACAAATTTTGAAGCGGGTGGATCTTCCCGGCGCCAAACGTATCCGGGATCCCATTCACCACTCCGGTGAATTCTTTCTCTCTCACCCTCACGCGGACAATATCACCTTCAAAGATCTCATTTTTATGTTTGTCAGGAAGCCCGGCGCTTTCCATGAGATAACAATCCCCATAAAAAGATCGTTTTACCGGCTTGCCAACACCATCATCCCGAAGAGGATCCCGCTCGCACAGCAAAACATAAAAGAGTTTCTGGTAAGCCCGATAGTACATCTTTTTTTCTTTGAGATGCCAGGCACGAAAAACAACCTGCTTCACGCTTGCTTATCCTGAAAATCAAGATTAAATAGTACCACAAACTCGCCTAGCTGTTTCTTAGCAGCGAACGTCCCGGCCAATTCAGCCAATGAGCCCCGCGTCACCTCTTCAAATTTCTTGGTGAGCTCTCTGGCGACTACGACAGGGATATCTCCGTAGACAGCATGCATCGCCGCCAGTGTTTTAGCGATACGATACGGTGACTCATAAAAAATAATGGTGCGCGTTTCGTCTTTAAAAGAGGCAAACCATTTTTTCTTCGCTGCCTCTTTAACGGGCGCAAAACCCTCAAAAATGAATCGATCGGTCGGAAGACCTGAGATCACAAGCGCCGACAAAAAAGCAGACGCGCCGGGGATAGACTCGATCCTCACTCCGTGCCGGATCGCTTCTTGCACCAGTCGGAAGCCGGGATCCGCCAAACCGGGAGTGCCTGCATCGCTGATCAAGGCACCATTTTCACCTGCTAAAATTTTCTGGATCAGCTCGGGCGCCTTCTTTTTTTCGGAATGATCAAAATAGCTGATCAAAGGACGCTGTATCCCATAATGAGACAAAAGAAAACCGGAGTGCCGCGTATCCTCGCAAGCGATCCAATCGACCTTTTTTAGGATCTCCACAGCGCGGTGAGTAAGATCCCCCAGATTCCCGATGGGAGTGGCGACGAGATACAGTATTCCGGTTTTCAAGGCAGCCTATTCTACGGTGACAGATTTAGCCAGATTACGAGGTTGATCGATGTCTTCGCCAAATTCTCGCGCAACTGTGTAAGCCAAAAGCTGTAGCGGCAGGATCGTGACCAAAGGTGAAAATATCTCTGATGTCCGCGGCACTTCGATCACGTAAGCAGGATTGAGACGTTTGATGTCCTCATTGCCCTCGGTGACGATCGGGATAATATAGCCATTGCGAGCTTTGATCTCTTGGATATTGGATATCATCTTGTCGTAAGTACGTGATTCGGTCGCCAAACAGATCACCCACGGATTTTCATCGATGAGAGCGATCGGGCCATGCTTCATCTCGCCCGCAGGATAGCCCTCAGCCGGTATATAGGAAATCTCTTTGAGTTTGAGTGCTCCTTCGATCGCATTTGGATAATTGATATTACGGCCCAAATACAAAAAGAACCCGTTGGGAGCACGCTTTTTTTGATCCGAGTCATCTTTGAAATACTTGGTCAACTGCTCATGATAACGCATATTGAAATCATGCGCGTTTTTCTCCCAGTTTTTTTCGTCTTTTTTGTATTCGTCCAAGAATTTCTGCATGAGAGACGGGATATGCAAAAATTCTTTGAGAAGAGCACTTTTTTTGGCTGGTTTGAGTGTTTTAAAGATCCCGCCAAGGTAAAGCCCCAACAAATAAAAGATGGCCAGCTGCGCTGTATACGCTTTGGTGGAAGCCACCGCAATTTCGGGGCCCGCGTGCGTATAAATGACGCCCTTCGCCTCTCGAGAAAGAGTGCTGCCCAGCACATTACAGATCGTCATCGTGAGAGCTTTTTTGGCTTTGGCTTCACGCACACCGGCGAGAGTGTCCGCCGTCTCACCGCTTTGCGAGACCGCGATCACAAGTGTGTCCGGCCCTACTTTGGGATCGCGATAACGAAACTCCGAAGACGTGTCCACCCAGACAGGAATATTCGTAAATTCTTCAAAGATATATTTGCCAACAAGACCCGCGTGATAGGCTGTCCCGCAAGCAATGATCACGATACGTTTGATCTTTTTAAGAGCCGCGGGTGCTATCTTGAATTCATCAAAGCGAATATCGCCTGAATAAACCCTCTCTTTGAGGATCGCCGTCAAAATACCAGGCTGCTCGAATATTTCCTTGAGCATGTAATGAGGATAGCCTCCTTTTTTAGCTTGGGCCACGTCCCATTTGATCAAGGTCGGTGTGCGAGAAATATTCTTACCTGCCATATCCGTGATCGTAAATTTATCCTGCATGAGTGTCACGATCTCGCCGTTTTCGACAAAAATAACTTTGTTGGTGTGCTCCAAAAGAGCGGATACGTCGCTCGCCACATAGCTTTCACCAGCACCGCGGCCGATCACAAGCGGGCTGTCGAGTTTGGCGGCTACGATTTTTCCGGGCTCGCTGGAGCAGATCACCGCAATGGCGTACGTTCCGCGCAGATCTTTAAGCGCACGCCGAACAGCATTTTCTAAATTGCCTTTATAATATTTTGCAATGGAATGTACGATGACTTCGGTGTCAGTTTCCGAGCGGAAAACAACGCCTTCGCTCTCGAGCGTCTTTTTTAGATCAAAAAAATTCTCGATGATCCCATTATGAACAACGGCGATCTGATTTTCTGCATCCAAATGAGGGTGCGCATTTTGAGGAGTGGGAGTCCCATGCGTCGCCCAACGAGTGTGACCAACTGCAGTATGACCTTTAAGAGGCTGGGATTTGAGCAAATCCTCCAAATTGCGGATCTTACCCTTGGTCTTAACCACGTGGATATTATTATTGCCATTCTGCATAGCAATTCCAGAAGAGTCATAACCCCTGTATTCCAAATGCTTTAGGCCTTGAATAATAAGCCCTTGAGCCTCTTTTTGCCCAGTATACCCGAAAATTCCGCACATAACGCCTCAACTCCTTCTAATAAATAGACCGTCATTTTACCTTATATTGATAGGTTTATCCATTATCTCAAAAACCACTCCCCAAGAATCCAGAACCTTGGATGGGAGATGCATGCAAGCCGATAAGAAGGTTTGCTTTTGACCATTCCCGGCCTTTTCCGAGTGCTTATAGGTTTGTCATAAATGACAATGGAAACGCCACTTGAAAGTCCAATTGGCCGAGCTTTATATATAGCGCGAGTGCGTCATGGCTCTTTTAGGCATACCGCACGAGTGTACCTTCGAGGCCAACGGACTTTTGGCGAGCCTGCCTGCCGGCAGGCAGGGGTCCATGCCATTTATGACAAAGCTATGCGAGGAAAAGGGCAAGGGTGGGCAAAAGCGAACCTTCTTCCGGCTGTACGTTATGAACGAGAGAATGGTTTCGAGCGCGCCTCAACCTTTGTTGGTCGTATGCTATAATCATCAAATGAATTGGATGCATGCGGTTATTTTTGGGGTGGTGGAGGGGTTGACGGAATTTTTGCCGGTTTCGTCGACGGGGCATTTGATCTTGACGGCAAAATTGATGGGTCTACAGCAAACCGAGTTTATTAAAAGCTTTGAAATTGCGATCCAACTCGGCGCCATTCTTGCAGTTGTGTTGATCTACTGGCGCGTTCTTTGGTCTAATTTTCAAACAGCCGGAAAAGTTCTTGCGGCCTTTATCCCAACAGCAGGTATTGGCTTGGTGCTTTACAAGTGGATCAAATCGGTTTTATTGGAAAAAGAATCCGTTGTGCTATGGGCTCTTCTTATTGGCGGCGTCGTGATCATTTTATTCGACCGATTTTTTAAAGAAAATAAATCAGGCGCCCAGGATGCCAGCCGCATTTCCTATAAGCAAGCTATCATCATTGGTGTTTGTCAGTCATTGGCCGTCATACCCGGCGTGTCACGCTCAGCGTCGTCGATCATCGGCGGCTTGAGCCTGGGACTCACTCGAAAAATGATCGTGGAATTTTCGTTTCTTCTGGCCATCCCCACTATTCTGGCCGCTACGGTTTTAGACCTCACCAAGACCTCATTGTCTTTTACATCGAATGAATGGGGTTTATTAGCCATAGGAGGATTTGTTTCATTTGTAGTAGCGATCCTCAGTATTCAATTTTTCTTAAAATATATTCAGAAACATAGCTTTGCTGTATTTGGCTATTACCGCATAATTTTGGCCGTTTTATTTTGGGGCTTCGTGAAATGACGCGTAAAAGAATGATTTTGATGAATCCGGGTCCGGTCAACGTGACAAAGAGTGTGCGCAAGGCACTTCTTTGTCCTGACATTTGTCACCGCGAAAAGGAATTCTCCGGCGCACTTTCTTCTATCCGAAAAAAACTTTTGAAAATATTCGGCGTTTCTTCTACACATACCGTGGCCGTCCTCACAGGCTCGGGCACCGCAGCACTCGAAAGCATGCTCTCGTCTATTGCGGATGAAAAAAAGAAAGTGCTGGTCTTGTCCAATGGCGTCTATGGCGAGCGGATGAAATATATCCTGCAAACACATGGTTCTGCGGTCGACGTGCTGGTCGCCGAAGAAGGCAGCTTCCCTTCCTCATCCCGGATAGAATCTTTGCTCAAGAGTGACCCCGCGATCCATGCAGTTGCTATGGTCCATCATGAAACATCCACCGGTATGCTCAATCCTGTCTCGGTCGTATCTAAACTGACCAAGAAATATAAAAAAATACTTTTGGTGGATGCCATCAGTTCTCTGGGTGCAGAGAAGATCGATCTCTCTCAGATCGATTATTGTGCAGGCGTCTCCGGTAAATGCTTACACGGATTTCCGGGAGCTTCTTTCGTTTTTGTGTCTAAAAAGGAGGCTGCCAAACTAGCCGACAAAAAACCCAGATCACTGTATCTGGATCTTTGGAATACCCTTAAATATGAGGAAAAAGATGACACGCCTTTCACGCCCGCTGTACAAGTCTTTTTCGCATTCGATCAAGCTCTGAAAGAGCTAGAAAAAGAAGGGCTCTCCGCAAGGATCCGCAGCTATGAGTTAAAAAGCAGGCTCCTGGAGGAAGGTTTTGAAAAACTAGGCCTCCGATTCGTGGTTGCAAAACAACACCGTTCACATGTCCTGACCGCCCTATGGCTGCCGGATCATATTTCTTACGACACACTGCATGATCGCCTCAAAAAAGCAGGATTTGTTATCTACGCGGGGCAAAATCGATTCACCGGTAAAATTTTCCGTATCTCCAATCTAGGGGATATTTCGATACAAGATCTAAAAAGATTTTTGGTCGTCCTAAAGAAGATCCTCCGTCGCCGATGAGCGAATTTCGGATCAATCGCGTTTTTTCAAATAGATTCACACCGATCCTCCTCAAAACACCTCTCACGCCGAATCAGGTCACATTTTTAAGTCTCGGCTGCGGCGTGTTCGCGGGCGCGCTGTTTGCCAAGGGTGAGTTCATGCTCGGTATTATTGGTTCGCTGTTGTATCAGTTGGCGATGATCTTGGATAATTGCGATGGAGAAATAGCTCGTGCCAAAAATATGCGAAGCGAGCTGGGTGGATGGTTGGATATTATTTGCGATCTGATCACGGACATAGCCCTATTTGCCGGGATTGGCATTGGAGCAAGCCGGCTTGGCCTTCCCTGGCCTGTATGGCATCTGACTGGCCTTTGCATCGCAGGCGGTATCTTGCATAGCTTTCTGGTCATATGGGAAAAGCTTCGAGGATTTGGCCCTGCTGTTTTCAACGCACCGCACCCTGAGTCCGCCAGCCGAAAAAGCATCTTCTTGACCATTTTTGATGCCTTTCGCGAAGGAGATGCCTCATGGATCGTTTTTATTTTCGCTCTTTTTGGCCAGCTCTCGATCTTGCTCTGGGTCGGAAGTATTTATATGCAGATCTTATGGATCAGCGCTTTGATCGTTAATTTTAAGTGGCTATTCAAACATCCGGGCTCAGCCTCATGAAGTGGCTTAAATTTTTTCTGATAGCGCTTGGGTTTTATATCTTATACGCCACTGTTCATTCGGTGGGGCTGGCCACGATCTACGAACAGATCAAAACGCTCGGCTGGAAGATCCTCCCTCTTCTTCTATTTTACCCATTTATTTTTGCATTCGACACCTTGGGTTGGAAATACTCATTTGCAACAGCCCTTCCAAAGCGAGTCTCATTTGTAAGCCTGTACTTTATCCGTATCATTGGCGAGACGTTGAATGCGGTCATCCCATTTTCAGCGTCGCTCGGCGGTGAGCCCGTCAAAGCGCAGCTCCTCAAATCCAAACACGACGTGGCTCTTTCGGAAGGTTACGCTTCGATCCTGATCGTACACACCACGTTCTGGGTTTCATTGAATGTTTTCGTGATCGGCGCTTTGGCCGTCACTTGGAAAAGCCTCCCTCTCCCTCCCGTACTTTGGAACAGTGTGTTGGTTTTTTTGATCACCTTGGGCGTCATCGCTTTATTTTTGATCGTGGGACTTCATCTGGGTGTTTTTAAACAAGTCCACGCATTCGGAGAAAAGTGGAATTGGTGGGGTTCGTTATCGAAAGATAAGAGCAAAAAATTCTTAGAGCTTGATAGCCAGATCAAAGGATTTTACACCACCAATCCCAAGCGATTCATATTGTCTACGATTTATAATTTTCTAGGCTGGTTCATTGGTGCGTTCGAGGTTTATTATCTTGCTAATATTTTGGGTATGAATATCAGCTTCTCTCAAGCGTGGCTATTTGAAGCGCTGATCCAAGTGCTTCGCATCATCACCTTTTTTATCCCATCCAGCGTTGGTGCCCAAGAAGGCGGGATCGTGCTTATTTTTTCTCAGTTCGGATTTTCGAGTACGATCAGCCTGACTTTCGCTGTATTGCGCAGGATTCGAGAAGTGGTTTGGATCGGACTGGGGCTATTTTTATGGTCGCTGATCGAGGATAAACCGAAGATCGATACTAATCCAAAGACTGTATAACTTTGTCTTTGGCAATGTTGTCCTGCATAAGTCCATCCACTTGGGACTGCAATTGCCGTATCTCTTCTTCACTTTCGCGCAGGTGCGTTTCCAACTGAATGATCTTTTCCCTTTCATCTTTGGCAGACTCAGCTGCCTGACGCTTGGCTTCAGCTATTTTGGCATCCGTTTGTTCATCCGCCTGCTGAACTTGAGCGCGTAATTGATCACGCTCGCTGGTCACGGCCTGTAATTCTGCTTTAAGCGATGTAAGCTCGGTGCTGGATGTATTTGAAACAGCAGGGATTGATATTTGCGCAGGAGCCTGCAAAGATCTTTGTGTATGATAATTCCACAAAGCAAACGCTCCGCTGGCAACGATCACAGCCGCCAATAACACCGGCCACCAAAAACTCAGGCTAACCGGTGTACGATCGGATCGGATCTCCCGGCTGATATGAGCATATGCTTTTTTGATGTCGCCGTTCACATTTTCTTGGGCTTTCTCGATGAATTTGCGGTCATTGGGGGAAACAGAGAATCGGGAATGAATATCTTCGCGTACTTCGGTCAACTCTTTCTGCGCACGCTCAAGATTGCCATGACTTTCTCTCAGAGAGATCACGGTCCTTCGAAAAGCATCTCCTTGGGGCAAATAAGAACATACATTCTCCCAAGCATTAAAAGCTCGAGCATATTCTTTTTTACCATAATAATTTTTGGCTCTCTCCAATAGCTCCTGAACCACTTGCGGAGCAGCGCCCAGCATACGGTTTTGATCATTTTGTTGGGATTGAGCCGCTTGAAATTCGCGTGATACTTTTTGATCCAGCTCTTCCAGTGTTTTTTGGAAAGATTCTGTCAGAGAGAAAGTTACTTCAGGCCTTCCGCTGCTTCCGTTGGAAGCGGGAATGGATTGTTTGGTGACTCTCTTGGAGTTTTTGGGTAAATCGCCCATGTATGATTATTAGTTGTTAGAGTATCCGATATTAAGATTTGTTTCAACAAAAAACACGACTCCCCAAGAATCCAGACCTTAGATGAGAGACGTATGCACAAGCCGACAAGGGATACTATCCTACAGACACGCCTGCCTGCCGGCAGGCAGGCTCCGGTGCCCCTGCGAGGCACCTCGCTCTTCTTGCCCCCTCGGCTATGGATAAACCAGATGTTCCATGCACCTCGGGGGTCGCGGAGGCCGTACGAAGGTTGTCCCTTGTCGGCTTGGGATGCTTTTCTTATTCAAAGGCTGGATACGTGGCTCGTTTACACGTATATGAAAAGATATCATCGTGGTGGAACGAGTACGGCCATAACATCTAGTCGATAACAAGTATCGATACCGTTCGTTCCCGGCCCTTTTGGAGCGCTTATGGTTTTGTTGTAAGTGGGAGTGGAAACGCCACTTGAAAACCCAATTGGCCGAGCCTTTAATATAGCGCGAGTGCGTCGTAAGCTTTGTAACATACCGCACGAGTGTACCTTCGAGGCCAACGGACTTTTGGCGAGCCAGCCTGCCGGCAGGCAGGGGTCCGCCCCACTTACAACAAAACCATGCGAGAAAAGGGGTAAGGGCGGACGGTATCGATACTTGTTATCGACTACATGCTATGAGCGAGAGAGTTATTTTTTGAAGTTGCGTTGGTCTACGATGCGTTTGAGTTTGCGGGCGGTTCTCAGGGTGCCTTTGGGGGATACGGTGACGGACATTTTGCACAGGTTCATCTCATAAAGCTTCCATGCGTCCGATAGATTGGATCGCAAACTCTTGATCACGGCCTGCTCGAGTTTATCTGGGCTCATTCCATTGGACGGCTCCACGCGAAACTCGATGAGATCTTTATTGCCGTCTTTTTGAAGTACGATCTGCCAATCAGATCCAATGCCTTCGATAGCCGAGAAAACCGGCTCGAACATCCATGGCGCGATGTTGCCCAAAGCTGTGGGGGTCCACTCATCAATCCTTCCTCTCAACTTCTCAATACGGCGACCCGGCATACCGCCATTCTTAGAGGTATCATGATTTTCGAGAAATCTCGTGATATCACCTGAGCGATAACGCACAAGTGGCATCACGCGCCTATTGAGAGTCGTGTACACCAGCTCGCCATAACCATCTTTGTCTTGCTGGATGATCTCAAAGAAATTATGAAATTCATTGAGATGATAACCATCTTTGGCGAGTGACTCCATCCCGATGGCGCCAAACGCCTCGGTTTGGCCGTAGCTTAGGATAAAATCATTGCGCCAAACACCCTCGATATATCGCCGCGCATCTTCTGTGAGATTTTCTCCACCGCCGATCATGAGTTTGATGGGCCAAGCGCCCTTCTTCTCCGCTATCTCCGACAAACGCAAAAGCCAGGATGGATCCCCGACGATCACGGTGACCTTATAATCAGCGAGGCGATCATAAAATTCCTCGGGTGTCAGCCGTCCTGCTTCGACGTGAAAACAACCCAGCACCTTGCAAGAAGCTTGAAGCACAGGCCCCGACACCCAAAAAGAATAATCAAATGCACTCACCACGCGGTCTTCAGGCCGGATCCCAAGGCCCCACAACCCAACCGCTCCCGCCCAACCCGCATCCTCGATCTCAGATCGAGAAAAATAGACACGTTTGGTTTTTTTGGAAGTAGTACCTGTGGATTCAAAAGCTGTTTCTGCTGGTGAGCAGAGAAATTCATCAGGATTTTGACGGATGTCTTCAGCGGTGGTGAAAAACTCCCCCATGTCCTCGGGTTTGTTTACTTTCGATGCATCAATGCCATATTCGGCGAATTTTCTTTTATAAAACGCCGAGCGCTCCGCCACATATCGCACAGTGCCGCGAAAATTATCCAATTCCATTTTCTGAAACAGTGCCGGAGGAAGTTTAGTATAAAGAAAAAATCCCTTTTGCGCCGGTGTGCCGTATGGGAATTTATTAATAAGCGAAATAATACTCATTGGATTGGATTAGAAGTCTGCTCAAAAAGCCTCAGATGCGAGACGCGAAGAAGTGAGCGAGGAGGCGCTATGGGAATAGCGTCGCACGAGCGAACGACTGAGCAACGACGCAGATGAGGCTTTTTCAGCAGACTTCTATACACGGTCTTTAGCGCAACGTTTGAAAAGCTGTTCGAATAAGCTCACAGCCAAATCCATCTCCTGCTCGGTGATATCAAAAGCTGGCGCGATCGTGAACACATTTTTGTAATAACCGCCCACATCGAGCACCAGACCCATTTTCTTGCCACCGGGACCCTCAAGGTCACCCTGCATACCAGCCGCAAAGATCTTGTCACACAGCTCACGGTCAGGCGCATAACCATCGGCTTTCACGATCTCCATACGGAAGGCCATACCCATCCCATCCGTGTCGCCGATGATCTTCGGATACTTTTTCTGCAGCGCTTTGAGCCGGGTCAGGAATTTCATACCCTTATCAAATAACTTTTTATCGAAATCTTTCTCCGCGCAAATTTTCATCACCTCGAGGCCGACCGCTGTGCCAAGCGTATTGGACGAGAATGTCGAATGCGTCGAACCTGCACCCCACACCGAGGGATTGATCAGCTCTTCACGGGCCCATAGACCTGAGATCGGATTTAGGCCGTTGGTCAGCGCCTTGCCGAAGACAATGATATCGGGTGTCACACCAAAATTCGCCATGGACCACAGCTTACCGGCACGATGAAAACCCATCTGGATCTCATCATCGACCAGCAAGATCTTGTGCTTTTTCAAGATCTCTGCGATCGCAGGGAAATATCCCTGAGGAGGCACGACATAGCCGCCGGTGCCTTGTATGGACTCGACGTAAAATGCCCCGTACTCGCTTTCGCCCGCCTTGAAGTCCCAAACTCCGTTGTACTCGGTCTCGAACATCTTTTCGAATTGCTTAACACAATACATCCCGCAATCTTCTTTTTTCTTTTCGTACGGGCAGCGATAACAATATGGATACGGCACGAACTGTGCACGTTCCGAAAAATGCCCAAAACGCCTGCGATACCGATAACTCGATGTAATAGCAGACGCGCCCAATGTCCGTCCGTGGTAGCCACCCATAAAGGCGAACATGAGGTTCTTTTTGGTGTGCTGACGTACGATCTTGAGTGAATCTTCTACCGCCTGCGCACCGCCGACATTAAAATGCACGCGGCCCTTCACTCCAAAAGCCTGCTCGACGGAGTTCACGATCATCTCGGACAGCTCGATCTTTTCTTTGTGCAAATATTGGCAAGCTAGTTGTGGAAGTGTATCGATCTGCTTCTTAAGCACCTCGGCCAGACGCTTGTTGGCATAGCCAAATGAAGCGGCCGAATACCACATCTGCAGATCAAGGAACGGTGTGCCGGCGTGGTCGTAGAGATAGCTGCCTTCGCAGCGGTCAAAAAACTTGGGAGGTTCAAGATAATGGACTGTATCGCCATGTGAACAGTATTTCTTTTCTTTGGCCAACATTTCTTTTTCGTCAAAAGTCATTTGCGGTCCTTTGTTTAATTCTTTCCAAATGTCGCTTTTTTCAACATCGAATGATTATCCACCAACCACTCTTCGATCTTCTTAAAATCCTTATACGCAATGTGATCGAGCTTCTTTTCTTCGCAGTATTTAAGTAGTTTGGACTTTGCGAATGTCATGTGCACATGATGCGACGCATACCGATCCGATAATCCGTCACCCACAAACAGAACCACATCTTCCGGAGCGGATAGCTTCTGTATCACAGCAGGTTTGCAATTTGCGCAGCCGTGCTCACAATTCACATAATGTGGAAACACAGCTTTAAAAGATCCTTGTCCGTATTCGAGTTTATTTGAAAATATGGGCAGCGCTTTTAAGATCTGTGTTTTGCCACTCAGGTGCTTTTTTAAGATGGTCTCAATAAATAGATCGAAACCATCGCTCACGATTGTCACGAGTACGCCCAGCTCCTCGGCCTTTTTTAAAAAGGATGCAAAATGCGGATCGACATTGACCTCTGAAGCGAGCTCAATGAGCTGCTCGCGGGTCGCCTTGATCAGCTCAACTTGTCTGGTCAAACATTCTTTGGAGCCAATTTTTCCGGCTGACCAATCTTGCTCGATCTGCTTCCATGATTTGTCCGCGTACTTCTCAAGCGCAAGATCGACAACATCATCGTTGGATATCGTGCCATCAAAATCGAGGAAAAAATGAATAGTGCGCATTAAAATTTCTTCACGATCAAGGCGATATTCTGCCCGCCAAAACCAAATGAATTACTTAAGACTGTTTTAATCTGAGCCTTCCGACTGGAATTGGGAACATAATCCAGATCACAAGCTTCATCCGGCGTTTCATAGTTGATCGTGGCCGGGATCACACTCTCCCGTATCGTCAAGACACTCGCGATCAACTCCACAGCACCTGCCGCTGCGATCATATGTCCGAGCATGGATTTGATGGAGCTCATGGGGATTTTTTTAGCATGAGAACCGAACAACTCTTTAACAGAATGGGTTTCGATCTGATCATTGAGTTGGGTGGATGTGCCGTGAGCGTTGATATATTGGATATCTTCTGGTTTCATCCCGGCATGTTTGAGCGCCAAACGCATGGCGAGCACTGCTCCCCTGCCATCCGGATGAGGATCCGTCAAACGAAACGCATCCGCTGTCCCGCCATACCCCACTAGCTCAGCCAATATCTGTGCTCCGCGTTTTTGCGCATGCTCGAGCTCTTCCAGGATCACAACGCCCGAGCCTTCGGATAGAACGAATCCATCACGATTCTTGTCGAATGGCCTGGATGCTTTTTTGGGCTCATCGTTTCGCGTCGACAAAGCAGTTAATAAATTGAACCCGGCCAACCCCAATGGATGGATCATCGAATGCGAGCCGCCCGAGATCATGATATCCGCATCCCCTCGACGTATCGTCTCAAACGCCTCACCGATCGCTTGGCTGGAAGCAGCGCATGCGGTCAAACAATTGGAAACGGGGCCTTCGGCATGAAACGCTCTCGCCAGGTGATTGATCACCTGAAAAGGCTCTTGCTCCAAAAGCTCGGCGGCGCTGATCTTTTTTGAACTGTTGGCGATATATCGGCTAGCATCCACCGTGCTGTCCTCTTGAGAGGATTCTGAAAGAATGTTGGCGTATTGTTTAAAATTAAAACCACCGTCCCCTGCGCCGAAATAAACACCCATGCGAACACGATCGGGCACATTGTCCAAAAGGCCTGCCTGGCGCAAAGCCTCGTCCGCAGCATCCAGAGCAAATAAACTGTTGCGACCAAGTTGGCTAAACTCAATTCCCTTTTTTTGCCACTCAGCAAAATGACACTCCTTGACCTCACCTGCAATTTTAGTGGGGAAGCTGTTGGCATCAAAAAGTGTGATGGGGCCTACGCCGGAGCGGCCTTCAAGAAGGCCTTTCCAAGTCTCTGATACATTTTTTCCAATGGGCGTCACAGCGCCCAACCCCGTGATCACGACGCGTTTTTTCATGAGCCGTTCTTATCCATTGCTTTTGTCACGATCGAAACAGCTTGGCCATTGAATCCAAACGCATTGGTCATCGCTGCGTTCATTTTTTGAGGCAATGACTTGTCTTTCACGACCTGAAAGCCCCAGTCTTTTTCGGATTGAGAATAATTCAGCACCGGCGGGATCGTGTCATTGTAAAGAGCCAACGTCGACAATATAAGATCCAAAGAACCTGCTGAAAAACCGGTGAAGCCGGTCAGTGACTTGGAGGCGCTGACATATAAATTCTTACCATTGCCATTGAATACATCATAGATCGCCTGGGATTCTTTGCGATCTTCTTCCGGGATACCCAACCCTGATGCCTGCAAATACCGCACATCACTTGTCTTCATCCCAGCTGTTCTTAAAGCCGCCTCCATAGCTTGTTTGCGGCCGCCTTGAAATGAAGAGCCAAAACCCGCTATCTCTGCGTAGATCGTGGCACCTCTTTTTTGGGCATGCTCCAGCTCTTCCAGTACCAAAAAGCCAGCACCCTCTCCCACAACAAAACCTTTTGCTTTTGCATCCAGAGGACGATAAGCGCTCTGAGCATCAGCGGTACTTTCTGACAAAGCGCCCATGATCTTGTACTGAGAAATACCTACAGGATTGACCTTGGATTCAGCACCACCGGCCAACATCAGATCCGCGTCTCCTCGCTGAATAATATGAAACGCCTCGCCCACCGCCTGCAAACCGGCCGATGCTCCTGTGGTGATCGTGTTGTTCATCCCCTGCAGATCGAACAGAATAGAAATATGACAAGCGGACATGTTGGGTAAATATTTCAAAAGCCAAAGCGGAAAAAGAGCTGAGAGGCCGGCTTCACCGAATTTGGTGAGATCCAGCTGGCCTTTGTCGTCGAGCGAATTTTGCACGCTGTAAGCCAGCTCATCCAATTCATGGTTCAAAACACCCGATCCGACGATGAGCCCAAACCGCTGTTTATCAAAAGTTGATTCCAAAATACCCGCATCTGTCATTGCGAGACTTGCTCCCGCAACGGCCAGCTGAATATCTCGCGCCATGACCTTCAAAGCCTTGCGCTGCGTCACATATTTTTCAGGAGAAAAATCACGAATAAAACCGGCAGGAAATTGGAAGCTTTCGGAAGTGCCGGCATAGTCCAGAAGCCCGATCCCTGTGCGCCCGGCACATGCGGCTTGGAAAAGTGATGCAGCGCCCTCGCCCAACGCCGTCATGGCACCCAACCCTGTGATCACAACTCTTTTTTTCAAACGCTCAATCCTTCACTTTTCTTGGCGACATTGAAAACATCATAATGTTTGAGAAGACGATCATTAAAAACGACTTTTTTGCCCGGCTCAGACGATAAAGGATCCATAGACACCAAGAATATTCTAGCCTCAGCCACAATTTTATTCTGACAACTCACAGACCCTTTGATCCAAGCCGCCTCTTCACGAAACTCATCCAAGGTCGCTTCAATGACTAGCGCACAAGGGGGTCGCACAGCAGACATGAACTTCGCCTGGTCTATTTTAGCTAAAATGACCTCTTTTTTGAAATCCATCTCCAGCCCGTACAAAACACCACCCGCATGCGCGATCATCTCGATAAAAAGTGGCTCCGGCACGATAGGACGGCCCGGATGATGTTCCAGAAAAAAATCTTCTTTTCCATCAAACGCTTTTATTGCCTTGGAATAAATCCCGCGTTTCAAAACCTCAAAACGATCGATCAGATCCCAGCGCATGCGACCACATAATCCTTGTTTTTCTTAAGCGTGATGCGGAACTCTCCCGAACGAATCGAGCCATCCGGCCTGAATGACAAGGGTATCTTTTTGAAACCACATACACCCATCCAAGAGCCACCGATAGCTTTAAAAACAGCTTCTTTTGCCGCCAGCATCTCGGCTAACGCATATGGTTTATTTTTGACGTTTTTTAAATGTTTGAGCTCTGAAGTGCTGAGTATTTGGGTCAGGCGGTCTTTATGAGCATGATAGAATGAGCGTGCTTTTTCTCGCTCCAAAATATCCACACCCAACGGGCGAGAAATTCTCATGAACGACTACTTATGAGCAGTCTGAAGCTTGTCCGAGAGATAATCCACGATCATACCGACCGTAAATAAATTACCCAGCTGGGAAACTTGTGGGTTTTTGGCGAAATCTTCCCAATTCACGTTGGACATCTTGGTCTTGAGTTCATTGATGCCATCTTGTGTGACCAGGCCATTTTTAACGAACCGAGAATCGGTCAATATTTTCTCAGGAAAAAGCTCCCCCTTGGGGATCTTGATCTTGAAAGCCTTTTCGAGGCGAAACACGATATCCAGAAAATCGATGGACTCTGCTCCAAGATCCTTGATAAGCGACGAACCCAAGCCGATCTTGGCCTCATCCACTTTGAGAGCTTGCGAAATAATGCTTTTTACATTCTTAATGATGTCTTCTTTACCGCTCATAAATTTAAAAGCTCCTTTATCCTGCTAAATACTCGCGAGGGCAAAATCAGCTGAGATCGCTTTACCGCCAACGCCGGATGACTCCATCCAGTCTACTCGGCCTTCAAAATCAGCACGAGCGCTTTCTAATTTCACAAGCCGTACGAAAAGCTTAAGCTGTGTACCGGGCTTCACAAACTGGCCGAACTTGGCCGCTTGAACTTCCACCAATCGATGGGGCCCATTTCCGGATGTCTGTCGGAGAAGCTCTGAACCTGCTTGTTTCAGTGACTCTAAAAGCAACACACCCGGCATCACCGGAAAATCCGGAAAATGATCCTTCAAAAACTCTTCATTTCCTTGAAGTGTAAAAAAAGCTGTAAGCGACTCGCCTTTTTTCACTTCCGTTATCTTATCAACGAAAGAAAATACCTTCAATTTAGCTCCACAATATAGCATGAAAAGAGACGAAATTCCAAGCTAATCCTGCCTCTTTTCCGCCTCTAATTTTTCGCGTCTTTCAGCTCTGAGATCGCGGATAGGATTGCCGCCCCACACCCCCCGCGGCGGGATCCGGCTTCCCTTGGGCACCAAACTGCAAGGAGCAATAGACGCACCGTCTCCGATCACGCAGTCCGGCATGATCACCGAACCCAGCCCGATAGAGACATTATTGCCGATCTGGGTAGGTGCTAGCCTCAAAAACCCTCTTTCCGAGGCATGGCATATCAAGGCCACACCTCCGCCGATCAGCACGTTGTCCCCGATCTCAAGCATCGAAAGATCCGCCAAGCCGCCGGTGTTGATATTGGCTCCCGTCCCCACCTTGGCTCCCATCGAACGATAAAATAGCGCCTGGAAGGGAGAAAGTCTGAGCACATCCAAAAAAGCGTTGTTGGCTATGAGGATCAGGGAATTGTAGCCCATCCAATGAAGCGCCTCTTTGGAATGGATCTTAAATAACCCAGGGGCGATCTTGAAGCCAAAAATGTTCTTAACGAACATACACGTAAAGATCAAAGTGGTTCCAAAAAGAAAGTAGCCAAAGGCGATGGAGCAGGAAAAAGCCAGACATTTGAGCCATAATGCTGAGCCGGCCATGGATTTCCACACCCCCACCAAAAAAAACACCATGGGAAACAGGCTAATACCCAAGACCAATACAGCCAATAGATGCAGGAATATCTTCCAAAGCTCGAATCGCGTAGCTTCCCAGCGCGACTGTTTTTCCTTCTCAGAGGTGTCTGTCATGGCAGTGATTCTATCATATTGAATTCATTGCAGGATAGATAAGCAAGTGATACATTACGGTCATGTCTGATGAAAAGTTTATTCTGATAACAGGAGCCGGCCGGGGGATCGGACGTGCGATCGCCCTCTCTCAAGCCAAAGCAGGTGTCACCCTTTTTTTGAATTATCTGCGAGATGACGCTTCGGCTGAAAAAGTTAAACAAGAAGCCGCTCAAAAAGGCGCCCGCGTTCACTTAATGCCAGCCAATATGGCCGACGCGGACGATATCCGCGGGCTTTTTTCGGAATTAAAAAAACACACCAACCGCCTAGATCATTTGGTTCACAATGCGGCTCTGGGAGTTTTCAAGCCCGTGACACAGCTTCGAGTGAAAGATTGGGATATATCGCTGGATGTAAATGCCAAAGCGCTGCTTCTTTTGACGCAAGAGGCTTTGCCGCTTATGCGATCCCAAGGCGGCAAGATCGTGGCTCTGTCGAGCCTGGGTGCTTCGCATTACACTCCCAACTACGGCGCGATCGGTATCTCTAAAGCTGCGCTTGAAAATTTGGTTCGCTATTTGGCGGTCGAGCTGGCATCGGATCACATCCAAGTCAATGCCGTCTCCGGCGGGCTCATCGACACGGATTCTCTTAAAATGTTCCCCGGATTTGACCAAATGAAAGCAGAGTATTTGGCGCGTGTCCCGGGCAAAAGACTGGGTAAGCCCGAAGATATAGCCAAAGTCGTCTCATTTTTGCTAAGCCCCGACTCCGACTGGATCACCGGGCAAACCTTGATCGCGGATGGCGGCTTTTCTCTCCTCTAAATTTCTCACGCTGACCTATCTGACCCTCGTTTTTGTGGAGTGGTCCAAGCGTATTGTCTGGGCTCGCCAATTTCAAATACGAAACCCGGCCATCAAACCCTTGCTGAAACCGTCTTCCGCGCTTCCAAAAGTTTCTGTGATCATTCCCGCGCGCAATGAAGAAACCAATATCGCTCGATGCCTGACCCATTTTTTCAAACAAAATTATCCTTTGTTCGAGATCATCGTGGTGGACGACAGGTCTGATGACCGCACACCGCACCTACTGGAAAATTTTAAAAAATTATCCCCGGTTCCATTTAAGATCGTTCGCATCGAAAAACTTCCACCGGGATGGACAGGCAAAAATCATGCTATGGCAGCCGGAGCCAAAGCATCCGGCGGCGAGTGGCTTCTTTTTACCGATGCTGACACGACCCATCAGGCTCATTCTATTTCCAGCTCAGTCGAAAAAGCGCTTTCCGAAAAAATAGATTTTCTGACATTGGCACCCGAGGTTGAATGTATCAGTTTCTGGGAAAATACTGTTCAGCCTCTAGCCGTCTCCAGCCTAGCTCTTTGGTTCAATACAACCCAGCTCAATATGCCCCACTCCAAAACAGTTTTGGCTAATGGCCAGTATATTTTGATCCGAAAAGAAGTTTATGAAACAACAGGTGGCAGTGAGTCCGTCAAAAATGAAGTTGTCGAAGATGTGGAGTATGCTAAGAAAGTCAAAGCAGCTGGGTTCAATGTTAAATTTTACAATGGCACTGAACTTTATTCGACACGAATGTACACGTCTCTCATGCAGATCAAGACCGGGTGGACGCGCATCTTCACACATCTCTTCAATAAAAAACTTTTGCCCATCTTTCACAAAATATTCTTATTTATTTTTTATTCTATAACTCCTTTTGGTGTGTTGGCTTATCAAAGCACCTTGTGCATCACCAAAAACGTCCATTTTGATATGACCGTCTGGGTCGTGAGTCTGGCGATATGTTTATGGATCATTCTGATCCGTTTCATTGGCAACCGCCTTATCAAATCAAACCCTATTTATGCATTTCTACATCCGCTGGGTTCGATCGTCATGGTTTGGATCCTAAGCATCTGCGTCGGACGGATCATCTTCAATCGGCCGTCTGTGTGGCGCGGACAGAAATATTAAGCTTTTTTCTTGGATGCGAAGTTATTTCGAGATGTGTTTTTTGGAAGTGGCTCTGATGATTTTTTTGGAACGTAAAGGTTATACAAATTTCGATTAGCAAATTTCTTGAACTCCGGATCGTCTAAGCCGGGATTCATCTTTAAATTTTCATACGCATAATACCCGGTCGGCTGATCATTCCAATCATAAAGATCCATTTTGACCGGCAAGCGGCTGGCTTCGTCGAACCGGACCACCACTCGGTAAGAAAAATGCCCTTTATCTTCCTCTTTTGATCCGGGAAAAGACACATCAAATATTTCTTCGCCGTTGGATACATCGATTTTAACGGCTAATTTCTTTTCTTCGGCGCCTTTGATGCACATCTCAGCAAAATCATAAAGAAACGACCCGATACCGGCGTCTTCGATGTCATAAGACTCGCTGCCCTCTTTTACCCACGGGCTATTTTGATCCAAAAAAATAACAGGCGCTAGTCCCAGTAAAAGACCCGGCTTATGAATAGCCAATTTTCCATCGTGTTTTCCCCGTTCATACAGGACTTGCAGGCCTTGTTTGTGAGTGTTCATCCAACCCATATAAATTTTAAATGGCTTCTCAAATTTCAAAAAGATCTGCTCTTTTGGGCCCATAGTCGTCCCATCTTTTTCCTCTTTGAAAAATATGGCCTGATAGTCCCTGGCCGCATCATAGGCACTCAAGCTCTGTTGCAGCACGTTGGCCAACCGCACAGAATCGCTGCTTATTTGAAATAATTGGGCATCCGCCAAGCGAGACACCAAAGAAACCTCCGCCGAGATCCTGTCGACGGATAAAAAACTCAGCACGGCTACCCAAATGACCACTGCTTTTTTCATGGCTTCAACACCTTGTCTAAAAAATTCCGTACTTCTCTTTCGTACAAAGCCCGTTGCAATACGATCGCTTCATTATGCCCAGCACTGGATACGATAGGATGATGAGCCGGGCCATGAATAGACTCGATCTTGCGAAGAAATGCCTGATGCGTTTTAGATACATAATCATCATTTTCGCCGTGGATCATGATCAGTGGTTTGTGCTTTTTCTTAAGAAGCGCTTCCACATCCACAAATTCTTTCTTTGTCCGCTTTTCGCAATTCCAATACCCAAGCTGAGAGAACACATCCACCACCCATTTTGGATAGTTCTCGCCAAATAAATTAGGTTTCACAAGGATAGGCGCCCATTTACGAATGTAATCCCTGAAGATCTCTTTCATTGAAAATAAACCATCGGTGACGAGAGCTTTTACGGCACCTTCGCGGAACGATGCCGCCAAAGCGACATTGGCCCCTTTGGACACACCGAATAGGATCACCTGCGGCTCAGGCTTGATGGCGCGTTTGGCCCATCGGATCACGGTCACGAGTCGATCCACATCTTCGGACACCGGCCACTGAGACAATGAATTGATCTTTTTGTCATTCGAATTTTCTTCCAAAAAATCAAAACTCACGACATGACAGCCTGCTTCTGCCAAAAAACCTGCATATTTTTCCCACGAGTCTTTGGATGCGCCTGATTCGTGACAAAAAATAACGACACGATCAGAGGATCCGCCTTGTACGTATACCGCTTCGATCTCCTGGTCAGAAGAATCCAAAATAGAGACGCGCTCACCCTTTACCGACGCAAACGAATCCTGAGAAGGTGTGTAAACCAAGCTTAAAAAAATATTGCCGATCATGCGAGGATATTTGACAACACTAAAAATGGAATAAACCACCAGGGTAATGAAGGGTAATACTAAAAATATTCTAATCATGCGCCGCGATCTTTTTTTTGCTTCTAAAAAACTCCAAAATATAAGCTGCCACGATACTCAGTTCAAACAAGATCAAAAGAGGGATGGCCAGCATAAGTTGACTAGCCACATCCGGACCCGGCGTGAGCACGGCCGCCGCAATGAATATCAAAACGATGACATGCCGCTGAAACTTATTCAAAGCCTGAGTCCCCACCACGCGTGATGCCACTAGCGCCAAGATAAAGACCGGTAGATTGAACGCGAATCCGAATGCGATCACCATCATCGTCAAAAAAGAAATGTATTCGCTCATGGACACCATCGGCTTCATGAATTCCGTTTGCATGCCCATCAAGAATTGAAGTGTCATCGGAGCGACCTTGAAAAAAGAAAAACATGAGCCCCCGATAAAAAGAGAAGTCGTGATGAATGTCAGCGGAAGGATCGCACGACGTTCATTGGGATAAAGTGCGGGAGAAACAAAAAGCCATAGCTGTGCTAGCATCACCGGAGATGAGAACAACAGCCCCGATAAAAGCGACACCTTGATCTTGACGACAAATGCATCCGCCGGCGAAAAGAAATAGACCGCGTCAATGTACGGTCGCATCGGGATCGCCAAGAAATCCAGTATCTTATCCGCATAAAAGAACGATGCAAACGTACAAGCCGACATGGCGACCAGCGCCACGATCAACCTGCGGCGCATCTCGTCCAAATGCTCCAAAAACCCCGCGTTATGAAGTCCCGTGCTCATGCGCCCATTATATCATTCTCTCTCTTGTTCATATCATGCAGCCGGTAAACCCTGTCGATTTTATTCGCCCTTACCCTTTTCCTCGCATAGCTTTGTCATAAATGGCATGGACCCTCGCCAAAAGTCCGTTTGCCGCCGAAGGAACTCCTATATCTACTCGTGCGGCGGCAAATGGGACTTCCAGCCCTCGCTGTCGCTCGGATTGGCGTCTCCATTGCCATTTATGACAAAGCTATGAGCGCTCGGAAAAGGCCGGGAACGAATAAAATCGACAGGGTTTACCGGCTGGATGTTAAGACTTCGTTCGTTCTCCAGGAATGAGGGATGAATTACTTTCATATACTGTGGAAGCGAGTCATGGATACAGCCTTGATATTAGCGAAGCATCCCAAGCCGACAAGGGATAACCTTCGTAGGGTCGTTGAGACCCCCGAGACGCACGGAACATTATGTCTTTCATAGTCGAGGGGGCTCACAGAAGGAGGCGCCTCGCAGGGGCGCCGGACTGGGCCCGTAGAAGGTTATCCCTTGGCGGCTTGTTCATACATCTCTCATCCAAGGCCTGGATTCTTGGGGAGGCTGATGTTTGATGATATTTTATTATCATAACTTAGCGATTATTGACTGAATTTACAGGCGGTTTATTGACTTAAGACGTTCTGTCTGTTAGACTTCCCTTACCAATGGTTAAATTCACAAAACCTAGCCTTCAGAGTATTTTGATCAGCTCTCTTGTCGTCGTTGCCAGCACTTATGTTCTCTTAACGACGCTGGAAAGACAATCGCTTATTCGCAAAAATAATAATTTGGTCCTACAATCACAAAATCTTCAAAAAAGCCTGGATCAGATCCTATCATCCAATCATGAGTTCTTGAGAGGTTTGCAAAGTTCGGAAAAAGAAAAGAAACATCTCAAATCCGCATTTGAGGGGCTCAAAAAAGAGAACGAGACGCTCCAATTCAATTTCAAAAAATTAGAGTCCAAGATCGAATCTATCAAGGAAGAAAAATCTTACCTCGAAGAGATGTTGATCAACAAAACAAAGCAGATCGAGATCCTGAACACTCAAAAAGAGGCCGCGCCTCAAGTCCCGGCTCTGACACAAGAGCTGCAAACCTTGGGCACTCAAGTCAGCCAAAAAGATGAAGATCTGCAGCGCTTGAATGAACAAAATAAGATCCTGCAACAAAAAATGGATCGGCTTTATCGTATGACCAATGACAAGATCAATGAGATCAATGTGGCCAAGATCGCACTCGAAGAGACAGTCTCGACGGCCCGTAAAAAAATCAACGATGAATGGAAAACCGTGGACTTAGGAACCGTTACTTCGACCGCTCAAGCCATGCCTCCGCCTTCATTTATCCAAGCGTCCTCTCCTCTGCGTCAGATGGAAATACAAGAAGAGCCTGTTGCGGCAGAACCCCAGCAACCCATGCAAGAAAGATCAGCAAAAGATGAGGGACATGTCCTTGCGATCAACAATGAACATGGCTTCGTGGTTATCGATCTTGGCAAAGTAAATAATCTTCAGTCAGATGCGACCCTTCAGGTCATGAAGAACGGGGTGCCTGTGGCAACACTAAACGTGCTTGAAATTAGAGACGTGATGGCTGCTTGCAATATCCGTGAATTAGAATCCGGTCAGCAGATCGAAATAAACGACGCGGTTACGATCCTGAGATAACTCTTACTTCAGATTTTTTGTCTGAAGCTTCTGATATCCCCAGTAAACGAAGAACTTCCGATCTTATTTTGGCAGGTGATAAACCGATCGAATCCATCAAAAGATCTCTTTTCCCATGCTCAATGAACCGATCCGGTATGGCCAGCACTCTTACGGGAATTTGTTTCTGATATTTTTCGAATAACTCCAAAATTGCCGAGCCAAATCCGCCCGTCAAGCTTCCTTCTTCAAGGGTGATCACAACTTTTTTATCTTTGGCCAAAGATAGCAGCGTCGTCTCATCCAGAGGCTTGGCAAAACGCGCATTGAGCACGGTCGCTTCAACACCGGAAGCTTTCAAAAGCTGAGCAGCGGCATCCGCCACATAGACCATACTGCCATACGCAACCATGAGGACATCTTTGCCTTGGCGCACAACCTCCGATTTACCATAAATAATGGCTGGAGGCTGGATCGTAGCTAAATTAGATCCTGTCTCTTCAGCAACGGATCCGCGCGGATAGCGAATCGCAATGGGGCCTGTTCTATGGCCATAGGCATATTCCAACATCATCGTCAGCTCACGCCCGTCTCTTGGAGCCAGCACGGTCATGCCGGGAATTTTTCGAAGATAAGAAATATCAAATACACCATGGTGTGTGGGTCCATCTTCTCCGACCAAACCACCGCGATCCAAACAAAAAATAACCGGCAGATCTTGGAGCGCCACATCATGAATGATCTGGTCGTGGGCACGTTGCAAAAACGTGGAGTAGATCGCCACGAACGGCCGCTGCCCTGACTTGACAAGGCCCGCCGCGAATGCAACCGCATGCTCCTCTGCGATACCCACATCAAAAAAACGATCCGGATATTTTTGAGAGAACTCGACCAAACCCGTGCCGTCGCACATCGCCGCTGTGATCGCAACCACATCCGGATGCTTTTCGGCCAATGCGGTCACCGTATCACCAAAAACCTTGGTGTAACTCTTGGATTTAGCGACGGGATGCACTTGGCCTGTCTCCACGCAAAACGGTGTGGACGCATGCCATTTTTGGGGATCCGACTCAGCCACTTTGTAGCCTTTGCCTTTTTTGGTGATGATGTGTAAAAGCACCGGCCCTTCCAATTTCGAAATATTTTGAAGGATCGAAATAAGCTCATTGATATTGTGACCATCGATGGGCCCAAAATACCGAAACCCCATCTCCTCAAAAAAGTGGCCAGGAATAAACAAATGTTTGAAACCCTCGTCCAATTTTTTGGCCTGGGCCATCATGGGCTTTCCCACACGGGGAATCTTACGAATAAGCGTCTCAACATCTTTGCGAAGGTGATTGTAGATAGGATTTGAGATGATCTTGTTGAGATATTTGCTGATAGCTCCGACCGTGCGGGAGATACTCATCTCATTGTCATTGAGGATAACGATCAGGTTCTCATTCAAATGCCCGGCGTGATTGAGCGCTTCCAAAGCCATCCCGCTTCCCAAAGAAGCATCTCCGATGATCGCGATCGCGCGCTTGGATCCTTTGAGCGGTGCTTGCCCTGTTTTGGCGCCTGTTTGCAGGCGATTCCCGGAAGCAATGCCTAATGACGTGGATATCGAAGTGCCTGCATGGCCCGTTGTAAAAGCGTCGTGGATACTTTCATCTTTATTGGAAAATCCACTCATGCCGCCACCCTGCCTGAAAGTCTTGAAGGCTTCTCGGCGGCCTGTCAGGATCTTGTGCGCATGGACCTGATGACCCACATCCCACACAAACGTATCTTTGGGCGTTTCAAAACAATAATGAAGCGCCACTGTCAACTCCACAGCACCGAGTGCCGCGCCCAGATGCCCGCCATTTTTGGACACCACTTCCAGAATGTAAGCTCTCAGCTCTTGTGAGAGCTTGGCAAGCTCATCTTTGGAGAGCTTTTTGACATCGGACGAATTGTTAATTTTTTTGAGGAGTTCCATTTCAGCTTTTCCGGTTGATCACAAAATCGGCGATCTGTTCCAATATTTGAGCTTTTTTTCCTAATCCCTTAAGCTCTTTTTTGGCAAGATCCAAAAGGGTGCTGGCTTCGTCCTTGGCTTCATGTACACCAATAACCTGGGCGTAACCCTGTTCATCCATTATATCATCGGCGATCTGAAAAAGAAGGCCTACGTATTTTCCGTACCGATACAGCTTATCCACCTGGCTTTGGGATCCACCTCCCAGCAAAGCGCCTATTCGGGTCGACACCGCGATCAGAGCCCCTGTCTTATGAGTGTTGATATATTCGATGGTCGGCAAGTCCATCTCTTTGCCTTGAAATACCATGTCCAAAGCCTGCCCACCCACCATCCCGCGATGCCCAACAGCTTCAGTGATCATACGTATCGCCTCTATTTGCCGAGCGGGCGAGATCTTCACATCGGCAGCGCTTAAGATATGAAACGCCTGTGTCAAAAGTGCATCTCCCGCTAAAAGCGCGTCGACTTCACCAAACTTAATATGACAGGTCGGCTTGCCCCGCCTCTCTTTATCATCATCCATACACGGCAGATCATCATGCACCAAAGAATAACTATGGATCATTTCAATAGCACAAGCTGCGGGCATTACTTTTTTTTCATCGCCACCCACGGCCTCTGCGGCTGCCAGCACCAAAATAGGCCTTACGCGTTTGCCGCCCGAAAGCACAGCATATCGCATGGCTTGAGTCAGATTCTTAGGCTGCTCATGCATGCCGGGCAGATAGTGCTCAAGCGCCTTATCGATCTTGGCGGATTGTTTTTTTAAATAAACTTCCAATGTCATTTCTTTTTCTTGGCTTTGAGATCCGACTCCGCTTCAAAAGCAGCTGTTTTGAACTTGCCACCCACTGTTTTCATCAGAACTTCCACTCTTTTTTCCGCTTCGGTCAGCTTTTTAGAGCAAACGTCGGCCATCTTAACGCCTTCCTCATACTGCTTCAGGGCCTGCTCGAGTGAAAGCTCACCATTTTCAAGACTTTCAACTATGCTTTCGAGTTTTTTAAGTGCGGATTCAAACTCTATTTCTTTTTTATCGTCCACGCTGCACCTCCGTTATGCGGCTCTGAAATGAACCGTCGTTTAATTTGGTACTGACAATATCGCCGACTTTTATTTTTTGTACACTGGTAACGATCTTTCCGTCCGTCTGGCGCATGGTCACGCTAAACCCTCTCTTTAAGGTAGCCAGTGGCCCCAGCGCATCGAGCTTGGCGATCAAAGAGCCTGCCTTCTCGCGGCAAGAGAGAATAAGATTTTGAAAAGCATTTGTGCTGTGTTTGACAAGCTCATCCAAACGCTGAAATTGGATCTGAAAAATAGCCAGGGGATCTTTCAAAACTCTTCTTTGCGACAAAGACTCGAGTGCCTGACGTAAGTTTTGAATCTCACCCAAAATAGACTGAAGTGAGCGGCTTTTAAGCTCTTCTATCCTGGCGATGAGTTCATCTCGCCTGGGCAATACAAGCTCCGCGGCAGCTGAAGGTGTCGGCGCGCGAAGATCCGATACAAAATCTGCTATCGTAAAATCCGTCTCATGGCCTATGGCCGAGATGACAGGGATATCGGATCGAAAAATCGCTCTCGCCACGGCCTCTTCATTAAAAGCCCACAGATCCTCGATGCTTCCGCCCCCGCGAGCCAAGATCATCACATCCGAAACTTGCTCAGTATTGAGATCATCGATAGCCTGAGCGATCGCAGGAGCTGCCTGAGCACCCTGCACCGGCACAGGATAAATTAAGATATGCGCATTCGTAAAACGCCTCTCCATGATATTGAGAATATCCCTTAGGGCTGCCCCGTCGATAGAAGTGACCACAGCCACTTTTTTGGGAAGATACGGGATCTCCACTTTATGTGCTGCGTCAAACAAGCCTTCTTTTTCTAACTTTTCTTTGAGCTGTTGGAATCGGATCTGAAGTGCCCCTACACCCTTGGGCTCCATACGCTCTACATACATCTGATATTGGCCGCGCTGCGCGTAAACACTGATACGCCCAAAACACAAGATCTTCATGCCATCTTCCGGCTCAAAATTTAAATTCATGTTTTCGCGCCGAAACATCACACAGGCTAACTGCGCCTCTTCATCTTTGATCGAAAAATACATGTGGCCGGACGTGTGAGATTTAAAATTGCTGATCTCTCCCTCCACCCAAATACTTGAGAATTGTTCTTCGAGAGCAAAACGAATATTACGCGTGATATCGGATACGGTTAGAATTCGGCGCGCAGGCATGGCTTCTTCGCCGCCATCCGCCAACGCCGCTAGAGATATTTCCGGTTTTTTGAGCTTGAATGTCATCTTAGGCTGGGACGTTTTTTTGGATTCTTTCGATGGAAACTGCTTTACCCGTAAGCGGGTCTACGGTAATGATCGCTCCGCAAAGCTTCACATCATTTTGTGCTACTTCTTTGCGAAGATTCACTTGTGTCAAAAATCTTTGGAGGATCAGTTCTTTTTCGGCGCCAATGATCGAATCATACGGGCCCGTCATTCCAAGATCGGTGATGCAGCCGGTGCCTTTTTTGGTCACACGCTCATCGGCTGTCTGCACATGGGTGTGCGTGCCTACAACCGCCGCGACGCGGCCGTCCAAATACCAAGCCATGGCCCATTTTTCGCTGGTGGCCTCACAGTGCATATCCACCACGATGATATCGGCTCCTTGCTTTTTTACTTTTTCGATCTCTTCATCGACAGACAAAAAAGGCGAGCTGAAGTGATAGCGCATAAAAACCTGCCCAGCGACATGAATCACGCCTACTTTTTTACCTTTGCACTCCACCACACAAGAACCTGAGCCCGGTAATATTTTAGGGAAATTTGAGGGCCTTAAAATGCGGCTTTCGCGCTTAAAGAAATCTTCGATATCTTTTTTGCGGTCAAATGAGTGATCTCCGCAGGTCAGCACATCGCAGCCGGCTTGATACAGCTCTTTGGCGATCTTCTCGGTGATACCTGAGCCGTCGGCGGAATTTTCGGCGTTGCACACCACAAAATCCACCTCACCTTTTTCTTTCATACCGCGCACAAAAAGCTCTATCGCGCGGCGTCCCGGTTCACCGTAAGTATCTCCGATACACAGAACGCGGATAAGCGTGTCTTTACTTGGCAAAGTCTTCCACCCGGCTTTCTCGGATCACCACGACCTTGATCTGGCCCGGATAATCCATATTATCCTCTATTTTTTTAGAGATCTCGCGAGCTAGCGCAGGCAGTCCGTCTTCCGGCACGCGATCGGGCCTCACGACCACTCGAACTTCACGGCCGCCTTGGATCACATAAGATTTATCGACCCCCGGATGTTTGTCCGCCAACTCTTCCAGCTTGGTCACACGCTTGAGATAGTTTTCAATACTTTCGCGCCTGGCTCCGGGACGAGCAGCGCTGACCGCGTCGGCACCCTGAACCAACATCGGCCAAACAGACTTCATTTCAATATCTTCGTGATGCGCTTCGACCCCGTGCACCACATCCGGAACCTCGCCATATCGTCTGCAAAATTCTCCACCGATAAGTGCATGCGGCCCCTCCACGTCGCTGGACACGGCCTTGCCGATATCATGCAGCAGTCCTGCGCGCCTGGCTGTCACTGGATCCAAATTCATCTCGCCGGCTATTGTATTCATCATGTACGCAACCTCGATCGAGTGATTCAGCACATTCTGGCCATAACTGGTGCGGTATTTAAGACGACCCAAAAGCTTAACAAGCTCCGGATGCATGTTGCTGAGATTGGTATCGGCCAACGCTTTCTCGCCGGCTTCTTTTAAAATATTTTCCATATTGCGCTTGGTTTTCTGGACCACTTCTTCAATGCGCGCCGGCTGTATACGTCCGTCCTGGATCAACTCTTCCAGCACCAGCCGCGCGATCTCTCGCCGCACCCCGTCAAATGCAGACAACGTCACCACCGAAGGCGTTTCATCGATGATCATGTCCACCCCGGTCAAAGTCTCAAATGTTTTGATATTGCGTCCGTCTTTTCCAATAATACGCCCTTTCATCTCTTCGCTGGGTAAATGCACGGTCGCGACAGACGACTCGGACGCATAGGCAGACGCATTGCGCATGATCGCAAGACTTATGATCCTGCGCGCTTTGTCTTCCCCGGCCTCTTTGGCTTCGCCCTCTATCTTTTCGATCAGCCGGCTCGCATCGGATCTGAGCTCGATCTCCATGCGTTTGAGAAACTGTGTCTTGGCTTCCTCCGGGTCGAGTTTGGATATTTTTTGAAGCAGCTCCCGCTCTTCCGCTATCATTTTTTGGAGACTGGCTTCACTCTCCAATACTTGTCTTTCTTTAAGGATGGCTTGCTGACTCTGGTACAGTGCTTCGCGCTCACGTTTTTCTGCGGATTGCATGCGGTTTTCAAGCGTCTCCTCGCGATGACGCTGAACCTTATCCATATTGTCTAGATCGCGCTTTTGTTGAGCGATCTGATCTTCAAAATCACGCTGTGCTTTGGTAAGGAAAGTTTTGGACTCGCGCTCAGAGCGCTTGATATTGTCTTCTGCTTCGCGCTTGGCAGTGACAAGGATCTCACGTGCTTTGGACTCAGCCGTACGAATAAGACGCTCGGCAAATCGCTTACGTATGAAATATCCCACGGCAAATGCCACGCCGGCGATCGCGACAGCGATCAGAATCAAAACAAAAAGTGTATTGCCATCCATGTTTATTTGTCCGTTAAAACCCTATCAAGGGTGACATCATGTTTTTCATGCGGTACTTGGGATACGATCTGGAAGGAAAACGCTAAACCGATCTTCGGTGTGTCAGAACGAAGCTTTGTGAGAAAGCGGTCATAAAATCCTGCCCCGCGGCCCAAACGCCTGTTTTTCTTATCGAATGCCAGACCAGGCACCAACACACAATCCGCTTTCTTCGGTGAGATGCGCTTGGTTTTCTTAGGGTTTGGCTCAAGGATCCCAAAAGGCCCCGCCAGCACATCTTTTTTCAGATCACGGACTTCGTACAGTTTAAGAGCTTTATTTTCCAGATCAACTCGCGGCAAAAGCACCCTCTTTCCATGAGCGATCGCATGCTCGATCATGGGACAGGTGTCGACTTCGGTGGGCATCCCCACGAAAAAACACACTGTTTGGGCTCGTCTATACGCGGAGAGTTTGGCTAACTTATTCAAAATAGCCCGGCTTTTCTTTTTCCGAGCCAAAAGGGTCAATTTCGACAACTTGCCCTTTATTTCCTGTCTTAAGCTAGTTTTAGACTCCACGAAGGCTTATACCGCAACCTATTCATTTTAATAAACTTATGAGAAAAATACTCGCTTTCTCACCCATTCAACCAACA
>CAYODQ010000008.1:0-53699 GCA_964402785.1 uncultured Planctomycetia bacterium
TTTAGCTTAGGCGACGGGAATCACAGAGGGAGGCGCCTCGCAGGGGCGCCGGACCGGGCCGGTAGAAAGCCTTCGGTTGACGGTTTACTTCATAAGCCTCTCATTAAGGCCTTAGATTCTTGGGGAGTGAAGGGTTATTTTGCGATGGAGACCCGATTTCGTCCCAACCGTTTTGCCTGGTAAAGCGCCTCATCCGCCGCCTCGACCAAAGACGCCACCGTGGCTCGTTGAGACGTAAAACTTGCGCAACCAATGCTCACACGCGCCTGAATATCTTCGCCAAATGCGCTTATTTTTTTGTGTTCGACGGATCGACGGATACGCTCAGCGACCAAAGCAGCTGTGGCTTCGTCCGTTTCGATAAGCGCTACACCAAATTCTTCCCCGCCATACCGGCCGACAAAATCGACTTCACGAACATTTTTTTTGATCGTCTGCGCGATCTGCTTGAGAACGATATCACCAACCAAGTGTCCATACTCATCATTGATAGGTTTAAAGAAATCAATGTCGATCATTAAGAATGAAAATTTCAAACTAAATCTTTTGGCGCGATCAACTTCTTCCTCTAAACGCTCCATCATATGTCGACGCACATACACCGCCGTCAGGCCGTCTGTGATAGCCAATCTTTCTACTCTTTCGTACAATTTGACGCGCTGAATTTCAGCGACGAACCGATCGGTCAGAATATGAAACAGAGGATCTCTTTTGGTGTCTATGTTCACAATCGTCAAGATCGCGAAGATCTTCTGATTTATCTGTATAGGGATCGCAGTGAAGATCGGCAGCACAAATCCAGCCTCCCCAAAAAGCGCCGTTTTTTTATCATCCAAGGACAAAACTCTGGGCGATTTGAACAAATACCGATAAACTTTTTGGTCAAAAGGAAATACTTCTCCAAGTGCACGTTTTCGATCTTTGAGATAGCTGCTACGATCGAACAAAATCCCAAAATCCCGCCCATGGAGCTCGTAGATCTCTTCCGGATGCGCAGGATCCAAGTGAGCTCCATTAAAAAATGCGAGTTTAGCCGAATCAAAATGAAACGTATCCGCAAGCGCCTCTGCAAAAATTAAAAAGGTCTCGAGCCGATCCAAGCTCTTGGACATCTCTTTGATCTGCTCATAGAATTCAACGATCTCATCGCCTTTTTTTTCTAAAAATTCGGTTTGTTTCTTTTTCTGGTCCAAGATGGTCTCAATCTCAGCTGACCTCTCTTTTGCCCACTCAATATCTTTTGTCAACACATCAAGTCTGGAAAATGCCCAGACCTTAAAATGATCAGCACCCACAAACACAACCAAAGAGAAGACCGCGTAGAAGATCCATGCCACTGGATCAATAGCACCCTTGAAAGCAATAAGAGCTGCAATCAAAACCCCCGAAGCCAGCACCATGCGCCGGTCATTTTTGGATCCAAAAAAATGAACCAAAAATAGGATCAAAAACCAGATGCTATTGAGGGCTACGTACTTCCACATACCCGGTTCCTTCCTGAGTTCTTCGCACGATAAAGATTTTTGTCCGCTTGTCCCATAAGCGTATCGTGCGTGATTCCATCTTCGGGATATACCGCCACTCCCAAAGACGCAGTGACAGCGCCTTCAACTCGCCTCAAAACATACCGTGACGTTTGGATGTCGGATCTTATTTTCTCAGCCAGCCGCAGTGCTGCCTTTTTATCCGTATTGGGCAGCAAAACAACAAACTCTTCCCCCCCGTACCGGGCAGCTGTTTCTCCCCGGCTCACATTTCGCAAAAGCGCGGCAGCAATATTCTTCAAAACAAGATCACCGGCCGAGTGGCCATACTCGTCATTCACCTGCTTAAAAAAATCGATGTCGAGAAGGATGATTGCAAAAGTACCTTGATGCATGTGAGCGCGTGTGATCTCCTCTGCCAGGCGCTCCTGAAAATACCGATTCACGTAGAGGCCGGTCAATCCATCACGGATCGCCAACTCTTCCATGCGGTCAAAAAGTAGGCGATTTCGCAGTGTCACCGCTGCCAAACCAGCAATAATGTCCAGCGTGTGAAGATCGTCTGTGGTAAATGCTTGATCAGACAAAGTGCTCACGCTGAGTACTCCAAGGACACGGTTTTCTGTCATAAGAGGTGCTGCGCAAAAAGACGTCACACCTGCAGTGACCCCCCTTTTCATCGTTGAAAAGCGAAAATCATTACGCGTATCTTCCACCAAAAGAGGCCTTGCGCGTTTCATCACCCATTGATCATAGTAACTTCCTCGCGGATCCGGGCTGCTCAGGGGTTTTTCGAGTTTGGCAGCGATCAGACTCAGCTGTTGTGAATCCTGATCTAATAAATACAAAGCGCAGGTCTGAGCTCCGGGGATCAAAATATGCGCTTCATCCACCACGCGATGAGATAACTCAGCGGCGCCCGGGATCCCCTTTAAGAGTTCGGCGAATTGGTGTAGATCTAAAAACCGATGGATGCGTTTTTCAAGCGCAATCTCGAGTGCGACTTTTTTTTCATATTCCTTTTCGTGGATCGTGATATCTTCTACCAACTTTTCTTTGGCCAACCGCTTGCTATTTTCCTTCCTCTGCCGTTTCACTAAAAAAGCCAACATACCCATATAAAGCGCACCGTACAAGATCGCCTGAAAAAAAAGCGCCGGCTCTTTAATAACAAGACATAAATAAAGAACAAAAAAAGTGGAAACAAAACTAAGGACTGCAGCAGTGATAGGCCCTCCGAGGCGCCACGAAAGTATCAAGATAAGATGTGAAATAAAAAGCAGGGAGCCAAAGATCTGCTCAGCCGTATCCAAACGCAAATAAAATGCGGGAAAATAATACACACAGAGACCGAGCCAGAAAAGATAACTTAATATTGTGATCAACACGGTGGTGTCAGCACCTCCGAACAACGTGGGGTATCTTGCTAAATAATAGACTCTTCCGTAGATTTGTCGAAAAAGTGCGTCTTGCTCATATCGAGCACCAGATCCAAGTCTTGATTTACTTTGGGATGGACGTGTCCAGAGACACGCGCTGTAAAGGTGTTGGGGCCTGAGCGTAAATAAAGGTATGCCTCAGCACCCATCGGCTCCACGACTTCGCATATCGCGCGAACGGTATTGTCAGGAGATGCCTCAGTGGCAAAAAGTTTGTCATAAATATCCTCGGGGCGAAGACCAAAGATCACTTCCTGATTTTCATAAGGCGCCATTTTGGGTGTAAAGCTATCCGGTACCCGCACTTTGAAAGGGCCATTTTGGAAATAAAGCTTGTTGTTAAGCTTGATCACTTGTCCGGTCAGGAAATTCATGGGTGGGCTGCCGATAAAGCTCGCGACAAATTTATTGCGGGGTTTATCGTAGAGTGTGATCGGATCGGCCACTTGCTGAATATTGCCGTCTTTTACGACCACGATACGATCACCCATGGTCATCGCCTCGACCTGGTCATGCGTCACGTATACGATCGTAGCCTGCAATCTCTGATGAAGCTTTTTGATCTCGGTGCGCATTTGAACACGAAGCTTGGCATCTAAATTCGAAAGAGGCTCATCAAACAAAAACACCAATGGTTTGCGCACGATCGCGCGTCCCACCGCCACACGCTGGCGCTGTCCGCCGGATAATTCCTTGGGCTTGCGCTCGAGTAAGTGCTTGATCCCCAAGATCTCGGCTGCTTCGTTGACGCGCGTATTGATCTCGGCTTTGGGATACTTGCGAAGCCTAAGTGCAAATGCCATATTTTCAAATACGGTCATATGCGGATACAAAGCATAGTTTTGGAAAACCATCGCGATATCTCGATCCTTGGGTGGCACGTCATTGACCAATTTATCGCCGATATAAACTTTACCGGATGAAATATCCTCAAGTCCGGCGATCATACGAAGAATGGTGGTCTTGCCGCAGCCGGACGGACCCACCAGCACGATAAACTCTTTCTTTTCGATAGAAAGATTTACGTTGAAAACGGCTTGAACATTGCCGGGATATATTTTATTGACGTTTGTTAAACTGACTTGAGCCATAAAGTTGTATTAATTGGCGGGCTGCAAAAAACCAACAAACTGATGCAGAGCGTTTTTTAATTGCCTCCTGTGCACAATGTTATCTATCATCCCGTGTTCCAATAAAAACTCAGATGTCTGAAAACCCTCAGGCAATTTCTGCCGGATGGTTTGCTCGATCACCCTCGGCCCTGTAAAACCGATCAAAGCTTTGGGCTCGGCTATGATCAGATCTCCCAGCGATGCGAAGCTTGCCATAATACCTGCCATTGTCGGATTCGTCAAAACAGAAATAAAAAGAAGAGATGCCTCATGATGCTTAGCCAGCGCTTGAGACGTCTTTGCCATCTGCATCAAGGAAAGCATACCCTCGTACATACGAGCGCCGCCACCCGATCCCGATACGATGATGATCGGTAATTTATGTTTGGTGGCATGCTCAATGAGCCGCGTCAATCGCTCGCCCACCACCGAACCCATAGAGCCCATGATGAACCTTGAGTCCGTGACGCCAAGAGCCACACGGGAACCATTCATAAGACCTTCACCTGTGATCACGGCATCCGTTAGGCCGGTCGCTTTTTGGTCTTCTTTTAACTTAGTGACGTAAGATTTTGGGCCTTTGAAAGAAAGCGGATCCACTGACCCCAGCTCCCTATCCATCTCTTTGAAGGTACCATCATCTATCAAGGACGCCACGCGCTCTGGGGCGGAGAGGGTAAAATGATAGTCACATTTGGGACAAACTTTGAGGTCTTCTTCGAGTGTTTTATTGTAGATGATCTCACCGCACTCTCCACACTTGGTCCACAAGCCCTCGGGAAATTCCCGGCGCTTCACGACTCGCGGTGCGTTGGACCTAGCTTTATCGCTAAAAGTTGACATAAGAGACTCTATTGTAATAGGTTAGCCGGGTTTCGGCAAGCCAGAATATCGGCTACCGAATACCCCAATACAGCCTAAAAAGCTCGATCACCGACTTGATCATCTCGCTTGGCTTGGTCGCGTTGGCCTTACCTGCCTGCCTGGGATAATGCGTGATACCGATCTCCTGGATCTTGCATTTCCTTTTCTTGAGTTTGGCCATCACCTCCGCATGGATCAGGAGGTGTTTGGAGCGAAATTCAAGGCCATCCAAGCATTTACGCCTAAAAAGTTTAAAAGCACAATCAATATCACGGATGGACAATCCAAACAAGAACCTGGCGGTCATTGTCCAAACACTACCGTTGAAACGACGATAAGCCTTGTCTTTGCGGCCCATACGAAACCCGGCCACCACATCACATCCATCGATCTTGGAAAAAAGCTTTTCGATATCACCAACATGGAATTGATTGTCACCATCAGTAAAAAAAACAAGATCCTTGGTGGCGCTTTTAAGTCCCGTCGCGACCGCCGCGCCATACCCCATATTCTTTTCATGAGAAACCAATTTAACGCGAGGATTCTTAGAAGCGTATCGCCGGATGATCTCTGCCGAATTGTCCCGGCTGCCGTCATCCACCACGACCACCTCATAATCCACACCGTAATCTTCCCCAACCTTGACCGATTGTTCGATCATATTGGCTACGTTCTCGGACTCGTTATAGCAGGGAAATACGAGAGAAAGTGACGTAAGCGATTTAGGCTTGATCATGGTTCATCCCGTAAAATAAAAGCCCGGTCAAAAGCTTCGGATAAAAGTAGGTGGATTTTTGCGGCATCTTGAGGCCTTTCTTAGAAACAAATAACATCTCCTTGAGGGACGTGGGCCTCAAAAAAATCGCCAGATCGAACGAACCGTCATCCACTTTTTGCACGGCCTCTTTAGCGTCCCGTGTGAAATCAATAGCCTCCGACTTCTCGATCGCGTGGATCCCATAGCCGGGAGAGATGATCTTGTCGTGAAGAACGGCCACATCTAGCTTTGCCACCGGGTTTTTATGGATAGCGGAGACAACAGCTGCTGATAACTTCAATAAATAGAACCCATCTTTAGCTGTATAAAAACCAAAACGATAACTTTTGTCTTTTTCTTCATCGCGGCATTTGGCAAGCTTGGTCAAAACAGCATTTAGATCCTTGGCCTGCTCAAGCGCGCCTAACTTTTTAAGAGGGTCTAATGCGCCTTTCCCCTTTTTAACCTTGATCAAACGATGCGTTGGAAATATTTTGAATGGGTTGTGCAAACAATCTGAAAAATAAGTGAACACGTAATCCCAAGCCCCCTCACGGCCTCCATGCTGGGTATGCATCCATTTTTTATACTGGGTAGCCACTTCAAAGCGATGATGGCCATCCGCGATGAACATGGGCTTGGACTTCATGGCCTCCACGATCTGAGCCACAACGTCTTTCCTATCTTCCAAAAATAACTTGTGACGCACACCCGACACGACGATATCAATCGCCGGCTTCTTACGCGTAGCTGGCAAAAGAAGTTTTTGAACGATCCCCTTTGCATCTTCGATCAAACCAAAGATCGGGCTGAGGTTGGTGCGCACTTCTTTCAGTAAATGCAACCTATCTTCTTTGGGTCCCGACAGTGTATTTTCGTGCTTCAGGACAGATTTTTCGTCGATCTTCATTGCGGCAAAAAATCCTATCCTTTTTTTCTTTTTGCCCTCCTCGAGATATTCTTGCTCATGCACGTAGATCACCGGCGATTCTTCCTGGATGAGAACCTGGGAATTTTTCCACTCATTGAGAGTGTCATACGCACGTGTATAACGGTTATTTTGCGCGTTGTCCGAAGGAAAAGTCTGACCCAACTCTAGACGGATCACATTGTAAGGATTGGTGTCATAAAGTTTTTTTTGATCCGCTTTAGAGATAACGTCGTAGGGCGGAGCCACTACTTTTGCGAAGTTTTTGACCTTTTTAGGATTGTAGCGCCAAGCGCGAAAGGATCTTATTTCGGGCATAACCTCTTGAACCTCGTTTTATAATAAATGAACACACCGACGAACACGCCAAAACTATCCGCCAACACATCATAAAAACTGGCATCGCGGTTGGGAACGTAGATCTGATGGATCTCATCCGATATCCCGTACACAACGCCCGCCAACAGCACCATGGCCGCCAAAAGCCGCATGGATTGACGAAAAAAATCATATTTACCCATGGCTCTGGCCATCAAAAAACCAAGGAAGGCATATTCTACAACATGAACGACCTTATCCACATTCATTTTTTGAGTTTTATGGAACAGCCCAAAATGAAAAGGGTTGGAGGATAAAAAATAGATCAGGGATAAATAAGCCAGGACGGGCGCCCAATACCGAAAAAAACTGGGCCTCTTGAGAGGGGCTGTGCTCATGCGCTCTTTTTGGGTGGATCTGATTTTGGGGATCGGCCCTTATTTTTATAATCCGTGATATAAAAACCTGTGCCCTTAAAAATTAGCCCGGAGCCGGCGCCGATCAATCGCTCGACTTTGCCTTTGCATTTGGGGCAAGACTGGATCGGGGCATCGTTCATGGATTGCAATTTTTCGAATGTTTTTTTGCATTTTAAGCAGCGATATTCGTATGTCGGCATATCTTTTCTCCGATCGATTAACTAAAGATCTTCTTAACTTTATGTACAAATGAGGATGAGGCCGGATTTACTTTTTCGCCGGTGGCATCCGCAAATTGCTTCAAGATCTCGATTTGTTTTGAGTTTAGATTCGAAGGTGTCTCTACTTGGATATGGACCTCTTCGTCTCCTGTGCCATGCCCGCGCAACGAAGGAAAGCCCTTCCCTTTTAATCGGAACACTTTGCCATGCTGCGTCCCTGCGGGAATTTTAAGCTCAGCCATGCCTTTGAGAGTAGGCACTTCCATCTCACATCCCAGAGCGGCTTGAACCATTGAGATCGGAAGCTCCAAAATAATGTTCTCGTCTTTGCGTTTAAAAATTTCATGTTGTTTCACATGGATCTCGATATAAAGATCTCCACGAGGGCCGCCGCGCGTACCGCCCTCTCCTTCATTGGGCATGCGAAGACGGATCCCATTGTCCACGCCGCCCGGCACACGGATCGAAATATTTCGCTTCACTGCTGTGCGGCCGGTGCCTCTGCAACTTGTGCAAGGGTGTTCGATGATCGCACCATGGCCATGGCACTTGTGACAAGGCCTGGCCACGCTAAAGAAACCGCTCGAAGCCATCACTTGTCCTGAACCCTGACAGGTCGTACACGTTTTTTTCTGCGTACCCGGCTTAGCCCCCTCACCTTCGCAGGTAGCACAATTCTCTTCCCGAGTCACATCCACTTTCTTTTCGACACCAAACGCAGCCTCATCAAATGAAACTTCCAGAGCAAGAGCCAGATCATTTCCTTTTTGCGGCCGATTGCGACGACGGCCAGTCGTGGCACCAAAAAAATCCTCAAAGATGTCTTCAAAAATATCCCCAAATCCGCCTTGGAAACCAGACGCGTCAAAACCCTGACTGCCCAAACCGGCATGTCCGTATTGATCATAGACTTGTCTTTTTTTGGCATCTGACAGAACTTGGTAAGCTTCGGTGGCCTCTCTAAAAAGATCTTCGGCTTTTTTATCACCAGGATTGCGGTCAGGATGGTGTTTCATGGCACTCTGGCGGTAAGCTTTTTTGATCTCTTCCGCCGAGGCGCTTTTGGATACAGACAGTATTTCGTAATAATCGCGTTTGGTTGACATAAATTAGACTATAGACAATAGACCATAGACAGTAGACAAATCAATCTAGATTTTTAGAGATTTTGTCTATCGTCTATGGTCTATAGTCTGCTTTATTTATCGTCCTCTACCTTGTACTCAGCGTCAACCGTATCGTCTTTGGCGCCGGCACCTGCTGCCTGGCCGCCTTGAGCACCTGCTTTGGCTCCGGCGTGTTTATACATCTCTTCGGCGATCTTATGCGTGGCCTTGTTGAGCTCCTCTTCGGCTTTTTTGAGCACGGAAGCATCATTAGACGTGAGAGCCTCTTTTGCTTTTGCGATAGCATCTTCGACGCTCTTTTTGTCCGCCTCAGAGACCTTTTCGGCCAATTCCTTAAGTGACTTCTCAGACTGATAGATCATATTGTCCAGACGGTTTCGGGCTTCAATGGCTTCGCGTTTCTTTTTATCTTCTTCCGCGTGAGCCTGAGCATCCTTGGTCATCTTCTCAATTTCTTCTTTGCTAAGACCGCTGGAGCTTTCGATCTTGATCTTTTGCTCTTTTCCGGTACCCAGATCTTTGGCCGACACATGCGTGATGCCATTGGCATCAATATCAAATGTCACTTCGATCTGAGGCACTCCACGCGGGGCAGATGGGATACCGACCAGATCGAACCGGCCAAGTGTACGATTATCTGCAGCCATCTCGCGCTCACCTTGCAGAACGTGAATAGACACGGCTGTTTGATTGTCCGCGGCGGTTGAAAACACCTGACTCTTTTTGGTGGGTATCGTTGTGTTGCGCTCAATAAGCTTGGTGCACACACTGCCCAAGGTCTCAATGCCCAAAGACAAAGGTGTCACGTCCAAAAGAAGCACATCTTTCACATCACCCACGAGCACACCGCCTTGGATCGCAGCACCGATCGCCACGACTTCGTCCGGATTCACGCCACGATGAGGCTCTTTTTTGAAGAGCTGTTTCACCACTTCTTGAACTTTGGGCATACGCGTCTGACCACCCACCAACACTACTTCATCGATATCGTTGGCAGTGAGCTTGGCATCCGCCAAAGCTTTGCGGCAAGGCTCAAGTGAGCGTTGAACCAACTCATCCACAAGCTGCTCAAGTTTCGAACGGGTCAAGGTCATCGTCAAATGTTTGGGCCCGCTCGAATCCGCTGTGATGAACGGCAGATTGATCTCCGACTGCATATTGGAGGATAACTCGCATTTGGCTTTTTCGGCTGCTTCTTTTAAACGCTGAAGTGCCATACGATCTTTTCTGAGATCAATACCTTCGGTGCGGCGAAACTCATCTGCCAGCCAGTCCATAATGCGCTGGTCAAAATCATCTCCGCCCAAATGCGTATCACCATTGGTCGAGCGCACTTCAAACACACCATCCCCGATCTCGAGGATAGAGATATCAAATGTTCCGCCGCCTAGATCATACACAGCGATCTTCTCATTTTTCTTTTTGTCCAAACCATAGGCCAATGCTGCCGCCGTAGGTTCATTGATGATACGAAGCACATCCAAACCCGCAATCTTGCCCGCATCTTTGGTGGCTTGGCGCTGCGCATCATTAAAATACGCCGGCACCGTGATCACTGCCTTGGTGACCTTTTGACCCAAATAATCTTCGGCCGTCTGCTTCATTTTTTGCAAGATCAAAGCCGAGATCTGTGGAGGCGTATGCTCTTCAGCGCCGATCTTCACGCGCACATCTCCGCCGGATCCTTCTACTACTTTATAAGGAACCAACTTTTCTTCGGACAACACCTCATTGTGGTGACGGCCCATGAAACGCTTGATGGAGAAAACCGTATTCTCCGGGTTTGTGATGGCCTGACGCTTGGCTGCCTGGCCTACAAGCCTCTCTCCGCTCTTTGTAAAACCGACAACAGATGGAGTTGTGCGCGCACCTTCCGCGTTCGCGATCACCACCGGCTCTCCGGATTCCATCACCGCCACACATGAATTGGTCGTCCCTAGATCAATACCTATAACTTTTTCGGTAGCCATTTCTCATTCCTCCTCAATATGATTTTTGATTAACTTTGTTTTGCGATACGCACGCGGCTAGGCCGTATCAATCGCCCATTCAACAAATAACCGCGCTGCACTTCTTCTAAAATTGTCCCATCTTCTGCGTCTGGCGACTCCACCATCCCCATCGCTTCATGGAAACGAGGATCGAAAGCCTCACCGATAGCTTTGACCATTTGAACGCCGTGCTGCTCCAAAACCTGATGCAGCTCTGTTTGCGCAAGCTCCAAACCCTTCTTCACTTTTTCAGGGTCATGGCCCTCAGACAAACTCGCCAAGGCGCGATCCAGATTATCCACGATCGGCAATATTTCTCCCAAGAGCCTCTCATTTGCATACTTGATCGCGTCTAACTTTTCACGCTCAAGCCGCTTCTTTGAATTCTCAAAATCAGCCTTAAGCCTCAGAAGCTGCTCGTTTACCGGGTTTGTGTCACCAGCCTCTTTGGGCTCCTTTGCTTCTTTTGTTTCCTTGATCTCTTCGTCGCTCAAAACCGCCTCACACTTTCTGAAACCGTATCGGCCACATAATCCACCAGTGACACCACTCTCCAATATCTCATCCTCGTCGGCCCAACGACGGCCACTCCGCCAAAGGGTGCGTTGCTAAAATAACAATCTTTAGCTACAAGGCTCACATCTCCAAGATTTGACATTTCATTTTCATGCCCTATACGGACCTGCACTTCATGATCTTCTTCTCCATGAGACTCCCGCAAAAGCGCATCCAGGAAACTAACTTTCTGGTCAAATGCTTGCAACAAAGTACGCATTTTGGCCAGATCCTGAAACTCCGGCTGCTCAAAGATGAGCGACGCCCCATCAATAAAAAGCTCGGGCTCTTCTTCAAAATAATCCATCAACTTCTGTGTCTGGATCAACTCATCCAATAAATGATTAAGAAACGAAACGCGCTTTAAATTTTTAATATAAACCACGACCGCATTGCCCGTCATCTCTGAGATCACTTTGCAAATACGCTCAGCCAGCGCTTCAACTGTGCGCGCTTTGGCTAGCTCCGAATGGATCTTATCTTTATCCTGGTCCTTCAGCTCTTCGGGCTCCATCAACGCATCCACCCAGTAGCGATATCCGCGATCCGTTGGCACACGTCCGGCTGAAGTGTGGGGCTGCTTCAAAAAACCCTCCTCTTCCAGATCAGCCATCACATTACGAATGGAGGCAGGTGAAAGGCCGCTATCAAACCGACGCGAAATAGTCCTAGAACCCACGGGCTCGGCCGTATCTATATAAGAACGGACGATCTGATCCAGGATCATATCGTGACGCTGACTGGGATCATGTTTCATAGCTACCCCCATTCAATATTGGCACTCATTGAATTAGAGTGCTAACATCAGTCTACCAGAAAATCAATCTATGTCAAGAAGGCCATGAACGACGCTCCAATAAATATGGTAAAAACGGACTCTGCGGCCTCAATTATATGATACGAACAAAAAATTGAATTTAATGCTTAGAGTGGTATGGAAGTTTTTTTTGAATCGTATACGCTCTGTAGAGCTGTTCAGCAGCAACGATGGAGGCTAGTTCGTGCGGGAGGGTCATGGGACCGAAGCTCCAGAGAAGGTCGGGTTTTAGGGACGCGATGTCGCTATCCGTAAATCCATCGGGGCCGCCGATCAAAATTTGGAGCGACCTTACACCTCTGTTTTGTAATTTTTCAATTTCTCGCGCCAGATCTTCCGAGGAAAGCAGTTTTGTTTTGGAATTGCGATGGCAGATCCAGATGGCGGAGCCGGCTGGCTTTGCGGATTTTTTATCGAGTCCAGATATGGAGACTTCTCCAAAATGTTGGATGCGGCTGACGTATTCGGAAAAAAGTGTCGAAGCCTCTTTGGATTTAAAACGCGGCGTTTTGCCCCAGTCCAGTTGGAATTGGATCTTCATCAGTGCAGCGACGGCCGCCATTTGAGGCGCTGGATGATCTTGGCTTCTTCGGCTGTCATTTTATCCATCCGCTCCCGGATCGTTTTTTCATCGAAATAGGTTTTGGCGAATTTGATGAATAAACTTCCATGCCGCGCCTCAGCGGTGTACAAATTACGATAAAATTTTTTAAGCTCGGGATCCTTGAGTGCCGCTGCAACGATCCGAAAACGCTCGGCTCCCCTGGCCTCCACGATCGCCATCACCAAAAGCCTGTCTAAAAACCGTTCTTCCCTCTCCGAGCGGCAAAGCTGAAGTAGCGCATTCACGTACGGATCATTGATAGCTTGAGAGGTGAGCTGCAACCCGCGCTTTTCCATAAGAGCATACACTTGTTTAAAATGAAGAAGCTCTTCCATCGCCAGATCCATGAGCTCCGGGATGATCTCGACACGATCCGGGCACTTGGAGATGAACGCGATCGCCATGGCCGAGGCTTTTTTTTCGCAATCCGCGTGATCCGCCAGAAACTCATCAAAATTTTCCAAGATCACTTTGACCCATTTGGGATCGGTCTTGATCTTTAGCTGAACTGTTTTCATACCGCGCTTTTGGCGCTCAAATACTCGGCGGGCTCTATCCAGGCGATCTTCCCAAAACCGCCGATGTAACGGATCCGGGTCGGTTTGATCCGATAGAATGAGAAATCAGGAAGCTCGCGATACCGATCGGAGTCGGGAAACTTTTCAAAAAATCTTGCTGACAGTTCAGCGACCTCGGAGCGAACCGGCTCCACATCACCCACAAACGTGATACGCGTCGCATTTTGCACATCACCCGTCCCTGAATCGACCACCGTCAAAGAAGCTCTTGGATTGGCTAAGAAATTTTTGGTGTGTTGAGCCATCCGACTTACAAAAAAATATGGGCAGCCCTCGTTATCCAGCGCATACAAAACTACTGATCCGAACGGGTACCCCGCTATGTCCTGTGCCTGGGTCGAGAGCACCCCGTAAATGCTTTCGGACATCCATTGTCTGGCTTCTTGAGCCAATGTTAAATTTGCCATACTCAGTAAATTAACTTGGGAGGAAGCCATCGTCAAGCTATAATCTCCTCTTATTGCATCTATAGAAAGGAAATAACATGAGCCAACTCCCTATCGCCCGCTCCAAAGAAAATATTTCCATTTCCACCAAAATGACCAACCGTCACGGCCTCATCACGGGCGCCACCGGTACCGGCAAAACAGTTTCGCTTCAAGTCATCGCCGAAAATTTTAGCGCCAACGGGATCCCGGTTTTTATGGCAGATGTGAAAGGCGATCTCTCCGGCGTTTCGCAACCCGGATCCCTCACGCCCAAGATGGCCAGTCGCATCCAGCAAATTAACGTCGAAGCTCCCGTTTTCGCTCAATTTCCCGTGCAATTTTGGGATGTGTTTGGCTCTCAAGGCCACCCGATCCGCTCCACTGTCTCCGATATGGGCCCGCTTCTTTTGGGTAAACTGCTTGATCTTACGGATATTCAAAAAAGTGTGCTCACTTTAGTGTTCAAGATCGCGGATGACAACGGTTTGCTTTTGCTGGATCTCAAAGACCTGCGCGCTACGGTTCAATACATCGGCGACAATGCCAAGCAGTTCACCACTCAGTATGGCAATATCGCTTCCACCAGCATCGGCGCCATCCAAAGAGCTTTGATCGGCCTCGAGCAACAAGGCGCTGAGGAATTTTTTGGCGAGCCGGCTTTGGATCTGTATGACCTCATTAAAACCGATTCGACCGGCAAAGGTATGATCAATGTTTTGTGCGCAGACAAGCTCATCCTATCACCCAAAGTTTACAGCACGTTTCTTCTATGGCTTTTGTCGGAGCTTTTCGAAAGACTGCCCGAGGCGGGCGATCTGGATAGACCCAAATTAGCTTTCTTTTTTGATGAAGCACATCTACTTTTCAACGATATCGAAAAACCACTCTTGGATAAGATCGAGCAAGTGGTTCGTTTGGTTCGCTCCAAAGGTGTGGGTGTTTATTTCATCAGTCAAAATCCGAACGACATCCCGGATGCTATCTTGGGCCAGCTGGGCAACCGAGTCCAGCATGCGCTTCGCGCATTCACACCCAATGACCAAAAAGCGGTCAAGGCAGCAGCGAACACCTTCCGGCAAAACCCTGCACTTGGAAAACTGGAAGATGTGATCACCCAACTATCCGTGGGTGAAGCGTTGGTGTCATTTTTAGATGATAACGGACAACCCTCGCCCGCCGAAAGAGCTTGGGTGCTGCCTCCGCGCGGACAAATAGGCCCCATCACACCCGACCAAAGACAGAGACTGATACAGTCGTCCATGGTGTACGGAAAATATGAGACCGCGGTCGACCGTGAGTCTGCGCATGAAAAATTGGCAGCTCGCGCCCAGCAAACATTACAAGCAACTCAGGCGGCTCAGCAAACCACCTATCAGCAGCAGCCTGTCGGCAATCAACGCACAAGCGCACCTGCGCGCGGGGGTCGGCAACCACAGACGATATTTGATGCCATGGCCAAAAGTGCCGCACGCTCAGTGGGCAGCACCGTGGGTCGTCAGATCATCCGTGGTGTCTTAGGATCTATTTTGGGTGGCGGTCGGCGCTAAGGATTTGCCCTATCTTCGCCGACTGAAGCTGAAGATGGCAATAGCCGTTGGGATTTTTCTTTAAATATTTCTGATGGTATTCTTCGGCTGTGTAAAATTCTTTAGCCTCCTCGAGCGATGTCACGATCTTATCCCGAAATATCTTTGCCTTGGTCAAAAGCTCGATCGCATGCACAGCTTTCTTTTTTTGCTCGGGTGAGTGATAAAAAACAGCTGATCGGTATTGGTCACCGATGTCATTGCCCTGGCGATCCAAGGTCGTCGAGTCATGATTGCGAAAGAACACTTCTAAGAGCTCATCGTAGGAAACCTTGGATGGATCAAATACGATCTCGATAGCTTCCGCGTGCCCTGTTCGGCCCGTGCACACCTGCTCATACGTGGGGTTTGTGACTTTTCCACCTGTATAACCAACCTGAGTCGAGACGACTCCCGGGATCGCTGAAAATACTTTTTCAACACCCCAAAAACAACCCGCCGCAAACGTCGCTTTCTCGGTCACAAACACCCCCTCTTGAGCCAATAACGGTGTACACAAACAAAAAAAGGCGGCCAGGATAACCTGACCGCCCTTTAAAAACTGCTTCAATCTATTTTTTCCGCTTGGGCGGAGCCTTTTTCTTCGGAGGAGACTTTTTCTTGGGACGATCGTCATCATCTTCATCATCGTCATCCTCATCATCGTCATCGTCTTCATCATCCTCATCATCATCTTCATCGTCTTCGTCTAGATCTTCGTCGTCCTCATCGTCATCCTCAAGATCTTCTTTTTCGGCATCATCGTCCGCGTCCTCGGACTCATCATCCATGTCCTCATCGTCATCGGCAATATCGGACTCATCAAAAGCGACCCCGCAATGCGCACACAGACCATCTTCGATCATCTCTTCGTCCAGCTCTTCACCGCAATTAGGACATGCTTTCATGACTAAAATCTTTCCTCCGGCAATTAAAGATTAATGAATTCAAAATTTCTTCTAAAATATGATGCAGCGCTTCATTTGTCAACACTCATTTGCGCCGTTTCATTGCGCGATGGATTGAAATAACCCATTTTGATCTTCGCATGCTCTTTTTTGACGCGCTCCATCGCCTCTTTCATTCCCAACATCTCCTCCGCAGGCACTTGGCATTTCAGATCCCGGAAATACTGCCTGGGATCATAATTCAAATTGCGCCACTGGATCATATCCACTCCGTGCTCACCTACAAATTTGATCAGCGCATCGTTTTCTTCGCGGCTGTCCGTAAAACCCGGCATGGATAAATAATTGAGCGACACAAATCCTTTGTATTTCTTGGCCACATCCACCGAGGCCGTCACATCTTCAAAGCTATAACCTTTGGGCTGATAATACCGCGAATAATACGGCTCTCGCACACTGTTGGTGCTGACACGGATATGGTTCAAGCCTGCGTCGAATAATTTCTCCAGCGTCTTGGGACGGCTGGCATTGGTATTGATATTGATAGCACCCTTGGATGATTTTTTGCGGATGAGGCGGATCGCTTTCTCGATCACCTCTCCCGACAAGGTCGGCTCGCCTTCACAGCCTTGGCCAAAGCTCACGATAGGATCCGCCTCGCGATCCATCTGATACAGTGCCACTTCAGCGATCTCTTCGGGTGTCGGGATGAATTCGATACGGTTCTGTGTCGGAGGGATGTGATGCTCACGCGGCTGAAACGAAATACAACCCTGGCACTGAGCATTGCATACAGGAGACGTCGGTATCGGTGCCTCCATACGTCCCAGGAAAAAATTCTTAGCATTGGCGCAGGCATTGGTCGTAGCACACCCGGCTAGATGCGGCACCAGACGATTGACCGGAAAAAGTTTTTTGTAGTCTTCGATGCCTTTGGCAATCTTATCCGGATGAAACTGTCTCTCATCATGCCGTGTGCCGGCGTCTACCTGCACGGCTGAGATATAAAATTGATCGTTGTGAAACCCCACAGCGCCATAAGCAAAAAGCGGCAAAAGCTTGGACGTGGTCGATTCTTCATAGGCGGCATTATAAAGTAGGGTATGCCCGGGAGACGTGAAAGCCGCGACAGCAAATATAGGCTCATCTTTGCTGGAATAAGGATCCGTCACCAGCGTCTGCGGCTTGCCTGTGTCCGGATCGAGGCCGACCGCAAAATGATCCGGCAGCCTAAAGAACTCACTGGAAGGCGGAAGCTTGATCCACTCCTCCGCTTTGGGCTCAAAATAATTCCCAGCCTTCATCCCGCAAGCTTTAAGCCCCGGAAAATTAAAGATCCGTCCATTTTCATCCGCAAATACAAGTTCCATGTTTTTTTCTTTTGTTGGTCTATGGTCTATGGTCTATAGACTATTGTCTATGGTCTGCTTTTTCGCCGGTACGCCCGTATACAGCGAACCCGGCTCAACGCTCGTATTCTTGGGAAGCACTGCTCCAGCACCCACCACCGCACCCTCGCCGATCACGCACCCTGGAAGCACCACCGCATTCAGCCCGATGATGGCTTTGCGGCCGATCTTTACATTGCGCAGGATAAGCTTCCCCTTTTCGAACGAGTGCCCGATCACCGTCGCATGCCCGCCGATCACGGCATGATCCCCTATTTCCAAAAGCGGCAGATCCGCACAAAAGGCGGAGTTGATCTGTACGTTCTTGCCCACTTTGGCACCCATCAGTTTAAAAAATAAAGCGGCAAATGGCGTGATCAGGATAAAATTCATAAACGTATTGGACACAGCCAACTGAAGCGCATTCACAAAATACCAGCGCATGGCTTGAAGCGATAGGATCGCGTATTCGCCTTCTTTTAAATTTAGCCCCAGGATAATCCTCACAAACCCAGCGACAAGGATCAACGTCAGCCCAAAAATAAAATAACTGAGTGCCGCCGCCACACAGATGACAAATAAATTAAGAGCCGGATCCAGCGACGCGGCCATGATCCAAACCCATCCCAAAAACAAGATAGCCGGATATGCCGCCGAGCCCAGCACCAGCGCACCAAACAGGTAAAGGATGAGAGTGAAAATGGATTGAGCCAAGGTAAACATGCGTTTTACCTTACTTCAAATTCCCTGAGCTCGTAAAGCCTTATTTGCGTGAATAAATCGGCCGCCTCATTTATAATATCGCCTCAACCAAGGAGGTGTGGAATGGGTCTTTTTGATCAAGTTTTAAGCAGTGCGATCAGCGGTGCGATGAAGGGCGGAGCATCTCAACAAGGCGGAGCCAATCCTCTGGCGCAAATTTTAGGCTCTCTCGGCCCTCAACACGCCTCTCAAAGCCAAAATATTCTCGGCTCGGTCATGCAAATGGTCCAACAAAACGGCGGCCTGGTCGACGTCCTGGGCAAATTCGCCCAAAACGGCCTCAAAAAGGAAGCCGACTCTTGGGTGAGCACCGGCCCCAACATGCCGATTTCTCAAAATCACATTGAAAAAGTATTTGGCGCCCAAGCTCTTCAGGGTCTCGCCAAACAAACCGGCATGAACACCAACGACGCCGGCTCCGCGATCGCCAAGCTCTTGCCTGAGCTTATCAATCAGCTGACACCCAAAGGATCCGTGCCCAACAATCACGCCGATCTTTTCTCACAAGGCATGGCAATTTTGAAGGGACTGCAGAAGAGCTAATCTAGCGGGATATTGCTGATCTCGGGGGTCCCTGCCTGCCGGCAGGCAGGCTGCCTCCGTGCTGCACCCCAAGACACGGAGGATCCATCCAACCTTCCTCCCTACTTGACCGGGCCGGCATTTGGAGCTAAGTTGTCCTTGGAGGTTCCAGGATGAACAAAAGCCAAACCGCGTATTGGATCATGATGATCACCAATTTGATGTGTTTTGGGATCGGGGTGATTTGTTTTCTTTATATCGAACGCTTGGTGGCGCTTCGCATGGAGAAGGTGCAACAACGCATCCCCCGGCAAGCCGTCCAATACCTCGTTATCCTATTTCGCCTTTTGGCGGCGACCGTGGTCCTTCTCAGCGGCTATCTCTTCTTTCGGTTGATCCGTATCTATGGATGTGTGTATCCGGGAGTGGTCACTCACTAGACCGACGGGCGACGCCGATATACGCCGCCGCAAGAAGGCCCACATAGAAGGCTAGCCCCAGGATCTGTATCCAATAAACACTGCTGGCGGTGATCTCGGGTGAGGATAAGGTGTTGAAGCAAAACCCCAGCAATATAATCAGTCCGGCGATGACGGCATGCCGCGCAAAACGGGGAGATTTTCTTACCTCTCTAGATATCCCGAATAAAATAGAGGCCAGAGCAATACAAAGAGTGCCGATGACCCTGTCCTGATAGATGGTGGATGGGATGTCATAGTAGATATAAAGAACTGGGATCTTGATCCCCGCAAAATGCGCGCATCCGACAAGGCTAAGATAGATGGCGCCAATAGCCAGCAAACCCCTCAGCCACCCCGCACGACTCAAGCTCGTCATCAACGCCTCCTCTATAAAGAATCCGACAGGTTCACCAGCAGCCATTATGCCTTATTACCCGCCATCACCACGATAGGATAAGAAAAATATATTTTCCCCTCTCGCTGGATCGGGTTTACACCCATACGATTTTCAGACAGATCGCGGCGCAAAAGCTTGCGGATCTTTTCGTCATCGCCTGGATTTGGAAATGACGAGCTGAGCTGTTTCTCCAACTCTACTTCGAGCCTAAAAAACTCGGCATGTAGATCCTCAGCGCCCATGGCGTCGAACATCTCTGTCAACTCCCGAAGCCTCAAAGTTCTCACATGAGAAGGATCTCGGAGCTTCTCCATATGATCATAAGCTTCGGCTTGCTGGCGTCTCTCCGAGACATAGACATCGGTGATGACGATCCTTGCGCCAGATGCCGCCGTCCTCCACATCTCTCTCAAAGCCCTCTCGGGATCCATTAAATGGTGAAACGAAAATCGCGTAAAGACACGGGAAAATACATCGTCCCCGAACGGCAGGCTATAGGCATCCGCCTGACACCAATCCACATTGGTGAGTCTTGCATCGCTTTGACGTCGACGCGCCTCCTCCAGCATAGCCGGCACGACATCGATACCTGTCACGGTTTTTGCATGCCGCGCGGCTTCACAAGCCACGATACCCGGGCCGCAGGCCACGTCGAGCACCGTATCGGTTGGCCGCATGCGTGCTAACTCCATGATCAGGCTGAGCAGCTCCTCGTGATTATGCCATTTGACCTTGGAAAAGGGAACGGCTTGCCTGGCAAATTGGTCTTGGATACATTCATCGTGCGTTGACATGGGATCGCCTCCAGATAAAAAACCCATCCTGGGAGGATGGGCTCAAAAAACAAAAACCCATCCCCGGAGGATGGGCTTGGGTTTTTGTTTGAACTAACTTAGACGAAAACCACCCATCCTACCGCGCTACTACGCGCGATAGGACCGAAATAACTCGCTGGATGGTTTGGGTCTTGAACTTCATTGCCGAGGAGTATACACCAACGGCCGATGAAATACCATATATACGCAGGGGCTACCAAAATAACAACGCCCACCAGGGAACTTACCCCAGTGGGCGTTGTTATTTTGGTAGCGGGGGTTGGATTTGAACCAACGACCTTCGGGTTATGCTTACCACTTCGGCTTTCGCCGCTGCTCATGCATTTGTGGTCTGGACTTTCCCTTCACCCTTCACAAATCCGTGTTAGGGTGCTTGCCATCAAGTCTCTACACCTTACCTTTGGATAATACCTCAGGTCTTGGCTCGGGATTACCACCGCCAGTGGCTTCCCCGACTTTGACAAGTGAACCTGCACAGATCTCTCCATGCATTGCCCATTGCAAGATAAGATTCCAAGCGTCGCGATAAAAGGCGGACTTCGGTACCCGCTGACGCTTAGCAACTTCGACCATGTGAATTTCACTGCCAAAGTTGATGAACACATTTACAGGAAATATATAAAAACAATCTTTTTCCTGAAGGTAGACCAGAGCGAAATCAAAATCAGATTCTGAATACTCTTCCCGTTTCATCTGTCGGCGATTCGTCTTAGTGCGACGATTGTCGACAACATAGTTCTGGGACGACTTATCCAGCCATGCTGATTTTACTTGCACTTTCGCCAGGCGACCACCGATATCGAAAACCAAATCGTAAGACAGGTTATCACCAATCGGCTTCAGAACGCCCCACCCACACCTTAACGCGTGAAGCACGGCCGCTTGTTCTGCTATATCACCCTTGTGCTTTGTGTTCATTACCCCATCCTGCGGAATTGAGCCCGACGAGCTACCAGGCTGCTCTACCCCGCGATGTGTTGCTAAGTATAGGGCTCGCGACCCCAAGTGTCAATCGGTACAATTACAATTAATCTGATGCAGAGCTCGGGGTCCTGCCGCTGCGCCAGCTCGGCCGCTTAAAAGGCGGCCAAGCGCTCTGGCTCCGCGTCACCCCTCACCTCATCCGATCAGATTGAATGATACTTTCTTATAAATACGGCCGTTGATTTGGATGGCGATCTCGTGACGGCCCGGATACAAAGTGCGCGTCGTCATGTTTTTTCGAAATGGATGGCTTTTGGTGATAATTACTTTCTCGTTCTTTGGTAAAGTACAAGACCTGAGTTTAAATACTTTTGGCCCGGCCAGCTTCCCAGCTTTGTTTTGAAAATAAATAATATAGTCGACGATGACCCGGGTTTCCTGAAGCGCCTTCAGATGGATCGAAAACTCAAGCGCATGGCCCAGTTTCACTTTTTTGGGCACCTGCAGATCAGATAAATTCACTTTAGCATCCGACACAAAACCCAGAAGCTGCATCGCTTTCGGATGGCCTGATTTGATGAGCGTGCGGAGCGAGTGACGCACCATGAAGTCCAGCTCATCCGGCTTCTGTTTGCCGGATCTTTTCCATTGAGCAAGCGTCTCCAACACCAACTCCGGGCTTGTCTTGGAAATATCATTTAAATGATTCGCCACCGAGCGAGTCACGTAGCGTGTTCTATCCGCGTGCAATTTGTGCAGTATCGGAAGCGGCTCGGTCACAGCAATGCGGATCTTGGCCGACCAGGGAAGCTTGGGCCTTGTCCCTTCACTGCAAAGTCGACGCACATGATAATGTGTATCTTCGCTCCATTTCTTAAGCTCCCCCATCGTCTCCGCAGGATACGCATTGATAAAATACCGGATCGCATCCTCAGCAGAAAACCGAGTGGTCATCTCTTTGAGCGCTTTGAGGGATAAGGCCAATACTTTTTCATCACAGCCATACCGCGCAACAAATTCCGTGTACGATGCATAAATAAAATCACCAAAATCATCATCGCCAAGACTGGGGTCGCAGGGAACCGGCAAAGACCGCAGCAAAACATCCACCGCCTCCTTATAAGAAGACGGAAGATGACCCCTAAGGCACTCGGCTATCCAGCTGATACGCGCTTTGAGCTCAAGCTCCGGGAATCTAGACACCACAACCTTCACAAAACTCTCCCGCTCAAATGCGGGATACGCTTTGTGTATGTCCTTGGCTATTTGCTCTACTTTTTTGGGATTAAAAAGCAGGTCTTTGAGAAGTATTTTTTCCGCCATCATCCCATCTTACCATGCTAGACTGTCAGGACAACCAAACAAGGAGACCGAATGGGCTATCAAGGTGGTGGATTTGGCGGACCGAAGGAAATGTTCAAAGCTGTGTGCGCTCAGTGCAAAAAGGACTGCGAAGTCCCTTTCAAGCCCAGAGAAGACAGGCCTGTTCTTTGTAAAGATTGCTTCTCAAAAAGCAAGAATACCGGCCGCTAATATAGTTTAGCTGTTTCACATTTGTACGGGCGGGTCCTCACGGGCCCGCCCGATCTTTTCACCCTCGATTTTCTTTAACGCCATTCTTGTACGCTTAACTTGATGTGTGCTATAAATATCCGGTGAATAATAATCGTGGCAAGTTATCCTACCTGGGTTTCATCTGCATAGTTCTGGCAGCCGGCTTCTTCTCGGCCGCGATCCATTCTAAATACGAAAAGGACATCCTCCTGGCGAGGCAGCATTATTTGACAGAACAGCATACCCGATCCGCCGAGATCGCAAGCCGCTTGGAGTGGGTCTTCAACCACACCTACGAAAATCTAAGGACCATCGCCCGCCTGCCGGGCGTCCAGTCAATAGACCGGCATGCAGCTGATTTTGCCAAAGACGCCTACACGACGGTTCAAGAACTCTACAACAACGTGGCAGTGACTACTTCTATATCCGAGATCTACATCGTGCCGCAGGATCTGGAGCCCGACGCGACAGACCCCGTCACAGCCAAGCCGCAAGAGCCCATTCTTATGTTCGATCAGCTGATCGTGGGCCGCACGTCCGTCACACAGAGCGAAGCGGACGATCAAAAATCATCCCTGGAAGAAACCGAGATCTATGAATATAGGCTCCTAAAAGAGCAATTAAGCTGGTTCAAGGCTCATTTTCCGAGCTATGACAGCGTCAAAGGATTATCTTACCCAGCCATCAGCGGAAAAGAAGTGATCACTTGCGACAATAGCCGCACAAATCCGGCGCATCCGGATGACCGCGACCGATCCGGACTAGTCTACTCGGTCCCATTCTTCGACGCGGATGGACATTTAAAAGGCTGTATTTCGGGTATTTTTTTGACCCATATCTTTCGCGATATCCTTCCCTCTCAGAACTACGCTTTGCTGAACCATGACAACGCTTACCATGTTTTTAAATCCAAGGATACGGACAGCCAGCCTTCGCTGCCATGGATAAACCAAGGTAAAAAAGATCCCTCCCTGGTCTACTCGGAAACGATACGGCTGAATATCGCAGACGCCTCCGGATCCTGGATGCTGTGGGCCGGCCTGCCGGATCAGTTTCTGTGGCAAAGGCAGGATGTACAATTGGCGCGGCAAACAGCCATGCTTCAATATTTCCTGGTGATTGCACTGGCCCTGATAGCGTTTCTTATTATTTGGAACTGGGACCGCCAAAAAAGATTTCTCGCTGAAACCGAGATCAAACTGGAAAAAGCGGTCCAGGAACGATCCGAAGAACTAAAAAAATCACAACAAGCAGAGGTCGTGGCGGCCGTCGCGACCCAGACCGCTCAAAATAAAAGCGACTTTCTGGCAGCGATGAGTCACGAGATACGCACACCTTTGAATTCTGTGATCGGATTTTGTGAGCTTCTGAGCCGCACCGAACTTAAACCGGAACAAAAAGAATTCGTGGAGAATATCCAATCGAATGGCGATCTGCTGCTAAGCGTCGTGAACGATGTGCTGGATTTTTCCAAATATGAATCCGGCCGAATGCCGCTTGAAAATACAGCCTTTCATCTGGGCGCTTTGATCACCGATACGATTCGCATGGTCTCCCCTCAAGTCATAGCTAAAAAATTGGAGCTTCAGCAAAACCTGGCAGGCAATATCCCCCTCCGGCTGTCAGGGGATGCCAGGCGCCTCAAACAGGTCTTGATCAATCTTCTGGTCAATGCTGTCAAATTCACACCCAAAGGAACCATCAAGATCATCGTGGAGATGATCAACGAAACACCCGCAAAAGCACACCTAAGGCTATCCGTAAAAGATTCCGGCATCGGCATCCCGAAGGAGGCGCAGAAATCACTCTTTCAGGCCTTTGCTCAGGCCAGCGTGAGCACTGCACGGCAATACGGCGGCACCGGTCTTGGTCTGGCCATCTGCAAACAGATCGTCCATGCCATGGACGGTAAGATCTGGATCGAGTCCGAAGAAGATAAGGGTACGGCTGTCGTTTTTGAGGCGGTATTTGACAAGGATCTTTCGCCGATAACCCCGGCAGGCGCCTCTGCGGCTCCTCTACCAAGCAAAGCTGAAGGCACTGCTGATGCGCCGGATCAGCGCAGTTGTGAAGGCCTGAGAGTCTTCGCTGTGGATGATGTGGCGGCCAACAGAAAGCTTTTGAAAGCCTTGCTGGATAAATTGGGCTGTGTTTCGGTTTTCGCCGAGGATGGGAAAGAGGCTGTAGAGCATCTTCGCCAAAACATCTCCCGCTACGATATATGCTTGATGGATGCCCAGATGCCCGGCCTAAATGGCGATGAAGCCACCCGCATCATCCGAGCCGAGATCAGCCAGCACTTTCCTATCATCGCTCTCACGGCGGCTACTTTTAAAGATGAGCAGGAGCGATTTAAAAATGCCGGAATGAATGATTTTCTCCCTAAACCGCTTAGTTTAGCCGGTCTCAAAGATATGCTTTTAAAGTACACCTCGAAATAAAGTCTCACAACTTGACAACTGAACGTTCGTTCAGTATATTCGGATCATGAAGAAAAGATCCCTCGACCTTCCCAAAGCGCTCCAGCGCCTGCGCCATTTTTATCGTGAGAAAAAACGTCCTCCCAGCTTCACCGAGATCAGTGCCCTTTTTGGCTACCGCTCCAAGAACGCCGCTTTTGGGCTTGTAAATAAACTGGTTCAAAAAGGCTTTATAAAAAAAGACTCACGGGGCAAGCTTTTGCTGGACTCTTTAGCCGGCATCAAACTGCTGGGCACCGTGCAGGCCGGATGGCCAAGCCCTGCCGAAGAAGAGCTGGTGGATGTTCTGAGCCTGGATGAGTATCTCATCAAACATCCCGAGCAAAGCTATCTTATCAAGGTGACAGGAGACTCTATGATAGACGCCGGTATCCATCAGGGAGACATGGTCATCGTCGAGCGCGGACGCACACCCAAAGATCAGGACATCATCATTGCCCAAGTCGATGGCGAGTGGACGATGAAGTTCTACGAAAAGCGCGGTTCCCAGGTGAAGCTTATCGCCGCCAATAAAAAATATGCTCCCATCGTGCCCAAAAGAGAGCTTGTTGTGGGCGGTGTCGTCACAGCGGTCATCCGCAAGTACAAGTGATGCCCAGCAGCCTCCACTCCCTCCCCAAAGCGATCGCTCATATCGACTGTGATGCTTTTTTTGCCAGTGTGGAGCAGTCGTTGGATCCTTCTCTCAAGGGCAAGCCGGTGATCGTCGGCAAAGACCGCGGCATCGCAGCAGCATTTAGTTACGAAGCCAAACGAGCGGGTGTTGTTCGGGCGATGCGCCTTTCTGAAATTAAAAAACTTTGCCCAGATGCGGTGTTCTTGCCCTGTGATTATGAAACTTATAGCCTGGTCTCGCAGCGATTCTACGAGATCCTGCGGCGCTTCACACCGGATGTCGAAGAGTATTCCATCGACGAAGCCTTTGCCGATCTCACCGGTTTGCGACGGGTTTATCACGGTTCCTATGAGTCCATAGCGCTTGAGATGAAAAATACATTGGAACGAGAGCTAGGTATCACGGTCTCGATCGGCCTTAGCCTCACCAAATCCTTGGCGAAGATCTGCTCCAAAGAAAATAAACCTTCGGGCTTCACCTGCGTCAAAGGTTATGAGCTGGATGATTATTTGAAAAAAATCGACACACCCCGCGTTTGCGGCTTTGGGCCATCGAGTGTGGCACTTTTGGCCAAATATGGCGTGCGCACGGTCTGGGATTATGTCGAGCGTCCTGAAACATTTGCCAAAAAGCTTCTCGGCAAAATAGGTGTTGAGCTTTGGCATGAGTTGAGAGGAGACACGGTTTACAGGGTTGCGACGGAGAAAAAAGAAAGCCAAGCGTCTTTGAGCAAAACCAAGACTTTTACTCCCCCATCCTCCGAGCGCGATTTTGTAAGAGCGCAGCTTATCCGCAACATGGAGTCGGCCTTCATCAAACTTAGACGCCATCACTTGCGGACCAAAGGGATCGGTATTTATTTGAAAAATAGCGACCACCACGGGCGCTCCCTTTTTGCGGATCTCACTCGCCACACTGACTCTCCGCTTGAAGGCGTCAAGATCGTCTCCGAGCTTTTTGACCGGCTCTTTCATCCGGGCACCCGATACAGAGCCACGGGCGTATGGTTTCATGACCTTAGATCCGGCGAAGATGCCCAAAGAGATCTGTTTGATGACCCCACCCAGATATCTGCGCTGCGTGAGATATCCAAGACGATCGATCAGGCTGCCTCTCTTTATGGCAAACATGCGCTACACTTGGCTTCTAGCGATGTACTGAGAAAATACCGGCAGCATTTAGGAGATCGGGGTGATCTTTCCTTGCGAAAAACAGATCCTTTGAAAGACGAAAATTTCCGTCAGCATCTTGCCATCCCCCGGTGGAATATAAAGGTATGACCTCCCTCGCTGCGCGGCATATCCGCGATATCCTTTCAGCTTCTATTCGGCACACCGACGACCACTCTGCGGTCGTTGTTTATGATGGGCTGTCTGAATTGGCCATAAAATTGACCCAGGCTTATCGTGAGTGCCTGCCAAATGCGCGGTTCATTGATTTTGGGCACGCGCCACTGGATGAGATCATCAAAATACTATTTGCGCTCAAAACATCTGATCTCGTCATCCTCATCCAATCCGAAAGTTTTCGCCTGGGAGCTTTTCGTATCCGCGTGGATCTTTTTGCGCGAGGTATCAAAGTGATCGAGCATCCGCATCTGGCGGTGATGCAAGAAACAAATGAGATCACAACCTACATCGATGCCTTGGCGTATGATGCCAGCTACATCCGTGGGACAGGATACGCCCTCAAGACACGTTTGGATCAAGCACGACGGGCTATCATCAAAAGCGGCGAAGAGAAATTAGTATTTGAGTCCGGTTTTGAGGATGCCAAATTAAATGTGGGCGACTATTCGAAGACCAAAAATGTCGGTGGCCAATTCCCTATAGGAGAAGTTTTTACGGAAGCAAAAGATCTTGAAGCCGTGAATGGCTGCATACGGATATTTGCCTTCGGAGATACTGCCTTCCGTGTCAACAAACCCGACAGGCCCATCACTTTGATCGTGCAAAAAGGCAAAGTGACCCAAACTCAGGATGCTACACCCGAATTTGAAGCGGTGCTGGCCAATATCCGCGCCGATGAAGAAGAGATCTGGGTTCGCGAACTAGGCTTTGGACTGAACCGCGCTTTTACTCAGGAGCGCCTTGTAAGCGATATCGGCACTTACGAGCGCATGTGCGGTGTGCATCTCTCTCTCGGAGCCAAACACACCATCTACAAAAAACCCGCTTTTTCACGCAAAAATGCTCGTCATCATGTCGATGTATTCGTGGAGACAACAGCCGTTCTGCTGGATGATGTGATCGTCTACCGGGACGGAGCCTGGCAGGTTTAAATTATCTTTTCTTTTTCTTGGTCTTCTTTGAGGAGGACTTGGCAACCGCTTGCGCCGCTGGGGTCATGGCGGGCCACACTTTTTGCTGAGGACGTGGCGGCAAGGCCACGGGAGTCAATTTAGGCATCCCATGTCCCCCACCATTACCGCCGGACTTGCGCCGGCTAAAACATTCTTTGCAATAAACAGCGCGATCTTCAGATGGTTTGAATGGAACTTCACAAACTTTGGAGCAATCCGCGCAAATAGCCTCGTACATCACACGGTCGCGACGAGGTGGCTGGGAAGCTGGAGGCTGTGATGGCTGCGGCTGAGATTTGGGCGCATGACCATTACCAGCTGCGGGTGCGCTGGTCGTGTGAGCCAACACTTTATCCATCTTGGCCTCTAAACTGACAAGACGTTCCAATAATTTGGACATAAGACCATCGATATAAGGATCCACACGCGGCACAGCAGCAGATTTGGATTTAGCCTTCTTCTTCACGACGCTCCTCTATGGATATGAAATATAGAATATATCAAATGGGCGTCGTTGACACGCTTTTCTTTGAATGATAACCTGCCCCACAATGTTTTCGCGCAACCTCAAACTCGACGTTCTTCGGGGACTGGCCATTCTTTTGGTTTTGGGACGTCATCTGCCAGAAGGCTCGACGCCCGCAAGCGGAATACTCATCGATATAGGCCGCTTTTGGTATCGTATCGGCTGGTCTGGCGTGGATCTGTTTTTTGTGCTGAGCGGTTTTCTGGTTTCCCGGATCGTGTATACCGAATTTCAAAAGAACGGGCCCATCGATCTGTCTCGGTTTTTTATGAGACGCGGCCTGCGCATTTGGCCGGCGTATTATGTGATGACCTTTGCTACACTTATTTTTGTTTTCCGCCACAATGCGCTCACCCAAATACTTTCTGAGATTTTTTTTCTTCAAAGTTATGTCGGCCACATTTGGGATCACACCTGGACATTGGCGGTGGAAGAGCATTTCTATCTTTTTTTTGGCGTGTTGGCGTGGACTTTATCGCGTAGCAAAAGTAGGGATCCGTTTAAAAATATCCGCTGGATCTGGGCTATAGCCGCGCTGGGTTGCCTTATCCTTCGATTTCTTATCCCGTACGGCGATATGTGGCCTTTTGCTAGGACGCATTTACGGGTGGATGCTCTTTTATTTGGCGCGCTTCTCTCATATTATGACTGCTTTCATCAGACCATGACAGCCGCTTGGGTTCGAAAATGGCGTTTGCTACTGATGCTTTTGGCCTGCGTCTTATTATCCCCTCTTTTTTTCCTCCACCTGGGCGTGGAGCCATTTCTTCCGCGGTTTGGTTTAACGTTTGCTTATATGGGGTATGGCATTTTAGTGCTCTTGGCGAACTACGCCGACAAAAAACACGGAAACAGAATGCAAAATGGACTCGCTTGGATAGGCGTGCGCTCATACTCCATATACCTTTGGCATTTGCCCGTCCTATTTTTCTTAGCTCAGCCAATAGCGAGAAATATGGGTGGACTTGAAGGTTTGTGGATGGCCTTATTGGTTTATTTGGCCGGCTCTGTTGCGGCCGGATGGGCGTCTTATACCTGGATCGAGCAACCCTGTCTTAGATGGCGAGAAAAACGATTCTCGCCAGCCTCTTGATCTGGTGCTGCAATGCCTTATAAGCCGCGATTGACTTTGGGCGCCCACCAAGCTAACGTGGTGCCACTATGGAACCGAACTTTCACTCGCTAGGCATCGCTCCGGGCATACTCGATGTACTGGAAGCGCTCAAATTCAAAGTACCCACGCCCATCCAGCTCAAGGCTATTCCTTTGGCCAATGAAGGCAAGGATGTATTGGGCATCGCCCAAACCGGTACTGGTAAAACACTTGCTTTTGGTATCCCGATGATCCAAAGACTTCTACAAGAGCCCGCAGGTCGAGCACTTATCCTGGTGCCCACTCGCGAGCTGGCTCTCCAAGTGGATGCGACTCTCCGCAAGCTTGGTAATCCCTTTGATATTCGATCCGTGATCGTTATCGGCGGCATGGATATGGAGATGCAGATCAAGCTCCTGCACAAAGATAAGATACGTGTCATCATCGCAACTCCGGGACGACTTTTGGATCACTTGGAACAAAAAACATTTAATTTTGCAGATATCAAGACGGTGGTGTTAGACGAAGCGGATCGCATGCTGGATATGGGTTTTCTCCCTCAAGTGCAAAGACTGACGAATTATTTACCCAGACAAAGACAAACTTTGTTCTTCTCAGCGACCATGCCAGATGCCATCGTCAAATTGGCCGCATTGTATATGAAGCTGCCGATCCATGTGGAAGTAGCTCCTTCGGGTGCTGCCCCAGAGAAGATCCATCAGGAGCTCTATATTGTCCGCCCGGAGACCAAGCTCAAACTCCTGGCCAAGCTCCTCCAAAAATACCATGGAAGCGTCTTGATCTTCACTCGCACCAAAGCTGCCACCGTGAAACTTACCGATGCTCTCAAAGAAATGAAATACAATGTGAACGAGCTCCACTCCGATCGCACCCAAGGCCAAAGACGGTATGCTCTCCAGGGATTTAAGACCGGTTTGTATCGTATCATTGTGGCGACGGACATCGCCGCCCGCGGCATCGACGTGCAAGGCATAGAGCTAGTGATTAACTTCGACCTCCCCGACGAAACCGAAAACTACGTGCACCGCATAGGCCGGACGGGTCGCGCTGGATTAACGGGGCATGCGATCACTTTTGCATCACCCGATGAGGGCTCGGATATTGGAGCCATCGAAAAACTCATGAAGTCATCGCTCAAGCTATTGAGTGATCCAGAACTGTCACTGGATAAATTCCACGCCTCCACCAAAGGCAAAAAGAAATTCATCTACGAAAACCAAGAACGCCACAAGGCGGGTCGGCCCCAATTTAAAAAGTAATGGCTCTAATCAGTATCCAAGAAGTTTCTCTGGCTCTGGGCGGCCCTCTTCTTTTTGACAAAATAAGTCTCCAAATACATGATGGCCAGCGCGTCGCCCTGCTCGGCCGCAACGGTGTGGGCAAAACCACCTTCATGAAAGTGATGGCCGGACAAATGAAGGTCGATAGCGGTGAGATCGGCTATCAAAAAGGCATCAAGGTCACCCATCTGCCGCAAGAAGTACCGATCAATATCACAGGCAGCGTTTTTGACATCGTGCTCTCGGGACTGCCAGAGCGCGTCAAACTCCTCGGAGATTTTCATCACCTGCATCACCGGCTTGAGACCGAATACACGCCGCAGCTCATGAGCCAGCTCGACAAATTGCAAGCTGAGATGGATCGCACCAACGGTTGGGAGACGCAGCGCCATATCGAGGAGGTACTCTCTCACATGAAACTCGATCCAGAGGCTGATTTTGAGAAGTTGTCCGGCGGGCAAAAGCGAAAAGTACTCCTGGCCAAAGCCTTGGTGCTAAAGCCAGAGGTGCTTCTCATGGATGAGCCCACCAACCACCTGGATATCGAATCGATAAGCTGGCTTGAAGATTTTTTGCGTGAATATCCTGGCACGGTCGTCTTTGTGACACATGATCGTATGTTCATGACGCGTCTGGCGACTCAGATCGTAGAGCTCGACCGTGGCAAACTATACAGCTGGACTTGCGACTATCCGACTTTTTTGGAGCGTAAAAAATTGGCACTTCATGCTGAAGAAAAAGAGTGGGAGTTATTCGATAAAAAACTAGCTGTCGAAGAAGTGTGGATACGTCAGGGCATCAAAGCACGCCGCACTCGCAATGAAGGGCGCGTGAGAGCTCTGGAAAAAATGCGAGAAGAAAAGAAAGCTCAACGACAAGTGCTGGGCAAGGTTCGTATGAAAGCACACGAGGCAGAGCGCTCAGGACAAGTGGTCACCAAAGCGGAAAATATCCATTTTTCGTACGGTGATAAATGTATGATCAAAGACCTCTCGGTCCGCATCATGCGCGGTGACCGCATCGGCATCATCGGTGCCAATGGCAGCGGCAAAACCACCCTCCTCAAAGTTCTTCTGGGACAACTGGCTCCCCTATCGGGAACGGTGACGCTCGGCACCAATCTTGAGATCCTCTACTACGATCAGCTGAGAGAACAGTTGGATGAAGAAAAAACGGTAGCCCAAAATATATGCGGCGAAGCCGACAAGGTCATCATCAACGGCAATCCTCGTCATATCATGGGTTATTTACAGGACTTTCTTTTCTCACCGGATCGGGCACGCACCAAAGTTAAAGTGCTTTCAGGCGGCGAGCGTAACCGCCTCCTCCTGGCGAGGCTTTTCACAAAGTCCTCCAATCTACTCATTATGGACGAGCCCACCAATGATCTTGATGTGGAAACGCTGGAGCTTCTGGAAGAGCTTCTTATTAATTATACAGGCACGCTTATTCTCGTAAGCCACGACCGCACCTTTTTAAATAATGTCGTGACCTCCACCATCATCGTCGAAAAAAATGCGGTCATCTATGAACATCCGGGAGGCTATGATGACTGGCTACAGCGCAGAGCCGACAGACAAGATGAGATCACGCCACCGAATATAGAAGAAAAACCTAAATCATCTACAGTGATCTCGACCGTAAACTATGCGAAACCCAAAAAACTGACCATGAAGGAAAAGAAAGAGCTTGAGTCACTCCCCGCTCTGATAGAAAAGCTCGAGGCTGAGCAAGCTCAGATCACAGAAAAGATGGCTAATCCCAATTTTTTTAAACGCGATGTGCTAAAAATAAATGAGATCAAATCACGCCTTCAAGCCATCACAGAGGAACTTACTAAAACGTACGATCGATGGCAAGAGCTAGATCAGATAGCACAAAAAAATCCTTGAACCCAATCCTATTTTTTGGCTGTAAGCAATTCGATCTTTTTGACCAGTTCATCAAGCGGTGTGGATTTGGGAAGGATAGTATCATTGCCCGACAAGCCTTCACGATTGGTCGATTCCTGACCTTCTACTAGCGCGGTCAGAAAAATAATGGGTATTTTTTGAGTCAATGGATGACCTTTGAGCACTTCGCTCGCTTCCGTTCCATCCGTACCCGGCATTAGCACATCCAGAAGGATCAGATCCGGTTGAGACGTTTTAGCCATCTCAACAGCTTGCCGTCCATCTCCGGACATCAATATCCGGTACCCTTTGGCCTGCAACTGATACGCAAGCATGGTCCGAAGGTCATCGTTGTCATCTACGATCAATAAAGTTTTGATAAAAAGTTCTCCCTGGCGGTTAGCACAAAACACAGTATACTAGTTTCAAAAGAGTTGGCAAGAAACAAGGAGATTTATGGAAAAGAACAATACAGTGCAGCCCCTAGACACACTCATGACCCAATACGAGCTCACCAACGCATTATTGGTCAGCGTATCCACAGAACAGCTTAGCTTTAAGATGGTCCAAAAAGCGCGCAGAGGCCGCCGGATATCCCCCAATATTCAGAAAAAGATCCTAACGGCCCTTCAATTGGTGAGGCCTGATCTCAAAATAAGGCGTCGTGATCTTTTCCGATATGAAATGCCCGCCTCCACGATCAAAAAGATCAAACAAGCGCAAACCAAAGTCTTCGCCCAAAAAGTCGATTACCCGCAATATATCGAGCTTCTCGTAAAGGCCGGTGTGACGGGATATTATGTGGATATCGTAAAAAACTGCGTCACTTTTTATGGGACGGGCGGCGAGGCCTATGTTGAGCAGAGACAAGGCGCATCTTTTGAGAAATTAAGATGTGGTCTTTTTGACGCCCCCAGCATCAAAGCCGCTATTTTAGACGCTCAAAAAGGATCCATCAATTACGAAACATTCCTCAAGCGAATATTCGACGCCGGCATTGTCGCTTATGATGTGAATTGCAGGGATAAAAAAATCAAATACATCGGTGAGTCCCAAAACTACAAAGAAAATATTGGGCAAGCTCTGGAACCTCAACCTAAAAAAGCAGCTCCAAAACCTAAGAAAAAAATAGTCCGAAATAAACAAAAAAGCCTTACACGCAAAGCAAGGCTTGCGGCCAACAAACGTTACTTCACAAAGAAAAAGAACCGCAGACGCTAAGTTTTCTCTACAGCAGACTGCACAGCTTCATTTAAGTTAGGCTGTGAGGCCAGGTTTTGAGCCAAAAACTGCCCCTGCCTTGCATAATCGACAGCCTCGGCTAGGATACGGGCTGACTCCTGAGGGGCATGGAATCCCATAGAGTTCTCGGCTGATATGAAATCCAGCCTCCATTGGGCTTTACGCTGAAATTCATATACGGGCTTAAGGGCATCCTCCGGAACGCCGGCATTTTTTGCCTTTACTGTTTCGTCTATAAGATCAAGCAGTGCCTTCTCGGCTCTATCCATGAGCTGCCGGGTGCGGCCCTGTATGGTCTCGACACGATCGATCATCTCTTTCTCGGTGAAATGATGGCATTGTAAGCACGCGCGCGAAGCGTTGAGAAGCGGACTGCGAATATGATGATCCGAGACTTTCACAGCACCTTCACGTTTGTATGGCATATGGCAATCTGCGCAGGAAACGCCGCTTTTGGCATGAATACCTTGGCTCCACAATTCAAACTCTGGGTGCTGTGCTTTTAGAACCGAAGCGCCCGTCTCAGCATGGATCCAATCTTTATGCCCAACTTCATTGTAATAAGCTTCGATCTCTTCAACCTTAAGGCCTTTATGCCATGGATAGGTCAGAAGTTTTTGATCACCTTTGAAATAATATTCGACATGGCATTGGGCGCAAGCAAAGGTGCGCATCTCTTGCCGAGTGGCCATGGTATTAGGATCATAATCTTTGATCCCCTCTTTTTCTTTCAAACGCTTGATCCCATTTAAAAATCCGGGCCTCGTCACACGAAGATCCATGGTCTTGGGATCGTGGCAGTCGATACAAGCCACCGGATGCTTCACCAGCCCCCACGCTTCTTTGAGAGGCATAGCGTTCACCTTTTCAAATCCCTTTTGAAGATCACCCTCACCGGCTGTCTCATAAACATCTTTCATGCCGCCCGCATGGCATTGAAGACAAGCGCCCGGCTGCTTGAACTGATGTGTACGCTCGGTCTCCTCCTGATCGGTCAACGAATAAGCATGCCCTCTCTCCTCGCGGTAATCCACGCCGAATGGATATCCCTTGAATATTCTTTTCCACGCGGGGTCTGCGTCCAGTTTTGAAAAAGCTTCGCTTCCGCCATACTTTGTGCGCGCCGTATCCACCGTGCGCTTGTATCCGTCGTATTCTCTTGGAAAATTCTTACCCCATTCCGCCGGGTCGGTTGTTTTTTCGGTCAGCTCCACGACTTTGACATGCGTCGCTTTGCCTTCCATCTGGCGCTCATGAATATTCACAAGAAGCGACAAAATACCTCCCGTAATAGCGGCGGTGACGAGGATCACAAGAATGTAAGGGGTTAATTTTTTCAAATCATTTCTCCTAAATGTTTAATCCGAACTCATATGGCCCACGGACCGATGACACTCGGTGCAGCGAGCTTGATTTTTAACAACATCCCGATGTGCTGCAATGTCCCCCGTCATACTCGCATGGCACTCGATGCAATTGTGCTGCAAGTCATCCAAATTTGCCTTGGTGATCCGGATGGGCTCGGGATAATTCTGCAGCGTGAATGCTTTAGAATGATTCCAGCCATTCCGACCTTTGATGATGAATTTCTCAGGGATCGCATGCGGCACATGACAGTCATTGCACGTGGCCGCACGGTGATGACTACCCCTTTGCCATGAATCATAATACTCCGTCATCACATGGCAATTCATGCAAGCTTTGGGGTCATTGCTTAAATACGACAACCCCTTTGCATAATAAAAAGTAAACGCGGCCGCCCCACCCACGATGCCAACGGATGCGCAAACAACCCAAATGATCCTTTTCACGGAGTGATTATACATTAAAGTGCTAAAAATATTGTGACATTTGTCACATTGGCTCGTATCATGAACTCATGATCTTGGCTTTTTATAAACCATACGGCGTTTTATCACAATTCACCCAGCAAACACCGACGCATCGCACCTTGGCTGAATTTGGATTCCCAAAAAACGTGTATCCCATCGGCCGCTTGGACTGGGATAGTGAGGGGCTGCTGCTTTTAAGTGATGAGGCTAAATGGAATGATCGTCTGCTCAACCCGCGGCATGCACATGAACGCACCTATCATGCTCAAGTAGAAGGTATCGCCAGTAAGGCAGCAATGGAAAAACTAGAAAAAGGCCTTATGATCCAAGGTCACAAAACCCGCCCATGCAAAGCTCGGCTTTTGCCGGACCCGGGTTACCCGGCGCGAGTGCCTCCCATCCGGCATCGATTGAGTGTCCCCACCAGCTGGATAGAATTGATACTGACGGAAGGGAAAAACCGCCAAGTCAGACGCATGACGGCTGCGGTGGGATTTCCGACGCTTCGCCTGATCCGGCCTGCCATTGGCAAACTAACTTTAGGCGATCTGCCGATCGGTCACTGGCGCAAATTAAACGAAGACTCTATCCGCTTACTTTAGACTGCATCCTTTTCATCCACGACGCAAAACCAGGATTCTCCTGCAGGCGGCCTCCGGCACGAAGCCCCTCTACCGAGCGCGTGATCCCAAATACTGCCAAATCAGCACCGTTGGGCTTCTCGCCTCCCATAAATGGCTTACCACCCAATCCGCTCACCCACTCTTGAGACATCCTTGTCAAAAATAGATCGGGGTTATCGATGTTCTCGCGCTTTTTGATCTTTTTGGCCACAAGCGTCATCACGAAAGCACCCGAGTATTTGATGCTCATTTTCTCAAACCAGTTGAATTTACCAACCTTGGTGACATAGCCAAAAGACTGAAGTGCATTAGGAAGCGTGTCATAGATAGCGGTTGGCAAACCTTTTACGTATTTCTCCGACCAGGCCAGCCATTTCGTCTCGTCTTCTTTCTGAGCGGGATCTTGGCTAAAAATGGGCTTGGACGGAAACTCCTGATCGATATGACGCATGATAGGCGTCGAATCATTCACCTGCTTGCCTTGGGAATCGACATAGATCGGCACCGCACGATAGTCCACCGAGAAAGCGATCTCTTTTTTCTTCAAAGGATGTACTTCAATGGTCTCAAAATCCACACCTTTATATTGAAGCGTTGCACGAACCTTATTGCAGAACGGACATGCGGCATACTGATACAGTTTTGGTTTCATATTATTCCTTTATCGAATTTAAAAATGCGGTTAGCTTTTCGTTAAAATACTGAGGATTTTCCAAATTGGACAAATGAGCTGCCTGGGGAATCAAATACATTTTGGCATTTGGCAATGCAGCCGCCATTGCGCGCCCATCAGCCGGCGGCGTGATATTATCCTCTTCGCCCGTCAGGATCAATGCCGGCAACGCCATCTGCTTTAGCGCCGGAGTGGTATCCGTGCGCCCGGCCAGAGCTGATAAGGTAAAAACGATCCCGTCCACCGTATTGCCGCGTATCATGTCTTTGACAAAATCGACGATCTCTTTTTTTTCGGCCATGGTTTTGGCAGAAAAAAGCGCCTTCGCCGATTCTTCGGCGTAGGATGGCACCAGACTTTTTTTTACAAGCTCCGCTGTGAGCATGCGTCTTTTTTTGCCTTCTTCCGTATCGGCCGTACTTTTGGTGTCACATAAGATAAGCGCTTCGAACCGATTTGGATATCGCTCCACCGCGCGGAGTGCTATGTAGCCGCCCATCGATAGGCCACAGATCGTAACTTTCTTGATCTTAAACGCATCCAAGATCGCGATCAGATCCTCCACAAAACCATCCAACCGGTAAGGGCCATCGCCCACATCGCTGGCGCCGTGGCCGCGAACATCGTAGGAGATCACCCGAAAATTTAACTTCAGCGCTTCCAGTTGAGGCTTCCACATCGTGTGATTGAATGGGAATCCATGAACGAATATAATGGGCTTTCCCCCTTTGAGACCTTCATCCCACACAGCAATGCCATTTATTATCTGCAAATTTTTGTCTCCGAATCGAGCTTATTTTACACGATGGGCAGGTTTATGCCCGTCTGATTTTTTTGGCTTTTTTGAGATGGATCCGCGAGGCCAACTCTCTCTCACGGCAATACGAGACAACGGCCTTCAAGAATACTTCGCCATACCGAGCAAGCTTTGTTTCACCAAAACCGGATATGCGCAAAAGGTCAGGCATCTCCTGCGGTAAATAAGTAGCCAGTTCCATCAAAGTAGCATCGGAGAATACTACGTACGCCGGCACCCCGGCGGCTCGCGCCAGATCGAAGCGGATCGACTTGAGCTTATTGAATAGCTCCGGCTCATGATCCGGATCTTCCGTTTTCTGAATGGCTTTGGCTTGGGTCACATACTTAATGAACATAACCTGGTCATCACCATCCACCACGGCCTGACTTTTATCCGTCAGCTTCAGTATAGGATATTCCGAACCCTCTTGCTTCAAATACCCCATCTCCAACAGCTCATAAAACAAACTGCGCCACTTTTCTTTGCTGATATGAGCACCTGCGCCAAATCCTACAAGCTTAGTATCCCATTCACGCATCTTCACAGACTTGGAGCCCCTCAAGAAATCGATGACATAGTTCACGCCGTATCGTCCTCTCAAAATAGACACGGCCTTAATGGCCAGCTGAGCTTCGCCGGTCCCATCCACCTTTTGGTATTCTGTGAGGCAGGCATCACATGAACCGCAGCGGCCCGGATGCGACTCCCCAAAATAATTGAGGATATATTGTCTCCGGCACAAGGACTTAGATTCGCAAAAACGCACCATCTGATTGAGCTTGTTCGTAAGGATCTCCGTTTGCCGTTCGTTGCCTTCGATCTGGGCGAATTTTCTGAGCTTCATCACGTCACCTGCGCCATAATAAAGGATCGCTTCGCTCTTAAGCCCATCACGTCCCGCACGGCCTGTTTCTTGATAATAACTTTCGATGTTTTTGGGCATATCCATGTGGATCACATAGCGCACGTTGGATTTATCGATCCCCATACCAAACGCGATGGTCGCCACAATTATTTTGATCTTATCCTGTATGAATAGATCTTGATGATAGTCCCGGTCTTCTTTATTGAGCCCTGCGTGATAAGGCTTGACTGAAAATCCCTGATCTTCCAGCTCGCTTGCCAGATCCTCGACGGATTGCCGGGAAAGTGTGTAAATAATACCGGAGTCGTCGCGATGCTCTTTGAGATATTCGATCAACTGCTGCCGGCTGCCGCGAACACTGTCTTTGGGTTTTACGTAATAATGAATGTTTTTGCGGTCAAAACTGGATACAAAAACTTGTGGTTTATGAAGCTGAAGCTTGTCGAGTATATCTTTTTGGGTCAAAGGATCCGCGGTGGCCGTAAGCGCCACCACCGGCACGGATGGGAAAAACTGCTTAAAAGCCGAAAGTCGCAAATACTCCGGCCTAAAATCATGCCCCCATTGTGAGATACAATGAGCCTCGTCGATGGCAAACAAAGAAACCTCGAGAGTTTGCAGAAAATCCATGAACTGCGCATCTTGCGAAAAGAATCGCTCCGGCGCCAGATACAACAGTTTAATCTGTTTATTGCGAACCGCCTCGATGATATCGGACTGCTCACGATCGGTGAGAGAAGAATTCAGGAATGCAGACGGGATATCATTCAACTTGAGAGCGCTCACCTGATCCCGCATCAGCGAGATCAGGGGCGATATCACGACCGTCAACCCCGGAAATAAAAGCGCCGGGATCTGGTAGCACAAGGATTTGCCGCCACCCGTGGGCATCAACACCAAAGCGTCCTTCTTTTGAAGAACCGCTTCGATAGCCTGCTCTTGGTCTAAACGGAAATCCTCGTACCCAAATCGAGATTTAAGAAGCTGTTTGGCTTGAATAGACCTAAACCTTAATTACGTTCTCTTCCGCGGCCAAAGAAGGGCTTCTTCTTGGGACGGAAATTACCCTCTCGGTTGCCACCCTCATGCCTTGGGGGGCCGTATGAATTCTGACTGCGTCCTGGACCGCCGCCCCATCCTTGGCCGCCTTCCGGGCGGTGAGGCCTGCCGAATGAACGAAAGGGAGGCTTTGAAAAGCTTCTCTCTCTTTCAAAAGCAGGTTTCTGCTGTGAGCTCTGGATCAACGTATCGATCTTCTTCTCTAAATACACCAACTGCTGTTGCATTTTTTCAAGCAATGCAACGACGTCTTTTCCTTGATCTTCCATGTTACTCCTTTTTGGAACTTAATCTACCGAGTCTGCAGAGCTAGCTTTCGGGGCAAAGTAAGAACCTTCCATTGTTGGCGTGCTTTGAAAAAGTCAGCCTTGGCGTGCTCGATGCGAGCGCGCGTTGAACTTTTCCACTCATCTGAACGGTGCGCCATGCTGGCAGACAGCGCTGCTCTTTGAGTTTTGACACTGGCTTCCCATTCAGATAATTTGTGCGTCAGCATTGCGTATTGTGCTTGCAGCTTTTCTTTGAGATGTGCGACACGCGTGTGGTCGTTCATCTGGGCCAATTGCTCGACGAATGCTTGATTCTCGGCAGAGATTCTCGCTTGTAAAATGCTGAATTGCGAAACGGTTTGCAGATCCCAGCACAGGCCAAGGCGGCCCATCAGGGCGATCAGCCATTTGCTGGGATCCCAATCATACCAGCGGATGCCATTGCGAAAATCGGTCGGAAAACGATGATGAAAATTATGATATCCCTCACCGTTGGTCAAAAGCGCCACGAACCAATGGTCTTTGGCAGTGGCATGGATATCATAAGTCGCCTTGCCGATCGTATGGCAGATAGAATTGATACAAAAAGTCGCATGATAGACGAATGTCAGGCGCACGCATACGGCCAGGATAAAAGCTCCCAACGCATGGCCAAACATCGCTCCGATCAGAACAGGAAATAAAATACCGGTAAATGATGCGACAGCCGCATAGTAATTGTGTTGGAACATCAACATTTTATTCTTCAAAAGATCCTTGGCATTGTCAAAATCAGGTATTTGCTGCCACATCGTCATCCACCCGATATGTGCGTACCAAAACCCTTTCTTGATGCTGTAAGGATCTTTCTCGGTGTCCACATAGCGGTGGTGATCACGATGTCCCGAGGACCAGATAAGCGCCGACTGCTCAAACGCGGCGGCACCAAAAAACAAGATCAGGAATTCAATAAAACGATTGGTCTTATAGGTGGCGTGGGCATAAAGACGATGATAGCCGACCGTGATAGCCAACCCTGTCGCTGCAATAAAAAAAACGGTTAAAAGGATCTCAAAAAGGGACACTCCGTGCTTGGAGATATACCAAGGCCCGCCGATCAAAGCCACACCGGTGGTGACAACAAAAAATATCAGCGTTACCCAATTGACCTTTTGAACCATCTTTGTGCTCATGAAATCTCCTATCCGACCCTACTACTATAGCCGAGTGTTGTTAGTTTACCACATATCCTCTGTTTAAGGTAGAATACCCCTCATGCAAACACCTATCCCTGACAAGCGGCTTTATATGCAGCTGTTGGTTTTTGACGGCTGCACCGACTCCGAAGCGCTGGCGGCGGCCCTTGAGAAATCAGGCCTTGAGTGCGTCCTGTACCACAATGCGCTCAATCCCAGAAGCGTTGGCCTCCTTCTCATGCATGAAGACCCGCTTTTTTTTACCTCCCAAGCCCGCGTGTTCCTGAATCATAGGCCTTTTGCCGATCTGACGCTGGTACCGGACATGACGATGTTTGGCCGCACTTACGCTTTGGGCCATGAAAAAGATATGGACGATTGGCTTCTCAAAAAACCGCGCCGCAATGTTTTTGACCCCAAACACACGTGGGCCGTATGGTACCCGCTCAGGCGCAAGCCGGAATTCGAACTACTCAGCAAAGAAGAGCAGCTTCCGATCTTAATGGAACACGCCAAACTCGGCATGGCTTATGGCCAAGCCGATCTGGCACTGGATGTGCGCTTGGCTTGCTATGGAATTGACTCACATGACAACGAATTTGTGCTGGGTATCGTCGCCAAGGAACTCCACCCGGTCTCGCAGCTCGTTCAAGACATGAGAAAGACGCAGCAAACCTCGAAATACATTCAATCCTTAGGCCCTTTTTTTATTGGCAGCGTAGCCTACCGCAGCCAGCAAAAATAAACTCTCTACCACCAGATACCCGATGATCCATGTGATGCCGCCGGATCCGAATCCATAGCTGTGCAACCCGCGGCCCAGTACAAAATTGACCCCATACCAGGTCATGAGAACAAAATAAAAACCCAGCACCGCGCAGAACGCCGTCCAATAATCGTTGATCTTATTGGTATACCGTAGATGGATCAGAGCAAGATACGCTAAAAAGGTGATCAGTGCCCAAGTCTCTTTGGGATCCCAGCCCCAAAAGCGGCCCCAGGACTCATTGGCCCACACGCCACCCAGAACGGTCCCGATCCCCAACAACATCACCCCAAGCTGAATCACACGATCCATAAAATGGGCAGACTCTTGCGCCTCGTGCATAAGTAATTTATTCCGCATCGCAAAATAAAGATGCCTATGCCCCAACGCGGTCGCCAAACCAAAGGCGCCGTAGCTGGACACGATGGTCATGACGTGGATCGTGAGCCAATAATTACTCCTCAGCACCGGTACCAAAACCTCCAGATTCGAATCGATGGGCAAAAGATGCCCGTAAAGGGTCACCAGCGCACTGATCAATGCACCTGCGCTTAAAACCACACTCTTCCTCCAAAAGAAAAAAAAGACAAAAGCGAACACCATGAGGATCCAGCTCATATACACCATCGACTCGAACATATTGGAGACCGGAGGGCGGCCTAAAATATAAACCCTCAAAGCCAATCCCAACGTATGCAACCCGAAGGCGATGGCAAGAAATAAACCATAAAACGAGCGGATCGATCTTCGCTTTTTAAAAAGTGTCATCAGGATAAAAGATGCCAAATAAGCCATCCAAGCGCCATTAAAAGGATCGAGCTTGAAATAAAACACTTCCCAGCGCAGTTTATTCTTAAATTGCTGCGACGTACGCTCATGAACGGACGCGTTCCATCCGGCGGGATCACTATAAAATTGCTGAAATTCAGGGATAGCTTCACCATGAGGCCCCACCACCGACTCCCAACTCTCCCCTCCTTTGGCGGGCGGGATCATCTTCAGTGATTCCCCGGACATAAGCTGTTTCACGGTCATGACGCGGGTAAAAAGCATCTCCGCCTCTTGCTCCATCTTGGACGGGCGCTCATCCTTATCCCGCTTGGCCTGAGACTGGCTGACCATCATCTCGATCGTGTCCGCACGCTCGACCAATTCATTGTAAGAATAAAAATGGCGTCCTTTCTCCAAATGCAGCCTGTCTATGAGCGGTAAATAATCGAGACGCACCCATTTTTTTGATGCTAATTCTGTCTTGGCTTGAATGATCTCTCTTAATAAATCAACGTTGTCCCTTTTTTCCCATTGGCCTTTTCCGGTGATGAGCCGTACTTGCTGAGATGCAAAAGTGGACAGCGCTTTCACGCGTCCATTGTGTTGGATAGGCGTCGACAGTGCCGCGCTGTCCTCTGCGCGCACCAACGAAGGCAAGCAAAGTGCCGCCAGGATCAAAACCAGGATCGCGTTATTTTTTTTCACGAAAAGGCCTCCTTATAGCCAACGATGAAAGGGGTTTGACATAAAAAACCAAAGCGGCTCCGGCAAAGATCACGATCGTGCCGAGATAGATAAGAAAAATGCCCGGATTTTTGGCCACCGTAAAAACGGATGCCTCTCCCTGCGAATCGGATTGCAAAAATGAGGATTGGAAGATGCGAAAGCCGGCATAGTCCAAAGGCTCATTCATCTTGATCGTCTTTTCGATCTTGATGCGTTCAACAGGATCCTCCAAAAGCACATCGCTCTCGTATGATGCGGCATTCCTTGTCCCTGGATAATCCACTTTTCTAAAATCTTTAAGCGTGAGCTTGAACGGCACGCTCGCCGTGCGCCGTGTCATCCCCAAAAGATAGGATCCTCCGGGCGTCTCGAAAGTAACTGGCTCATCTGCCATCACCCATTTTTCGACGATCGTTTTTCCTGATTTTTCGAATCGCGCCTTGACGGCCGGCGTGCCCGATAAAGAGAATGTCACCTTACGCTCGACGATCGCGTGCTCATATATCTTGTCCACGCTGATCTTAAAATCCATCCAACCCGCCAAGAACTCTTCACCCTGCCGAACGGCGCCAGCAACCTCGCCCTTTTTTGAGCGGGACGTGTAGCTCCATTCCGCTCCGGGATGGAAGATCAGTGATGCCGGCGCGGATGGCTCATCCTCCGGCATTTTATCGGGTACCACAAATTGCACGGCGTAGGGCATGTCCCTTTTCGACTCAGACTCGTGCATGGATTCAAAATCGGGGAATAAGGCGAAGCGGGTGAGAGTCTCCCGCGCTTCGGAAGCGTCCACCACATCGAACTGAATGGCCGGGTTATTGGGTGTATCCGAGACCGAGATCAAACCGCGCTTATCACCAACTCGCGCGTCCGGAAAATATTTCGCGTTCTCAATCTGGTAGCCCGTATTCCCGATCTTCACCACTTTTTTCAAGATCTCATCCAACGTCAGCGTGTGCACCTTGCCGCTTTTTTTATCCGCGAAAAGCAATGAGGATTTGCTGGCCGCCTGAACAGCGTCTTTAACCCCCTCGACTTCTTTTTCCTTTAGCTCGAACTGGGCCGGGCCCTCGCTGATCTTATTGGCGCCGCGGTTGAAGGGATCATGCTCCACTAATTGATATGTTTTTTTGACACCCATGGCACCGCTTTCCAGACGAAAAACGATCGCCCGGTTCACCGGATCGGACGCGCTACCCTCGCGAATCTCCGTAACCGCTCTGGCTTTATCGCTCATAGAGCTCATTACCAATTGGTAATCACTGCCGGGTATCGCATAACGCTCTGACCTGGCGCCCAGACGGCTTGCGACCGGAAATGTCAGCGTTTTATGGTCGGGTTTATGAACGGTCAGGTCATAGCCTTGCATCAAGATGCGGTCGCCTGTTTCCGTTTCAAAAAGGGACATCTGCCCCTCGACCGTGCCCAGACGTCCCAATAAACAACCGACCAATAATATAAGGATGCCGATGTGGGTGACCACAAAACCCGTGTGGGCCTTTTTAAAGGGCCAGCGGTTGGCGGTGGAACAGAATATATTGACAGCAAAGAAAGCCAAAAAAACATCAAACCAGCCCGCCTGATAAAAGAATTTTTGCACAAAAACAGTGCCGTAAGCCGACTCAAGAAACGTGGACACGATCAGAACGGCCCCCAAACCCAATATGAGAAAAATAGCGAACTTGAGAGAACCGAGGACCTTAGACAGATACATCATAATATTCATGATATCTCCTCCGCCTGCGCCCTCACGCCGGATTTAAGTGATTCTAGGAATTTTTTCCCGATCACATGAAAAGGCCTATTCTTCGCGTATACAACTCCCAGAGGACGTGTCACATCCAGCCCACGCACCCGAACCACTTCCAAAACACCATCTCTTATCTCCCTCTTCACGGTCGTCTCTGGGATCAAAGCGCAACCCAGCCCTAAACACAACACACTCTTGAGCGTCTCGATATTGTCGTATTCGTTGATCACCTGAGGACGGCAACCCAAGGCTTTCCAGCAGGCATCGGTCGCCTCACGGGTCGGCGTGCCTAGCCTGAATGAGATGAGCTTCACATCGTCCAGTAATTTGGGAGAAATGATCTTTTTGGATGGAAAGCTGGGCCTGGCAGTTGACTGCACAAGCAGCATGCGCTCCCTCAAAAAAACTTCAGACACAGTGTTTGGGTAGGGTTTGGGGTGCGCCACAAAACCGAAGTCGATCTCTTGATCTGCGACCAGCCGATAGATTTTATCATAAGGATGGTATTCGAGGCTCACATCGGTCGTCGGATGGAATTTCAGGAACCGCTTCAAGATCGGCTGCAATTCGTACAGCCCCAAACTATAGATGGTGCCCAGATGCAACGCATACCGCGGGTGCTGACTGTATTGCATCATCTCAGATTTAGCCTGGGTATACAGTGCCATCAAACTTTCGGCATGCTGCAGGAATATCCTCCCGGCCTCCGTCAGGGCCAATTTCCTCTGGCGTCTTTCGAATAAACGACAACCGAATTTGTTCTCCAATAACCGAATATGTTGGCTCACGGCCGGCTGGGTCACGAAGTTATTTTCCGCTGATTGACGCACCGATCCCGTCTTGGCGGCATCGATGAACGTTTTGATGAAAAGTAGGTTTACCATGTATAAGTTTTTGTTATGGATACTATAATAAAAATCATATTCACTTATCAATCAAAATCGCACATAATATGGGTAGAACAGTGTTATGTTGTTGATACCCATATATTAAGGAGGGAAATCTAAACGATGCTTCACCGTACTTTGAAATTTGGTTCAGTCGTTATTATTGGCTTCCTAGCGCTATCATCAATCGCCTACGCTACACCCAAACAAGCTAAATTCTATCAAGAGGCTTATCCGAACGCAGAAAAGCCTAAATGCATCGCATGCCATACTGTCGAGAAACCTAAGAAGGAGGGCAATCACGAACTGAACGACTATGGTAAGAAAGTTAAAGAGCTAGCTGAGACGCCATCAGCAGAAGAGTATAAAAAAGCCGGCGAAATACCAGCCTAGCAACAGGAGAGCTATGAAAACCAAAGTCACCAATATCGTAGCGGGGTTGTTTTTCGGGTGCGGGTGCATCCTGTCCGTATCACCGGCCATCGCAGACGAGGTTCCCCTCGCTCCGACCAAGACAACCACCATAGAAGCAGTCGCGGAGTATGTAGGCGCGGAAAGTTGTGCCGACTGTCATGAAGAGGCGGTAAAAGAATTTCGCTTCTCACCTCACGCACGAGTCAGCATCGAAGGCGAAGGCAATGAAAAGATACAGAGCTGCGAGATGTGCCATGGCCCTGGTAGCCTACATGTCGATGCGGGCGGCGGCAAAGGCGTTCACATCATTAACCCGAAGAACGATCCTTCTGCTTGTTTTAAGTGCCACACAGACAAAAAATTCGAATTCAACCTTCCCTTCCATCACCCAGTGGTCGAAGGCAAGATGTCCTGCACAGATTGTCATAGTGCCCACGGCGAAGAGATTCGTCCATGGTCTGCCACCTCTTTCAAGGACGTCAACGATGCTTGCTTTAAATGCCATAAGGATCAACAAGGTCCTTTTGTGTTTGAGCATGAGGCCACCCGCGAGGGTTGTGTCACTTGCCATGCCGTGCACGGCTCCATGAATGAAAAAATGCTCGTGGCTCGGGACAATAACTTGTGTCTTCGTTGCCATACCCAGGCCAACTTCCCGACCATCGGCAGCCAAGCTCACGGAAGCCGCATGTTGCAGGGCACATGTTTCAGCGCGGGATGCCACACGGGCGTCCACGGTTCGAATTTTGACGACCACTTAAGGTACTAAGGAGACAGACGTATGAAGCTTCGCATGAACTTCGTTTATTCACTCTTATTGGCCTTATCGACCGCTTTTGGTTTCGTTATTGCACCCGCACTTGCAGCCGAGATCACATCCTCCGCCACACCTGAGCTGCGTTACGCCTTCGTCGATGGCATCGCCGATAAATTCGAATCTCATCACTGGATGAGCGCCGGTCTTGACGGGGGTTTATCCCAATTCAATATGAGCGGAAGCGATCTCGGTGACGGACTTTCCTTTACCAGTGAGGGTCACGCGCTTCCCGGCAATGCGGATTATCGATATGAACTAGAGATCAAGAAAGAAGAGTTGATGACATGGGATATCGAATTCGATCAGTTCAGAAAATATTACAGCTCGCTGGGCGGCGTACATCCCTTTGAAGGAGGAGCCGGTTCCCTCAGCGTAGTGAGCAGTGGTCGTGATCTTTATGTGGATATCGGTAAGCTAGAACTGACATGGGGCATCACACCTCCCAATTTCCCTGATATCGAACTTGGCTATGAGTATGAGTACAAAGTCGGCACTAAATCCCGCCTCACATGGTCCGGCATCACGCAAGGCGGAAGCACCCTTAAGACCGGGCCGGTATGGCAAGAGATAGATGAAAAAGTACATGCCTTTGATATCAAGATCAAGGACGACTGGAAGGGTTTTGCCTGGAACGCTGAGCAGAAATGGGAGCATTTCACAAACTACTCTAAACGTGAAGAGCGGGATCTATCTGTTAACACGACCGCATCACAGCGGAAGGTACGTGACCACATCCTAGAGCCCGCATCAGATATATTTAGCTCCGTATTCGAGCTTAAGCGTTGGCTATGGAAGGACAAAGCACTTGCCAGCGCGGGCTACCGCTACTCCCAGGTCGAGAATAGCGAGGTTGAGACTATCATTGAAATGGATGAGAATCTAGTGCCGACAACCTTCGCAAATGCGCATCAAATAGCTCCGTCATATAGTACGAACCAATTCAATAGTCACACCGGAGTGCTCAGCTTCTACGCGGCTCCGCATAAGGATTGGACCGTAGGACTCAAGGGTAAGGCCGAGGAGATCAAAAAGAACGGTCAGTCGACCCTAGAAAATGACAATGCGGGTGCCGCTCCTGATGGACGTATCGACCGCTACGATGTGAGCAACACCGACAGTCGCATCCTGCGATTTGGTGAGGGCGTGACATTGCGCTACACCGGTATCAAAAACTTGTCCATTTACAATGATGTGGAATTCGAGCAAACCGATAACGATCTGTTCGAGAGTCGCACCAGCAGTTCTGCAGGAGAGTTCTTTAACCGCGAGACCCTCAACAATGCCGCACGAGGCACTGAGGAGATAGGATTCAATTATCATCCTAATTCCTTTTTGACGTGGGCTAGCCAGTATCGCTTTCTCAAGGACAATATCGATTTTGATGACCAGTTCGAGACCGTCTCCACCGCCACCGGCTCGAAGTCGGCCTTTGTGGACGGACAGTCCAAGGAAACCCATGAAATCTCGACGCGGGCCAACCTGAATTACTGCGATTGGTTCTCACCGACCATACGCTATCAATACCGGGATCATGGCTACACCATGCGGTATGAGGCCAACCCGCTGGATGTGCGTGCGGATACATTGGAGCACGTTTACACCTTCGATCTTCCTATCAAGACAGTCGCCGAGCTTATGATGACAGCCTCCTGGCAATACCGCGATATGGTGACGGTGTCCCCGGCGAATGAGCAAACCCCTCAGAATCTTGCACCCTTCCATGGCGATATAAACGCTTGGATGCTCAGTGCGAATTATCTGATATCCAACGATATCACATTGCACAGCACGCTCCAGTTCCAGTTAGCTGATAATGTGATGGATATCAACTATTCAGGCGTGCCATTTGGCTCGGATTATAATAAGGTAGACCTCACACTTGGCCTGAAATGGAAGCTATCCAAGACTATGACCCTTGAGCCGGAATACGACTTCTATCATTACGACCCCAATGAAAAAATAGAGGTCGGTAAGTACAATGCTCACATCGTCTGGTTGGGTGTCGCTATCGAATGGGCGTGAACAAACCCGAGCCGCCGCAAGAGAAACTTCCCTTCTCTAGGTATTTTTACAATTGGGTCACGTACCTCGGTGTCTTCATGGCACTGTGCGTATTCTTCGCGGAGTGCTTTTTATTTGCACTTGATTTCTTCTCGCATCAGGGCGACCTGTATCTGGGGATATTCACGTATTGTTTACTGCCCCCATTCCTGATCCTGGGGCTTTTGCTCATCCCCCTAGGTGCACTGCGCAAGCGCAGACGCGTCGAAAAAGGCCTCTCTGTGCTAACCCCAAAGATACTCAAGATAGATCCCTCCATCCCCAGCCACCGCAACGCGGTGATGGTTTTCTTGATAGGCACTTTCATCCTTATTCTTATGTCCGCCATCGGAGCATACAAAGCGTTCGTGTACACAGAATCAGTGGAGTTCTGCGGCACGATGTGTCATCAGGTGATGGCTCCAGAGCACACGACCTACCAGCATAGCCCTCACGCACAGGTCAAATGCGTCAGTTGTCATATCGGAGAAGGTGCCGACTGGTACATGCGCTCCAAAATATCGGGAGCACGGCAGGTCCTGAAGACGCTGACCAACACCTACGAAAAACCCGTAAAAACACCGGTGCATACACTGAGACCTGCTGAAGATACTTGTCTCAAATGCCATTGGCCGGGCCGCTACTTCAGCTCAGTGGACAACACGCGCAGTTACTATCTGAACGACGAAGCGAATACGCGGTGGGATATCCGTATGTTGATGAAGATTGGCGGCGGCCACGGCGCATCCGAGGGCATCCATTCTCACATGAATATCGACCACGACATCTATTACGCGGCCGAAGATGAGAAAAGAGAAAAGATCAGCTGGGTCAAAGCCGTCGACAAATCAGGCAAAGAGACATTTTATGTGTCGCCTCAGTCTAAATGGAAAGATACACAGCCTCCGGCAGAGGCTATACGCCATATGGACTGTATCGACTGCCACAATCGGCCCACCCATCAGTATAACGCGCCTTATCACTTGATCAATGATGCGTTATCCGCTGGAAAAATGGATAGCTCCATCCCTAAGATCAAGGAAAAGGCCATGGAGATCTTGTCCAAAGAATACACTTCTAACAAAGAAGCGGCAGAGGCCATTGAGAATGACCTAAAGGAATATTACCGCAAGAATTTTCCCGATTATTATACTGCCAATGAGGCTAAGATCGCTCAAACGGGCCAGACGCTACGATTCATGTTCTCACAGAACATGTTCCCGGACATGAAAACACGCTGGGACACACACCCGGATCATATCGGCCATTTAAATTCATCTGGTTGCTTCCGATGCCACGATGATCAACACAAGTCCATTGACGGCAGATCGATCACGCGCGATTGCAATGCTTGCCACACGATCGTCGAGCAGGGTAAACCGGGCGAAATGGAAAAAGATCTTGCCGGCCTAGAGTTCAAGCATCCCGACGGCAGCGAAGATTGGAAAGATGCGGACTGTGTCGATTGCCATACTGGCGGCGTCTGATCGAAATCTTCTTAAAACTGCGCCTTTTGCGCCTGCAAAGAGGCGTTTTGAACATTCTTCTCATCCCCTAAATGCATGTATAAACTGAGCAGATCCACCCAGTGAGCTGCGACATAGGGATTTTGTTTCACCAGATATTGAAAATAAGGCACTGCGTCCTGCGGCCGGTTGAGATCCAGCAAAGCGGCTTTAAGTTCTTGATAAATGGGATAATACACAGGGTAAGCCTGCTGCAGTTGCGCTAAGATCGCTAAAGCACGCTCGGTGTTTCCGGACAAACGCTCAATTCGGGCGATCGATAGATCCAGAGACAATTTGGGGCCTATGAGTTGACGCGCATTTTGATAAGCCATCAAAGCGCCCTGCCAATCCGAAACACTTTCCGCCGCCTGCGCCCGGCCCATAAAATTTTGCCACCGAGCCGAATTTTTAGAGATCGCATCGTCAAATGCGGCTACAGCTTTGTCCCCCAGGCCTTGTTTCAAATAAAGCCAGCCCAAAGCTTCCGAAGCGGCAGCCGTTTTGGATCTCTCCAGAAGCGGGATCGCTTGCAGCGTCTTCCCCTCTTCGATCAAAACACGCCCTATTCCCGCCAATGCATGGGGATCTTCGGGTGCCAGTTGAGTGGCCGCCTGATAGTACCGCAGAGCTAATTTGTAATTAAAGATCTCCATATACGCGTCCGCAAGCTCCGTCAAAAACTCAGGCCTTTGGGAAGGCGGCGCATCACTTACCCGCATCGGAGCCATGGGCTCAAGCTGGGCGGACTTTGCGATGTCAGTGATCAGATCCATATTCGTATTATAGAGTGCCTTTGGCGCGCTAAATTCAAGCGGCAGACGGTCATCGGTGTTGAGCCTTCGGCCTTGGATCGTGCGCGTGATCACCTCTTCTCCTAATTGATAACGCGCCAGCAAACTGGCGGCTCCGCGGATACCAAACGGCTCAAGCGCTTTTCTGAGCTTCGGAAAAGAGCCAAATCGCGCATCAATCTGTCCGACGGGATATTGAAACGGCTCTCTGGATGCGATGATCAAATAATCATCCGCGGTCGTCCGCCAAAGTGTCGCGTGCCCGAACACCGAACGCACTGTAGCCACTACCATCCAAAAATCTTCCGGCGTAATGGAATAGGCGTGTATCCACTGGCAAAAAACGCCGCCCTTTTCCATTTTCCGATCTGCCAGTTGATAAAATTCGCGGGTGAATAAATAGGATACTCCGGCCATCCAAGGATTGGAGGGCTCGCTGATGATCACGTCGTACTTTCCTTTTTCCATCAAAAGATGATTTCGGCCATCATTGATGAAGATCTGAGCTCTCGGATCTTTGTAAGCTTGGAAATTGATCTCGTCAAAAAGCGGTGCTGCTTCTATCACCGCCGGCTCGATCTCCACACAGTCGACCTTTTCAACCGGGTGCACCAAAGCAGCGGCCAAAGTGGAGCCGCTTCCAAAACCAATCACTAAACTGCGTTTAGGGTCTGGATGCAGCAGATGCGGCAAATGCCCGAGCAAAAGCTGAGTCGACATATCCGCCTGCGTGGATGCATCGGTTTTGCCATTTACCTTAAGAAAACGTGTGTCCCCGTCCTGACCCACGCTTACAATACTACTTAACCCCTCGCGATAAAAAAGCATTTGCTGCTTAAAAACGCTGGCTAGGATCTGATTGGTTTTTTTATCCGCAAAAGAAGGAGCGTAAATATTAAGGCCGCTTGTTAAAAGCCGAGCATCCCATCCCTCAACCCCCTGCCACACGGATCCTATCACGACCAAAAGAACTGCCAAGATCGCCAAAATACTCGGGATGATCTTTCTCAGTCCCGCTCCCGCAGCCACTGCCGCCAAGAATGACCCCATCACGATCGCCACCAAGATCGTTCTTTGGATACCGATCAGTGGGATCAGCAAAAATCCGGCCGACAATGAGCCGATGATATTGCCTGCTGTATTCCACAAATACAAAAACCCAATTTTTCTTGAAATATCCGCGGTGCCTTTCACATACAGTGACACGCTCATGGGAAACAAAGCACCGAACGAAAATGCCGGCACGAACATAAGCACCAAACAAACCAGGCTCATCAAAAAAAGCATCCCATTGGGTGATCCGACGGTAAGTCCATACAAACGCACCACCACCAGGCTGATCCAAGGATAAAGCGGCAACACCAAAAGCGCTGAAACCGATATGGCGATCTGAAGATAACACCAGCCCAAGATCCCGGGAGAGCGTGGGTTCATCCATTTTTTATAAAATGCCGACCCTGCTGCGATCCCCAGAAGAAAGGTGGCTAACATGACCGTGAAAGCATAGGTAGAGCTTCCCAAAA